>CAUCLI010000001.1 GCA_958443615.1 uncultured Collinsella sp.
GAGGGGTAGGTGCTCAAGAACGCCGCGCATTCCAGATGCGCAAACTGCTCAAAAATAGATGACCATTCTGCTCAAAAGCTATTGACTAAACACAGCGAGCAGGACCTCTCGGAGAGGCCGCCCGAGATAGGCGGGGCGCCAGGGTCGCCCCTGCTCGAGCCCTTCGAGGCCCTGATCGACTCGTGGCTCCTGGAAGACAGGCGCTGCTGGCGCAAGCAGCGCCACACCGCGAAGAGGGTCTACGACCGCCTCGTCGCGGAGGAGGGGTTCGAGGGCTCCTACTCGACGGTCCAGAGGTACGTGAGGCGCAGGCGCGAGGAGCACGCCGCCGGGCTCGACGCCCGCGAGGCACAGGGGTTCCTCCTGCTCGACTGGCTGCCCGGCGAGTGCCAGGTCGACTTCGGCCAGGCGGACTTCCGGGTGCGCGGCGTGGTCACCAGGGGCCATTTCCTCGTGGTCTCGTTCCCCCACTCCAACGTCGGGTTCGCCCAGGTTTTCTGGGGCGAGACTGCGGAGTGCGTCTGCCAGGGGCTCAGGAGCGTGATCGAGTTCGTCGGAGGCGTGCCGCTGCGCGCCGTCTTCGACAACGCCACCGAGGTCGGCCGCAGGGTCGGCGCGCAGATCTCCACCTCCGCGCTCTTCCGCCGCTTCGCCGCGCACTACGGGCTCGACTACAGCTTCACCAACCCCTACTCCGGGAACGAGAAGGGCTCCGTGGAGAACAAGGTGGGGGCGCTCAGGCGGAACCTCTTCGTGCCGATGCCGCAGATATGGGACGTGAAGGCGTACAACGGGCGGCTGCTCGACGCCTGCCTGGCCCTCTCCGAGGGCAAGCCGCACTACCGCAAGGGCGAGCCGGAGTCGGAGCTCTTCGGGGACGACCGCGCGGCGCTCTCGCCGCTCCCCTCGGCGCCGTTCGCGTGCGTCAGGTGGATCACGAGGAAGTGCGACAGGCAGGGCTCCTTCAAGGCCGGCGGCGAGCACCGCTACTCGGCGGGCCCGGCCAACGCCTCGCGCGAGGTCGCCGTCGCGATGGGCGCCTTCGACGTCACGGTCGTCGGCCCCGGCGGCGAGGTGGTGGCGGAGTACGCCCGCGAATGGGGCGAGGCGCCGACGGACTCGGCCGACCCCGTGCTCCAGCTGAGGCTGCTCGCCGTGCGGCCGGGCGGCTGGCGCGACAGCGTCGTCCGGCGCTCGCTGCCGGACGAGCTCGTGGCGTTCCTCGACTCGGAGGCCCCCGCGGACCTGGGAGCCGACCTCAGGGCGCTGCGGGACGTCAGCGCCCTGAGCGGATGGGCCGCGGCGGTCGAGGGCGCGCTGAGGTCGCTTGAGGCGACGGGCGGCGTGGACGCCGCGACGCTCGAGCTCGCCGCCGCGAGGGCGGCCGCGGGCGGGGCGCTCGTGGAGTACGACGAGCCGGTCGACCTGTCGGGCTACGACCGGGCCTTCGGGCTGCTGGAAGGGGGCGCGGCCGGTGCCTAGGATCCCGGAGCCGGAGCGCGGGGAGTTCGCCTCGCGCGCCAGGTCGCTGTTCATATCCAAGGAGACGATATCGTGGTTCCTCGAGACCGCGACCCCGGGCCAGCTCTCCGCGTGCTCGGGGATGCTCGCGCGCGAGCTGGAGTCGCGGGAGCGGTCGAAGCGGGCGAGGCTGCTGCGGCAGGCGAGGTTCCCGGTGCCAAAGGCGGTCGAGGGCTTCGACTGGTCGAACGTGCGCTTCCCCGACGGCTGGGGCCGCGACGACATGCTCTCGCTCGACTTCGTCGGCCGCGCGGAGGACCTCGTCTTCCACGGCCCCACCGGCCGCGGCAAGACGCACGTGGCGACGGCCCTGGGCATCGAGGCGACCCGGCGCGGGATGCCCGTGCGCTTCTTCCAGACGGCCACGCTGGTGCTCCAGCTCGGGAAGGCGAAGCGCGACGGATCGCTCGGCAGGCTGATGGCCGACATCGGGAGGGCCGAGATGCTCGTCTTGGACGAGTTCGGCTACGTTCCGTTCGACGTGGACGGCGCCCGCCTGCTCTACCAGGTGATATCCGATTCGTACGAGAGGAGGAGCATAGTGTTCACGACGAACGTGGAGTTCAGCAGGTGGGGCACGGTCTTCGCGGACGACAAGCTGGCCGCCGCGATCGTGGACCGGGTGGTCCACCACGGAAGGCTCGTCGAGTTCGGGGGCCCGAGCCACCGGCTCGAGGAGTCCCTCATGCTGGGCAAGTCAGGAATATAGGGGCGAGCCCGCGCCCGATCCAGAAAAACTTTCGTGGCGAAACCCGAAAGAAAGGAGTGCTCTTTTACGAAAGCGAGGCTTGACTAAACACAGGCGATACGCGACGGGCTGCGGCGCGGGCTGTCGCCCGAGCAGATCGCGGCCACGAGGCCCGAGCTGGGGCTCTCCGCGTCCACGATATACCGCTGGGTGGACGCCGGGTACGCCGGGATGACCAACATGGAGCTGAGGCGCAAGGTGGGCTACAGGCCGAGGCGCAAGTCGGCGCCGGCCGGGGCGGGGCGGCACTCCGCGCGCAGGTCGCACACGGCGTTCGAGGCGCTTCCCGAGGACGGGCGCGCCGGCGCCTGGGAGATGGACACCGTCGAGGGCCGCGCCTCGGACTCGGCGCGCCTGCTCACGCTCTACCACAGGCCCACGGGCTTCCAGCTGGCCATACCCGTGCCCGACGGGACGTGCGCCTCGGTGCTCGCGGGGCTGGGGCTCGTGCGCGCCGCGCTCGGGGAGGAGGGCATGCGCCGGGTCTTCCGGCTCGTGCTCACCGACAACGGCGCCGAGTTCGCCGACGAGGGCGGCATCGCCGAGGCGCTCGGCGAGCGGCCCGTCGAGACGCGCCTGTACTACTGCGACCCGCGCCGCGCCGACCAGAAGGGCGGCTGCGAGAGGAACCACGTGGAGATAAGGAAGCTGCTGCCCAAGGGCCGCGGGATCTCCTTCGACAGGCTCGCGCGCGCCGACGCGGCGCTCGTGATGTCGCAGGTCAACTCCGAGCCCCGCGGCAGGCTCGCGTGGCGGACGCCCGCCGAGATGCTCCTCGCCGCGCTCGGCGAGGACGCCCGCGCGCTGCTCGACGCCTTCGGCGTCGAGATGCTGGCGCCCGGCGAGCTCGACCTGACGCCGGGGCGCGTGGAGCGCGCCCGCGCGGAGAGGGGTGAGGCGCCGCTGGCGGAGTAACCCTGCGGGGACAACCGAATCGAGACCGCGGCACCCGTCGCGCTGAGTCCGGAAGCAGCGCGCGGCGGGCCGGCGGAGCATGCCCTCAGGACCCATCGCGACGCCCCGTCACGAATCCTACACCAGCGGGAACGTCGGCGGGAGGCCCCTTGCGGGGCCTCCCGACCGTCTCGCTGGCTGCGGAAACGCGCTATGCGGTCGCAGTGTTTCGCTGAGGTTGAAAATCAACCCGGACCGTTGATGCAGTTACCCAATGGAAACGCTAGTGAAGGTCCGACAGCGGTCGCCCAGGCTGCTCAAATCCCAATACCCATTTCGCTCAGTGGCTGTTGCCCAAATTCATCTCTTCACCGTGCGCTCGAAAGCCCGCTCAACACAGTGATGGCCCACGGCTCATCGTTATACGGGAGCCGTAGGCCATCATTTTATCTATGCGAAACACAGTCAAAAGCTATGCCGGACGCAGACCGGGGAACCCGTCATGTAAACGCAGATAGCCCTACTGGCCCTGCGCCCTGTACCTGGCCTCGGTGGCCTCCTTGGCGGGGCGCCACCAGGCCTCGTTGTCGCGGTACCAGGCTATGGTCTCGGCCAGGCCGGCGGCGAAGTCGGTGCGCGAGGGCTCCCAGCCGAGCTCGGTCCTGAGCTTGTTCGCGTCGATGGCGTAGCGGCGGTCGTGGCCGGGGCGGTCGCGCACCCAGTCGAAGTCGTCCCCGTCTCGGCCGAAGGCCCTGAGGATTTCGCGCAGCACCGTGATGTTGTCCAGCTCGCCGTCGGCGCCGATCAGGTAGGTCTCGCCGATGCGGCCCTTCGTGAGGATGCACCAGACGGCGCTGGAGTGGTCCTCGGTGTGGATCCAGTCGCGGACGTTGCGGCCGTCGCCGTAGAGCTTGGGGCGGACGCCGTCGATCAGGTTGGTTATCTGGCGCGGGATGAACTTCTCCACGTGCTGGTAGGGGCCGTAGTTGTTGGAGCAGTTGGAGATGGTTGCCCTGAGGCCGAAGGTGCGGGCCCAGGCGCGCACCAGCAGGTCCGAGGACGCCTTGGTGGAGCTGTAGGGCGAGCTCGGGCGGTAGGGCGTCTCCTCGGTGAAGCGGGCCGGGTCGTCGAGCGCCAGGTCGCCGTAGACCTCGTCGGTGGAGACGTGGTGGTAGCGCACGCCGTGCTTGCGGCAGGCCTCGATGAGGGTGTAGGTGCCCTCGACGTTGGTCTTGAGGAACGGGCCCGGGTCGGCGATGGAGTTGTCGTTGTGGGACTCGGCGGCGTAGTGGACCACTGCGTCCGTCCCCGAGACCAGGCGGTCCACGAGCGCGGCGTCGCAGATGTCGCCCACGACGAGCTCGACGCGGTCCGAGGGCAGCCCGGCGATGTTGTCGGGGTTGCCGGCGTAGGTCAGCTTGTCCAGCACGGTGACGCGCACGCCCGGGTGCTCGCGCACCACATGGTGGACGAAGTTGGAGCCGATGAAGCCGCAGCCGCCGGTGACGACGATGCGGCGGGGCTCGAAACGTGCCTTATCCATGCGTCTCCCATCGCTTGCGCGGCGCACCGCGGGCGGGTGAACCGCCGCACCCGCAGATCGATACCCCTCATCATAGGCCTCCGATGAGCAGGCGCATCATCTGGATGCACCCACTACCGGCGCCGCAAAACGGCGCGAGCTTTTCCGATCAGCATGAGGGCTGTCTCGTCTCGCAGGGCAACTGCGACGGCGATGTCCACGGGGCGGGAGATCAACAGGCCCGCGATCGCGATCGCTCCGGGGCCTACGGAGAACGCGGTTACGAGCAACCATGCGCAACCCGCGGACACCGCGGCGGCGACCGCGTTGGGCGCCGCCATGCGCGCCAGGTCGCGCGGGCGCACGAAGGACGAGAGCACGTCGCGGGCGCACCAGAGCTCGATGCGCAGGACGGTCGCCGCGGTGGCCAAAAGCGCAACGCCCGCGCCCACCGCGCCGAACGGACCGTCCAACAGCAGGTTGAGCACCACGCTCACCGGGGCCGCCGCAATGCTCGACACGGCCATCTGCCTCTCGCGGCCCAGCGGGGACGGGATGTACATCACCACGAAGTAGCTGACGCGCGACATGAGGCTCACCGCGCCGATGATCCACACCGCCGTCACCGCGCTGGCAAACGCCTCGCCGGCCACGAACAGGACCACGGGCTCGGCGAACACCAGCAGATAGCACATCACCGCAAGGCAGATGTTCATCGTGAATCCAAAGCCTGCGCGCACCAACCTGCGAAACCCCGCAACGTCGTCAGTCATTTGGTCGTGCGCTATCCGGGGCACGAACACCCCCGTCACCGCACCGACCACACTGCATTGCACATGCTCGATCTTCACTGCGAGCTGATGCAGTCCAACCTGGTAATTTCCATGCGATAACACGCCGAGCATCGTTCTGTTGAACGAGAGGCACACCGGTACCGTCAAGGTCAACGAGCCCGCGCGCGCCTACGAGGGCACCGCGGCCGGGCACGCGGCCAGGATCATCGCGCTTGTGGTGGCCGACAACCTGTTTCCCGGCAGGAGGGCGGCGTAGCATGCGCTAGAATGACGGCATTCTGGGCGATTCTCGGTTCCTCGGGCAGTCTGCGGCCACCCTCGAGAACCGTGCCCCACACCAACTTTCGGGACACTACCCACCACTTTTCGCGACGTTACCTGGGATCGGTTGTCGGTATGACTCCTTCTCCTTTTTGAAACGCCTCGACTACCTATTCTGTCTATTACAAACGGGTGCGATGTTACAAACGGGTGCGATGACGCTCGGTGTAACCCTCAATGACGCACTGGTCGTTGCTGGCCTTTCGATATAATTGGAGCAATTTTCTTTCTAAGCTCAAAAACGCCACGCTTAATTATTGCGGAGTAGCTCGTATTTAGCTTTTCACATAAATACATCGGCCATTTCCAATTGTTATACAACAACTGCGAAACTGCTTGGCCTAAAACTATTCCATACGGGCCAAAGTGCAACACTCCGCACAGCACGCAAGATAATACGACCCCCAAAACCGCCGCAAACAAGTAGCCCGGCATATAAGGAAGTTCGTTCCTGCTAACAATATAGTTACAGAATAACCCATGCTGGTTCCACAAGGCTATATAGATGCATAGCAAGATGAACAGAGGGAGATCCATCGTTGTTCCAGGTTTAAGAAATGGCAGAAGAGGAGCTACAATTACACATACGCCAAACACGCCGACTATGAACAAAAGCCAGTAAACCACAATTCCGCTTGATACCAAATTAATCTGCGCCTCATTATCATGCTTGGCAAACGCTGATTGCATGGCAGGGAAAAAAGCCTTTGGATACGCCGAGGCAAGGTTGATAATAGCCGTTGCGAACTGCAGGGCTATGGAATAGAGACCGGCCGCTGTTAGACCAAAAAACAACGAACTTATCACTGATATCGCCTGTGTAGAAGCATAGTTTGAAAAAGAAACTACTCCATCTCTCCAGGCAATTCCACCGACGCTGCGAAGCACCTCCATCTTTTCCTCCAGAGATGAACGCACCCGATCTCTTTTTCTTCCTTCATTGATATCTCGATGCATGCGCAAACCAACTACAGCGGAAACTCTAATCGCAACCGAATTCATCAGATACCCAAGGGAGGCGCCAAGCAAACCAAAACCCTTGCACAGCAACACGACACTGACGATGATTTGTAGCATTTTACCTATCGTGCGGGCTTTGTTCTCTCCTGCGATGTCTCCATATCCCCTAAGAACGGTCAGAGACCAAAGGAAATAGATATTCAGGAAGACGGCAATGCAAAAAATCGCCCATGACGCCATAATTCCTGCATCAAGTATTTTCGCAGCAACCACATGGATGTACGCAGTCCCTACAGTAACCAACAGGACCAGCACAACCATCGCTATTAATGCATAAACGCCTTTAGACACACTGATCACGGTATTAAGAAGATGCCAATCAATCGACCGTCGACTCACATCTTCCGCAACCTTATCGCCATCTAGGCTTTGTGCGCCACTAATCACGTAAACTATATTTCTAGCAAAAGTAGGATCAAATCCGAACTCGAATAAGACAGCCAGATTTGCTATTGCCGTATAGACATACCACAAACCGAGCTCTTCGCCAGTCAGATAGTGAACAAGCAGTGGAAGCAAAAGCAATCCACTCGTCATGCTTACCAACGTGCCGATATAGTTCCACACTACATCATTTTTAGTTGTCCGCACTGAAGTCATCATTCTCCTTTTACAGTGAATCTTGAGCGCATGGCCGAGGAATGGCAACCAAGTTCACATGTGCCCCCCGACTCCGATGATTTTCGCAATGGGTGCGAGCTGTAGATTAAGGTTGAGAATAAAAATAAAAGAAAGTCGCTATGGATCTGCAAGGCTAATATTTCCGCGAAACCCATAGCGATGAACACCGCAAACAAAGTCAGTTCGTACACAAGACACGCACGCCTAATTGCAAACGCATACAAAGCGATAAAAGCAACTACAAACATTGTAAAAAGGACTATCCCAAAACGCATGATCGCATGATCGTAAACGTTATCGACAACAAACTCCTTGATAACCCCATCAACATTCCACTCCATTACACCTGAATAAGAGTTCCCGAATAGAGTTAATGGAGCGCGAACAAAATATGCTTTCGCAAGGCTTAGACGACCTGAAAGCAAACCGTCTAGCCATTCATGCAAGGCAATATTCGCATCAAAATTATATAGAAAAAAAATGCTTAAACCCATCATCGCTAAAGACACAAAGAGCAACACATAAAGATGACTCCTGCTTTTTCCAACTCTCCTGATAAAGGAGGCTAGAATCACTGATACCAGCGTCATAAACAGAATTAAAGCGGACGTCTTTGACCTGGCAATAAACATAACTATATAAATTGCGGCTAGATTAAGCACGGGTGCCACAAATCGTGCCATTCGCCCATTCACAGCGATATAAATGGCAATCACGGCAGTGACGAGCGCAGCCCCTAATGAGTTGGGGTGCTGGAATCCAAGCGCCACCCGAACAACACCATTATCCGACCTTGCTGCCACTACGTTCTCAATTAATCCGGAGCCCGAGCCGATGACTGCAAGCAGGGTTACCGACAAACATGAAAAGGCTGTTATTTCAGCAATTCTTTTTATGCTGACATCCTTTCCAGCAGCAATAAATAGAAGACTCCACAGAATCCACCCTTCCCTTGAGCGTATCCACAGAATCACACCAAATAATGCCAATATCAACGAAATAGCCCGACGCGCTGGAGAGGTTTTTATTGTGAGAAATCTAAACGCAATGAGAGCGCATGTCACAAGCTGAACGTAACTCTCAATCTGGTCAGCGGGTGTCGGCTGTCCATCAGGAAAAAACATCGTTAGGCGTAACCACGACCAGAATGAGAAAACTCCAAATGCGACATACAGTGGCAATGGGTCATCTTTAAGTACACGGCTGATGACATCCCCAATGATCTCTTTCCTTGGCTCCTCCCTAAAGTGCACGCCGACTTTTCTCGATCTCTTCATAAAGACCCACTATCTTCTCGCAATTCATTTGATCGCTAAACCTCGCTGCGTTCAACCGCGCCAAAGAGGTAATCCTCTCGAAGTCATGCGGCCCGTTCAGCAAGTCGTTCAGTACGTCGGCCAGACCTTTAGCCCCAAGGGCACTTTCATATATAAAGCCGTCGGCTCCATCGTGCACGATCTCCGGAAATGCGCCCGATCTGCTAACAACGGTAATCAATCCAGAAGCCTGAAACTCAACGACCGTACGACCAAAAGCTTCGTTTTCAGCACATGTCAGTCCGATGTCATAATGCGGAAGCACAGACCATACGTCCTCAACCTCTCCATGCAGGGTAACGCATTGAGTCAGACCATGATTCTCTAGAAAAGCTTCAATTTGTTTCTTTACCTCGATCGGACCTCCGCCATAGATGTCCAAGGTAACCCCCACCGAACCAGTGCTCACAAGCCTGTCGATTGCCCCGACTGCATCCCAAACACCTTTCGAAGGTATATATCCACCAAGAAACACCGTCTTAGCTGATTGCTTTTCCCCCATTATTGGCGGCCGAGATCTCGCAATCTCACTGCGCGATGTATCAACCCCATCGTAAATCACCCAAACCTTATCTTTATCAACACCCCGCATAATCCAATTATTCGCAACCGCTTGCGATATCGCAATATATGCATCGGTACCACGGTCCATGTAATTCACAGGATCGCGGCGAAATGACCAACATTTAAAATATGTAAACGAATTCTCTCGCAAATGGTAAATGTGCTTTATTCCATGTTTTCTCGCAAGAGCTAGCCCGATATCGATTCTGGGTACATTTGAATGAATAATGTCAACCTTAGAGAAATCGATATTCTTTTCTGCAAGGCGCATCGACCTCTTATATCCGCACACATATCGCAAAAGCTCAAGCAGATACTTAATCGGTGCTTTCCATGCGCTATATGGAGGCGGAACCAAAAACGCCCCGTAACCAACAGCGATTGTAGTTGCTCCGGCCTTCTCGAGCTCAACGTTCAAATGATTGCGCTTTGCAGTCAGAACTACGCAGCGGAATTTTCGAGTCGAAACGAGGCGAGAGCAAAGCTCTACGAGTGCCTTGGCCGCGCCTCCCTCAGACTCTAAGCCCGACACGAATAAGACTGTCTTCAATTTCCCTTCCATCCCTCTTAGCCAGCAAGCTTTTTCATCGTTTTTAAAAGCCAAAGATACTGGCCCGAATGACCGAGAAGCCTTGTCACATACGCAGGCTTCCAATAACATGTTTTTATTTCCGAAACAAGGTGTTTTGGATCGAAAAGAGAACCGAAAAGCCCGCTTGAAGGATGCGCCAGATAACCGACCTCTTTATAAGAGACTACGCAATCGCCAAACCGCACCGCTTCCTCAATGCTTGGCTCGTTCCCAAGCCGATATAACCCATCTAACGCATCTCTCTTTGTAAATATCCCGTAACGGCTCCATTCGTTGGCAATATAATCTTTCACGAAGTCCAACGCAGCAGCCTGCACACCCATAAAAACTCTTGCGGATGAGCGCTCTTCTTCTAAATAGGGAGTGAGCACCACATCGCACCCGCCCTGGCTGTCCAGAGTATATCTTTCCGCCGATCCATGGGGTGCTGTGAACACCGATTCAAGCAGGGCGTTAAACCAGCCTTCATCCTTCTCAAGAAGTGAGCCGGATTCCCCTTGGAACAGGAATCCGGACATTGGTTGTCTTTCTCTCCAACTCGATTCAGAAGACACCCCGAGATACAGACCGCTTATGCTTATATCGAGACCGATGCTGTCCACAAGTTCGGATATGGCATGCTGTATACTCCCCCTCCAGCCCAAATCGACCAGCACGACATTCTTCTCATCTTTAAATATTTCGCTATAGTATGCTGATGCAGCCTCAAACTCTTGCTTCGAATTATTCTTTATCTTCTCGGTCAACAACTCGTATACCGAAAGAAACACCTCATTCTTTTCGATCCCCTCGCTTAGAAATGGTGTCTCCTCATTTAATCCGAGACCGAACATCGTGTCGTACACCTCAGACCGTTGGACGCCGAGCCGACTTAACATCTCCCTTAAAGCCGTCTCCCTTCCGAGCCCTATAAGACCGGGAAGCTCCCCCACAGAGCCAACTTTCCAAAGCAGCGGGACCGTTGTTGCCCTACGCGACGCCAGCAGATAATCCGTTTCTTCTTGTGGGTACAGGGCTTGGTAGGCGCGGCGAATGAGATATCCATCTCTGGCGACAAAAAATAGTTTTTTGGTTCCAATTTCCCTTTTTTTCTCGTGTATCCATCTGCAAAAACTTATTAAGAGCGGGCCGAACACGCAATAGCCGGCAGCTATCGCGGGATCATCATTTACGCCTTTCCTAAAGCTCATTTCTATATCCCGCGAAGAATCCGCCTTCATCCTACGACGTATTTTCCCTCTCATCGATTCCAGCGGTGATATAATTTCTCCGCTCCTAATCAGATGGGCTTTGACACCTGCTCTTCTCGCCATGAGATAATCAGATTTGAAATTGTCTCCAACGTGCGTCAACTCGTCCGCTTCGACTCCAATTGCTTTAGCTGCAATCGAAAAAAGCTTTCCGGAGCATTTCGTGTAGCCGCATTCACTTGAGACAAAGAGTGCTTCATAACCAGTAATACCGCACTTTCTCAGCATCTCCTCCAGTATCTCGCTCGGAAGATACATGTCTGAAATCAGAATCACTCGACCACAATCTGTTAACGCCTTTTTATATAAATTGACACCACCCGTTATTGGATAGCACATGTCGATTTCAGCCCTGGCTTCAAGATTCTTGTATAACTCGGCTTCGGCTCGCCCACGTATGCGAGCATACTCGGAATAAATATCTTCCAGAGTCAGGCGCTCTTGCCCCACACGATCAATCGCTCTCGCCTCAGCCTCTATACGAATATCTTTGAATGCAGAGGCGCCATCTACCCCGTCGTTCAGCGCGCGATACGCAATCGCATCAATCATTCTTTCAGGGGAACCGCAGATTCTCCCGACTAGAGTGTCAAAAATATCAAAGGAGGCAACTTGCGTCATGGATCCCTTCATTCCTAAACCGCCTTCACTGCATCTCGTATATGCTTTGCAGCCTCGTGCGCATGCACTCACTATCATAGGACGTGCCCGCGACAGCATTCAATCCCTGCATGCGATCGGTCGCGCCGCTGAGTGCCCTGCTCGACAGCTCATCTTCCCATACATCAATCCGATCGAGGGACAATTTAGTTACCTGCGCATCGACAGAGACGGGTTGAGGAACAGATTCAGAAACTATGCAGGGCAATCCGTTGCAGAGTGCCTCCACCAGCGCGAAGGGAGCACCCTCAAATAAGCTGGGCATCGTCATCGCATCTAATGCACACAGAAAATCTTCCGGAACAGATGTGGCACCCGGCATACTTACGTACGACGCGACAGACCTTCTAGCCGCTTCCTTTTTAACCTCCCCAAACATTGCGCCGGTGCCAACCAAAAGCAACCTCGCGTTAATGCCTGCTTTTAATAAATCTTCAAGCAGATTTAACTGGAATACAGGATTTTTCTGTTCCGATATTCGCCCAACCGAACCAAATACAAAAACCTCATTCCCGATTCCGAGGCTCTCTCGAACGCGATGCCGAGCGTCAGCATCGAACCTAAACCGCTGAACGTCTATTCCGTTGCATATCACCTCAAAAGTTTTATCGTCAAAAATATAATGCCCCGCCTCACTTGAGCATGCGATTCTTTTATCCACTTGTCTAGTAAACAGCATCTTGCCTATAAAGTGAGCGCACGTCTTGATCGTCCTCGATCCAGATCCAAATGAAGTGTTATGTGAGTGAGCAACACATAATCTGACGCCCATACCCTTCGCAACCGCAGCGTATATAAGGCCGAGTCCGTTCATTGCATTAACGTGAACTATATCGGGTTTTTGCTGCTTGATTATTTTTCGCCAAGCTGTAACCCCTGTTACATATCTCTTCAACAAGCTCGGTTTGTAACCTTTATATAAACAGAATCGCGATACACCGAGCGCCTCGAGCTCTTCATCGTAAGCATCGGACCAGTCGTGAACCGAGAATATGGAAACCGTAAACTCACGCTGATCGAAACCTCGTATGGCGTTCATGATGAAAGACTCGATGCCCCCAAGCCCCCAAGCCTCAGCATAGTACAGGATTTTTCTCATCTATATTCTCCAGTTGCTCGATCGGCCTATCTCGATCAGCCTATCTTCTAAGCATTTTTTTATAAATAAAATCTCTGACTGAATTCGGCAACAACGCGACTGTCGAATTGGCACAAGTCCTTACGACGAAGTCCCATGGAGAGTACCAGCCCTCTTGTAGCTGCAAAAAATTAAAGGAAATCATATCCTTGAGGTATGAAGGGCCACCGCGACGCATATATGCATCGGCATTCACACGCATGCGCACTAAAGCCTGTTGTATATTGAACCCTCTATAACCTCTTTTCAGGAGCCTGATGAACAGATCGTAATCCTCGGCAAACCGAATATTCCTATAGCCACCAACGGCAAGAAGGCATTCCTTCTTGGTAGCGAAGGCTGGATGAGCAAACGGGCTCCTTTTTTTTGCAAACGCCTCAATTTCATTTGAGGTCTGAGGCAAAATCCTCAGCGCATCACACCTCATCGGATTATCGGAAAACTCCCAAACGTTGCATCCGACCATATCGTAGCCATCGTTCAGCAATCTAATCTCTTCCTCGCATCGATTGAGATCAGATATGTCATCGGCGTCCATTCGAACAATAAAGTCATATTGACACATCGCAAGGCCCTCGTTCAGTGCAGGGCCCAAGCCACCGTTTCGATCCAAAGCCTTAACAAGCAGAAGTCCTGGATAGCGAGTGTCAAAATCTCTTATTGAATTCTGCAATCCTTGGTCAATCGGCCCATCTATTACAAGAACTATTTCACCAGGGGGTAGGCTTTGCTGCGCCATTGATTCCAAGGCAAGCGCAAGCCACTCCGCCCTATCCCCATGGTATACCGACATCAAAACGGAATACGGCTTGTTTGACATCATTGAACCCACAACCTAAGACCCGTTGGTACTACTGCCCGCTTTTCATCGCCCTAAACGTTCTAGCAAAAATGCGCAAGTCGAGCGCGAAGCTCGCATGCCTCACGTAGAACAGCTCCAGCATCTGCCTATCGCCGTTCTCCCATGTTGCGTTATTGCGCTCGGTCACCTGCCACCATCCGGTGATGCCTGGCTTCACCGACAAAAACTCGTCGCGGGCGTTACCAAACTCATACGTTTCCTCAATCGTTACCGGCCTGGGTCCGATCACAGATAAATCGCCGGTTAGCACATTGAGAAACTGGGGCAGCTCATCCAGGCTGGTGTTGCGCAGAAATCTGCCAATGCACGTGATGCGCGGGTCATCATCGACCTTCTGTTCGCGCTCCCACTGCTCCAGCTGTTCGGGAGTCATATATCGTTCGGGATTGGTGTGCGCATCCGTCACCATGGAGCGAATCTTCCAAATGCGGATCTTCTTGCCATTCAGGCCAATGCGCTCTTGGCGAAAAAACGGGGCGCCAGGGGAATCAAACACCACGAGCAGGCACAAAACCGCGACAGGCAGGGCGAGAACCGCGCAGACCACAGCACTGAACACAATGTCGAACAAGCGCTTTACAAAACGATATCCCGCGCCACCAGGCTTGGGCGCGGGGACCGTATCGTCCGGTGGCGGGACGCGGAAATCTCCCCGCTTTGCCACACGAGGGTGAGCGGCCTGCTCCCCACTCATGTCCTCACCCCTCGTGAGATCTCTCATCTCGGCCACGGGCACTTCCCCCCTTTGGTCGATTCGAGTCTTATTTCTTGGATACAATCTCCAACCCGACTCGAATCGTTTTATGTCGTCCAAACATGTCCATATCCACCCATGCCAGGCGCTTGTGGCGGTCTATCCGCGCAATCCGTGCCTCGTGACCCTTGAGCGGGCCACGAATCACTGTCACGCGATCCCCTTCGATGACGCCCTCGCTCATCTCCATCACATGTGTGTCCACGTTTGTGGTGGCGTTGATCCAGGCAAGCTCATCGGCGGTAAGGGGCAA
Organism: uncultured Collinsella sp.; assembly: GCA_958443615.1. Lineage (GTDB taxonomy): Bacteria > Actinomycetota > Coriobacteriia > Coriobacteriales > Coriobacteriaceae > Collinsella. Next base: position 14,831 of record CAUCLI010000001.1, read on the forward strand.
ACACGTATCGCCTGCAGATGTGAGCATGCGGGTAAATGCGGGCACGCGCCCGAGGACCTCGCGGACTTGTTCCGGTGTGCTCGTCTGCACAAACACGTAGCCTGGATACAGCTTTTCCAATATGCGGTGCCACTGGCCAGACTTTCGATGCATGATCTCGCGCTTGGGGACAAAGCAGTCCTCAACATCCCCTTGCGCGATTTTAGCTATCAGCGCCGCGGCCCTGTCCTCCTGGCCACCAATCACCTGAACTACAAATACACCCATTGCAGCAACACCATTTCCGTACGGCTACGCCCTGGCCCGTGAAACCACAAGCTTGAGCCGCCATACTGCAGCGATACATATTCAAACCCCCAACCGCTCGCAGCAACGCGCGCTGGGCGACGATTACCGGCAATCGGAATATGTGTGGAAAATAGTGTAACTCATAAGACAGTATTTCTCTTTTTCCATTCGAGGTAGAGATATGTAACCGCGCGTCTACACATATCGTGCGAAAGCGCAGCTATACGAGCGAGTACAATGTCTGACACCTATATATCAGTGTGGAGGACTTATGCCTGTTGACAACAACATGCCTCATGGCAACCACTTTGCCTCGAATGGACCACGCCCGCGCGGCGCAGGATCAAGCGCTGACGGCAATCGCCGCATGCCCGCTCCGGATACCACCGAGGCGTTCATGATGGCGAGCCGCAGCGGTAGGACCGCCAAACCGGCTCCGGCGCATCCCGTAGCCAACCCCGGCGCGAGGACGAGCATGGGCGGGCAGAGCTCCCATCATCAGCAAAGCAACACGTACCAGCAGCAGGGACGCGCATACGCGACTGGCGGCTCACCGTACGGCGCCGCCCAGGCTAGTTCGACCAGAAACGCGTACTCCACCGGTGGAGACTCTGAACCCAAGAAGGGTAAGGGCAAAATTGTCGCCCTGGTTGTGGGCCTCGTAGTCCTCGCCGTCGTGGCGTTTGGCGGCACCACGGGCTTTTTCCTCTATAAGGACGCCAAGAACTTGATGGCCCAATCCGGCACGCTCATGTCTGAGGTGTCGTCCATGAAGGATTACCTCAAGAACGGCGAGGGCGAGCAGCTCAACGCCACCGCCGGCACCGTTGCCGAGCAGATCGCCTCCATGCGCGATACCGTGAATGGCCCCGCATGGACCATCGCGAGCTTCATCCCCGTGTACGGCGAGGACATCAAGCTCGTGCGCGGGGTCATGGAGCAGGCCGATATCTTGGCCCAAGACGCTATGTTGCCGGCTTGCGCCCAGCTCGAGGACTTCAAGCTCGGCGACCTCCTTTCCGACGGCGCGGTGAACCTCCCCATGCTCAAGGAGCTCATCGCCACCATTCAGGACGTCGAACCTGTTGTGACTTCCAGCATCGATGCGATCGAAGGTCTTCCCGAGCCTCACATCGGCAAGGTCAAAGAGCTCATGGCAAAGGTGACAGAGCCGATGGCAACCGCCAAGTCCGCCCTCTCCAACATCAACGAGATTGCACCCCTGCTCCCCCAGATGCTGGGCGATGGCGGTACGCGCACGTACCTCCTCATGGCGCAGCAGAACGCCGAGCTGCGTGCCACGGGCGGTCTGCCCGGGTCCATCGGCCCGCTCATTGTTGAAAACGGCAAGATTACCGTCGGAGAGTTTGTTGCGGGCAGCACCAACTTCTCCACCGAGGCCAACATGCACGGTGAGGTCACCGCTGAGGAAAACGCCCTGTTCTCCGACCGCATGGCGACCCGCATCACCGATACCAATTTCAACCCTGATTTCCCGCGTGTCGCACACTTCGCCAAGGGCCTGTACGAGGCAGGTACCGGTCAAAAGGTCGACGGCGTGATCGCCATCGACCCGGTGTTCCTCCAGTATCTGCTCTCGCTCGCCGGCGGCGTGGACGTTGCGGGCATCAACGTGAATGGCGACAACGCCGCCGCGCTCATGCTGCACGACGCCTACAACATGCTCAGCGTCGAGCAGACTGACCAGTTCTTCTCCGGTGTGGCGGGCCTGGCGTTCAAGCAGATCATGGGCAACCTCGGCGAAGTCGGGTTCTCCAACCTCTTCACGACGCTCGGCCGCGGCATCGCCGAGCACCGATTCCTCGCCTGGATGGAGAATCCCGATGAGGAGGAGCTCATGACCCTCATGGGGTGTTCCGGCGCCCTCAAGGACGACCCCGCCGAACCCGAGCTGGGCGTGTACTTCGCCGACGAAACTTGGTCAAAGATCAGCTGGTACTTCTCCAGCAACACCCATGTTGACGAGGGCGTCAAGAACAGCGATGGCACCACCTCCTACCATGTGACCACCACCATGACGAACAACCTCACCCTCGCTGAGGCCGCCAACCAAGTCGACTACATCACGGGTTACCACCCCAACAAGAAGGACCGCGCGGGCATGTTCATGCACGTGTACCTGGTGGCGCCGGCGGGCGGCTCCATCTCGAACATCACCACCGAGGGCGGCGATTTCTCTCCCCAGCCCTTCACCGAGATGCCGTACAACCAGTGGACCTTCTTCACCGCGAGCCCCGTTCTGGCGGGCGGCGAGACCATCACGATCTCCTACGACGTGACGGTTTCCACCGAGGCGGAGCAGCCCCTCATGGTCCGCACCACGCCGACGGCGCAGGTCGTTGCCGGTTGGGGTGCCAACGAGGCGGACCCTCAGCCCGAGGCGGCGGAGTAGCACTGTGATCCGTGTTGATATCGAAAGCATCGTCATGGCCGCCGGGCCCGTGCCCTCCGTTGTTGTGCTGCGCGAGCGCAAGGGCGGAGCCGGGTCGGGCGCGCCGCTACGAGCGCTGTCCATCCAAACGGGCGCGTACGAGGCAGCGGCCATTGGCGGCGGTATGGACTCCGATAAGGCCGCGCCAAGGCCCATCGCGCACGATGTGATGCTGCGCACGGTGCAGGAGCTGGGCGCCAAGATCGAGCGTGTTGAGATCAACCGCTGGGAGGCACCCGTGTTCTACGCCGACGTGGTGTTGGACCGCGGGGGCGACGCAAGCGGCGCGAACGGAAGCGGCAGTGATGCCGCGGCCGATGCGTCCGGAAACCCCTCCCGTGAGATCAAGATTGACGCACGCCCGAGCGACGCCCTCGCCCTGGCGGCACGCTCCAACGCCCCGATCTACGTTGAGGACGAGATCATGAACCGCGCGGGGAGCATCTCGCTCCAGTCCGACGCCGACCCGGACTCTGCAAAAGAGGAGTTCGAGCGTTTCGACGAGTTCGTGCAGAGCCTCTCCCCCGACGACTTCTAAGTCTCAATTGGGGACAGGCACAAATTGAGACGTTTTGCCGGGGTTGGGTTGCCAGCCCCGGTTTTTCTTTGGTGCGATGGCGGCGCCCGAGCCTACTTGCGAAAGAGATTTCTCACCGCGTAGATAAATCCCGTCAGATAATGGCCATTCAGCATTGAGACAAAACCCTTCACCGACTCCAGGGGAACGCCGCTCGTAGTGAGGGAACGCAGCGGCATGTCGGCCGCCATCTCCCGCATCATCGCCTTTTGATCGCGGCTCATCTTACTCGCCGGCTCGGCCATGACCCAATCGATGATGCGAAACAAGCGACGGCCGAGCCAGCAGGCACCCATGTCGCTCACGGTCGAATCGATGGTGAACGGCGTGACGGGTGGACGCTCGGGGAGCGGACGGGCATACAACCCGGCGAACGCTCGGGCAGATTCCGGCTGTGCGAAGCAACCGGGGGTTGGATGACGATATATCTCGGGAACCCGCAGGGCCGGCGCGGGGGCTTGATCGGGCGCAAGCTGCTCTTCGGCGATACCACGTCGATACAGCGCTCCCTCCGGATTGAATGCGGACTGCCCGTCGCCGAGGACAATGGACGTCGCCAGGCGAACGTCGCGGCTCGATGACGCCACGCGAACCTCATAGCTGCCCGGATACACGCGCCAGCGGTGAAGACCCGCATCCCATTTCCGGAATGCGGTCTCATCCAGGCGCAATACCACCCGGCGCTCCTCTCCGGGCTTCAGCTCGATCTTGTCGAACCCGGCGAGCCATTGCACTGGGCAAGGTGGCGGAACAACGCCCGAAGCGGGTGCGATATACACCTGGGTAACCTCGGCACCGGTGCGGGATCCGATGTTTCGCAGCGTGAACGAGACCTCAACGCCCGCACGCACCTTCACCTCGCGCCCCTCATACGCGAACTCGGTGTACGACTCTCCATGGCCGAACGGGAACGCCGGTTCAACGTCCACCGCATCGTAATAGCGGTACCCCACGAACGGGCCCTCGCGATAGAGGACCTCGTTGTCCATATCGGGATATGTCGCGCCGAGCGCGGTCTGACCCAAATCGACGGGCCAGGTCTCCGCGAGTTTGCCACTGGGGTTCACATCGCCCACCAGCACGTCGACGGCAGCACCGCCTCCCTGGCACCCGGATAGGTACATGAGCAGAATCGCAGCAGGACCATCGCGCCATGGCATCTCCATGGGTGCACCGCCCTGCAGGACCACCACCGTGCGCGGGTTTACAGCGCACACGCGGTCGATAAGCGCGCGCATACCACGCGGCATAACCATGAGCTTGCGGTCGAAGCCCTCGGATTCGTATCGTGCAGGAAGGCCCGCGACCACCACTGCCACGTCCGAGCGTGCGGCGAGGGCCTCCGCCTCGCGCAGCTGCCCATCATCCGCATCACCCGTCGTGGGGTCGTAACCGTCCGCATACTCGGCAGCCACGCCGCGCTGTTCGAGGCGAAACCAGATGTTGTCGATGATCTTTGGGTTGATGCGCGACGAACCCGAACCCTGATACCGCGGCATGCGGGCGAACGCACCGATCACCGCGACCTTTGCATCCAGGTTCAGGGGCAGCACGCCATCGTTCTTGAGGAGGACGGCGCTTTGGGCCGCCGCCTCACGGGCCAAGTCCGCATGCGCACGGTAGAACTCCTCGTCGGAAGCGAACGACTCGCGCATTTTCGAGGTTGATCCGGGCGAGGAATCGCCAGACGTTGGACCCGCGGGCATGGCACCACAGGCTTCCGCCACTCGATGGGCCAGCCGCTCGACATGCGAAGCGGCCTCGGTCACGCGGTCCTCCCCCAGATCCCCCGAGCGTACCGACTCGACAAGGGAGCGGGCATGATCGGGGCGCGGACCAGGCATGCACAAATCGAGCCCGGCGCGAACTGATGCCACGCTCGAACTCATGGCGCCCCAATCGCTGACGACCGCGCCGTCAAAGCCCCACTCACCGCGCAGGACCTCACGCAGCAACCATTCATGTTCGGAGCAGTAGACGCCGTTCAACTTGTTGTACGCCGTCATCACACTCCACGGGCGGGCGCGGCGCACCACATGCTCGAACGGCGCGAGATACAGCTCGCGCAGCGTCCGCTCATCGACTACGGAGTCGGACACCATGCGCGCATGTTCCTGGCTGTTGGCGGCAAAGTGCTTGAGGCACGCGCCAACGCCGCGGCTCTGGATGCCTCGCACCATAGCGGCGCCGAGTTCTCCCGAAACAACCGGGTCCTCACTGAAATACTCGAAGTTGCGACCGCACAGCGGATGCCGCTTGATATTCACCCCCGGACCGAGCACCACGTCAACGCCCTGCCGACGCGCCTCATCGCCGATCGCGGCGCCGACGCGCTCGACCAGCTCCGGGTCGAATGAGCAGGCGAGAGCCGAAGCCGTGGGGAAACACGTCGCCGGGCGGCTTTCCGCAATACCCATGCAATCCTGGGCGCCCTCTTGCTTGCGCAGGCCATGAGGGCCATCGGAGAGAAATAGGCTCGGGATGCCCGCGTTTGGGGCGGCATGGGTTGTCCAATGCGACTCGCCGGCGAGCAACTGAGCCCGCTTCTCAAGCGAAAGGCTGCTCGCACGCGAAGCACCCGAGGGCTGCCGATCAGCCAAGTTATCCCGTTGCTCGTCCCGCATCATCGCGCCATCTCCCAAAACTGCTGGACCGCGACATGCGGCCTGGTCCCCAGCCTTATACCCGCACGAGCGCTGGAAGGCCGCGGGGTGCTTGTGGGATACGTAAGGTGTGCTTGTGAGATGCGCAAAGAGCGCGCTCCCGTGAGGCTATGAACGATTTTCCGTGCATATTTTCAGCTTATGAACGAACCGTTCATAAGCTGCATTTTTGTACATACATCTACCTGCGGAAACAATAGGGTCTTAATTGAGCAGAGGGGGGTCAATCGTTCATAACCTCAAGTCCACGCTGTCGACGGGCCTCAAAGCGCGGGGCTTCGGTGGGCGGGCGGTGCCGTGACCGAGGGGCGGATGCGCGCACCGCATCGCCCGCATAGTGCAAAAGGCGGCCCCGACCGTTTGGTCGAAGCCGCCTTGCCAGTAAGTAAGCGTCGTACAGGAACCTGCCCTCAGGCAGGAACTTCATCGCGCAGGGCTTCCAGCTCCCGCAAAAAGCCCTACTCCTCGAGCAAGTCCTCCAGAGCGTCGTCACCGTGGCTGATATCCACGCGATCCTCATCGGCGGAGACCACCGTGGCGGTGCCGTCCGGCAGGTCGTCCGGCTGCGTGGTCGGCTCCTGGCCCTCGTCGTCGGCGGGACCCTGGGCCCCAGCGGACACCTCGACCTCGACGGACCCATCGACCTCGGCAGAATCCCCGTCCTTCTTCTTGGCCGCGGTCATGCGAGCCACGGCGGTGACGCGGTCGCACTCATCCACGCTCATCATCTTCACGCCCTGGGTCGCGCGGCCGGTCTGGGAGATCTCGGCGGTCTTCACACGGAGGACGGTTGCGCCCTCGGTGATGATGAGCAGCTCGTGCTGCGGCCCCACCACCTTCATGGCGGCAAGCGCGCCCTTGCGCTCGGTCATCTGGATCGTGTACACGCCCTGGCCGCCGCGGTTCTGCTCGGGGTAGTCGGCAACCGGGGTGCGCTTGCCGTAACCGCGCTCGGTGATCACAAAGAGCTCGCCGCTGCCGTTGGTGATCTCCATGCCCAGGACCTCGGCGTCGGCCTTCATACCGATACCGCGCACACCGCTCGTGTCGCGACCGGTGGCGCGCACCTGATCCTCGCTAAACATGATGGCCTTGCCGGCGGTGGTCGCCATGATGATCTTGTCGCCCGGCTTCACGCGGCGCACACCGAGCAGGCGGTCGCCGTCCTTGATGTTGATGGCGATGATGCCGTCGCGGCGGGAGCGGTCGTAGGCGGCCATGGCGGTCTTCTTCACCATGCCGTGAGCGGTGGCGAACATGAGGTACTCGTCCTCGGGGAACTCGCGGCAGGAGATCACGGACGCGATCTTCTCGCCATCCTCGAACGGCAACAGGTTCACGATCGCGGTGCCGCGGGCCTGGCGTGTGCCCTCGGGCAGCTCATGCACCTTGAGGCGGTACACCTTGCCCTTGGTGGAGAAGAACAGCACGTACTCATGGGTGCTGGCAATGAACATCTCGTCGATGACGTCGTCTTCCTTGAGGTTGACGCCGGAGACGCCCTTGCCGCCGCGCTTCTGGGCGCGATACGACTCGACCGGGATGCGCTTGACGTAGCCGGTGTGGGTGATGGTGACGACCATGTCCTCGTCGGCGATGAGGTCCTCGACGTTGAGGTCCTTCTCGGCGCCGGTGATCTGGGTACGGCGCTTGTCGCCGAACTTGCGGGCGATCTCGCGCATCTCCTCCTTGATCACGCCGAGGATCTTCTCCTCGTGCGCAAGCAGGTCCTCGTAGTAGGCGATCGCGCGGCGCAGGCCCTCGAGCTCCTCCTCGATCTTGTCGCGCTCCAGGCCGGTGAGGCGGCGGAGCTTCATCTCGAGGATGGCCGTGGTCTGCTCGGGGCTAAAGCCGAAGCGCTCGATGAGGCGGCTGCTGGCCTCGGCGTCCGTCTGCGAGGAGCGGATGATGGAGATGACCTCGTCGATATGGTCGAGGGCCATGAGATAACCCTCGAGGATATGCGCGCGGGCCTGGGCCTTCTTGAGGTCGAAGCGGGTGCGGCGGGTCACTACGTCGACCTGGTGGTCGATGTAGTGCTGCAGCATCTCGCGCAGCGACAGGCGCTTGGGAATGCCGTTGACCAGCGCGAGGTTGTTCGCGCCGAAGGTGGTCTGCAGCGAGGTGTACTTATACAGGTTGTTGAGCACGACCTGCGGGATGACGCCCTTCTTGAGCTCGATGACCAGGCGCAGGCCCTTTTGGGTGGACTCGTCGCGCATATCGGAGATGCCCTCGATGCGCTTCTCGTTCACGAGGCTCGCGATCTTCTCCTGCAGGGTGCCCTTGTTGACCATGTAGGGGATCTCGGTGAACACCAGGCGGTTGCGACCCGTCTTGGTGGACTCGACATGCGCCTTGGCGCGCACGGTGATGGAGCCGCGGCCGGTCTCGTAGGACTGGCGGATACCGTCGGTGCCCATGATGAGGGCACCCGTGGGGAAGTCGGGGCCGGGCATGATCTGCATGAGCTCGTCGACCGTCGCGTCGGGGTGGTCGATGAGGTAGCAGGTGGCCTCGACGGCCTCGCCCATGTTGTGCGGGGCGATGTTGGTGGCCATGCCGACCGCGATGCCCTGGGAGCCGTTCACCAGCAGGTTGGGGAAGCGGGCGGGCAGCGCCGTGGGCTCGGCGAGGGACTCGTCGTAGTTGGGCTGCCAGTCGACGGTGTCCTTCTGCAGGTCGCGCAGAAGCTCCATGGCGGGCTTGGCCAGGCGGGACTCGGTGTAACGCATGGCGGCGGCGCCGTCGCCGTCGATGTTGCCGAAGTTGCCGTGGCCGTCGATGAGCGGGGTGCGCATGGAGAACCACTGGGCGAGGCGGACCATGGTGTCGTAGACCGCGGAGTCGCCGTGCGGGTGGTACTTGCCGATGACTTCGCCGACCGTCCACGCAGACTTCTTGTGTGGGCGGTTGGGGAAGATGCCGCTCTCGTTCATCGCGTACAGGATGCGGCGATGGACCGGCTTGAGGCCGTCGCGCACATCCGGCAGGGCGCGGGCTGTGATGACCGACATCGAGTACTCGATGAAGGACTGCTTCATCTCGCGGCCGAACTCGCTGATCTGCAGCGAGCCGCCGTTCACATCCGTACCGGCGTCCTCGCCGCGGTCGTTGGCGCCAAAGCTCTCCTCGAGCTCCTCATCGTCATCCTCGTCCTCATCGGACTCGGCGTCCGGGTCGTACGCGGAGGCGTCGTCCTCGGTGGCGCGGGCGAGCAGGCGCTTGAGGTCCTCGGGCATGCCCTCGGACGCGGCGCCCTGGTCGAGCTCGTCGTTGTTCATATCGTCAGCCACGGGTTCTCCTTATCGGTCGTGGTCGCAGATGTGTAATTGGGGACGGGTGCAAATTACACATCCTGGGCGGCCGATGCGGGCCGCCGGGTGCGTGATCTCGCCGATGTGTAATTTGCACCCGTCCCCAATTACACATCGGCCGGCGCCGGCTAGGCGTCCAAGAAGCGGGCGTCGTGCGCGTGCTTCTCGATGTACTCGCGGCGGTACCCCACCTCGGAGCCCATGAGCTCGCGGACGGCGCGGTCGGCCACGATAGCGTCCTCGATGGTCACGCGCTGCAGGATACGGGTCTTGGGGTCCATGGTGGTGCTGGCCAGCTGCTTGGGATCCATCTCGCCCAGGCCCTTGTAGCGCTGGACGGTGTAGCCCTTACGCTTCTTGGTGACCTTGCCGTTGGACTGCTCGTCCTCGGACTCGTCGGGGTTGAGGCCGAGCGCGGCGATGGAGTCGCGCAGGATCTCGTCCTCGGCCTGACGGCCGTTGGGGTAGACGTAGTGGATCTTGTTGCGGACCTTGATGCCGAAGATCGGCGGGCAGGCCACGTACACGTAGCCGGCGTCGATGAGCGGGCGCATGTACTTGTAGAAGAACGTCAGCAGCAGGATGCGGATGTGGGCGCCGTCGACGTCGGCGTCCGTCATGATGATGATCTTGTGGTAGCGGGCCTTGGTGATGTCGAAGTCGCCGCCGTCGCCGTTGCCGGTCGTGACGCCGCAACCGATGGCGGTGATGAGCGACTGGATGGTCTCGGAGGAGAAGGCGCGGTGATCGCCCACGCGCTCGACGTTCAAGATCTTGCCGCGCAGGGGCAGGATCGCCTGGATGTCTCGGCGACGGCCGTCCTTGGCCGAACCGCCTGCCGAGTCGCCCTCCACGATGAAGAGCTCGGTCAACTCGGCGTTGCGCTCCGAGCAGTCGGCGAGTTTGCCGGGCAGGCTCGCGGTCTCCAGCAGTGACTTGCGGCGGGTCGCCTCGCGCGCCTTGCGGGCGGCGTTGCGGGCTTTGCTCGCCTGCTGCGCCTTCTTGATGATCTCGCGCGCCTGCTTGGGATGCTCCTCGAGATAGTCGGCCAGGCCCTCGGAGACGATCTTGCGGGTGAGGGTGCGCATGAAGGAGCTGCCGAGCTTGGCCTTGGTCTGACCCTCGAACTGCGGGTCGGCGAGCTTGACGGAGACGACGGCGGTGAGGCCCTCGCGGATGTCGTCGCCCGTGAGGTTGCCCTCCTTCTCCTTGATGATGCCGTTCTTGCGCGCGTACTCGTTGATCACGCTGGTGAGGGCGCCGCGGAAGCCCTCCATGTGCATGCCGCCCTCGATGGTGCGGATGTCGTTGGCAAAGGAGACCACGTTCTCGGAGTAGGAGGTGTTCCACTGGATGGCCACCTCGACCTCGCCGGTCTTCTCCACCGGGGCGCCTTCCTCGGACGCGCCGGCGAGGTAGATCGGCTCCTTGAGACCCTCGGGCACGGTCTTGCCCTCGTTCAGGAACTTGACGAAGTCGATGATGCCGCCGGCGTAGCAGAACTCCTCGACCTGGGGCTCCACCGAGCGCTCGTCGCGCAGGATGATCTTGAGGTTCTTGTTGAGGAACGCCGTCTGCTGCAGGCGGTCGTGCAGGATGTCGAAGTCGTAGATCGTGGTCTCGAAGATCTCGTCATCCGGCCAGAAGGTGACGGTGGTGCCCGTCGACTCGGAGGTGCCGACCTCCTTCATCTTCTGCGTGGTCTTGCCGCGGGAGAACTCCATCTCGTAGACCTTGCCGTCGCGGCGGACCTGGACGTTCATCTTCTTGGAGAGCGCGTTGACGACGGAGACGCCCACGCCGTGCAGGCCGCCGGAGACCTTGTAGGCGGAGTTGTCGAACTTGCCGCCGGCGTGGAGGATCGTCATGACGACCTCGAGCGTGGGGATCTTCTTGACCGGATGCATATCGACCGGGATGCCGCGGCCGTTGTCCACGACGGTGATCGAGTTGTCCGGGTGCACCGTGACTTCGATCTGGGAGCAGTAGCCGGCCATGGCCTCGTCGACGGAGTTGTCGACGATCTCCCACACGAGGTGGTGCAGGCCGGTCGAGCTCGTGGAGCCGATGTACATGCCGGGACGGACGCGAACGGCCTCAAGGCCCTCGAGGACCTTGATCTCGCTCCCGCCGTATTCGTTCTCATTCGCCACGTAATTCTCCCTTTGAATTGCGAAGTATGGCTAACCTATACATTTTATCGCATGGACCAAGGGTAAAACGCGTGAGGTTTGAGGTACCGAATACCTCTACAAGCCCCTGAGAGCCGTTTTGCGGGGACTTGGGGGCGGATGTGTAATCGGGGATGTGTAAATGGGGACGGGTGCGAATTGCACATCAGCGGCGGGCGATGCGGGGCGCCGAGGATGTGAACTCGCCGATGTGCAATTCGCACCCGTCCCCATTTACACATTGCGAAAGCGCTTGCCGACCCCGCCGGCGCGGGCGATGTCGAAAATGAAGCGCTTCGACCGCACAATTTTCGACATTTCACGCGCGAGCGCGTTACCCCTGAGGCCCCTTGCTGAAGCCGGGGCGAGTAGTCTTGACCACGATGTTGCCCACGGCGCCGCCGGCGGCGTCCATGCGGGCGCGGATGATCTCGCGCATCATGGTGAGTTCCTGGGTCCAGGAGGCGCCGTCCGTGTAGACGATGAGCTCATCGCGCTCGGCGACGTAGTGCAGGCCCGTGACGTGCCTGCCCTCGCGCGTGCCCGCACACACCTTGTTCCACGCCTGGAAGACGACGTGGCGGCGCTCGGCCTGACGGAACTGCGCTTGGCGCTCGGGGGTTGCACCGTCGAACAGGCGCATCTTCTCGGAGTTGATGAACTCGCTCAGGCCGGCGGTTGCCTTGAGGCGGCCTTTCTCAGTCACTTTGCCCATGTCGGTTTCCCTTCTCCTCCAGGTGCGGATGTGTAATCGGGGACGGGTGCGAATTGCACATCGGCGGGGTTGATCGGCCGGCCGCGGCACGCCTTGCGCCGGGGCTCCCTCGATGTGCAATTCGCACCCGTCCCCGATTACACATCGCCGATACGGATCACGCGGGAGCGCTGAAGCATGTCATCGGCGAAGTAGCCGAGGTTCGTGGTGGTGATCACCGTCTGGATCTCGTTGGCGATGAAGCCCATGATGGCATCGCGGCGGGCGGCGTCGAGCTCGCTCATGACGTCATCGAGCAACAACAGCGGATATCTCCCCAGAATATCGCGCGTCACCTGGACCTCGGCGATCTTCCAGGCGAGCACGATCGAGCGCTGCTGGCCCTGGCTGCCATAATCGCGGGCGGAGCGGCCGTCGATGGTGAACAGCACCTCGTCGCGATGCGGGCCCACGAGCGTGCAGCCGCGGCGGAGCTCGTCCTCGCGGCGCTCGGCGAGGGCATCCAGGAACTGGGCCGCGATCTCCTCGCGATTTCCCTCCGACCCCCCGATGCTCGGCACGTACCGCACGTCCGGCTCCTCATGCGGCGCCACGGCGCGATACACCTCGACGAAGTGCGCGCGAATGCGCTCCAGCAGCGCCGTCCGGTGCAGCAGGAGCTGAGCGCCCGTAGAGGCCAGTGATTCGTCCCACACCTCGAGCAAACCGGGGGCGTAGCCGTCACGCAGCAGGTTGTTGCGTTGCTCGACGGTGCGCTCGTAGGCCGCGAGCAGTTTGGCGTAGTTCTCGTTCAGCTGCACGCCGAACGCATCGAGCGCCTCGCGGCGACGAACGGCGGAACGCTTGACCATGTCGAGGTGATCGGGGCAGAACAGCACGCTCGGCAGCACGCCGCGGATGCCCGCGGCGCGGGTCTTCTTCCCGTTACGCGTAAACGAGCGTTTGCCCTCGGAAAAATCGAGCCCCATCTCGATGAGGCGGCCCTCTCCTTCGAGCATCAGGCGGATACGACCCGAGCCCTCGCCCTCGCGCAGCAGTTCAGAGGCCGTCGGCTTTCTGAACGAGGCTCCGGACGTGAGTAGCTGCAACGCCTCGACGAGGTTGGTCTTCCCCACGGCATTGCGGCCCACGAGCACCGTGATGCCCGGATCCAGTTCGATCTTGCAATCATCGAAGCTGCGGTAATGGAGAACGGAGAGCTCCGTCGCGGCGATGAACATGGGCGGGAGAACCTAACGTGCGAGAAGAAGGTGATGCGGGCGGTGCAATTGGGTGCAATTGGGGACAGGCACCAATTGCGACATTCGAGTGCATGGCGCCGCGGCAAGAAAGTCTCAATTGGTGCCTGTCCCCAATTGAGACTTCCGGGGCGGCGATGGGCTAGATGCGGACCGGCATGACCAGGTAGAGGTAGTTGATCTTGTCGTAGGACTTGAACACGCCCGCCTGGTTGTAGCTCTGAAGCTCGAGGGTGATCTCCTTCTCACGGGAGAGCACGTTCAGGCAGCCGAAGATGTAGTGGTAGTTGAAGGCGATGACGCCGCTGGCACCCTCGGCCTCCACCTCGACCGTCGCCGTGGCGGCGTCTTGATCGTTGGAGATGGCGGAGAGCATCATCTGGCCGGTCTCGACGGAGATGTCGAACTTCACGGCGGAGTTGGCCTGGGCGACCGTGGAAACGCGCTTGAGCGCGGAGGTCAGAGCCGCCACGTCGATCTTGACCGTGGTGGCGCAGGCCGCGGGGAGCAGGGCCTTGTAGTTGGGGTAGACGCCCTCGATGCGGCGGGCGACGTAGGTGGTGTTGCCGGCCACGAACACGACCTGCGTATCGGTGGAGCCCACGAGGATGGAACCCTGGCCGCCGGTGATGGCGAGGGCATCGTTGAAGGCGTCGGCCGGGACGTTCAGCTCGAAGCTCCCCTCCAGCGAGGAGGTCTCGACCTGGGTGTCGCACACCGCGAGACGGTAGGAGTCGGTGGCCACCAGGCGGATCGTGTTGTTCTCGACGGTCATGTACACGCCGTTCAGCACCGGGCGGTTCTTGTCCGTGGAGGTGACGCGCCACACGCGGCCGACCATCTCGGTCAAGATGTTCGCCGGCAGCTCGACGGAGCGCTCGAGGGCGAACGTGGGGAACTCGGGGAAGTCGCCGGCGTCGAGCGTGTTCAGGCGGAAGGTGGAGCGCTCGCAGGTAATGGTGACCTGGCGCTCGTTCAGCTCGAAGGAGACCGGGGCGTCCGGCAGGGTCTTCACGATGTTAGAGAGCATCTTGCAGGGAATGACGACCTGGCCCTCCTCATCCACGCGCGCGGCGATGCGGTGGCGGATCGAGATGGTGTAGTTGGACGTCTGGAACTCGAGGACCCCGTCGGCGGCGCGCACGAGCACGCCGGAGAGGATGGGGAGCGTGGACGAGGGCGCGATGCCCTTCATCACGACGGCGATGGCATCGGAAAGGGCCGACTGGCTGACCGTGAACTTCATCTCTTTATTATTCCTCTCTTAAATATATATAGGTAATAACAGTAATAACGCAGTGGATGGTGTGGACTACTCCCGTTTGCCCAGATGCCGGGCGGTTTTTCTTTCAACAATCAATTGTAGACAACGCGCTTGTTTTCCCCCGCGAGATATCCACCGATTTTCCCTCCACTGGATTTCGAGTTTTCCACTCAGGTTTTCCACAGGCTTCACCCATGTTTTCACGACGTGTTCTCACGACTTCAGGAGGATGGTGTTCTTGAGGTTCTGGATGTCCTCCACGATGCGGCGGTCCTCGCGCATCTTGTTCTCAACCACCTTGAGGGAGTTGAGGACCGTGGAGTGGTCGCGCCCGCCGAACTCCGCGCCGATGGCCGGGGTGGTCATCTCGCAGAGGTTGTTGGCGAGGTAGACCGCCACGTGGCGCGCGAAGGCGATGTTGGCCGTGCGGCGCTTGCCCACGAGCTCCTCATGGCTCACGTGGTAGAACTCCTCCACCACGCGCTGCACGGTGTCCACGTGGATGATCTTGTGCGCGGTGTTGAAGTAGATTTTGGCCACGCGGTCGATGTCCTCGGCGGTGAGCTCGGCGCCGGCGGCCTCGCGCTCGGAGGAGAGGTTGGCGCAGCGCTCGCAGAAGCTCTCGAGCGAGCGGATGTTGTTGCCCGAGATCTCGGCCATATGACGCAGGTGCTCGTCGGTGAGCTTGCCCTCGGAGGAGGGCAGGGCCTGAAGCAGCGAGGTATCCACGTTCATGGAGGAGAGGTCCACGTCCTGCTGGATGATGCTCTCGTAGTAGCGCTTGAGGATGACGTACTTCATCTCGAAGCCCGGCTCAGACACCAGACAGAGCATGCCGCTGCTGAAGCGGCTGGTGAGGCGCTCGTCCATGGCGAGGTCCTTGGGCGCGCGATCGGACGCCAGCGCGATCTTCTTGCCCTCGCGGATGAAGCTGTCCACGAGCTGGAAGAAGAACTCGACCGAGGCCTGCTTGCCCACGATGTTCTGGACGTCGTCGATGATGAGGATGTCGGCGTCGCGGTATTCGCGCATGATGAGGTTGCCGGGCCCGCGCTGGGCGCCGAGCTCATTCATGTAATCGTCGAGGTAGGCCTGGGAGTTCGCGTATTTCACGCGGATGTAGGGCTTCTCCTTGGCGAGGTAGTTGCGGATGGCGAAGAGCAGGTGTGTCTTGCCCAGGCCCGAGTTGCCGTAGATGAACAGGCTCGGGCACTGCTGCGGCTCCTCGGCGTAGGCGGCGAACCGCATGGCGCTGTTGAAGGCGTGGCGGTTCTCGTCGCCCGCGACGAAGCTCGCGAACGTGTACTTGGCGTTGATGTCCACCGCCGCCGGATCCGGCTCCGGCGGCGCGGCGGCCGTCGTTGCGGCCATGGGTGCGTGTGCCGCCGCCTGCTGCGGCGCGCCGGTGCTTTGCCGCTTGCCCGTGGGGTCCTGGCTGCGCATCTCGTCCATCATCTTGCGGAAGGCCTCGGGTGAGACGGTGTTGCGCACCGTGACGCCGGACTTGGAGCCGGCGTCGGGCTTGGCGGGGGCAGTGCTGGCGTCGCTGACCATGGAGGTGCCGCCGCCCGCAAGGGGCTCGCTGACCGCAGTGGGTTCACCGGGGACAACCTGGCCTGCCTGCGCCTCGCTCGCGCGCCCGGCGCCCTCGGCGGCTCTCTGCGGATGGATCTCATCCACTTGCCCTGCGGTTACCGCCGCGACAGCGGTTGAGGGCGTGACCGGTTGAGGCGCCGTGTGCGCCGGCTCTGCCATGGGTGCCTGCGTGCCCGCGCCGCTTTGCGCCCCGGCGGACGGCTGCGTCTCGCCCGGGGCGGAGCCGTCGCCCATGCACACGTTGAGCGTCATGGGCATGAAGGAGATCTCCTCGAGGTAGCGCTCGATGAGCTCGCGCTGTTTGACGAGGTAGTTGTAGGCGAAGCGGCTGGGCACCTGCACTGTGAGGGATTCATCGTCGAACCCTGTGGCGCCGCACTGCTCGAGCATGTTGATGAGGCGCGTCTCGCGGCCGTCGCGGCGGCAAAACGCGATGACGTCGTCCAAGAGTATGCGCGCTTCGTTGTCCATGTCTCACGATTCCTTTTCGCGTTGCGGCCGCCCGCATGCGGGAGCCGGTGGTCTACTGCGTCGGTGCCGAGCTACTGCTGCGCCATCATGCCCTGTTCGATCCAAGCCTTGCCCATGTCGGTCAGGACGTACTTCTGCCGTGGTTTATGCACGAGCCCCGTGCTCGCCAGCGCGTCGAGCTCTCGCGACCACGTCGCATCCGAGCGCCCGAGCGCACGGGTCAGGTCGGTCGGGCCGCCCTTGCCGTTTTGGTAGATGAAGAGCAGTGCCTGCGCGCCGCGCTCGCTCACGTAGGGTCCCTGCTGGGGCTGTGCGGGTGCGTGCTGCGGATGTCCCTGCATCGACATGGCGGCTTGCGGATACGGGGGCTGCTGTTGAAAACCTTGTATGGGGTATCCATTCTGGTACCCGGGGTAGTATGCCGGCTGTTGCGGGTATGCGCCCTGCGGGCCGTAGGGGGGTTGCGGGGGGTAGCCCGGCATGCCGAACGGCTGCTGCGCGTTCGCGGGTTGTGCCCCCGCCGCCCCGGGATATCCGCCGAAGCCCGGGTATTGCTGAGGGGTGTAGGCGCCGGGGAACTGCTGGCCGCCCGGCTGCGGCGCCGGCTGTTGCCCGGGCTGCTGCCCGGGCTGTTGGTACATCCCCTGGTACCCCGCCGTTCCTGCGGCGCCCGTCGCCCAAGGGTCGCTTTGTCCGTACGCCGCCGCTGGGGGTTCGGCCTCATGCGGGCAACCGCTGCGCACGGCCGCTCCACGTGAAACGGCGTGCTCGAGCTCCGCCGCGCGCTTGGCGTCGACGCTCACGGTGACGACCGTTCCCGCGCCGAGGTTGTCCTCGACGGCGATTGCGCCGCCGGCGTTCTCGACGTACTGCTGGACCATGGGCAGGCCCGCGCCCGTGCCTCGGATATAGCGCTTTTTATCGCGGTCGGCGCTCGTCACGCCGAACTCGAATGCCCGCTCCTTGTCGTGGATACCGGGGCCCTGGTCCGCGAAGCGGATGGTGTTGCCGCCGTCCAGGATGGAGATGACCGGTTCGGAGAACTGGGCGTGGATGAAGTTCTCCACGAGCTCTCGGATGATCATGAGTGAAAGCTTTCCACCCTGTTCTTTCATGGTGCGGTAGACCGTGTTCGTGACGTCCTCCAGGTACGTCCTCACGTCGCTTTGCTCCACCACGATCACGCGCGGAGTGGACAGCATGTCGTCATACACCGATATGCGGATCGTGTACGAGGCCTGCCCGGGCTCGTTTTCCACCGGATTGCCCTCGGGTGCGGCCGAGGCTGCTCCCGTGAGGTGCGTGTTGTCTGGAGCCGGGTCGCCCGAATCCACAAAGGGGTAGAAATCTTCTGACATGCTGCATTCTTTCCACGATTGTCGTGAGCCTAGGATACCAGCTCACACCTTTCATGTTCAAAACTTTCAACAAGTTTTCCAAGTCTGTTGAAAAGTGTTGGAAAGAGCGGAAAAGTTATCAACATGTACTTAACAACCTGTGGATAAGTGTCTGAAAAACTCTGAAAGGAACTGGCACGCATATCGGCGCGGCGGACATGGTCATCCGGTGCCTTAGTAGACTATGCGCATTTCATGGTTCTGAGATTGACATTCGCGCACGGTATTCCCTACAATCTCCTAGCTCACGCGTATTTTTTCGATTAGTCGAGTAGTCAAAACGCACCAGGAGGATGTTTACCATGAAGCGTACCTACCAGCCGAACAAGCGCAAGCGCGCCAAGACCCACGGTTTCCGCGCACGTATGGCCACCAAGGCCGGCCGCGCCGTGCTCGCCCGTCGTCGCGCCAAGGGCCGCAAGCGTCTCACGGTGAGCGACAACTAAGCTCTCATGCAGACCATCAAGTCCCATCAGGACTTCGAGCGGGTGTTCACTCAGGGGAAGCGCTTGAATCATCCTCTGATTCGCATGGTTATATGTGATTGTGTCAGCGAAGGCGATCCGGCGAGGGTCGCCTTCGCTGCTGCCAAAAGGCTGGGAAATGCCGTCGTGCGCAATCGGAGCAAACGCGTGCTGCGTGAGGCGGCGCGGGCCTGTGGGCTGCCGGCGCAAGGCCGCGAGATCATCCTTTTCGCCACGCCGCGCACGCGCACGGCCTCGCCAGAAGAGATGCACGCCGCCCTGCAGGCGCTGCTCCGCCGTGCGCACGTGGAGGCATCTGGGCTCGTGAATGGCGATGAGGGACGTGCTTAAGCGCGTCGCGATCGCCGTCATCCGTTGTTACCAGCGGTATATTTCACCCCTTTTGCCCGATGCGTGTATATACATACCCACCTGTTCACAGTATGCTGTTGAGGCAATACAGGCATATGGCGTGGTCAAAGGCTGCTGGCTCGGGCTGCGGCGCATCTTGCGCTGCGTCCCCACTCATGCCGGCGGTTACGATCCCGTGCCATAATTATCAGATTCTACGGTAAGGATTATTCGTATGTGGGACTGGATTGTTCAGATTCTCTTCCAGGCGCTTGAGCTCATTCAGCGCTTCGCAGGCGACTGGGGCCTGTCGATCATCATCCTGGTGGTGATCATTCGCCTGCTGCTGACCCCGATGATGCTCAAGTCCATCAAGTCGACCGCCCGCATGCAGGTCCTGCAGCCCAAGCTCCTCGAGATTCAGGAGCGCTACGCCGACGACCCGCAGCGTCAGGCCGAGGAGATGCAGAAGTTCTACTCCGAGAACAAGTTCAACCCCTTCGGCGGCTGCCTGCCCCTGTTGATCCAGATGCCCATCCTGGTCGCTCTGTTCAACCTCCTGCGTGACCTCGGCCATTACTTCCCGGATGCGGCGGATAAGGGCTTCTCGTTCTTCAACATCCTGCCCAATCTGGTCACTTCGCCCGCACAGGCCTTCGCCGACGGTTTCGGCGCCGCTCTGCCGTACCTGATCGCCCTCATCCTGTTCGGTGTGCTCACCTTCATCCCGCAGATGTACATGACCCGCAACCAGACCGGCGCCCAGGTGCAGAGCACCAAGATGATGATGGTCGTCATGACCGTCATGATGCTTGTCATGGGTTGGGGCATGCCCGCCGGTGTTCTGCTGTACTACGATGTCTCGTCCGCTTGGCAGGTCATCCAGCAGATCTTCGTGACCCAGAAGGTCATCGAGAAGGCCAAGGCCGATGAGGAGGCCCGTATGGCCAACGCCCCGATCGAGGTGGATGTTGTCCGCCGTGAGCACAAGAAGCGTCCTCACAAGAAGCGCTAGTCTTTACCTGGTATAACTAGTACTAAGGTACCTAACTATGGAGATGGACATGACCGAAGAGCTTACTGAAGAGATGCCGGTTGAGGAGCCTGTTGAGGAGATCGCCGGCGAGTACCCCGAGATTGCCCGCCGCTACAAGGCCGGCGAGGAGCTCTCAGACGAGGACCTCGATACGATTGCCGACGTGGCTATCTCCATTGTCCGCGACTTGCTCGGCTTCTTTGATGCTGACAACTCTCCCATCGATGAGTATGAGGGTGACGAAGGTGAGCTGATTCTCGACATCACTGCACCCGACCTTGCCGTGTTGATTGGTCGTCATGGCCGTACGCTTGAGTCTCTGCAGACCATGGTTTCCCTATTGGTGAGTCGTAAGCTTGGCTTCCGTTACCCAGTCTCCATTGATGTCGAGGGCTATAAGAGTCGCCGCCACGATAAGGTGGTCAGCATGGCTCACTCCGCTGCTTCCCGAGCTGTTGCCCAGGGCCGCACGGTTAACCTTCCTCCCATGTCTGCCTACGAGCGTCGTCTTGTTCACATCGCGCTGCGCGAGGATGATCGTATCGATACGCATTCCGAGGGCGTCGACCCAGAGCGCCGCGTTGTGATCACCGTTCGCTAGGGTGGCTACATACTGCTGATACGAGGGGCGCTCTGCGCCCCTTTTTTGACTCAACTTCTCGCTACATTGATTTCAGTCACAGAAAGGATGCATGAATATGGCTCTTGAATCTAATCGAGTTATTGAACTTCGACCCATCGATGTTAAGGATGAAGAGATCTCCTCTTTGGTTTCGGAGGTTATCGAGCTTGCCGATCAAATCAATATCGATCTTGATCAGACGACTGCTGAGCAGTGTGTTAAGCACTTGTTGTATGTCAATCAGGTCAATGAGTTCATGAACCTTACTCGCATCAAGGATATCCATGACGCTCTGGTCCTCCACATCGTTGATTCACTTGCCTTGTACCGTGATCTCCCTATTGAACCCGAGAACTTTCTCGACATGGGTACCGGTGCCGGTTTCCCTGGAATTCCCTTTGCGCTCTACACTGGCTGCTCTGGTGTTCTTCTAGATTCAGTTGGTAAGAAGATCGATGCGGTCAACGCTTTTATTCAACAGCTCGGCATTGAGGATGTTCAGGGTGTTCATGACCGATGTGAGTCATATGCCCAGCGCATGCGTGGTAAGTTTGATACTGCCTTTGCTCGCGCTGTTGGACAGATGGCTATGATTATTGAGTATGGAACGCCTTTCCTTGAGGAAGATGGTTATCTGGTTGTTGCTAAAGCAAATCCCAGTGATGAAGAATTGAAGCTCGCTTCTAAGACTGCAGATATCTGTGGATTGGAACTTATTGGCTGTGATGAGTTCGATCTACCTCGTGATTTTGGGCATCGATCTGTATTCCTATATCAGAAAGTAAACGAGCCTCGCATCAAGCTGCCACGTGCTATTGGACTTGCCAAGAAGCAGCCTCTTGCATCTTAATCTTAATTTCATTCATTGCTTTTTGAACAACCCATGTTTCACTTGAAACATGGGTTGTTTTCTTACGGAGGGTTGTTGCAGATTGAGGGCAGATTCTGGTTCGCTCTCAGAGTCCGTTGCATAATATTGACGTTCGCTCCTCATTAATTTCAAGGGCTTAAACTGTACAGAATTCTTAATTGTTGCTTCTATCAACTTCCATTCGTAACTATCCCTGCTCAACCATCTCGATGAATCTCCTACTCACTGATTTTACGTGTATAGTAAAGCTAGTGTGTTCAGCTTATTTGATTGTTTGGACTGTATTTGTTCTTCAGCATGAGTACGACCTCACTGCTTATGACTGCAGTTTTGATTATGATTGCTGGAAATGGCTTTAACGCACATTGAAAATTGCAATCATTCATATATGCACCATTCAGAGCAAACTTAAAGATTCAGATTTGCATCTTTAGATTGCGATATCTCTCTGATGGAGTCTGCTGGCAAGATCGACAATGTAATACGTGGCATGATTAAGAAACTGATGCTTGAATACTGGTTTCACGTGAAACATAATGGATTGTATCAAGAGGTTTCACGTGAAACATCACCTACAAGAGACCTGAAATGCACAACAATATAGAGACAACAGGAGGTAATGTGGGATTTCGCGATGTAAAGCGTTCAAAGAGCACGAAACCGCTTCACACCATTGCAATCATCAATCAGAAGGGTGGCGTAGGTAAGTCCACCACGACAGTCAATCTTGCTGCAGCACTAGGTAAGCAAGGCCGAAAAGTCTTGATTGTCGATTTCGATCCACAAGGTAACAGTACAAGTGGTATTGGAGTTGACAAAGAAGAGCTTACGCAGTGTGTATATGATGCGTTGCTGCACGATGTTCCTGCTGAGGAACTCATTCATGACACCATAAGCGATCGAGTCTTTATTATCCCAGCAACGATACAGTTGGCAGGTGCTGAAATCGAACTTGTTTCGGCTATGGCGCGTGAGACGCGTCTTAAGGATCTTCTTGAGCCGGTCAAAGATGAGTTCGATTTCATCTTTATTGATTGTCCGCCATCCCTTGGCCTGCTTACCATCAATGCATTGGCTGCGGCAGACAGTGTACTCATCCCGATTCAATGTGAGTATTATGCACTGGAAGGCGTTACAAAGCTTCTCGAGTCGATGCGTATGGTCAAGGGCCGCATCAATAAGGATCTTGAGACATATGGTGTGCTCATGACGATGTTCGATTCCCGCACATCGCTCTCGAATCAGGTTGTCGAGGAAGTACAGAATTACTTCGGTGATATCGCCTTTAAAACCTGCATTCCGCGATCAGTGAAAGTTTCTGAGGCTCCGTCTTATGGCATGCCGGTAATCGAGTATGCACCCAACAACAAAGGTGCCCGTGCATATATGGATCTCGCTAAGGAAGTGATTCGTCGTGCCTAGCCCCAAAAAAAAGCCGGCTCTCGGTCGTGGTCTCGGTTCTCTCATGGGAGAGGCGCAGTCAGAGACAGGGTTTAGTCAGACAGCGTCTGAGACTCAACTGCCTATCGAGGACATTTTCCCCAATCCAAATCAGCCTCGTACGCACTTCAATGAGTCCGAGCTTGAGGAGCTGAGTGAATCTATTCGAGAGAATGGCGTTCTCCAACCCTTGCTTGTTAGAAAACATGGAGCGAAGTACGAGATTATTGCTGGCGAGCGTCGATACCAGGCATCAAAGATTGCTGGTCTCGAGAAGGTCCCTGTGATAATCAAGGATGTTGATGATCAGAAGATGCTCGAGATTGCACTAATCGAGAATCTTCAGCGTTCTGACCTTAATCCAATTGAAGAAGCGAAGGGATATCGTCAACTCATCAAGGCTAGCGGGATGACACAGGAGGCTCTGTCGAAAGCTGTTTCAAAGTCTCGCTCTGCGATAACAAACTCATTGAGGCTGCTCGACCTCCCCGAGCCTGTTCAGCAACTTATGTATGAGGGGAAGCTTACCGCCGGCCATGCTCGAGCGATTCTGGCTGTTCCATTTGAGGAAGCTCGAATCAAGTTGGCTGAGAAAGTAGTCGCAGAGGGTTTGTCGGTTCGAGCGACTGAGAACCTTGCTCCATTGTTTTCTGTCGGAGATGCGCCTCGGACGCCACGTCCGGTGACCCCACAATCTTATAAAAAAGCCGCTCGCGTCCTTCGCCAGGTCTTCAATACGAATGTGAAGGTTCGTTCTACTCGCGGTAAGAATAAGATTGAAATTGAGTTCAAAGATGAGGATGACTTGCAGCGCATCCTTGCTTCCATAGTTGATGCTGATCAGGAATAGATGATTCTCATGAAGAAGTCTTATCGAATGATATTGACGGCCTGCGCGGTCGCAGCTGGATTTGCCGCTGGGGTGTACGTTGTCAGCAAGACTGAGCTCGGAGTATCTATTAAAGGGAAACTGGATCAGCTCAATCCGGTTTCACGCGATACAATGGATATGGTGAGCGAGGAGGTGGCATTGCGGACCGCCAAGGTGACTCGCAATCCGCAAATCAATCAGTCATGGATTGAGAAACAGTGGGAGCAAGTTGGATACTAAGGTACCTAACAGAAAATTGTATACATCTGTTCCTCAGAAGTGCATCAAATAAGTACGTTCAACAGACCTCGCGAGCCAATGTGAGTCAAATGGATAATTGAACCGAAAAAGCCCGTCCGATGGACGGGCTTTTCAATGGCAGTGTTTCGCGAAGTGGGGCAGGAGCGCATTCGGGGTTGTACCGTTTCATGTGAAACGGTACAACCCCTCCCCTAGCGAGCGCGGAAGCGGCGCTGTTTGAGCTGGCCGCAGGCAGCGTCGATATCGCCGCCGCGAGAGTTGCGGATCGTGGTCTCCACGCCATGCATGGTGAGACGACGCTGAAGGGTCTCGACCTTTTCGATTGGCGAGGGGCGGAAGGGGCTGTCGGGGATATCGTTCAGCTGGATGAGGTTGACGTGGCAGAGGGTTCCCGCGCAGAAATCGACAAGCGCCTGCATCTCAGGGTTCGTATCGTTGATGCCCTCGATCATCGCGAACTCATAAGTCGGACGGCGACCGGTCTTTTCGACATACTCTTGGATAGCCTCATGGAGGCGAAGCAGCGTGAACTTCTTGACCCCGGGCATAAGTTGGTTGCGCGTGCTCTGAATCGCGGAGTGCAGGGAGATGGCAAGGGTGAACTGCTCGGGGAGCTCGGCGAAGCGGCGGATGCCAGGGATAACGCCGCAGGTAGAGACCGTGAGGTGGCGTGCGCCGATGGCGAGTCCCGCGGGATCGTTCAGGATGCGGAGCGCCTCGACGGTGTTGTCGAAGTTGGCGAAGGGCTCTCCCTGCCCCATGAAGACGACGCTCGTGACGCGCTCACCGAAGTCGCGCGAGACGTGGAGCACCTGGTCCACCATCTCCTGGGCCGTGAGGGAACGGGAGAGGCCTGCGAGGCCGGTGGCGCAAAATGCGCAGCCCATGGCGCAGCCTGCCTGCGAGGAGATGCAGACGGCAAGCTTGTTGCGGTTCGGCATGCCGACGGTCTCGACCGAAACGCCGTCGGAGAACTCAAGCAAATACTTGCGCGACCCGTCTTTGGAGACCTGCTTGACCAGCTCGGTCGGGACTTTGAATGAGAACGTCTCGTTGAGGGACTGGCGCAGGGCTGCGGGAAGATTGGTCATCTCGTCAAACGAACAGACGTTCTTCTCATGGACCCACTCGTACAGCTGCTTTGCGCGGAAAGCGGGCTGTCCGAGTTCTTTAACGAGTTCTTTGAGGTCATCGAGGTCGAATTGACGAATATCGCGCGAACGGTTGGTGCGTTCCATCTGTCGCCTTTCGGGTGGTGGGGAGCTTGGCCCCCAGGTGCATAGTTACCTTATACAATAGGGTATTGCGGCGCGCTTCATGCCGAAGTGCGCGGTTATTGCGTGAAATAGACACCTCGCGTCGCAGGTAGCGAGCGGGAAACGGTGAAAGGTGGCGACATGGCTGGCAAAGAGCGTCGTGAGATGAGGGTGGCGGTTCTCGCGGGTGGCATCTCGGATGAGCGCGAGATCTCGCTGGCGTCGGGCAAGAATGCCGCCGCAGCCCTTATCGAGGCCGGCTACGGCACGGTCGAGATGGTCGACCCCGGCGAGCAGGGCTTCCTCTCTCGCCTGGAAAACGGCAATTATGACGTCGCGTTCATCGCATTGCACGGGTTTGGCGGCGAGGACGGCATGACCCAGCACATCCTGGAGTTCCTCGGTATCCCCTATACCGGTTCAAACTCCCTTGCGAGCGGTATCGCAATGGACAAAGACCTGTCCAAGCTGCTGTATCGCCGCGCCGGTCTGCCCGTCGCGCCGAGCGTCACCTTTACCCGATCCGACATGCCGTCGATCGACGAGATCGTCGAGATCGTGGGTCCTCAGAGCTTCGTCAAGCCGGTGGTGAACGGCTCGAGCTATGGCATCTCCCTGGTGAAGGATCCCTCGGAGCTTGCGGCCGCGATCGAGCTTGCGTTTGAGCATGGCGACAAGGTCATGGTCGAGCATCGCGTCTTTGGCGTTGAGTGCTCCGTTGCCGCGTTGGGTGATGGCGAGACCCTGCGCGCCCTTCCGGTGGTTGAGATCATGATGCCGCAACAGTCGGAGTTCTACGACCTCGAGGTGAAGTACGCCGACCCCGCCGACATCCACCGTATCCCGGCGCAGTTGCCCGAAGATGTGTATGCCCAGGTCCAGGACATCGCCTGCCGCGCGCACGAGGCGCTCGGCCTGTTCGGCATTTCCCGTACCGACGTCATCGTGACTGAGGATGGCCCGATCATTCTCGAGACGAACAACATCCCCGGCATGACATCTGAGTCCCTCGTTCCCGACGAGGCCCGCCACGCCGGCATCGCGTTCAACGACCTGTGCGCCGAGCTCGTCGAGCTGGCCCTCGAGCGAGCCGCTCGATGAGCGCCGCCCCGGCGGCCTCGCCGCGCGATATGGCCGCGGCGGTTCTCCCCGGCACACCGCAGGCGATCGTCGACCGCTACGCGACGCTGGAGGAGCGCGCGCGGAACCGCTCGTTCGGCCTGATTGAAGACGATGTCGTGGTCCTCGATACCGAGACCACAGGGTTGTCCCACCGCGATAACGAACTCATCGAGATCGCTGCGGCCCGCTTGCGCGGACGTGAGATCGTGGACCGCTTCGACACCTTCGTGAAGCCGAGTGGGCTCATCCCGGAGGAGATCACCGCGCTCACCAGCATCACGAACGCGGATGTCGCGCACGCCCCCTCGGCGGAGGAAGCAGTCGCAGCGCTCGCCGAGTTCATCGGCGGATCGCCCGTCGTCGCCCATAACGCTTCGTTCGACCGCGGGTTCATCGAGATGGTTCCCGGCGGTGCCGAGGTGTCGGATATCTGGATCGATTCGCTCGCCCTCTCGCGCATCGCCCTTCCGCGCCTGGCGTCGCACAAGCTCTCGGTCATGGCCGAGCTCTTCGGCTGCGAGAGCGTCTCGCACCGAGCGAACGCTGATGTCGAGGCGCTGTGCGGCGTATGGCGCATCCTGCTGTGCGGCCTGGCGGACCTGCCCGCGGGCCTGATGCGCCGCCTGGCGGACATGCACTCGGATGTACCGTGGTCGTATCGCCCCATATTCAGCTTCTTGGCCGCAGAGGAGCCCGATGCGACCTTCTCCCTGCCAGAGGCCCGATATGAGCTCCTGCAGAGCGATCTGGACCCCGAGACGGGGTCTGCGGCGCGCGTCGATGCGGACGAGCTTGCGCGATTGAGCGTTCCCACGCGCGAGGAGATCGAGGGGAGGTTCGCCCCCGGCGGGCTCGTGAACAGGATGTATCCCGGTTACGAGCCGCGATCCGAGCAGGTGCAGATGGCCGTCGAGGTCCGCGACGCCCTCGCCACCTCGACGCACCGCGTCATCGAGGCCGGCACGGGTGTCGGGAAATCCATCGCCTACCTCGTCCCGATGGCCGAGCTCGCCCGCCGCAACAAGGTGACCGTCGGCATAGCGACGAAGTCGAACAACCTCGCCGACCAGCTGATCTACCACGAGCTTCCGCGTCTCTCGCGCGAGCTCGAGGGCGGTCTCACCTATTGCGCCCTCAAGGGGCACGACCACTATCCCTGCCTGCGTAAACTCGAGCGTCTCGCCCGGGCGCATGAGATCAAGACCAACCGAGACCCGGCGGACACGCTCACGGCCCTCGCGGTGATCTACGCCTTCGCCTGCCAGTCGCCTACCGGCGACCTCGACGGCCTGGGCATTCGCTGGCGCAGCGTCAACAAGCCCGACCTCACCACCTCGTCGCGCGAGTGCTCGCGCCGCCTGTGCCCGTTTTACCCGGACAAGTGCATGGTCCATGGGTCGCGCCGCCGCGCCGCGCGCACGGATGTCGTCGTGACCAACCACTCGCTGCTGTTCCGCAACGTCGCCGCGGAGGGGAAGATTCTGCCGCCCATTCGCCACTGGGTGGTCGATGAGGCGCATTCCATCGAATCCGAGGCCCGTCGTCAGTGGGCGGTCAAGGTTTCCGCCGACGAGAGCCGCTCGGTGTTCGAGCGCTTGGGGGGAGAGCGCACCGGAGCGCTCGGTAAGATAGCCCGTGACCTGGCCTTGAGCGATGCTGCGACCCTGTTCATGGGTTTGACGGCGAAGGCCGCGGTCACCACGCAGCGCGCATCGCTCGCGATGGCGGAACTGTTCGACGCGACCCGTGAGCTGGCCCGCTCCGCCCGTTCCGACGGCGGTTACGACAACGCGAACATGTGGATCGGCGGCGAGTTGCGCGAATCCATGATCTGGACGAGTTTCGAGGAGGTCGGACGGACGGCGCTCGACGCCCTGGACGAGGCGACCAAGAACCTGTCGTCGCTCGTGCAGGCGGTCTCTGAGGAGAAGCCCGACCTCGTGGTGGATGTCGCAGATGGCCAGCGCCGCCTTGCCGAGCTGCGCGACGGGCTCAAACTCATCCTCGACGGCAGTGACGAGCGATACGTCTATTCCTGTCAGGTCAACCGCCGCCTCAAGGCAGGTGGAGAGTGCCTGACCGCCGAGCGGCTGGATGTGGGCGAGGCGCTCGCCGAGGACTGGCTGCCCGAGGTCCATTCGGCTATTTTCGCGTCCGCCACCATGACGGTGTCGGATAGCTTCGATCACTTCCGCCACGCCGTCGGCCTGGATCGCCTCGCGCCCACGAGCTCGCGTTCGATACATCTGGACTCCAGCTACGATTTCGAACGGAACATGGCCGTGGTCGTGGCATCGGACATGCCCGACCCCCGCAATCGCGATGCCTATCTGGCGTCCCTCGAGAAGCTCCTGTACGACGTGCACATCGCCATGGGCGGCAGCACGCTCACGTTGTTCACGAACAGACGCGATATGGAGGAGCTGTTCGACCGCCTCGAGCCGCGCCTGGCCCAGCATGGTCTGGTGCTCGACTGCCAGCGCAGGACCACCTCGGCGAAGATCTTGCGCGACCGCTTCCTCTCCAACGAGAAGAGCTCCCTGTTCGCGCTCAAGGCGTTTTGGGAGGGGTTCGACGCCGCGGGGGACACGCTGAGGTGCGTGGTCATACCCAAGTTGCCCTTCTCGAGCCCGAGCGACCCGCTTTCCTGCGAGCGCGGCGCCCGTGAGGACCGCGCGTGGGCGCGCTACTCGCTGCCGGAGGCCGTGCTCGAGGTGAAGCAGGCCGCGGGGCGCCTCATCCGCACCTCCACGGATGCGGGCGTCCTGGTGCTCGCCGATTCGCGCTTGGTGAGCAAGGGTTATGGCAGGAGGTTCCTGGATTCGCTGCCCGCCGCACATCAGCGCATCGAGGTGGCCCAAGTCGGCAGGTATCTGGAGCTGTGGCGCGGGAGCCATGAGCGCGGGTAGGGTGCGGCCCCATGCGCTCGGTCGCGACGTGAGGTATTCGATATGACGAGGGGCGTCCACGGACGCCCCTTTCGCTACACCATCGCCCGCGCCCAATCCTTGAATTCGGACCTCAGCTCCATCGGGGCGACGATCTCGATCGCCCCGGCCGCCGCCGCAACTTGGGAGAACAGCCAGGGTTTCGAGGTGGAGCTGACTTCGGCGACGATATGGCCGTCGTCTTCTTTTCGCACCTCGTCCCTGTGGATGCCTTCCCAGTCGCGGAGGGCGAAGGCGGTTTCGTCGGCGAAGCGCAGCGTGACGGTCGCTCCGTGGGCGCGAAGGCTCTCGGATGCGCGGTATGGCTCGAAGTTGTGAGTTTCGACCGAATCATCGGTGAGGATGACGTCCGCCATCCTGTCGAGCCGGTAGCTGCGCTGGGCGTCTTTCTCGATGTTCCAGGCGATGAGGTATGCGGCATCGCCGGACACCTCGATGAGCTTGGGGTCGACCAAGCGCTTCTTCGGTTCGGTCTCATCGCCCGCTCGGTACGAGATCTCGAGCCGACCGCCGATCGCGATGGCCTCGGAGATGATGGGGTAGAACCCGCCGAGCAGGCGATCGCCTCCCATGAGCTTTTCATCCTCGTCGTCTCGATTGGAGCCGGAATCGGCGCAGAGGGCTCTCTCGACGCGTTCGCGCACGTCATCCGCGATGCTGCAGTGCGTGAGGACGCGCCGTAGGGCGAGGGACTCGGCGGGCGTGAGGCGCACGGGGTCCAATCGCCCGGCGTCCCCGTTGAGGGAGATGACGTCATCATGGCAGTCGAGTGCGATGCGCGACCCCGTCTGCTCGTCCGCCAACCCCTGGAGGAGTTCGACGATCTGCCCGGTCTGCTCCGGCGAGATGCCAAGATCGCGGGCGAATGCGCCTGCGTCGATTCGGCTGAGCGGGTCGGCGGTGAGGCGCTCCATCAGATCGAGGGAGATCTGGAGCATGTCGTCGGCGGACAGCTTGCGCTCGGCGTTGCGTGGGGCTTTATTCATGTGCGGACACCGCCTGTTCGATATGGGAGCGGATGCGGCGTTTGAGCCCCGCGGGCCCTTGCGCCCTCATTCCCAGGTGGGCATGCTCGAGGGCGAAGGTCGCGGCGGCATCCAGGTCGCGGACATCGGTGCTCCACGTCCACGCCTCATCATTCATTTCGAGCCGTCCGCGGCCCTGCGTGATGAGGAGCAACTCGTCTCGGGCGAGTCCGGCCGGGAAGGCGAGGGTGCATGGGGTCGCCTCGTCCCGGGAGAAGTCGAAGGGCAGGAATTGATGGCCGGCGATATCGAACTCGGCTGGGATGGCGTATGACTTGCGGGAGTCGGGCGCGCTCTTGGCGGAGATGATCCGGTCCGTCCTGAATGTGCGCAGATCACATGCATCGCGGTCGAAACCCACGAGGTAGGAATGGGTGCCATGGGTGAACATGCCGTACGTTTCCAGCGTATGGGGCTTTTCGACGCCCCGCGCGTCGCGATACGAGAACTCGACGGGCTTTCGACGATCGAAGGCGCTCCAAATCGCGCGAAGGCCGTCCTTGCCCGTCCCGACGAGAGGCGAGGGGGCGGATGGGTCGCATTCCATGAGCTCGCAGAGCTTGGTTCGCGCCGTCTGGAGTGGCCACAGGGTCGGATCGTCGGCGTGAAGCTCGAAGATCTGGTCGATCGCGGAGACTATCTCCTGCGCATCGTAGGTGGAGAGACCGTCGCGCGAGACGTGGGTCCTCGCTCGGTCGATCGTCCAGCTGCTCTCCTCGTTGGCGGCGATTCCGCCGGCGGTCTGGTGCGCCGCTTCGCGAATGTGGACGCCGTGTTCCGCCAGCGTCTCGCGATCGCGCTTGAACGCCTTGCAGCGGGATTCATGCGAGGTCGATTCTTTGGCCGCATACCCGATCTCGGGGTCGTTGACGATCTGGCTCGTCGTGAGCGGCCGCGGTGAGACGTGCAGGGTGAACAGGAGGTTGAGGACCCTGCGCACGCCCTCCGCCTTTCGCGGCGGCAGGGAGGGAGTGGTATGTGTTTCGCTTGTGTGCTCGGTTGCGCTGTGCACGGCGTCGCTTCCTTTTCAGCTTGATACCGTTGTGGAGACATTTTTGTACCCACTCATCCATTTTAGTGCAAGGCGTTGTGTCGACGGCTCATGTGGAAAACGCGCGGCAGGACCTTCGCGAGCCCGCCCCCGGTTCAAAATTCGGCAGGTAGGGCGCAAGTAAGGGTATACTTGCGACTATACATGCGCGTAGCCTTCGCAGCGCGCTTGCACGCATACGAGTTCGATGTGGAGTCCACATGGCGAATACGAAGAAATACCTGAGCCACCTGCTTCAGAACACCGGCATCACCCCCGCATGCAGCGAGGAGGAGCGCGCCGCGGCCGATGTGATCGCGAAGATCTTCTCCGAGCACGGATTCGCGCCTGAGGTGCAGGAGTTCAGCGCGAGCGGCTCCGCGAAGGTCGTCCAGGCCGTCCTCGGCATCCTGGTGTTCGTGGGAGCGTTGCTCGCCGGTATCGGTGGCGCCGCCGGCGTGGTCGGCTTGCTGATCGCCGTCGCGGCCGCCGTCCTCTTCGTCATGGAGCGCACCGGTCGCCCCGTGCTCTCCAACCTCGGGTCGGGCGGCTTGAGCCAGAACGTCATCGCGTATCACAAGGCCACCGGCCCGCTCGCCTCCCCTCGCAACCGCCCGGTCGTGGTGGTCGCCCACTATGACTCGCCTCGCGCCGACCTTTTGAGCAGCGAGCCTTTCGCCGCGTATCGCCCGCTGATCGTAAAGCTGCTGCCGGTCTGCATGGTCGCCCCCGCCGTCCTTTCCGTCGTGCGCATGTTGCCCCTGCCCGATCCGGCGAAGGTCGCGCTGTGGGTCCTCGCGATCGTCGCCGCCCTCGTGCCGCTCGCCAATGGCATCGCCGTCATCGCCAACCGCTTCTTCCTGCCCTATACCTCGGGCTCCGTTTGCAACAAGGCCTCCGTCGCAGCGATGCTCGGCGTGATGGATGCGGTCGCCCCGTATGAGATGGGCGAGGAGTTCCCCTCCGATCAGCCCGCAGACGAGTACTTCGCCGAACAGCAGCGCATCCTCGATGAGGCGATCGCCGCCGCCGAGGCTGCGGCCGCCGCCGAGGCATCCTACCCGCATGAGATGGAGGAGGGAGACGGCGACCTCGAAGACGTCGTGGACGTCGAAGGGGAGGTCGAGACCGCCTCCGAGGATGCCTCCGAGCCGGTCGATTTCGGTTCGACTTCCGCGATGAGCGCCGATGAGATCGCCGCCGGCATCACGACCCCTGCCCTCTCGATCGTCGGGGACGGGTCCGAGGTCGATAACTTCGAGCCGGCCGAGGGAGCCGTTGAGGACGAGATCGTCGAGGACGATCGAGTTGCCGATGACGATCAGCTCGCCGAGCAGGGTACCGCCGTTTTCGCGGTCGTCGATCCCGATCGAGTTGAGATGGATTCCGCGGAACCCGCCGCGGATGAGGAGGGAGCCGAGGAGGCGCTTGAGGAGGTTCAATCCGAGCTCGATTTCGAGGCGGCCGAACCCGAGCCCCCGTTCCACATCAACTCCGAGGGCAACGTCCGCTTCGGCGCCGATGCGATTCGCGCCCTCGGCATGATGCCCGAGACCTGCACGCTCGTGTATGAGCCCGATGCCCCCGCGGTTTCCGCGGTGGCCCCCGCCGAGTTCGTCGCGGATGAAGTGACCTATGACGAGCCCGCCATCGCCTCCGAGGAGATCGTCGAGGAGACCGCCGATGAGGCTCCTGTTGACGATGAGGCTCCTGTCGAGGGCGATGAAGTGTATTACGAGGACGAATATTACGAGGATGAGCCCGAGGGCGATGAGGCCTTCGCGACCGCTTTCGCCCCCGAGCCTGACGTCGAGGCCCCTGATTACATTCTCGAGGCGGAGTACGAGGTCATCGAGGATGAGCCCGTCGTCGAGGGGGATGACGCCTCCGTTGCCGACTCCGACCCCGTTGATGCTTGCGATGGCGAGGAAGGTGCCGACGCCCCCGGTGTCGTCGAGGTTGACGAAGCGGCAGCTTTGCCCGCGGAGGCCGATATCGCGTCCGGTGCCGCGGCCGACGTCGAGTCGGGTGTCGATGACGCGCTTGATTTCGCCTCGCCGAACGGCTCCGCTCAGGACGGATCGGCCGATACGGGCGCTACCCAGATGTTCGCCATGCCCTCAGGTGAGCCCGAGCCCGTCGTGGATCTTTCCGGTACGGTCGCCATGCCCGCTCAGCCGGTGGAGACCGTCGACTCCCTCATGGCGGAGATAGACCGCGCCGTCCCCGCGCGCCCGCAGCGTGTCATCAACGTCCCCAGCACCGCTTCCGCGCCCAAGCCGCGGACGCCCGAGACGGCGAACCGTGCGTCCCTCTTCGACCTCCCCGATCCGTCCGCGGCGCCGATCGACCCGTTTGCGGTCCCCGTCGCCTCGGTTCCGTCTCCGTCTGTGACCGCTCCGGTCGCAGATGAGCAAGCCGCTGAGGCCCGTAGCGCCTTCACCGTCATCAGTTCCCCGGCACCTGTCGAGCAGGGTCATGCTCCCGAGGGTGTTTTCGAGACCATCAGCGCCCCGGCCCCCGAGCCCGAGAAGCCCCGCCGCGGCCTTGGGCGCCTTTTCGGTCGCAAGAAGAAGAACGAGGACAGCATGAGCGATTGGCTCGGCGTCGACGACTCCTTCGATGCCAAGCGCAGCGGCCACGACATCGGTTCATGGGACAACTTCGACGATGATGACTGGAAGGGCGGCGCCGCGCCTTTCGAGGGCGCGACGGAGGACGAGCTGCGCGAGGCCATCGCCGATATGGGCGATGATGAGCTTCTCGGCCACGACATCTGGTTCGTCGCCACCGGCGCGTCCGAGAACGGCAACGCCGGCATGCAGGCCTTCCTCGACGCCCATCGCGACAAGCTTCGCGGCGTGTTCCTCATCAACCTCGAGAGCGTCGGCGCCGGACAGGTCGCCATGCTCGCCACCGAGGGAGAGCGGCGCGTGCTCAAGGGCGATAAGCGCATCACCAAGTTGGTCCAGCGCGTCAGCGCCGACTTCCACCACGAGTACCCCACGGTCGACATGCCCTATGTCACCACCGATGCGAATGTCGCCATGAACATGAGCCTGCGCTCCCTGACCATTGCGGGAGTCGAGGGCACCGGATTCGCCTTGGCCCGTACCGAGGAAGATCAACCGTACAACGTCGACCTCGAGAACGTCGCCGTTGTCTCCGACGTGGTGACCGAAGTCATCCGTCGCTCGTAGCTCCATCAAGGGAATGAGGGAGAGACGTGCTTGAGTTCATAAAGGAGCATTGGGTCCAGTATCTCATCGGCGCCACCGTCGCCGCGCTGCTCGGTTTGGGGCTGTCCTTCTATCTGGGGAGCAGGTGGTCGACGCCTGCGAGCGTCCGTGCCGAGCGCGTCGAGGCCGAGGAGCAGCGAGGCGAGGAGATGGATGAGCTTGACATAGACGCCGACGGCGTTTCATCTGACGAAGAGTGAGAACATGCACCCCGAGAGAAGGTCTCGGGGTGCATTGTTATTGGAAACGCGCGTCAGAATGGCGGCGCCACGAAGACGACCAGCGTGCGATCCCTTTGCCCCGCCTTTGGGTTGGAGCAGGTCACCAGCGTGAGCGCCCGATGAGCCTGTAAGGCGAGGTCTTGCGCATCCGCGCTCACCGCGTTCGCCCTTTTGAGAAGCCTGCCGATCCATTCGCCGAATGCGACACGGGAGCCGAAGTCGAATCGCTGGATTTCTCCCTCTGTCTCATCGACCTTCATTGCGAGAAGGGGTTCCAGAGTCAGAGGCTCTACCGGGGTCTGCCACGACGCGGCTCCAAGTAGAGCGAACTTCTCCTGTCGGTGAGCCGTTGCCAGCTCGGTGAACATCTGTCCGTCGCGGCTGACGCGATGTCCGTAGACGAGGGTGTGGAGCCCTGTCTCGGCGCATCTGTCATCGACATACGGGCAGCCCAGCTCGTCGAGGGCGCCCCAGAAGTCATGTCGAAGATACCAGCCGCGCGGCTTGTCCCTCGAGGGGCGCACGACCGGGGTGTCTATATCGGTTCCCTTCACGCGCAACCATGCGGCGGCATCGGGATTGATCCGCCTCAGGTATTCCCAATCGAGCTCATCCACCGCGCTCCCCTGAGCGTCGCAGGTCGATTCCTCCGCGAGTCTTTCGTACTTGCGGTCATTGAGCCATGCGGCCTCGACCGCCGAAAGCGCCGCGCCCGCTCCCGTTGCGACCGCGCAGCCCAACAGCGCCCTTCGGGACAGTTCCGTTCTTGCCGTTTCTGACTTTGAGGAATCCGGTCGCCGCTCCTCCCAAGATGACGAGCGCGATGGCGCTTCGAACAAAGGGGTTGGACCCGGTTTGATCGAGGAATGGCATCGCGGGTCTCGCTGCCTCTTGGTGCACCATGTCCTCGTCGTGTGCCTCAAGGTTATCGCCTCCTCCGTTTCGGTATAGCGAGACGCTTGCGTGGTTGTCTATCGAACAACCTCCCCGATATGTCTCGAGCACCTTCATGTGCAGCACGGTCGGGGCGGTGTCGGGTTCATCGGCGCCCGGTTTTGGATGGGCGAGCGGCAATGGGTTCCAATCGTCGTGGGGGTCCTTGACCCTCGCGTCGTCCCATTCGCCGTGCCTCGTCGTGAAGTCCTTCGACACGCTTCCGTACTCCAGGCGAATCGCGGTGATGCGCTCGCCGGGCGCAAGGTCGAGATCGGCGGCGTCGAAGGTGGTGATTTCCTCAGCGGGGACATCCGAAGCCCAGAGCCTCCAGTCCTCGTAGTCCAGAACCCTGCCGTCATTCCCGATCGCCTCGATGATGGCGGGGTCTTCAAGCCAAGGGTTCTCGTGCCCGTCGGATATCGTCGCGTTGGCATCCGCATGCTCACCCGCGCCCCCACCATCGAGGTTCGTCCGATACCAGAGGTTGAGCCTCCCATCGAGGTCGCCGTGCGCCCGCCCGGTCGTGACGCCGGTGAGTTCCGCCATTCCGGCCTCCACGGCGGACAGATGATCGTCGACCGTGAATTCATCCACCCATGACGAGCTTTCGTTTCGATAGTCCAACGAATATGAGAAAGACCCATCGTCGCCTATCTTCGGCTCGACTCGGTTGAGTCCGTCGCCGTTGGCTCGGGTGCCCGATGCGATCGGTTCGGCTATCTCCTGCCGCTTGTCGATGCCTCCTTCAATCGAAAGCTCCTCGTCATACATGGCGAACGTCTGCACGGCGGTGGTCGGTTTCACGTCGATGGGTAGCCGTTCGGCCTGATCATGGGTTTGAGGAGGGGTGATTTCCGTCAATATGTAGGCTCCGGGGGCGATCCGGTCGATTCGGTGCGGTTCGCTCGAGCTCGTCCATCGGTCGACTATGTTTCCCTCGGCGTCGGCCAGCTCGAGCTTCGCCCCCTCGAGAGGCTCTTCGTTCGCGGCTGAGCGCTTTTCTATCTCCACTTTCGTGAAATCGTTCTCAATCGACACGCGCTGGGCGGAATCGTCTTGTCCGTCCCTTTTCGTCTGAATGTCGAGGTCGTGGACAGTCTGGTCTGCAACATATCCGACCGGCGCCTCGGCTTCCTGAATGCGCCAGGTCAGTGGCGTATCCTCGCCGATATCCGTCGTGCCCTCGCCTTCATCGGGCTTCTCGGCCTCCAGCGCCGAATCATCGTTCATTTTGATGAGGCGGGATAGCTCGCCAACCGATGCGGGGAGATGCGCGAGTCGCATATGGCCCTGATCGTCGCTGGTGGTGGAGATGTCGAGGCGCGCGAGCGCCGAGTCGATCGCCCTTCGATACCCGGGCGCCAACGTGTGTCCGACGAGGAAAAGACCCTCGTCACGCCATTGCGCATGGACACATTCACCGGGAGCGACGGTGACGTGCAAGGTGGGGGTCTTCGCCTTGCGATCGTTTTTGGGGATGGAGAGCACGTATTCGCCGGCCTCTATTCCCGTGAGCATCGCCACGTCCTCGTCGAGCGCGAAGTCCTTTGCCGTGTATCGCGTGGGTCGGTCCTTCTCACCGGCTTCACTCGACCCTTCTGTGAGCGAGATACCCGCCCCATCCCAGTTTCGCTTGCCGGATCGATTGGTGATGAGCAGGGTCCCCAGGCCATCGGTCGAATCGATGGGGGCGTGCTCCAGCTGGCGCGGCCAGACGTCAAATACCGCGCCCTCCAGCGGCTTACCCGTCGATGCGTCGGTTTTATCGACGACGACCTCCGTAGGCGCGTTGTCGGTCTCGACGTTCGCATGGACCGTCGCCGTCCCGGCGTCCTTCCAAGTCAGTGTGAAGGGAATCGGGGTGGGGTCGAGCAGGTGACCCGCCGCGGGGGATGTCTCCACGAACGCGTACCGCGCGCTCCCGCCGCCCAAGGGCAAGCCGTCGATTCGGCCGGTGCCGTCATCTCCCGTCGTGACCGTGCCGACGACTTCGTCCTTCACCGCTTCGACGGTACCGTCGGGGCTCAAGATGTCTTCCAGGGCGACGACGTTGAACACGGCTCCCCTCAGCCTTCCATCCTCATCGCCCCACGGGCAATCTTCCTCAGTGCATCGCTTGACGATCGTCGCGGCGCCCTTTGCGCGGTCATCTGCGATGCGCACGACCGTGATGGGTTCCGTCGTGGACGCATCGGCGATCTCGAACTCGATGTCATCCCCATTGATGAGATAGGGGGACACCGCGCTTGTCTCCCGTATGTAGTACGTTCCGGGTTTGAGGATCTCCGGAAGGGTGACGCTACCCGTCTCATCCGTCGTGAACTCGTCAAGGACGACGTGGTTGGGATGCCAAGCCTCTTGTGTCACGGGGTGCTTCTTCTCGTCGAGAACCTGGAACGAGAACCCGGCGAGGGGCACGGGCCTTCCGCTCGCGGCATCGTGCTTGATGATCTGAATGCGCGAGCCGATGAAGTCGTTGTCGACGATGTAGTGCAGTGTCGCGCCATCCACCATCTGCTCGGTCCCTATGGTCCACTCAGGGCAGGGCTGATATCCATCGGGCGTGCTGTCTGGGTCCTCGCGAACGGTGTAGCCCTTTGCGTCGTAGGGGATCGCCCCGCGAATCCCGTCGACGCGCTTCCCCTCGCCGAACCACATTCCCGCGGTGGATGCCCGCCCGTGTTCGTCTGTCTGGATCGTCCCGATGGCCTTGCCCGTCGAATTCGAGATGATGGAGAATCGAATCCCGGCTCCTGGGTTCTGCAGCCCGGATGAGTCGCCACCGCTTTCGAGGTATTTGACGAGTTCGACGTCGAATGCACAGGGGATCTCGGCGTAGCCGTCTTGCGGGTTCAGCTCGAACGTCCCCGCGTCGCCCAGTTGCCCGCCGTTCACTTCATAGGTGTGCACGGTCGAGTCGATCTTGTATCCCGTGGGCGCTTCGACTTCGGTCACCGCGATTCGGCCCAGGGGGACGCCCCCTGCCGTCGCGATGCCGCGCTCATCGGTGGTCGCCGTCGTCTTCCAACCCGGGGTCGAGAGGGAGGATATCTCGTACTTCGCTCCCTTCAGAGTCAGGCCCGCCTGCGGACCCCCTCCTGTCGCCGCGTCGCGCTTGCGCAAGGTGAGGGACACGCTGCCGGGTCGATTGTCGAAGGGAATCTCGCTTGTCCGGGTTCCTATCGAAAAGGGGATGCGCCCGTGGTGGGGGATGTATCCCGCCGGGGCCTTCGTCTCGATCGCGTAGTACGTTTTATTCGGCGCGAGTCGGCAGCTCGCCCGTCCCGTCTCATCCATGGTGATGGTTGAGACCTTCGTCTCGGCGGCGGCGTCGTAGATGTCGAAGGACGCCCCCGCCAGCGAGTATTCCGAGTTACCCTCGGTGATGGAGATGTCTGCCGACCTCTTGAGGAAGGAGACCTCGATGTCGAGGACGAGTGCCCACTCCTTGGTATAGCAGCGCTGGTATGGGTATTTGTCGGATTCTCCGGCGCCTGGGGCTCCATGATCGGCGTCCTGGCTCTGGATCACGACGAAATAGGTGCCGTCTTCGTTGCGTGTGGCCCTGAAGGGGTAGGTCCCATCACAGGGGCCGGGGTAATACTTGAAATTGGGGACGCCGAGGTAGCGCTCGTAGCATGCCGCATGATATGAGTTCCCGTCGGGCATGGTGACGGTCCCGCCGAACACCCCGTTCACCGTGGCGTTGTTCGTCATCACGCACATTCCCGTGACCGCGCCATCCGAGTGCACTTGGACCGAGTTTCCGTTTGGGAACGTGTGGGTATACCCTTCCGCGGCGAACGCGGTGGATGCACGAGAGCCCACGAGACCCGAAACACCGCAGAGCGTCATCGCAAGCAGCAAGACGATGATGAGCGCGCGGGCCTTGGCGTCGAGGGGGGTGTTGGGCGCTGGATCGCCCGACCATGGGAGATGCCGTGCCCGCCGAGCGCCGAGCTCCCCGGTCTCCCTTGGAGGCGTGCGTCTGGCGAACCCGCCTCCGATGCTCCCGCAAGGTTTTCTCTTCCTCTTGTCGATCATCTGGGCCTCCCGTGGTCTCGTGGCTGAACGCGGGCGGTTGTGTATGTGGTGCGTTGCCCGTGGGGCGATGCTACGACCGGCTTTCCCGAGGCCGTCCCGGCTGCTCTGTCTTCAGATGGTCGAGAAGCTGAACGGTTCTTGCCAGCGCGGTAAAGGTGCAGCTCATGGGCGCATATCGAAATAGGCTCATCATGTTTTCTCCGCCTTTGGTCACATCGCTTCAACGAAAGACCGCAAAGACATCGGTTGCCTGCATGTGAGTCAACGTGGTAGGATTTATCGAACGCGGGTATCGCCAAGTGGTAAGGCATCAGCTTCCCAAGCTGACATTCGCGGGTTCGAGTCCCGTTACCCGCTCCATTGAGAGCCATGAGAGCCCGGTACCGTTGAGGTGTCGGGCTCTTTTCGTGAAAGGAGCCTTCGTCATGATCGATCGCTATGCTCGCCCGGAGATGGCCCATATCTTCTCGCTTGAGAACAAGTACGCCGTTTGGCAGGAGATCGAGGTGCTCGCCTGCGAGGCTCAAGCTGAGCTCGGCCAGTGTGGCATCACCAAGGAGGATGCCGCCTACATCCGCGAGCACGCGGCGTTCGACAGGGCGCAGGTCGACGCCATCGAGGCCGTGACCCATCACGACGTCATCGCATTCCTCACCAACATGGGCGAGCATATCGACGCCGACGTGCCGGAAGGCCAGCCAAAGCCGAGCCGCTGGGTCCACTACGGCATGACCAGCTCCGACTTGGGCGACACCGCCCTGTGCTACATGCTCACCCAGGCCTGCGACCTCATCATCGAGGATGTGCGCAAGCTCGGTGAGATCTGTCGCCGTCGCGCCTTTGAGGAACGCGACACCCTGTGCGTCGGCCGCACCCACGGCATCCATGCCGAGCCTATGACATTCGGCATGAAATTCGGCAGCTGGGCCTGGGAGCTCAAGCGCGACCTCGACCGTCTCATCGATGCGCGTGCGAATGTCGCCTTCGGAGCCATTTCCGGCGCGGTGGGCACGTACAGCTCAATCGACCCGTTTGTCGAGGAGTACGTCTGCGAGCGCCTCGGCCTCGCGCATGATCCGTTGTCCACCCAGGTCATCTCGCGCGACCATCACGCCTACCTCGCCGGTGTCCTGGCCACCACCGCATCCACCTGCGATCGCATCGCGACCGAGATCCGCAGCCTGCAGAAGACCGATGCCCTCGAGGTCGAGGAGCCGTTCCGCAAGGGGCAGAAGGGCAGCTCGGCCATGCCGCACAAGCGCAACCCCATCACGCTCGAGAAGGTGTGCGGCCTCTCGCGCATCGTCAAGGCGAACGCGCAGGTCGCCTTTGACAACGTCGCCCTGTGGCATGAGCGCGACATCTCCCACAGCTCCGCCGAGCGCGTCGCGCAGGCGGACAGCTTCATGGCGCTCGACCACATGCTCACCTGCCTCATCCGTATCGTGGACGGCCTGATCCTGTATCCCGCGCGCATGAAGGCCAACCTCGATCTGACGCGCGGCCTGATCTATTCCTCCAAGGTGCTGCTCGCCCTGGTCGACACGGGGATCTCGCGCGAGGATGCGTACAAGATCGTCCAGCGCAACTCCATGGCCGTGTGGGATGACGTTCACGCCGCCGTGGACGGCCCCGACCTGCGCGTCCGCCTTGAGGCCGACCCGGAGTGCACGGTTCCCGCCGAGAAGCTCGATGAGATCTTCGATCCCTGGGACTTCCTCACCCGCCGCGATGCGGTGTTCGATCGCCTCGAGCAGCTGAGCTTCGAGGCGTAATCCGAAGCGGCTTTCAGCGTGATGCGTCTGCGGCCCTCCTTGTCGGGAGGGCTGCTTTCATTTTGGCCTTCCCATTGTTTCGCCGCGCATGTGCGCCTCCCCGATCGTCGCTTGCCGCCGTTCGTCTGAAACACGCAGCCGCCGGCGCCCCCGCCCGATAAGATGGACGTGAGGAAATCTTGGTTCAGGGGAGGGTCGAACGTGGGGTCTGTCGAAGCGGCGCGATGGATGATCCGCGCTTTTTTCATTGGATCGCTGGGAGCGCTGTTGGCGTCGCCATCGTCGGTTGCATGGGCGGAAGGCCAGAGCTCAGCGGTGGAGGGCCCTCTCGAAGGGGGTGCCGGCGCGGTCGGCGCCGACCTTTTTGAACGGTACCCCGAGCTCGGTCCCGTCATGGCATATGGCTTCAACTTCATGACGCTGCAGGAGGCCATCGACGCCGTCGGGACCGACCCGCAAATTCCCGGCAATATGGTGACGTTGATCGGGGATGTGGAGGAGTCCGTCACGGTTCCCACGGGCAAGGACGTGACCATCAATCTGCTCGCCCGGCATCTGACGGGCGAGCATGATAAGCCGACCATCACCATCGAATCCGGGGGCAAGCTCACGCTCGTCGACGACGCAGAGACGAAGGGCACTCTGAACGGCTCGTCTGCCGACTGCCCCACCCTGCTCATCAAACAGGGCGGCGTCGCCGAGCTCAGGAGCGGTACGATTGGGAGCTCCGGAACCGGCCCCGCTGTCGACAACCGGGGGTCGTTCATCATCTTCCCCGGTGCACGGGTTGAGGGGGAGGTTCTCGGCGGCGTGGTGCGGCGCGATCACGAGATCGTCGAGGTGCCCGAGGTCCCTGCGGGATGCTGCGCCGACGGCCGAGCCGCCCATTGGCGTTGCGAGGAATGCGGTCTGCTGTTCTCCGACGCGGAGGGGTCGTCTGCGGTGACGGAAGATGGGCTCATGCTGCCCCGTCTGGGCCACAGCCTGATGCGGGTTCCCGGCAGGCCGGCGACGGAGCGGGCTGAGGGCGTTGTCGAGCACTGGGAGTGCGGGCGCTGCGGCGCACTATTCGCCGATCCGAATTGGGAGAGGGAGGTCGCAAGGGCCGAGACCA
Organism: uncultured Collinsella sp.; assembly: GCA_958443615.1. Taxonomy (GTDB): domain Bacteria; phylum Actinomycetota; class Coriobacteriia; order Coriobacteriales; family Coriobacteriaceae; genus Collinsella. The sequence goes on from CAUCLI010000001.1 coordinate 57,606, forward strand.
TCGTGCCCAAGCTAGAGACCCAGGAGCAGGGTCAGATGCAGCATCAGCAGGTCGCCGCAGTCTCCGGGGCCTGTCTTCCCCAGACCGGTGATGATTCCACCGTTCCCGTGGTGATAGCGGGCGTCGTCGGAGTCGGCGCCGTCGTCGCGGGTGTTTTGCTCAGGCGCCGCAGAGGGCGCTAGGGCTCCATTCAAAGGCTGAGGTGGGTCGGCGGTGTATGCTGCCGACCTTTTTTGCGTCGCCCGCTTGCGGACCTCTCGCGTGTGCGGGGCGCGTCGGGCGCGATCGACTTACTGAAAGGTCATCGATGGCGTCCGCTTGAAGCCGAAAACATCACGAACGCCGACGGGTCAATCAATGGCTCAATTAACCCAGTTGTTGACGGGGTACCATAATCTCAAATGGCCCTCGGCCGACCAAGCGGATGAAAGGACCGAACGATGAGGAAATGGAGTAAGGCCCCACGCATCCTATCGCTATTCGCGGTGATGATCGCCGCGGCAGTGGGATTTGCGCCCGCTGCGCATGCGGAGACGGGCAACGTCATGATTGAGGACACCCCTTACACGTCGATTCCCGATGCGGTGGCAGCGATCGCGAACGGCAAAAAGCCCCAAGGCAGCACCATCACGCTGACGCGGGACCTGACCGGTCCCGGCGTCGTGGTCCCCAAGGGTCAGAAGTTCACGCTCGACCTCGGTGGGTATACGTACACCGTGACGGATCCCACCGTCGGTTCTTCGGGCACCGAGACGAACGGGTTCCAACTGCTTGATAGCAGTACCCTGACGTTCGAGAACGGTACTATCACGACGACGTCAACGAGGGCCGCCATCCTCATTCAGAACTACGCCAACTTGACGCTCGAGGGGGTGACCCTCACAGGGGGCCCGACCACGCAGTACACGTTGTCCAACAATAGCGGCGAGGTGACTATCGGTGCCAATACCAATATTTTCGCCGGCGGTGCCGAGCCCAAGGCCGCGTTCGATGTGTGCCGATTCGCCAGCTATGCATGCCCGAACGTCAAAGTCAGCAAAGATGCGGGAAAGATTACAGGCAAAATCGAGCTGTCCGTGGCGGGCGCTGGATCGGGAGCCGCTGCGCCCGTCTTGAATCTCGAGGGAGGAAACCTTAGCGCCGCGGTTCTCAGCCCCGTTGGCGATGCCGCCAGCGTCTTTACGGTGAAAAAGGCGGATGGCGTCTCCATTGCTCTTCCTGAGAACCATGAATGGAATGACCAGGACGGAATCGTTAAGATCGCGGCCAAGGTCATAAAGGGCGATGAGGTTAAGACGTACAAGACTCTTTCCGAGGCGATTGCGAACGCCGATGGCGCGACCGTCAAATTGCTCGGTGACGAGACCGAGTCGATCGTCATTCCCGCTGGCAAGGACATCACGTTCGACCTCGCCGGCCATAAGCTCGCCAACGCTGCTGGCAATCACACCATCGTCAACAAGGGCACGCTGACCGTCATCGATTCCGTCGGCGGCGGCGTGGTCGACAACGTGAGCCATCAGCGCGCCGCCCTCGTCACTGAAGAGGGGTCCGTGACGGATCTTTCCGGCGGCACGTTCAAGCGTTCCGCCGAGGCCGGCATGCTCAACCCCAGCAAGGACAATGGCAACTCCTACTACACTGTTTTGAATCACGGAGAACTCACCCTCAATGCCGGTTCCAAGATCGAGTTGCTTCGCAAGGACGGTTCGCCCGCTGGCTATTCGAGCGTCATCGACAATGGTTGGTTCAGCGGCAAGCCCAACAAGACGGGGTATGTGGCGAAGCTGATTCTCGACGGCGGTACCATCGAGGGCGGCAAGTACCTCAAGAACGACTCTTACGGCTTCATGGTCATCAAGGGTGGAGAAGTCAAAAACGGTGCACACGCCTCCATCCTCAATTGGAATGATCTGACCGTCTCCGGTGGAACGATCGATCCCTCTGACGGCGCTGTCGGTGCCATCTTCAATCAGAAGGCCAATCCGGGCGCCGAAGATGGCAAGGTAGTTGTGACGGGCGGCACGTTTGTGACCACCGACGGCCAGGAGGTCGCATTCACCACGAGCGATGGAAACGCGTCCGACGATGTTGCGATCAGCGGTGGCACATATGAGGGCGCCGCCCCCGCCGAAGACTACATCGCTCCCGGCTCCGGCCTGAACAAGAACCCCGATGGCAGCTTCGGCGTGCACGAGCACAGGCTCGTCAAGGTCGATGAAGTTGCCGCCACCTGCGATGAGGATGGCATGGAGGCCCACTGGAAGTGCGAGGACTGCGGCGATCTGTATCGGGATAAGGACATGAAGGAGCCGGTTGCCGACCCCAGCACCCTTGTCCTCGCGAAGCTCGGCCACAAGGCTGCCCATGTCCCCGCCAAGGCCGCAACGGCCGACGCCGAGGGCAACATCGAGCATTGGTATTGCAGCCAGTGTGATACCTATTTCGCCGACGCCAAGCTCACCACGGAACTCACCAAGGCAGAGACCGTCCTCCCCAAGCTCCCCAAGGAGTTCACGGTGACCTTCGAGTCCGGCGCCGGCAAACCGACCGTCGTCACCGTCAAGGACGGCGCGCTGTTGGATGAGCCGGCCGCCCCGACCCTGAAGGGCTGGAAATTCCTCGGTTGGTACAAGGTGAAGAACGCCGACGGTACCGTCGCCGAGAAGTGGGACTTCGAAAAGGAAACCGTGACGGCGGACATCACGCTGTACGGTGGATGGGTGAAAATCGATTCGAGCCCCCAGGGCGAAGCGCCCACGAATAAGCTGCCCAAGACCGGTGACGCAACCATGCTGCCGATGATGGCCGCCGGCATCGCCGGCGCGGCCGCGCTGATCGTCGCCTCCAAGCGCCGCAGCCGCTAATCCCCGGCACGCATAGCCAAGCGACCGCGGGTCGCCGCCTTCGGGCGGCGACCCGTTTTGCGTTCGATTGGAATGGAAATCATGGGGGTGGCGTGCCGGGGAGGTGGGCGCCCGCCTCCCCGCCCTCGTGGTGGGGGGCGCCAAGCTAGTTTCGATGCCTCGGCGTCTCCCGCCGGCGATCGCGCATGTGTTGGCTCTCGAGCCTGCGCATGCGCGCCTTTTCCGCCGCTTGGGCTGTCTTGCTGCTCACATGCCGCGCCGCCTTGCGCACCGGGCGCACCACGGGGCGGGCGACCTTCTTCATCGGCTCGGGCAGTTTGTGCAGGTCGACCTCGGTGGGGCTCATGATGTTGTACCGGATGGACCACCACCGGATGAGCATGGTCGCCGCGACGCTCGCCGCGGCTGCGGCGATGTTCCAGACGCCCAGGTATTTCACGAGGGTTATGTACGTGAGCGAACCGCAGATGGCCGCGATCGCGTAGAGGTTGCTGCGCTGGAAGATGAAGGGGACGCGCGCCAGGCAGACATCGCGCAGCATGCCGCCGCCGACTGCGGTGAAGAAGCCCATCATCACGCAGGTGATGGCAGGGTACCCGTACAACATGGTCTTGTCTGCGCCCATGACGGCGAATAGGCCGACGGAGAAGATATCGAGGACGGCGACGAGACGGTCGGGTTTTTCCACCATGAAGGGGAAGGTGAAGACGGCGGCGGCCGTGAAGATGGACACGGGCAGGGCGAGGGGCTGCTGCAGGATGTAAACGTTGCCCTCCTGCAGGATCACGTCACGGATGAGTCCTCCTCCGAGGGAGACGAGGACCGCCAGGCCGATCGCACCGACGAGGTCGAGTTTGTTCTCGCGCGCGGTGAGCGCGCCAGTCGCGGCTGCCACGACGACGGCGAGCATCTCGAATGCGAGGGGGATGGCGACGCTCTCGGCGGCGATGGTGGAAGCGGAAACGGCGCTTTGCGTGACTGCGAGTACGGCCGAGAACACGGTGCCTCCCTGGGAAGATCAACTGGCCAGACCATCTTAACGGAGCATGATATGCGGCGAGTAGGGCAAATTTTACAGCCTTTCCAAGAATCGCGGTTGCATCCCCTGAAACTTACGGTACAATAGCCCCTGCATTCACGGAGAGTTGTCCGAGTGGCCGAAGGAGCACGATTGGAAATCGTGTAGGCGCCAAAAGCGTCTCCAGGGTTCAAATCCCTGACTCTCCGCCAGAACTTTCAGCGGCACGCATCCAATTGGATGACGTGCCGTTTTCACTTCTTAACGGAGGAGTGGCAGAGTGGTTGAATGCGGCGGTCTCGAAAACCGTTTACGGGTACTCCCCGTACGAGGGTTCGAATCCCTCCTCCTCCGCCATTTTCATTTGCATCGCGAGCCCTCGAGGCTCGTTTTTTTTTGCGATCAAGCGTGTTTTGTTTCACGGAACAGCGCACGTGGGGGTGTGCTTGAGTGCATGTGCGCCTTGTGCCAGCCGACTGGGGGCTTGTGTTTGAATAACGACCCGATGTGGGGTGTTTCTCGAGGCGGCGAGAAGGTGAAAAATCGGTTTCTCTGCCAGAGGGGCCGCTTTTCGGACCGAAGGGTCGCCTCTGGCGAACGTTTTGGGACGGCTCGGCAATATCGCGTTGAATCATGGCGACTTTTTCCTGGGGATTCTTTCCGGATGGCCTTCTTATCGCCGTCAAGGCATCTCTTTTTTGGGCAAAACGTTCGCCAAAGGCGACCCTTTGCCCATACGACCCTGGTGCGGCAGCAAGATTTGCGCCCATTTTGCCGCCTCGCGTCTTAGGGGGTCCTTGAGGTGGGCTTAAGCAGCGCTTAATGCTTTGAAATCAGATGTACGGGCACATTCCAATCGGGATACACTGCAGCCATACGTTGGATGCGGACAGGAATTGAGGCATTTATGCAGTCCCGGGAATTGGGTTTCATGTCGTCGTGGCGCATGCTCACGCGAGATAAGGGATGGGTCAAACCGTTGCTCGTCCTGACGCTGGTCAGCTGGATTCCCATCTTGGGCCAGATCGCCGTGCTCGGCTATGGTCTCGAGTGGGCACGCCTGACCGCCTGGGGCGTCGATTCCGCGCCCAAGCAGCGCGATGTCGATTACGGGAAGGTGCTCGTCACGGGTGGCCGCGCGTTCCTCATCGTCATTTCACTCGGGTTCGTCTGCGGTCTGGTCCTTCAGGTGCTGTTCCCGGGGTCCTTGGCGATCATCATGTCCTCCGCCGCGGGCGGCGGCGCTCTTGCGAGCTTACTCGCCATGGCGTCGGGGGCGACCGTTTCCATCCTGACGCTCGTGGCGACGGTCCTCATGGGAACGTTCCTCCAGGCGGCGGCGATGCGCGGGACCCTTTACGACAGCTTCTCCGCCGGTTGGCGGCTCGATCGCCTGGCGCAGATGATCGGACGTGATTTCGGGGGGTTCTGCCGAGTCCTGCTCGTCACGGTCATCGGGTCGTTTATCTCGGGCGTGTACGCATTCGTGGTCGCCATGATCGCGGCTCTGATAGTCATGGGCGGCCTGTTGAGCGCCACAGCGGTCATCGGCCTCTCGGACCCGTATATGAACGGTTGGCACTATCTGGCGGATCAGCTTCTGCGCATGGGCGCCGGCCCCCTGCTGCTGTTCGTTCTGCTCGTGATCGCTTTTGCGTTCGTCGGAAACGTGATCGCCACGGCGATGAGCCTGGTGAGCGCGAACGCCATGGGGCAGTGGTTCTGTCGCTTCGATGTGAAACGCTGGGGCGTCTCCGCCGCGCCGTTGCCCGATGACGTCCCTCATCGCGGTTCGTGGGCCCCGCAGCCCGCGTCTGCGCCCGTCGACCCGACGAGCGCCCCCGCCGCTGCCACGGGCGCCCCTGTAGACGTGACGGCTGCGTCCGCAGCTGCCACGGGCGCCCCCGCAACCGCGACGGTCGCTTCCGCCGACGTGACGCCTCTTGACGCCGACCCCGAGCCGGCGGCCCCCGCGGTTGAGCCCCTCGATGCCGATGTCCCGTCCGCGGCCTCCGCGGTCGAGCCGCTCGATGTCGGTGATTCGACCGCGGCGGTTGGGGCTGACGAGGCGGCGGGCACTGCTGTCGACGAGGCGGGGCCGGCTACCGCCGACGAGTGCGCGGTCCCGGAGAAGACGCCGATTCCACTCGGCCCCATCACGTCGGATGACGAGCCTGAAGACGAGGATCAAGGCCCCATCGCGGAGTAGCCCGACATCGCGGATGTCGGCGATACTTACGCTCCCTCAGTTGCGCCGCTCAAGACCGGCAAAGAGGAACGATCGTCCTTTACAAGCGCCCCGATCGCGTTTCTTATCTGGAGAAAACGCGATCGGGGCGCTTTGCTCAATTTGCGGCGGCGCTGCGGAGCGGCTGAATTCAGATAATGCGGGTCGACGCGGGGATGGGGGACATGAGGCGCCGTGTCATCTCCCGGATTTGTGTCAGGACGGCGTGGCATCCTATCTTCGTGGCGGATCACATGGCGGAGCATATGGCAGAAGTGCTCGAAATTGTGGAGGTCATGGGGTGCAGCAGCGGACACCTTGCAAGATGTGCGGACTCGGCTATAGTTAGCACGTCTTTTCCTGCTTCGGGCGCACCTTCACGACCCGGAGCCGTTTGTCCAGAGGAGGTGACCACATGAAGGCTTATGAACTGCTGTTCTTCGTTGACCCCAACCTCGATCCCGAGACTCGTCTCGCCGTGATGAAGCGCATCGACAACACGATCGCCGAGGGCAATGGTAAGGTCGACAACGTCGACGAGTGGGGCAAGCGCAAGCTCGCTTACGAGATCGACAAGCTCACCGAAGGTGACTACACCCTCATCAACTTCCATGCAGACCCGGCTTCCATCGCGGAGCTCGATCGCGTGCTTCGTATTACCGACGCCGTGATCCGCCACATGATCGTCCGTCGCGACGACCAGGAGTAGGTCATTTGTATGGATGCGGCCCATCAAAGCCGCGTGAGAGGTAGTGAACACGTATGAGCATCAATCGAGTCAACATTTCCGGTAATCTCACCCGCGATCCCGAGCTGCGCGCCACTGCGAGCGGCACCCAGGTCCTGAGCTTCGGCGTGGCGGTCAACGACCGCCGTCGCAATCCTCAGACGGGCGAGTGGGAGGACTACCCGAACTTCGTGGACTGCACGATGTTCGGCACCCGTGCGGAGGCCGTGAGCCGCTATCTCTCGAAGGGGTCGAAGGTCGCTATCGAGGGCAAGCTCCGTTACAGCTCCTGGGAGCGTGACGGCCAGCGCCGCAGCAAGCTCGAGGTCATCGTCGATGAGATCGAGTTCATGTCCCGCGGCCAGCAGGGTGAGGCAGGCGGCTACGCCCCCGCCCCGTCCTACGGCCAGCAGGGCGGCTACGCCCCCGCGCCCGCTCCGCAGCAGGCCCCGGCGCCCATGACGGCTCCGGTTCCCCCTGCGGTCGACGTCTACGATGAGGACATCCCGTTTTAAGGGATGTGTAATTGACGGTGAGGGTTCGCCCGAGCCGTCGTCACGAAAGGTATTGAGACATGGCTAATGATTATTCTGCCCGTCAGCCGCGTCGCAAGTACTGCCAGTTCTGCAAGGAGAACACCGAGTATATCGACTACAAGGATACTCAGCTCCTTCGCAAGTACATGACCGATCGCGGCAAGATCAAGCCGCGCCGCGTCACTGGCGCCTGCACGCAGCATCAGCACGACATCGCGAACGCGATCAAGCGCGCCCGCGAGATGGCTCTTCTGCCGTACGCCGTGCCCGTGGTGTCCACCCGCGGTCCTCGCGAGAAGAAGTAGGGAGGGTACCCATGAAAGTTGTTCTGCTTGGTGAGATCAAGGGCAAGGGCGGCGAGGGTGACGTCATCGACGTCGCTCAGGGTTACGCCGAGAACTACCTGATTCCGCAGAAGCTCGCCGTCGCTGCCACCAAGGGCAACCTGAAGCAGCTCGAGGAGCGTCGCAACAACATTGCCAAGCGCGAGGCCGTCCGCCTGGACGAGGCTAACGCGCTCAAGGCCAAGCTCGACGGCCAGAAGGTCGCCGTCGACGCCAAGGTCGGCGAGGAGGGTATCCTCTTCGGCTCCGTCACCGCCGCCATGATCGCCGACGCGGTCAAGGCCGAGCTCGACGTTGAGATCGACCGCAAGCGCATCGAGCTTGGCAAGCCGATCAAGGTCGCCGGTTCCCACGAGGTGGAGATCTCCATCTACCGTGAGATCAAGGCCTCCATCGTCGTCCTGGTGGGCGTCGAGGAGCAGGCCGAGGAGACCGTCGAGGCTGAGGAGGTCGCCGCTGAGGAGACCGCCGAGGTCGAGACCGAGGCTGCCGCTGAGTAGCATCTCCGCTACGAGTCAAGCGACTTACAAGCCCCGTGCCATGAGGCACGGGGCATTTTTTGTGGGCAACTGGTATCGTCCCAGAGGGGCACCTGTGGGAAAACGTCGAGAAATCCACAGGTCACTGCCTTAGAAGAGCGACTTACACTGGTTGCATGCCGACGGTCGGGGTGAAGACGGGCGCTGGCTGGACGGGCTCACATAGAGCCCTGACCTTGACTTTGATTTCATATATAGCTATCTACCTGCGGAAATGTCATTATCGCAGGTAAACGCTACATCAAGGGAAAGTATGTCGTGCTGTTTCGGCTAAACCCGCAGGTCGTGCGATTGGCTGTGGATAACCGGCAGCTCACGAGGCATCCATATTGTGGAAAACGTTGATAACCGCTTCGTCCCCAGTTCAAGGCAGTGAGTTATCAACACCGTGCGGGGGATAGATAAAGCGGTTCACATGTGTCGCCTGGTGCTAGGAACTCGAGCGCAGATACCCTACCATTGAGTGTCCCAAGACCCTGCGCGTCCGAGCGCAACGCGCCAAGGAAGGTGAGTGATGAGCGGTATCGACGAACGCGGCTGGGAGCCATCCGGCTCGATCGACCGCGGTGCCATCAAGGGGCTGCCCAACAACATCGAGGCCGAGGCGAAAGTCCTCTCCGCCATGCTTCTCTCGGGGGAGGTCGTCGAGGAGGCGCTCGTCGAGCTCATGCCCGATGATTTCTACCGCCCCTCCCATAAGACGATCTTCATCGCGATGGGCGGGATGTACGAGAGCTCGATTCCCATCGACTCGATCTCCCTCATCGACTACCTGAATTCGATCGACAAGCTCGAGTCGGTGGGCGGGGAGGCGTACATCCTCGAGCTCATGGGCAACACGCTCGCGCTCGCGAACTGGCAGCACCATGCCGGCATCGTCCGCCGCGACGCCATGCTCCGTGAGATCATCGGCGCGACCAACCAGATCAGCGCGCTGGCCTACGACGCCCCGATCGACACGAAGGAGGTCATCGAGCGCGCGGAGTCCATGCTGCTCTCCGTCACGGCGCGCGAGGTCAAGAGCTCCTATCGCGAGCTCGGGGACTTCATGGCCGAGGCATATCAGGAGGCTGAGGAGGTCGCCCGCGCCGGCGGCGACGTCCACGGCGCCCCCACGGGATACCCGACGCTCGACCGCATGCTCATGGGCCTGCGCGAGGGCCAGCTCGTGGTCATCGGCGCCCGCCCTGCCGTCGGCAAGACCTCGTTCGCGCTGAACCTGGCCCTCAACGCCGCCGCGGATGGATACACGGTGGGCTTCTTTTCCCTGGAGATGTCCGGCAAGGAAATCGCGCAGCGCTTCATCTGCGCCCAGGCCATGGTGAACATGTCCAACTTCCGCACCGGCCGCATCTCGCCCGAGGAGTGGGCAAACATCAACGAGGCCATCAACGAGCTGGGGCGTCTGGACATTTTGATCGACGATACCCCGGGCACGACGGTCACCGAGATCCGCGCCAAGGCGCGCCGCATGCTCCACAACAAGGAGAAGGCCGTCATCATCCTGGACTATCTGCAGCTGGTGAACCCGCCGGCGGGCAAGAACTACGGCGGCAACCGCGCCGTCGAGGTCTCCGAGATGAGCCGTGGCCTCAAGATCATGGCCAAGGAGCTCGGCGTGCCGGTCATCATGCTCTCCCAGCTGAACCGTTCGCTCGAGGGCCGCACCGGCAAGCGCCCGCAGATGAGCGACCTGCGCGAATCGGGCTCTATCGAGCAGGATGCCGACATCATCATGTTGCTCGACCGCTCGAGCACCGAGGCGGAGGCCGAGCGCGACGACCGACCGGACTTCGGCATCACGCGCGTGATCCTCGCCAAGAACCGTTCGGGTCCGGTCGGCGACGTCGACCTGATGTTCCTGCCCGCCTCGACCAAGTTCTATGAGATTGACGAACACGCGGTTGAGTAATGCGAGGTAGGCACTTCGCGCCTATAATGTGAGGGCTGGGTCGTTTGACCCCGCGGTCGGACGCGCGTCCGATACGTTCAAAGTCCTGCCCGAGGCGTCTGCCCGGGCGATTGAATTGAGGAGTGGCCATGCCGTCAACAGTGTTGGTGGGTACCCAGTGGGGCGACGAGGGCAAGGGCAAGATCTGCGACCTGATCGCACCCGAGTTCGACTGCGTCGTTCGCTATCAGGGCGGTAACAACGCCGGGCACACCATCGTGGTGGGCGATAAGAAGTACGGCCTGCACCAGGTTCCCTCGGGCATCATGTATCCCGATTGCGTGTCGGTGATCGGAAACGGCTGCGTGGTCAACCCGGCCGTCCTGCTCGACGAGATCGACATGTTCGAGGGCGACGGCATCTCCACCGCCAACCTCAAGGTCTCCGGCAACGCCCATGTGATCATGCCGTATCACGTCGACCTCGACGGCGCTTATGAGGAGCTGCTCGGCAAGAACAACATCGGCACCACCAAGCGCGGTATCGGCCCTTGCTATCAGGACAAGATGGCCCGCATCGGCATCCGCATGCAGGACCTCATGGACGAGGAGACCTTCCGCTCCAAGCTCGAGATCGCCCTCGCCCGCGTGAACCCGCAGCTCGAGTTCATCTTCGGCATGCCCACCTACAGCGCGGACCAGATCTGCGAGACCTACCTCCCCATGGCCGAGCGTCTGCGCCCCTACATCTGCGAGACGGGCCTGCTGCTCAACGACCTCGTCGAGGAGGGCAAGGAGATCTTGTTCGAGGGCGCCCAGGCGACGCTGCTCGACATCGACCACGGCACCTATCCGTTCGTGACCTCTTCCAACTGCACCGCCGGCGGCGCCGTGACCGGCTCCGGCGTGGGCATGAAGAACATCGACCGCGTGCTGGGCATCATGAAGGCCTATATCACCCGCGTGGGTTCCGGCCCGATGCCGACCGAGCTCGACTACGAGACGAGCGACGCGGGCCGCACCCTCACCGAGGTCGGCTATGAGTACGGCGTGACCACCGGCCGCCGCCGTCGCTGCGGTTGGTTCGACGGCGTGATCGCCCGTTACGCGATGCGCGTGAACGGCCTCACCGATATCGCGCTCACCAAGCTCGACGTGCTCTCCGAGTTCGACACCATCAAGGTGTGCGTTGCCTATGACTGCGACGGGGTGCGCTACACGAGCGTGCCCGAGCACACCGCCGCGTTCGCCAGCGCGGTTCCCGTGTACGAGGAGCTGCCCGGCTGGAAGTGCGACATCACCGGCTGCCGCACCTTCGAGGAGCTGCCGCAGGCCGCTCAGGACTACGTGGCCTACGTGGAGAGCCTGGCCGGCTGCAAGGTGAGCTTCGTAGCCGTCGGCCCCGACCGCGAGCAGACGATCGTTCGCGACTGGAAATAAGTAATTCAGCCAAGTCAGCGCCGTCCGGTTGGGCGGCGCCTTGCACTAGAGGAGGACGCATGAGCGCACCCGAGAACACCATCGACATCCTGCTGCTGGGCAGCGGCGGCCGCGAGCACGCCCTGGCCGCCAAGCTCGCCGAGTCCCAACTGTGCGGCACGCTCTATATCGCCCCGGGCAACGGCGGCACGCTCGAGCTGGGCGAGAACGTCGCCCTCGACGCCGAGGACCCGGCCGCGGTGGCGGATTTCGCCCGTGAGACCGGTTGCGGCCTGGTTGTGATCGGCCCCGAGGCCCCGCTCGTGAAGGGCGTGGCCGACGCCGTGCGCGAGGCCGGCATCCCGTGTTTCGGCCCGGGTGCCGCGGGCGCGCAGCTCGAGGGCTCCAAGCGCTTCTCCAAGGAGCTCATGGCCCGCGCCGGGATCCCCACCGCCGCCTACGGCTCCTTCACCGACGAGGAGTCGGCCCTCGCCTACGTGCGCGAGCAGGGCGCGCCGGTGGTCGTCAAGGCCGACGGCCTGGCGGCGGGCAAGGGCGTCGTGGTGGCGCTCACGCTCGACGAGGCTCTCGAGGCCGTCCACGAGTGCTTCGACGGCGCGTTCGGCGACGCCGGCAGCACCGTGGTCATCGAGGAGATGCTGACCGGCCCCGAGTGCACGCTGCTCGCATTCACCGATGGCAAGACGGTGAGCCCCATGGCGACCTCCCAGGATCACAAGCGCGCCCTCGAGGGCGACCTCGGTCCCAACACGGGCGGCATGGGCGTGTACAGCCCCGTGCCGATCGTCACGGACGAGGAGCACGCCGAGATGTGCCGCATCCTCGACGAGACCATCGCCGCCGCCAACCGCGAGGGTATCGACTTCCGCGGCTGCCTGTACGGCGGCTTCATGCTCACGCCCCAGGGCCCCAAGGTCATCGAGTACAACGCCCGCTTTGGCGACCCCGAGACCGAGGTGCTCATGCCGCGCCTCGCCAGCGATTTGGTCGAGGTCATGCTCGCCTGTGCCGAGCAGCGCCTGAGTGAGATCGAACTCGAGTGGCGCGACGAGTGGGCCGTGTCCGTGGTCCTTACGAGCGCCGGCTATCCTGGTTCCTATGAGAAGGGCAAGGTCATCACCGGCATCGAGGACGCGGCGGCCATGGAGAACGTGACCGTCTACCATGCCGGCACCGCGGTCAACGAGGACGGCGAGCTCGTCACCTCCGGCGGGCGCGTACTCGATGTGACCGCGCTCGGCGAGACGTTCGAGGCCGCGCGCGACCTGGCGTACGCCGCGTGCGAGAAGATCGACTTCGAGGGCAAGACCCTCCGCCGCGACATCGGCCTGCGCGCCCTGCGCGGCCGCGACGCCTGGGACGCGTAAGGGCGGCGGCGCTCGAGGGCACCCTGCCCGCAGCGCGCGATGCGAATGTTGGCTAGAGGGTAGGAATGTCGAAAAACGCCCGGGTTTTCCGGCGGATTTTCGACATTCCTACCTGTTTTGGATATGTGTGCTGGGAGGACGGCATGGATAACGAGGAGTTCGAGGCGGAGATCATCGAAAACGGGGCCATCGAGGACGACGTGTGCGAGGGGGAGCCCGAGCAGACCCTCGTGCTGGGCGACGACGACCCGCGCGATGCGGGTCTCCACGAGCGCATCATCTCCGAGGAGCAGGCTTGGAAGGGCAAGTTCCTCGACGTGCGAAGCGCCCAGGTCGAGTTGCCGAACGGCCGCGTGGCCGGACGAGATCTGGTCCGCCATCCCGGCGCCTCCGCCGTCGTGGCGCTGACCGAGACGGGCAAGATCGTGCTCGTGCGCCAGTACCGCACGGCGATCGACCGGGTGACCGTGGAGATTCCCGCGGGCAAGCTCGACCCGGGCGAGGACCCGCTCGAGTGCGCCAAGCGCGAGCTGCTCGAGGAGACCGGCTTTGCCGCCAGTCGCATCCAGTACCTCACCACCATCGCGACGACGCCCGGTTTCTGCGACGAGGTCATCCACATCTATATGGCGACGGGCCTGACGTTCAGCGGCGCCAACCCCGATGACGACGAGTTCGTCAACGTCGACCTCGTGCCGCTGACCGAGCTCATCGACGCGGTCCTCGATGGCAAGATCGAGGACGCCAAGACCGTGGTGGGCGCCCTCGCTTGCGATGCCATCTCGCATAGGCTCTGATCTTATTGCTGGAAAGTTGCCCATGTTCAAACGCTTCATTTCATATTACGGACCCGAGAAGGGGCTCTTCGTCGCAGATACAGTCTGCGCGTTGACGTATGCGGGAATCGACCTCGCGTTCCCCGTGATCCTGCGCGCGCTGACCGGCGGGCTGTTCACGGAGGGCGCGGACGCCATCATGGACGGGCTGCTGTTCCTCGGCATCGGCCTGGTCGCGATGTACCTGGTGCGCACGGCGTGCGTTTACTTCGTCTCCGCTCAAGGGCACATCATGGGCGCCCGCATGGAGTCGCGCATGCGCGAGGACCTGTTCGACCAGTACGAGCGCTTCAGCTTCGCCTACTTCGACGCCCATAATTCCGGCGATATGATGAGTCGCGTGGTCAACGACCTGTTCGACATCTGCGAGGGCGCGCATCACCTGCCGGAGTGGATCATCATCTGCGGCATCAAGATCATCGGCGCGCTGGCGATCCTGTTCACCATCTCCCCGATGCTCGCCGGTGCGCTCACGCTGGTCACGGTGGTGTTCGTCGCCATCATGGTCCGTCAGAACCTGCATATGCGCAGCGTGTTCGCCGACAACCGCAAGAAGATCTCGGATGTGAACTCCCAGCTGCAGGATTCGCTCGCCGGCATGCGCGTGGTCAAGTCCTTCGCGAACGAGGAGGCCGAGCGCGCGAAGTTCCGCGCGGCGAACGACCGCTACCTCGATTCGAAGGTGGCGCAGTACAGGGTCATGGGCGCCTATCAGGCCACGAGCGCGGTCATGACGGCGGCGCATTACATCACCGTCGTGCTGTTCGGCGGCTACCTGGTGGCGCAAGGGCAGATGACCGCCGTCGACATGGCGACCTTCGCCCTGTACATCAGCCTGTTCACCGGCCCCATCGAGACGCTCGTCAACTCCACTGAGACATTCCAGAAGGCCATCGCGGGATTCCGCCGCATGGACGAGGTCCTGGCCACCGCTCCCGACGTGCAGGATAAGCCCGACGCCCGCGAGCTGCAGGTGACCGAGGGCGCCATCGAATACCGCGACGTGTGCTTCTCCTACGCCGACGGCGAGATGCCCGAGGGCGGAGAGGCGGCGCGCCCCGTGATCGACCACATGAGCCTCTCGATCCGTCCCGGTGAGACGATCGCGCTCGTGGGCCCGTCCGGCGGCGGCAAGTCGACGACCTGCTCGCTGCTCCCGCGCTTCTACGACATCGCGAGCGGCTCCATCACCATCGACGGGCAGGATGTGCGCGATGTGACGCAGCGCAGCCTGCGCAGCGCGATCGGCCTGGTCCAGCAGGACGTGTACCTGTTCGACGGGACCTTGCGCGACAACATCGCCTACGGGCGTCCCGGGGCGACGGACGCCGAGGTCGAGGAGGCGGCGCGCAAGGCGAACATCCACGAGTTCATCGCCTCGCTTCCCGAGGGGTACGACACCGTGGTGGGCGAGCGCGGCAGCCGCCTGTCCGGTGGTCAGAAGCAGCGCGTGGCGATCGCCCGCGTGTTCCTCAAGGACCCGGCGATCCTTATCCTGGACGAGGCGACGTCGGCCCTCGACAACGAGAGCGAGGAGGCCGTGCAGGAGTCGCTCGAGCGCCTTGCGGCCGACCGTACGACGATCGTCATCGCGCATAGGCTCTCGACCATCAAAAACGCTGACGAGATCGCGACGGTGGAGCGTGGTCGCGTTGTGGAGCGCGGCACCCATGAGGAGCTTCTCGCCCGCGGCGGCACGTATGCTCGGTACTATCGAATGCAGTTCGAGGGCGCGCGAGCGCGTGACGTGAGGTAGGCGATGGGCAAAAAGCACGAAATGACACCGGGGGAGGCTCGCGACCTGTTCGCCGAGCTCGACGCATCCGGCGTACTCGACCCTGACGACGCCCCCGGTTGCGAGGGCGCCGCACGCGGTCTGCTCGCCCGCCGCAAGGCGAGGAAGAAGGCCGACGGAGTGTCCGCGGCGGCCCGTAAGGCCGCGATCGACCCGCTGTCCGAGGATGACCCGTCCGGCTCCCAGGTGAGCAAGACCATCTCACGCACGGCCGTCGCCGTGATCATGGGCGTGTTCGTGTTCGTGCTCGGCATGCAGATCGTGTACGGCGTGAGCCGCCGCCTGAACACGGCGAACCTGTCAGATCGGGCGAACGGCGAGACGGTCTCGCACGCCATGGAGTCGGGCGTCGAGTGGGGCAACGGTTTCACGCAGTTTCCCCGTGAGTTCACGGTGAACGAGGCGAGTGAGAAGACCGGTGTCATCGAGGTCTCGGTGGTGGACACCGACTCGCACAACGAGCTCGAGCTGCTGTCGAACTCGCAGATCCAGGCATCGGCTCTGGCGACGAACGCCCTGCTCAACGAGAAGATCAACCGCGTGGTCTACAACGTCTACACGCTGACGGATGAGTCGGGGGCATTCCAGCACGACCGCCTATTCGGATTCCTTCCCGCCCGCGGCACGCGTCGCGCGATGCTGACGTTCGTCTGGACCAAGTCGCAGTCCGACACGCCGTCGAACATCGACTGGGAGCTCAAGATCATCGGCATGGACGATGATTTGGCCGAGGCGATCCAGGAGCAGGTGAACTCGGTGAGTTCGCTGGCGGAGGACCCGGGCGCGACCCAGGCCGAGATCGACGAGGACGTACGGCTGCGCGATCAGGACGAGGCGCTGTTCGTCGAATAGATTAGGCGTCCCTTGCACACGGGGATATGAGAAAAGGCATCGACATGGGTCGATGCCTATTTGCGTTCGGGTTTGGCGAGGAGGCCGATGGGCCGACTTTTTGTCAGCGGCGCGCGCTACGCCAGCAGCGCGGCCACCTTACCGAGCGTGGGCTCGAAGGAGACGCCGCGCATCTCGAAGTCGGGCTGCTCGAGGGTGACGCGCATGGCATCGCGCACGAGCTCTCCGGCGAACTCGACCGCCTCGCGCGTGGTGCGACCTGTGAAGACTGCGGCGGTGAGGGCGCTGGCGAACAGATCGCCCGTGCCGTGCAGCATGTAGGGGAGCAGCTCGCTGGAGATCTCCTCGACCTCGCCCCCATCGGCGGCGCTGGCGATGTAGTTGCGGATGACAGGCTCGTCACCATGCACGATGCCCTTGATGACGACGGTCTTCGCGCCCATGGCGATCAGCGCGTCGGCGTTGCGCTGCACGAACTCGGCCGTGACATCCTGGCCCTCGTAGGGGATGCCGGTGAGGATGGATGCCTCGGTGAGGTTGGGGGTGAGGATGTCGGCGCCGTCGACGAGGGCCGCCATGGCCTCGCACAGCTCGTCGGTATACGTGGGGTACTTCACGCCGCCGTCGCCCATGACGGGGTCGACGATGCGCAGGGCATTGGGGTATTCGCGATAGAGGCGCTGGATGATGGCGACCTGTTCGGCCGACCCGAGGAATCCCGAATAGATGCCGTCGAGGTCGACGTTCTCCTCACGCCAAGCGTCGAGGTAGGCCTCGAGCATGCAGGTGGTGTCGTGCATGTGGAAGACGGGGAATTTGGTGTGGGCGCTGAAGAGGGCCGTGGGGACGGGGCAGACATCCACGCCGGCTGCGCTGAGGACGGGGATCGCCACGCCGAGGGAGCATTTGCCGTAGCCGCACATGTCGTGGACGGCCGCGACGCGCGGGATGTACGCGCCTTTGCGCTGATAAAGCTTGGTCATGATTCGGTTTCCTTTCCGCGGACTTATGGACCAGCGTGCGAGGTACAGGGTAGCACCGGACAGCGGCCGCAGAAAGGGGGAGAGCCGCGGTAATCCCGCGGTAACAGTCGCGGCAACTCAACGCATGTCAGATCGTCTCTTTTGACCCCTCGCCGAATAATCCGCGCGGGGCGAGGGAATTTGCCCCGCGCTGCATCGCGAGGGCGTATGATGCAGGTGAGGGCGCCCGCGCGCGGGCGATGCTCTCACACGGAAAACCAATATCGGGAAGGGTTCACCATGGCAGACGTACATGAGCTTCTCTCCACTTGGATTGAGAATGTGAAAGATGAGGAGCTCCTCGCCGAGCTCAAGGCCATGCAGGAGGCCGGCGACGAGGACGCGATCACCGACGCGTTCTTCCAGGAGCTCGCCTTCGGCACCGCGGGTCTGCGCGGCACGCTGGGCGCCGGCACCAACCGCATGAACATCTACACCGTCGGCCGCGCCACACAGGGCTTCGCCGACTATCTGGTGAAGAACTTCGAGAACCCCACGGTCGCCATCGCGCGCGACAGCCGCAACAACGGCGAGCTGTTCGTGAAGACCACCGCCGCGATCCTCGCGGCCAACGGCGTGACTTCCTACGTCTACCCCAAGATCTCCCCGGTGCCCACGCTCTCCTGGGCCACGCGCTACCTCAAGTGCTCCGGCGGCATCTGCATGACGGCGAGCCACAATCCGGCCGCCTATAACGGGTACAAGGCCTACGGCCCCGACGGCTGCCAGATCACCAGCGAGGCGGCCGACGCCATCTCCGCCGCCATGAATGCCTGCGACCCGTTCCACGACGTCAAGACCATGGATTTCGACGAGGCGGTCGAGCAGGGTCTGGTCAAGTGGATCGGTGATGAGGTGCTCGACGCCTACTACGACGCGGTCGCCGACAAATCCGTGAACAACCTCACCCCCGAGCAGATCGCCAACGCCCCGCTCAAGCTCGTGTACACGCCGCTCAACGGCACCGGCCTGATCCCGGTCACCACCGTTCTCAACAAGGTGGGCGTGACCGACATCACCGTGGTTCCCGAGCAGAGGGACCCGGACGGCGACTTCCCGACCTGCCCGTATCCCAACCCCGAGATCCGCGAGGCAATGCAGAAGGGCATCGACCTGTGCCAGGAGGTCAAGCCCGACCTGCTGCTCGCGACCGACCCCGACGCCGACCGCGTGGGCGTCGCCTGCGCCGATGGCGACGACTACACGCTGCTGACCGGCAACGAGATGGGCGTTCTGCTGCTCGACTACATCTGCAAGATGCGCGCCGAGCGCGGTGAGGACCTGTCCAACAAGGTTGCAGTCACCACCATCGTGTCCTCCGCCATGGTCGACGCCCTGGCCGAGGAGTACGGGTTCGAACTGCGCCGCTGCCTCACCGGCTTCAAGTACATCGGCGACATCATCACCGGCCTGTCAGATGCCGGCGAGGTCGACCGCTTCATCTTCGGCTTCGAGGAGAGCTACGGCTACCTCTCCGGTGACCATGTGCGCGACAAGGACGCCGTCAACGCCTCCATGCTCATCTGCCAGATGGCGCAGTACTACAAGCTGCAAGGCAAGAACCTGGTCCAGGCCATGCGCGATCTGTACGAGAAGCACGGCTTCTATCACAACAAGACCGTCTCGCTGAGCTACCCCGGCGCCGACGGCGCGGCCAAGATGGCCGGCATCATGGCCGACCTGCGCGTCGAGGCCCCTGCCGAGATCGCAGGTGCCAAGGTTGAGGCCGTGGTGGATTACGCCACGTGCGTGAACGGCCTGCCCAAGGCCGACGTCATCGAGTTCGACCTCGAGGGCGGAAACAAGGCCATCGTGCGCCCCTCCGGCACCGAGCCCAAGATCAAGCTCTACATCTTCGCCAAGGGCGAGGATGCCGCTGCCGCGGATGCGCTCATCGCCGCCATCGAGGAGGACGGCCGCAAGCTGCTGTCCTAGCGCGCAGCGATGTGCAATTGGGGACGGGTGCGTTTTACACATGCGTTTTTGCGCACGTCTTGGAACTGAAGACGGGCCGCTCGCTTTTGCGGGTGGCCCGTTTTTTGATGTTCGGCTGTGCTCGGGGCGCGTGGCGGGCGGTTGAGGCACGTCGAGCGCGAGTTGGGTGAGGTTTTTCGTATTGATTTCGAATTTCGGTTGGTAGCAGAGATGGTTTGCAATGAAAAACGCAGGTCGGACTCAGCTGAAATTACCTTGTACTCAGGGAATCGCAAAGTTTGATACGAAAAACCTCATCGAACTTGGCGATCGACGTGGTCATGCCGGTCGCGAGGGGCTGTGAAGCCCGATGATGAGGGCGGGTAGATGGGCGGGCTGATGAGCGGGTAGATGGGCGGAGGGCTGTCGTTCGACCGCTGCCCGTTCGACAGCTGACTGTTCGGCAAGCGTGCCTTCGATCACAGTCCTTTACCGCATGGAGCTGATGAGGCGTGCCTTGCGGACACAAGCGGGGATGCGCTCGCTGAGGAGGGCGACGTCCTCGGCGGTGACGTCGCTTGCGAGGGAGAGGCGCAGGGCACCGCGCGCCATGGCGGGCTCGATGCCCATTGCGGCGAGGACGTGCGACGGCTCGGTCGACCCGGTCGAACAGGCGGAGCCTGTCGCCGCCGCGATCCCGGCCCGATCGAGTAGGACCACGAGCAGCTCACCGTCGACATCGTCGCACGTGAAGGAAGCGATCGATGGAAGGCGGCCAGTTGATTCGCCATCGATGGGGGTACCGGTGAGGGTCAGGCCGTCGACCTCGCTGAGAAGGTTGCGTACGAGCTGGTTGCGCAATCCGGCGATGCGGTCGGCATCTTGAGCGAGGTCCGCGCACGCCTCCTCGAGCGCCGCCGCCATGCCGGCGATGCCTGCGAGGTTCTCGGTGCCCGCCCGCTCCCCGCGCTCCTGGGCGCCGCCGGCGATGAGCGGCGGAATGGAAAAGCCCTCGCGCAGGTACAGCGCCCCGACGCCGCGGGGCCCATGGAACTTGTGGGCGGAGAGGGACAAGGCGTCGACGCCGAGGTCCTGCACGCTGACGGGGATGTGGCCCACCGCTTGAACCGCGTCGGTGTGGAAGGGTGCACCGTGCGCGTGGGCGATTGCGGCGAGCTCGCGAACGGGTTCGATGGTGCCGACTTCGTTGTTGGCAAGCATGATCGAGACGAGGGACGCGGGTGCGTTCGTGCCGGCTGCTGTCTCGCGTGCATCATGCTCTGCAAGTGCGCGTTCAAGCTCGGAGGGGTGAACACGACCTTGGGCGTCGACCGGCAGATATGTGACGCGAACGCCTTCGGCCTCAAGGGCTTGGCAACAGTGCAGGATGGCGTGGTGCTCGATTGCGCTGGTCATGATGTGCGGTGTCGCACGCTCGCCGTAGATGTCTCGGAACCGCCGCACGGCTCCGCGCAAGATCCAGTTGTCGGATTCGGAGCCGCCGCTGGTGAAGTAAATTTCGTCCGCATGTTCGGCGTCGAGCATGCGGGCCATGGTCTCACGCGCCCCATCGAGCGCGATGGCAGCTTGCCGTGCGATGCGGTGGATTCCGCTCGGATTGCCGAAAACGCTGGTGAGATAGGGTGTCATGGCCTCGAGAGCCTGTGGCGAGAGCGGCGTGGTGGCAGCGTTATCGGCATAGATGTAGGGCGTGGCGTCTGTCATGGGCGATGGTCGAATCTCTTAGCGCAGGACGAAGAACCAGAACAGGGCGAGGGCGGCTGCGGCGATGATCATGACGCCGAGGGCGATCTTGATTCGCCGGCGCTGACGGTCCTGGCGGGAGGTGAAGATGGCGCGGCCCCTTTTGGGCGTGGAGATGTAGTTGCGCCTCGGCAAGATGTTGCCGCCGCTCTCGCGCGAGCGGACTTGCAGCGTCGGACTGGCGACCGGGATGCGGGAGGACAGCTGGCTCGAGGGGACGCCGTTTTGGGCTGAGCCGCCGCTGCCGTATGAGATCTTGCGCGCGGGAATGCGGGGCTTGTGGTCCGTTTTAGGTGCGTTGGGGTTGTTCACGGGGGGCAGGTAGGTCGGGTCGCTCGTGGCGACCCCCATGTGCTTGCGCGTCCCTGGGGTTGCGGGCCGCGGCTGGGGAATCTGCTCGTCCATGAACACCTCGTCGAATAGCGGGTTCGATACTGCAATTGTATGGTCGCCGCCTGCCGTCGGCCCTCGGCTTTGCATCGAATGCGCGCCCTCTTCACCACTCCGCCACGTCCGGGCGGCCGGGACGGTCAAACTTTTCGTCTGCCGCCCCCGCCCAGAAACCTCAATTTAGGGACTGTCCCCAAATTGAGGTTCCTGGGGGCGGGGTGCGATTCATTGCGAAGCCGTGTCGATTCAGCGAGTGCATTTGGTACGCACGCCGCGCGCGTATAATTTCCACCGTATGGCCGCGCACGGTAACCAAGAGGGGAACCCGCATGTCTTTCGACGCCGATCTGTCCGAATTCACCGCGTTCGATTCCGATACCGACCATCCGCATGACGAGTGTGGCGTGTTCGGCGTCTGGGCGCCCGACCGCGACGTAGCCCGTCTGACCTATTTCGGCCTGCGCGCCTTGCAGCATCGCGGCCAGGAATCCGCCGGCATCGCCGTGGGCGACGGCGGCACCGTCATGGTCCGTAAGGACCTCGGCCTGGTGAGCAAGGTCTTCTCCAACGCCGACATCTGCTCGCTGCCCGGCCAGCTGGCCGTCGGTCATGTCCGCTACGGTACGGCCGGCGCCAAGAGCTGGGAGGCATCCCAGCCCCACCTCTCCACTATCGGCGAGGTCATCGTGGCCCTCGCCCACAACGGCACGCTGGTGAACACCGATGAACTGCGTCGCCAGCTCATCGAGCTCGGCGTGCCCTTCAACTCCAACTCCGACTCCGAGGTCGCCGTCAAGCTCATCGGCTACTTCACCCAGGAGACGCACCACCTGCGCGAGGGCATCCGCAAGACGATGGAGCTCATCCGCGGCGGTTATGCCATGGCGCTCATCAACGAGGAGGCCCTCTACGCCTTCCGCGACCCTCACGGCATCCGCCCGCTGGTGCTCGGCCGCCTGACCAACGACGAGGGCGTCGCCGCCGCAGACGCCGCCGCGGCCGCCTCCGCGCTGCCGAGCGCCGCCGCCTCCGCCGAGGACCTCGTGGGCGATGCGGTCGCCGCCTCCACCGCCGGTTGGGTGGTCGCCTCCGAGACCTGCGCACTCGACATCATCGGTGCCGAGTACGTGCGCGACATCCGCCCCGGCGAGATCTTGCGCATCAGCGCCGAGGGCCTCGTTTCCGAGCAGGGCGTGCCGGCGGCCGAGAAGAGCGCGCACTGCATCTTCGAGCAGGTCTACTTCGCGCGCCCCGACTCCATCGTCGACGGCAAGTCCATGTACGCCTGCCGTTACGACATGGGTCGCAAGCTGGCGCTGGAGTGTCCGGTCGAGGCCGATATGGTCATCGGCACGCCCGACTCCGGCCTGCCCTCCGCCGAGGGCTATGCCTATGAGAGCGGCATCCCCTACGGTACCGGCCTCATCAAGAACCGCTATGTGGCCCGCACGTTCATCGAGCCCACGCAGGAGCTGCGCGCTATGGGCGTGCGCCTCAAGCTCAACCCGCTGCGCGACGTCATCGAGGGCAAGCGCATCGTGGTCGTGGACGACTCGATCGTCCGCGGCACCACCATGGTCCAGCTCGTGCGCATGTTGCGTCAGGCCGGCGCCAAGGAGATCCACATCCGCATCAACTGCCCGGAGGACATCTGGCCGTGCTTCTACGGCGTGGACACCGGCGAGCAGAGCCAGCTCATCTCCGCGACCAAGTCCGTCGAGGAGGTTTGCGAGTTTATCGGCGCCGACACGCTCGCATTCCTGTCCGTGGACGCGCTGCTTGAGTGCGTGCCCGCGGGCGGCTACTGCACCGCGTGCTTCACCGGCGAGTATCCGGTCGCGATTCCGGAGAGCTTCGGCCGCGAGAAGTTCATCGAGGGCTATGTCCCGCGCAACCTCAGCAAGCCCGAGCCCGTGACCGGCCGTTGCGTCGTCGAGAAGGCCGAGGACCGCTCTTGGGAAGAGGCTCACGCCGAGTAACCGCGCGCCGTCGCGTTCCATCGTGCACTTTGTCCGCCCCCGGCGCTTCGGCGCCGGGGGCGTTTTTCGTACCGGGGCAGCGGGGTGGCGCTGCGCCAACGTCTCAATTTGTGCCTGTCCCCAAATGAGACGTTGGCCCTGCTATCATGCTGTCTTAGGAATTCCCTGGGTCGAAAGGAACCTCACATGGCCGAGAGCAAGCACGTAACGTACGAGGACGCCGGCGTCGATACCGCCGAGGGCGGCCGCGCGGTCGACGCGATCAAGCAGATGGTCAAGGAGACCAACCGTCCCGAGGTCATCGGCGGCATCGGCGGTTTCGGCGGCCTGTTCTCCGCCGCCGCGCTCAAGGACATGGAGGACCCGATCCTCATCTCCGGCACGGACGGCGTGGGCACCAAGCTCGTGCTCGCCCAGATCCTCGATCGTCACGAGACGGTCGGTCAGGACCTCGTCGCCATGTGCGTGAACGACATCCTCGCCTCCGGCGCCGAGCCGCTGTTCTTCCTCGATTACGTCGCCATCGGTCATATCGAGGCCGAGCACATGGCCAAGATCGTCAAGGGCGTGGCCGACGGCTGCAAGCTCGCGGGCTGCGCGCTCGTGGGCGGCGAGATGGCCGAGCACCCCGGCGTCATGCGCCCCGATGACTACGACCTCGCCGGCTTCACCGTGGGCGTCGTCGATCGCCCCAAGATGATCGACCCCGCCAACGTGCGCGAGGGCGACGTCATCATCGGCCTGCCCTCCACGGGCGTCCACTCCAACGGCTACTCGCTGGTCCGCAAGGTCATCGGCGTCGACGGCATCGTCCCGGGCACTCCCGAGGCCGAGGCCAAGAAGGCCGAGCTCGAGTCCATCGAGCTCACTCCCGGCCTGTCCCTGGCCGACGGACTGCTCGCCCCGACCCGCATCTACGTGAAGCCCATCCTCGAGCTGCTGCGCGGCGAGGCCGGCAGGCACGTCCATGCCATCGCCCACATCACCGGCGGCGGCATCACCGAGAACCTCAACCGCGCGCTGCCCGCGAACGTCGACGCGCTTGTTGAGCGCGATGGCTCCAAGATGGGCTGGGACGTCCCCGCCGTCATCTCCTACATCTCCGAGAACGCCGAGCTCACGCCCAACGAGGCCTGCAAGACCTTCAACATGGGCGTCGGCCTGATGCTGATCGTCTCCGCCGAGGACGAGTCCGCCGTGACCGAGGTCCTCGTCGCCATGGGCGAGAAGCCGTTCCGCGTGGGCACCTGCATCGCGGGCTCCGGCGAGGTGAAGTACACCGATGAGCAGTAAGGACGAGCAGTCCCTGGATGCGGCGGTCGCCGAGGCGCTCGCCGCGGACCGCGCCTCCGGCCAGCCGGACATCAACGAGCTGCAGGATGCTCGCGCCGCCCTCGCCCGCGAGGACCGCGCGCCGCTGCCCATCGGCGTGTTGCTCTCCGGCTCCGGCACGAACCTCCAGGCGCTCATCGACGCCATCGACGCAGGCACCCTGAACGCCGAGATCAAGCTCGTGGTGGGCAGCCGCCCTTCCGCCTTCGGCCTCAAGCGCGCCGAGGCGGCGGGCATACAGACGCTCACGCTCTCCAAGGAGATCTACGCCGACCCGATCCAGGCGGATGAGGTCATCGCCCATGAGCTGCTGGCATCCGGCTGCGAATATGTGGTCATGGCCGGCTACATGCGCATGGTGCACGCTCCGCTTTTAACCACGTTCCCCAATCGCGTGATCAACATCCATCCTGCCTTGCTGCCCAGTTTCACCGGTGCGCACGGTATCCAGGACGCGTTCGGCCGCGGCGTGAAGGTCACCGGCGTGACGGTCCACATCGCCAACGCCGTGTACGACATGGGTCCGATCATCGCCCAGCGCGCTCTTGCGGTCGAGGAGGGTTGGGACGTGGAGACGCTCGAGGAGCATATCCATGCCATCGAGCACGTCCTGTATCCCGAGGTCGTGCAGATGCTCGCGGACGGGCGCATCCGCGTGCGCGAGAACCTCACGGTCGAGGTCCGATAGCCGTTCATGTGCGACGCGCGCCCGCAGGCGGTCCGCCCCGGGCGCGCGTCTCGTGTTGAGAGAGGAAGAAACCATGACCATCAAGATCGAATCCGTTTTGGACGAGTCGTTCCGCCCGTATGGACGCGTGTGGGATGTCCCGCAGGCGTACCTGGACGAGCTTTCGGCAACGCTCGAGGACGGCACCCCTATGCCCGAGGCCCGCAGCTACGCGGCGAGCGACCCCGCGCTTGAGTCCATGGCTTGCGCCCCTGCCCTGCGCGCGCTGTTTTTCGGCGGCCGCCCGGCTCAGCTCGGCTGGTGCAACGGCCACAACACCAAGCTCAACTGTCTGGAGTACCACCGCGCCAGCGAGTTCAACTTCGGCTCGCGCGACTTCATCCTGCTGCTCGCCCGTGAGGAGCAGATCGTCGACGGCAAACTAGACACCTCCCTCGTCCGTGCATTCCGCGTCCCTGCCGGCACGTTGATCGAGGTCTTCGGTTCCACGCTGCACTACGCGCCCTGCCAGGCGAACCCGGATGAGGGGTACAAGGTGCTGGTGGCCCTGCCCGAGGGCACGAACGGCCCCAAGCCCGAGCTGCCCGAGGGCGCCCAGGGCGGTGACGCCGCCATGCTATGGGCTGCCGACAAGTGGCTCATCGTGCACGAGGAGTCCGGCAAGGGCGAGCTCGGCGCGTGGGTCGGCCTTGAGGGCGACAACATCGACATCGCCGACGCATTGGCTTAAGAACGCGCGACGTGGGCGGATGCGCCCGCTCGGTGTGAGACAATAACCGTATCTGTGGTAGACGCGGCCGGGTCCTACGGGCTCGGCCGCAATGCAAGAAGGGCACTCTCAATGGCAGTGCAGAAAAAACAACCCAAGGTCAAGCGCGTGCCGGAGCCCGAGGCGGCTCCCACCAAGCGCCAGATCAAGCAGGAGCGCAAGGAGAAGCTCACGAAGACCGGCAAGGTCGTGCTCGTGACGATCGGCATCCTCGCCATGCTGCTGTCTGTGACCGCCATGGCATGCTCCGGCGTCCTCAACGAGGTCAACAACAAGGAGGAGTACGTGCTCACCGGCGGAGTCGCGGCGACGGTCAACGGTGTCAACATCAAGGAGGACACCGTCACCAAGCAGATCATGAGCCTGCGCAACAGCTCGTACGAGAAGGACGCCGATTGGCTCGCCTATCTCGAGGGCCAGGGCCTCACCCCCGAGAGCTACCGCGAGAGCGTGATCGACAGCATCGCCCGCCAGTACCTGCTGGTCGAGGCCGAGAAGGAGTACGACATCACCGTCTCCCAGGAGGACCTCGACAAGGCCTGGAAGGGAGCCGTCGAGAACTACGGCGGCGACGAGAAGGCGTTCGTCGAGATGATCGAGCAGATCGGCTTCACCAAGGACACCTATCTCGAGAACATGAAGAGCTCTCTGGCCCAGACCAAGCTCAAGGAGAAGGTCGCCCCCTTTAAGGAGCCCACCGACGAGGAGCTCGTGGCCTACATCAACGAGAACCTCGATACGTACAACAACGCGCGCCGTTCGTCCCACATCCTGTTCAAGGTGGATGAGGATGCGACCGAGGAGGAGCGCGCGAAGGTCGAGGCCGAGGCTCAGGAGGTTCTCGACAAGATCAACGCGGGTGAGATCGACTTCGCCGACGCCGCGAAGAAGTATTCCGAGGATTCCTCGGCGGACAAGGGCGGCGACGTGGGCTGGGACAAGCTCACCAGCTTCGTGACCGAGTACCAGGACGCGCTCTCCGCCCTGGGCAAGGACCAGGTCAGCGGTCTGGTGAAGACCACCTACGGCTACCACATCATCAAGTGCACCGACCTGTTCAGCGTCACCACCGTGACCTCGATCGACGAGGTGCCTGAGGACATTCGCGACTACGCGCTCGACACGATGGAGACCCAGCAGGTCTCCGCGGCGTACGGCGCGTGGCTGACCGAGTACGTCGAGAATGCCGACATCAAGATCAACCCCATGCCCGAGAACGTTCCCTACAACGTGAGTTCGGACCAGGGCGCCGAGCAGGACGAGGATGATTCCGCCAAGTAGGTGGGAAGGAGATACTCATGACGTACGAAGAGCTGCATGCCGAGATGGTCGCCGCCATGAAGGCGAAGGACAAGGTCCGCCTGGGCGTGGCTCGCCTGGTGCTGGGCGAGCTCAAGAACGCCGCTTCCCGCGGCGGGGCGCACGAGATCACCGAGGAAGAGGTGACCGCGCAGATCAAGCGCACGCTCAAGCAGACCAACGAGACGCTCGAGATGTCCGAGAAGGCCGGCAACAACGCCGAGCGAACGGAGAACCTGCGCGAGCAGGTGGCCGTGCTGGAGAGCCTGCTGCCCAAGCAGGTCTCCGGCGAGGAGCTGGTCGCGCTGGTCGAGAAGGTCATCGCCGAGGTCGGCGCCACGTCCAAGAAGGACATGGGCCGCGTTATGGGTGCGCTGACCGCCGCCACGAACGGCAATTTCGACAAGCCCGCCGCCGCCAAGGAGGTCGGTTCGCGCCTGGCTTAGCGTAATTGGGTGTGCAATTGGGGACGGGTGCAAATTACACATAGCGGTGCGGATTGCGCACGGAGTTGTCCGGAGGGTGGCGAGACGGGTGTCTTGCCGCCCTCTTTTCCCGTAGCTGCTGCGGTATTTTTGGCATGTGTAATTTGCACCCGTCCCCAATTGCACACAAAAAGGCTTGTACTGTGTATAGGTGTGTATATACTGTACTTATCGAGCATATACAGTATGCTCGATCGCGGTCGCACCATGACGTCTGGAGGCGGCCGGGGCGCGGCGGGGACGCCTGTCGCGTATAAGGGAAGGAACGGTGATTCGTGGAAATCGTCATCTCGAACTCGATTAATCAGCCCATTTACGAGCAAATCGTCCGACAGGTCAAAAGCCAGATCATGGCGGGTGACCTGAGTGCGGGCGAGCAGCTCCCCTCGATCCGCGCGCTTGCGAACAGCTTGCGCGTGAGCGCCATCACAACCAAGCGCGCTTATGCGGACTTGGAGGCACAAGGCTTCATCGAGACGGTGCAGGGTAAGGGGAGTTTCGTGGCGGGCGGCAATGACGAACTGCTGCGCGAGGAGCGGCTGCGCGAGGTGGAGGACCACCTCAGCCGGGCGATCGACGCCGGCAGAGCGTTCGACTTGAGCGACGACGAGCTCATCGAGATGATGAGGACCCTTTTGGAGGGTGACGACTAACTATGATGGCATCAATCGCAAACGCCCCGCTCATCGAGGCGCGCGACATCATCAAGCATTATGACGGATTTGCATTGCAGGGCGTTTCCCTTGCGGTGGAGCCGGGGCAGATCGTCGGATTCATCGGGCAAAATGGCGCGGGGAAATCGACGACCATCAAGGCGCTGCTCGGACTCATCGGGCTCGATGGCGGGGAGGCGCGCATCCTGGGCGTATCCGCCGAGGGGATCGCGGCCTCGTCTACGGACGTCAAGGAGCACATCGGCGTGGTGTTCGATACCGTCTCCATGCCGCCGCATATGAAGATTTCCGAGGTCGGCAAACTCATGGCGCGCGCGTATCGGACATGGGACCGCGCGGCGTTCGAGAAGCATCTGCGTCGATTCAAACTCGATGAGGGAAAGGCGATCAAGGAGCTGTCGCGCGGCATGGGCATGAAGCTGAGCTTGGCGTGCGCGCTCGCACATGATCCGCAGGTGCTCATCTTGGACGAGGCGACCGCGGGGCTCGACCCCATGGCACGTGACGAGGTGCTCGACATGCTGCGCGAGTTCGTGGCGGTTGAGGATGCGGCGGGAAACCCGCAGCATGCGATCCTCATGAGCAGCCACATCACGAGCGACCTTGATAAAATCGCCGACACTGTGGTGTGCATCGACGACGGGCGCATCGTGTTCAGCTGCGATAAGGACGAGATCTGCGATCTCATGGGTGTGGCGCGCTGCCGTGCGGCCGAGGTCGAACAGGTGCTTGCGAGCGCGCATGCCCCCGCGGAGGTGCGTGTCTTGCACCATGATTTCGGCGTCGACGTGCTCGTTCCCGATCGGTTCGAGTTCATGCGCGCGTTCCCGCAGATCCCCTGCGACCGCGTGTCGATCGACGATTATATGGCGCTCATGCTCAAGGGCGCGGTGCCGCACCCGCGCGCCGCGGCCCAGGAAGGCGGTGATGCGCGATGATGCGCATGGTCAAGATGGAGCTCGTCGTGTTCTGGCAGTATCTCAAGCAGCTGTCCTTCAGCATCTTGTTCATGGCGGTGTGCTTCGCGGCGGGAACGGGCAGCACGTCGGCGCTGCCGGGAATCATCTTCATGATGGGGATGTTCAGCCTGCTCAACAGCGCGAGCAACTACGACGAGCACAACGATTGGGCAGCGTTCCGCCTGACTATGCCCGTCTCGCGCAGGGAGGTCGTGTTCGGACGCTATCTCTTCGTGCTCATGGGCGCGCTGTCCATGTCCCTTCTCGTCCTCGTGGCGGCGCTCGGTCTGTCGATGCTCGGCCAAGCATCCGTGCTGCCCGAAGTTGTCGCGCGCGTGGTGCGGCTCGATGCAGATGCGCTGCGGGGCGGGATGTTCACCTTCGCGCTCTGCAGTGCCATGGGGTTCGCCATCGCATCGATTTCGATGCCGGTGTTCTTCAAGTTCGGCCAGACCAAGGCGACCCAGTGGCTGCCCTTCATCATGATGTTCCTGGGCGTGGCGCCGTTCATGATCGTCGGATTTATGGGCGAGGAGGCCATGGGCGCGGCACAGCGGGCGCTGTCCTTTGCCGAGACGCCCGAGGGTCTGGCGATGTTCGCGGCGGGCGCCCTGATTTTCGGCTTGGCGTGCTACGCCGTGAGCGCTCTGATTTCTCTTCGGGTGTACAAAGCGCGCGATCTATAAAAAGGCGAATGTCGAATGACCTCCATTCGGAAACTGTTTCTAAAATGAGGGAGCGAGGCGGGTGCGAAAGGGCATCCGCCTCTTCGTTTTGGTGAATCGGACCCCTCGAAACGGGGTGCTGCCGTAAGCGTTGTGTAAGCAAGCGAAGGACACGGAGCGATACGATGTAGTGTACAAACCGTATGGCAATATTTGATGTGTGAGAGCAGCGATTCGCAAGGTGGATTAGGCGTATGGCAAATGCAACTGGGCCGCACGATGCCGCAGCTCGTCTCGCCGGCCCCTATCAACTCCCGCTTTCTCGCGTGCGAAACGTACGCGATTTGGGCGGTTATGCATACAGGGCAAAAGACGGTTCGCAGGGGACGACGGCTTACGGCGTCTTTCTTCGCGGGCCGTCCCTGCGCGGTCTCAGGCCCTGTGATTTCGAGTATCTGCAATCGTACGGCGCGGGATTGAAGTGCGTTATCGATCTGCGCAGCGATTTCGAGGTGGGGCATTGGCCCGACCCTTACGCTGCGGGCAAAGATGGTGTGTCGTATGTGCGCGTTCCCATGCTCGACCAGCTCAATTCGGGTAAATTCCGCGATGCTCTACCGGATCGCATGTCGACGGTATACAAGAGCCTGCTCGACAACAACGCGTCGAGCATTCGACGTGTGCTGGAGTCGATCGACGCGTGCGGCGAGGACGGCTGTGCGTTATTCCATTGCCGCGCGGGGAAGGACCGCACGGGCGTCGTCGCGATGCTGCTGTTGGGACTCGCGGGGGTGTCGGATGAGGATATCATTGCCGACTACGCCGCCACGCAGCGCTACCTTGGGCGCGGGCTTCGCGCTCAGCGGTTGGCCGTTTCGGTGTTGCTGTGCCGCCGCGCCCCTCGTTGCCTATTTGAGGCGATACCCGAGGAAATGGAGCTGACGCTCGCTCATGTGCATGCGCGCTACGGGACGGTGAGAGATTATCTGGAGGGCCATGCCGGTGTGCCAGCCTCCACCCTCGATCGGATTGCGCGTCGGTTGCAGGTTGGTTGATCGGCTCGAGGCGGTGCATCGCGTCGAAATGATCATGAATGGGACTTTTGGTAATTAGAAATCGAATCTGGAGAGTATCGAACGTCGAGCAGAGAGTGCGACCTGCGGGTTTGTCTTGAAAACAGGGCCGTCTATCGGGTGAGATCGGAAAGTAATTGCCAAAAGTCCCTCGAGCGAAAACGATGGCGGCAACAATATGCAAAACCCCTGCATGCTTTAATCACATGCAGGGGTTTTGACGTCATGGTATGCAAGGGCGGAGCGGACGTGGGCGTATCGGACGATCCGCCGTGGCCCAATGGCCTCATTCGCTCCTCGACCGTCTGCTCGGGCTACTTGATCTGCGTGGTGCCAGGGGCGAGATTCGGGTCGGTCTCGTTCGCGGCGCTCTGGCGGAGCTTGGTGTACACGTTCTTGCCATCGCCGAACAGCTCGTAGTACTGGATCATCGCGTAATCGGCGCGCGCCTCGAGCGCCTTCTGCAGCGTGGTCTCCATGCCGGGAACATCGCTGGCGTTGCTATCGCTCTTGGTGCTCGACAGGTAGATCGTGTGGGCGGAGTCAAGATAGCCGGTGGTGTTGATGGCCGGCAGGTCGCGCCGCAGCGTGATCTGCGCCTTCTGGTAGTCGGTCAGCGGGGCGCCGATGATGTTCATCAGCTCGGTGCCGAGATAGTTGGTGGAGAGGTCGTCCACCTGGCTGTCCTGGTTGTTCCCGGCGACGTCATAGTTCGCCCAGATCACGTAGTCGGTGGTCCACAGGCGCATGTTGTGCTGCGCCTTGTCCTCATTCGCGAACCAGCGGTTATTGTACTTATCCGGGAAGAACGGCTGATGATCGCCGAAGAACACCACGACCACGGGGCGGTCGAGCTCGCGCAGCTCGTCGATGAACTCCTGCAGCGCACGGTCGGATTCCTCGATGAGGGATAGATACTCGTTGACCTCGTTGTTCACCGCACCGTCGATCAGGTAGTTGTTCAGCTTGTCCGCGGGCAGGAGTCCGGTGTCGTAGCCGGAGTGGTTCTGCATGGTGACGTCGAAGATGAACTGCGGCGCGTCGTCTGCCTCGAGCAGCTCGAGGATCTTGTCGTAGGTCGCTTCATCGGTCACCATGCCGCGCAGCTTGTCGGCATCCTGGAAGTCCTGGATGGCCATGAAGCGATCGAAGCCGAAGCCGGCGTAGACGTTCTCGCGGTTCCAGTTCGTGGCGTGGTTGGGGTGCATCGCGGTGGTGGTGTAACCGAGCTCCTTGAACTGAGCCGCGAGGTTCTTGGTCTCGGTGAGGTCGTAGATGGTGTAGGGGTACACACCGGACCCCAGGTAGGACATGGAGTTGCCGGTGAGGAACTCGAACTCGGTGTTGCAGGTGCCGCCGCCGTATGCGCTCACGTAGAGCGTGCCGCGCGACAGGGCGTCGGGCAGGTTCTTGAAGAACTGCGGGCCGTTGTACCCCGCATGCATGTTCTGGTAGATGGAAAGGTCGGAGAAGGTCTCGTTCATGATCGCGATGACCGTGGGCTTTTCCTCATCGAACTGCTCGACCGCCTGCACGCGATTGTGGGAGATGCCGTCGCTTTCGTCGTAGTCGGCGGCAAGCTGCTTCTCGAGCTCCTCGGCCTCCTCCATGTCGTAGTCCTCGGGTACAGGGGGTTTGATGGTCTGCGCAGAGGAGATGAACGTGGGGATGAAGCCCTGGCGGTAGTAGCTCTCAAGCGGACGCCAGGTGTAGACGGTGATGTTGAGGGTGTTGTAGTAGTCGATGAGCGTGACATGGGCGGTCACGCCGACGAGGCACAGTGCGCCGATCACCAGGTTGGTGACGAGCAGGCGGCGGTTGCGCTTGGCCGGCTCGGGGCGGAACTCGCCGGCGAGCGAGCACAGGAGCATGGAGATGGCCAAAAACGCCATGCCGTACAGGCCGAACGCGCTGAAGACGTAGGTGAAGCCGCCGCTCACGGCCGCCGCCGTGCCCAGCGCGGAGAGGTCGGCCGGCTGGATGGGCATGGACTTGAAGGTGATAACGAAGAACTGCGCCATGCCGATGGCCCAGCACAGGAAGGCGATGAACGCCGGGGCGCCGCCGCGACGCTGGAAGAGGTAGAAGAAGCCGGCCATGACGGCGGTGATGAGGGACCACTCGAGCAGGATGCACAACGGGTAGCACCAGGTGAGGTCGTGGTTGGAGGGGATCTCGAGGCCGAGCATGGCGGACAGGCCGGCGAGCAGGAGCAGGATCACGCAGGTCGCGGTGGGGCGATGCAGGCCGATCCGGGCCTCGCGGCCGAGTTCGCGCAGCTTGCGGCCCATGCGACCGAGACGACCGAGGTCCTCGTCACGGGTGATGCGATGGGAGCAGTCATCATACTTGTCGCAGGAGGCGCAGTCGGGCATGAAGGCGCGGGCGGCGAGGTCGTCCCCGGTCTTCATGTGGGCCTGGATGCGCGCCCAAGTGAGATCGCGCGCGAAGCTCGCCCAAGCGCAGCCGCTGAGCACGAGGTTCAAGACGATGGGGGAGAGGATGTCATCGGGTGCCATGCCGAGGAACCCCAGCGCGGCCGTGATGCCCTGCATGATGCAGAACGCGATGCCCCATCCCATGCCGGAGCGATCGCCGGAATCCTTGCGGCGGTTCAGCTCCTTGCGCGCCAAATACGCGGATGCGGCGAGCCCCGCAAGGGAAACGATGGCAGTAAACATACGATAACCTCTTCTTCGATCGCCACGTATTGAAGCGGGTGCGTACCCAAACGAGGGAGGAACGTTTACCCGGCCCTGATGAACATGTGCTACGGACAGCAAGCAACAAGGGAACATGGTACTCATGGAATGTCGAGATTTGGTCGATAAGCTGCAGCTCTGCGCAGTTTTCATAGAATGGGCCAAGAAGCGTAACCGTTGCTTAAGGAGGCGCGTGTGAGGCCGGCGGACAATGCGATGTTCCGGCTGCACGCGGCGGAAACCGGCGCGGGTGGGCCTGCCATCTGCAGCCGCAAGCACGCGAGCGTGTTCATGGCCGAGATGGGCAGGTCCATGGAGGCTTGGCTGCGCAACTGGGTCGGAGAGGCGCTGTAGGGGCGTCGGTGCCGGGAGGGATGATTTGAAAAAACGAGGGTCGCAGGCGGTGCTGCGACCCTCGTTGGCGTGCAATCGTATCGGTGCCCGCGTCCGACCCGCTACCGGCGGTCGTCCACGGCGACGCGCGCGATGCGGTCGACCGGCTTGAACTTGGTGAACAGCGGTACGTACTCGTAGAACACGCTGGAGTTCTCCAGGCCGAACCACTGCACCGGGGAGCCGGCGAAGCGGCGGATCGCGTACTTCATCGCGATGGCGTGGCGCTCGCGCTGCTCGACGTCGGACTCGGGGGCGAGCGTCTTGCGGATCAGGCAGAAGCGGAAGGAGCCGATCACGCCGGGCTTCTCGTACACGGAGTAGTCGTGCACCTGCGCTGGCAGCTCGCCGGACGCAGACAAGTCGGAGACGATCTGGCGCAGGTAGGCGTTCACGCGCTGGTTGACCTTGTAGCCCAGATGCAAGTGGACGCGGTACACGAAGTCGGTGCCGTAGTTCTCAACAGAGTACTCAAAGGTGTGCGGCTCGTCGGTGACCTCGACGTTCAAGAACCAGTAGGCGCGGGCGCGCTTGGGGTGCTTGTCGAAGATCGAGTAGAGGATGTCGCGGTCGAGCATGTCGGTCGACGTGCTGTTGGTGAGGTAGACCAGGTTGTCGCACAGCACTTCGTAGTGAGAGTCGTTGCGCAGGCGGTCGAGCTGGTCGAGGTACTTGCGCACGGGCAGCATCGTGTACTGGCGGCGCTCGACGCGGCTGCCGTTGTACCAGCTGACCATGACGCCCATGATGAGGGCGGCCATCAGGATGGTGAAGTAGCCGCCATGGAAGAACTTCGTGAGGGAGGACACGAAGAAGAAGCCCTCGAGCGCGACGAAGAAGATGACAAAGGCCCAGGGGAAGGCCTTCATCTTGCGCACGCCGTGCAGGTAGAAGAACAGCAGCACGGAGGTGCAGATCATCGTGATGGTGATGGCCAGGCCGTAGGCGGCCTCCATGTGAGCGGAGCTCTGGAACAGCAGCACGACGACGACGCAGCCGACCCACATGACGTTGTTGACCATGGGGATGTAGAGCTGGCCCTTGGTCTCGGCGGGGTAGAAGATCTGCATGTGCGGCATGAGGTCGAGGCGGCTCGCCTCGGACACCAGGGAGAACGCGCCGGTCACGAGCGCCTGGCTCGCGATGATGGCGGCGCAGGTGGAGAGGATGACGCCGAACGGGCGCATGCCCTCGGGGAGCATCTGGAAGAACGGGTTGAGGTCCTCGATGAGCATGAGGCTCTCGTTGCCGGCGTTCGCCAGCAGCCAGGCGCCCTGGCCGAGATAGGACAGGATGAGGCAGATCTTGACGAAGGGCCAGGTGGCGTAGATGTTACCGCGGCCGACGTGGCCCATGTCGGAGTAGAGCGCCTCGGCGCCGGTGGTCGCCAGGAAGCAGCTGCCCAAGATCATGATGCCGGCGTGGTTGTTGGGCGAGAGCAGGAAGCTGATGCCGCGGATGGGGTTGAACGCCTTGAGGACCACGGGGTTGCCGAGCACGTAGATGAGACCCGCGCCGCCGAGGAACAGGAACCAAAACGTCATGACCGGACCGAAGGCGTGACCGATCTTGGACGTGCCGACGCGCTGAACCGCGAAGAGCAGGCACACGATGACGAGTGTGATGATCACGACGTTCATCTGGTTGTCGCCCATGATGTCGTGCACGGCGGGGATGGTGCGCAGGCCCTCGATGGCCGTGGTGATGGTCACCGCGGGGGTGAGGATGCCGTCGGCCAGCAGCGCGGCGCCGCCGAGCATGGCGGGCACGATCAGCCATTTGCCGTACTTGCGCACGATGCTGTAGAGCGCGAAGATGCCGCCCTCGCCGTGGTTGTCGGCCTTGAGGGAGACGAGCACGTACTTGACGGTGGTCAGCAGCGTGACCGTCCAGATGACGAGCGAGAGCGCGCCGAGGATGAACTCCTCGGTCACGGTCATGATGCCGCCCTGGCCCGCGAGGAGCGCCTTCGTGACGTACATGGGCGACGTGCCGATATCGCCGTACACGACGCCCAGGGTGACGAGCATCGCGCCGATGCTTACGGGAATCGCGGCGGAACCGTGCCCGTGCCCGGATGATTCAGTTGAGTGTGCCATTGCGGTATTGCTCCTTGGCGAAGATGACCCGGCGCCGGCCTTCCCCCAGCGCGCCGAGAGGCATATGCATGCCATCTAACGTTCCAGCCATTATAGGCTGTACGCAGGGCGTATGCTATATGCCTCTACCTGCGGAAACGCTTGGTGTCGGCAGGTTTGCGCGCGGAAGCCTCGCGCAGTTCGCGCGTGCGCTCGCGAATCGCGTCCTCGCTCATGCCGACCCGACGCATGGCCTCCTCGGACGTATAGCGCTTGACCAGGTAGCAATGGTGGATCTTCTTGTTGCGGGCAAAGTCCTCGGGGATGGTCTCGTCCGTGATGTCGGTGAGGACCACGCCGGCGCGTGCCAGTTCCTCGATATCGGGGCGGAACGTGCGCAGGTTGCATGAGAAGATCGCCTCGCCCTCGCGGGAGAGCAGGCGCGACAGGCCGATGAGCAGCTCGACGTGGTCGCGCTGGACGTCCCAGGTGCGGCGGCCCATCTTGCTGGAGTTGGAGAAGGTGGGCGGGTCGCAGAAGATCAGGTCCCAACGGTTGCGGGTCTGCCTCATGTCGCGGATCCAGCTCATGACGTCGGCGCGCACGTAGTGATGGTCGGGGCCGACAAAGCCGTTTTGCTCCATGTTGCGCTCGGCCCAGTCCAGGTAGGTGTTGGACAGGTCGACGGTGACGGTCTCCTCCACGCCGGCGTCGGCCGCGTAGCAGGTCGCGGTGCCGGTGTAGGCGAACAGGTTGAGGAAGAAGCGCTTGCCGCGGGCGTGCTCGCGCACGATGCCGCGGGTGATGCGGTGGTCCAGGAAGATGCCCGTATCCAGGTAGTCGTTGAAATTGACGGCGAAGGTGAGGCCGCCCTCCTCGATGAGGGGGAGCCTGCGGGTGCGGATGTCGGATGGGGTGCCCGAGCCCGCGCCCTGGCCGGGGCGATTGGCGGGCGCCGAGCCGCTGCGGGTGCCGCGGGGCTTGCCGCCCTTGCCAGCGCCCGTGCCCGAGCCGCCGGCCTGCTTGCCGTACTGCGAGCCGCCGCGCGAGCGGATGCGCGCCTTGGCGAAGACGTTGTCGGGGTCGACCTGCAGGATGCGCGGGGCGAGCGTGAGGATGTCGAGCAGGCGCGCCTCGGCCAGGGAGGGATCGACCTCGCGCGGCGCGGCGTATTCGGCGATGACGAGCCAGCGGCCCGGCGTGGAGGCGCTGCCCTCGTACAGGTCGATGGCCGCGGAGTAGTCGGGCAGATCGGCATCGTAGACGCGGTAGCAGGTCACGCCTTCGCGCTGCGCCCACTTGCGGCGCAGCTTGGCGACCTTGCGCAGGCGACGGGCGAACTGCTCGGACTCGGGTATGAGGACGGGGCAGGGCTTGCCGTCGCCCAGGTCGATGAGGGTGGTGGCGGGCGTGGGCGCGGCGCCGGATTCGGCGGCGGCTTCCACGGGAGTGGCGCCCTCGGCGGATCCGAAGGCGGCTTCCGCGGGCGTGGCGCCCTCGGCGGTCACCTCGTCCCCTTCGGCGGTGATCGCGCCGTTCGCCGCCGAAAAGACGGCGAGGTCGGCTTCTTCGTTGTTCGGCATGACGCGCAGGCGGCGCGCGGGTTCGCCGAGGGTGCGGATGAGCAGGTCATCGCGGGTGAGTGCCACGGCGGGCATGGTGATCAGCATGGCGCGGACGGGGTCGGGCCCACAGGTGCCGGCATGCAGGCTCGTGGCGAGGTCGAGTACGCGGGACATTTTGGAGATGGCCGTTTCGGTGGTGTCGAGGAAGACGAAGCCGCGCGGCTCTCCACCGCAGCATGCGGGCATCATGAGTTTGCGTGAGATCTTGTCGAGGTCGGGTTGGGCGAAGATCACGCGGTCGGCGAGGCCGGCGGCCTTGAGGACGCGGCGCGCGCAGGCCACGGCGTCCCCGGACGGGTCGGTGGCGGCGATGCGGGCGACGCGGTTCTTTGCAAGCTCGGCGCGACGGTCAGCCTCGTTGAGCAGCTCGCGCCATGCGGACGCGTCGTGTTCAGACCAACTCTGGAAACCCCAGCTCCGGCGGTCGAGGCCAGGCGCGCGGTCGGCCAGGATCGAGGCGGCCTCGAGCACCACGCCGCCGCCCGCGCAGCAGGCGTCGACCATGACGGGGAGCGTGGGGGCGGGCCGCTCGGCGGTTGAGCTGGCCGGGGCAGCTGCGCCAGCAGAGCCATCGGCTCCTGCCGAGGCGGTGGCGCCCGCCGAGGTGGCAGCGACGGCTTCCGACTCGATGGCGCGGCCGCCGACGCGACTTTCTTCCATTGCGTCTTCAGTATTAGTAAGTGCGCGCGCGCAGGTCTCTTGCCAATTGCCCAGGGCGCAGGCGAGTGCCGCGTAGTCGGGGCGCAGGACGTGCGCGGCGTGCGTTCGCGTGGCCTCGCGGGGGAGGCGCTTGAACAGCGGGTCGCCGGAGAGGTCGAGTTGGATGCTCGCGCGGTCGCCGCGCAGGGTGAGGGAGATGCGCGCGTCGGGATCGTCCGTATCGACGCTGGGGCGACGGCCCTCGACCTCGAGCATGCGGTCGCATAGCGCGTCCTTCACGCGGAGCGCGGCGAAGTGGGAATTGCGCAGCTCTTCATTGGTGCCGCGCGCGGTCACGGCGATGGTGGCGCCCGCGCGCAGGATGCGTTCCCAGGCGATGGAGTGGGTGGCTTCGTATAGATCTTCGGCGTTGGCGCAGGCGAAGCGGCCGAGGACCACGAAGATGCGGCTGGCAAGGCGGGACCACAGGCATGCGCGCTCGGCGTCGATGGGGGAGCCGGCAAACGACACGCGGCCCTTGAGCGGGCGGACCTGGCGCAGCCCCATGCCGCGGAGCTCGTCGGCGAGTGCGGCCTCGAAGCCCTCGGGGCAGCTCGCGTAAAACTCGTGCAGGGGTGTGTCGTGCGTGGTGAGAGACGTGTTCGCCATGGGTCTCCTAGCGTCTGATCGATATCTGCTAGCTATTATGGCAGCATCTGGGGGCGGACGATGTCCGCATGTCGCGACACCTGTGCACGTGATGGAATTGTGGAGAGGCGCTATGGGCCTTGCGGATGCATGGGCGTCTGCGTAATATAACTTCTTGCGCACACGGTGCGTCCAGACATTGCGGGGTGGAGCAGTCTGGTAGCTCGCCGGGCTCATAACCCGGAGGTCGTAGGTTCAAATCCTGCCCCCGCGACCAAGAACTTGCAGCTCGGGAGTCGAAAGGCTCCCGAGCTTTTTGCGCATGCGCCACCCGAGTGTCTCTTGGCCGCCGCGATAAAGGCCCTCGATCATTCCCATGAAAACGACAATGTCGCGACAGGAAAACGACATTGTCGCATTGTCGCAGACCCTGATGCCCCGCGCCGGATCGCCCCATCCTTCGTGGTCCCGTCCCATGCCCGCTCGTAAAATCCGACCCAGGGTATCAAGGCCGTGTGTTACAGTTGCTAGTTAGTTAATGGACATATGACTACTAACTATACAATTATCTAGATAATAAGGCCATTTTTCCCGACGGAGAATCGAATATGCCCCTCGCATCAAACGCACCATCAAAGCAGATCAAGATGCACCGTATCGCGGCGCTTGCCGGCGCCATGGCCGTGGCCGTCGCGATCCTTTCCCCTATGCCTGCGTCCGCCTGGTCCCGTGCGAAGGCCCTGACCCCCGAAATTCTCGAGAAGCATGAGGTCAAGGACGCGATTTCTCCCCGCGGCATTCATGTTGACCTACATGACTACTGGATCGCCGGCGAAGATCGGGAGGACAAGGTCAACCCCAGCGGTTACAGGTCGATGGGTATCAACAACGTCGCCGGCGATCAGAAGCAGCTGATCTTCGGCAACAATGCCAAGGGCGGCATCAACCAGTGGACGGGAAGCTCCAGGCCGTACACCGGAATCGTCGAGGCGAGCCTCGGTGGGGATGGATATCCGTGCCTCGCTGCGGGCAACCGGTATCTCGAGGGCAACAAGACGGAGCTGACGGTTCCACAGTCGCTCAAGTACCTGTTCGACGGTTCGGAATTCGACGGCAAACGTTCCCACTTGGATGCGACCGGCCTCCTCCGACTTGATTCCGAGGGGTATTACTACTACGACAGCCAGCGGAATTTCGCGGCGTATAACGCCGATTCCAACTCCTTCACCCTGTATGACGAAGGGGCCGTGGTGGGAGGCGGTCGCGACAAGCAGACCGGTCAATTCTTTCCCTTCAACACTGCCGCCCAGGTATTCAAAGACGAGCTCGATGGGAAACTCCGGACGGAGAAGTACTCGACGCACGGACACATGAGGCACTACTTCGGGCTGGCGATGTCCGCGAACTTCATGCAGCCTGAGAACGGCAAGACGAAGAGCGGGAAGAACATGGTCTTCGAGTTTGCCGGCGACGATGATGTCTGGGTGTTCATCGACGGCGTGCTCGTGGGCGACGTGGGCGGTGTCCACGACCGCACGGGCCTTAAGATCGACTTTGCGACGGGTGAGGTGTATACGTACGACGGGAGCTCGACGGGATCCCCCAGCACGCATTACAACCCGACCACCATCAAGGACATGTTTCGCCGCGCGCAGGGTGACGCATTCGACCCCTCCCAGTTCAAAGGCGATTCGTTCAGCGACGGAACGTACCACACGCTCCAGTTCTATTATCTTGAGCGGGGCAACGCGAACTCGAACCTCGCGCTGAAGTTCAACCTCGTCACGGTGGCGGAAAGCACCATGACCAAAGTAGACCAGCTCGGCAAGCCCGTTGAGGACGCGCGCTTCGACCTGTACGCGACCGATGAGACGTACGAGGTCGCGCCAGGCGCCCGTCCCGTCGCGACGGGAACGACCGACCGTCTGGGCGGTTTCTCGTTCAAGGGCGCGGACGGCAAGCCCCTCAACTTCATGGAGTTGTATCACCGCGACGGTACCGAGCACTACGTTCTGCGCGAGACATCGGCTCCCTCGGGTTACCGCAAAACCCCCGAAGGCAAGCTCAAATTCGTCATGAGTGAGGTCGAGAAAACGCTCGGATTCCTGTTTTCGGACAACTACTGGGAGTCCGGGGTCTTCGCGCGCCCCGAGCAGCAGCTGACCATCGAGGGGGACACGGTATGGGGGGCGGCGGGCTCCGACGGCGGCATGGATCCCCATCTTGTCGACGAGGGCACGGTCTTCGCGGTCATCTTCCGGCAAGTCACTGAGAAGGGTCGGAGCTCCTGGCGGGCGATGAGCGGCTCGACGGCGGATGGCTGGAAGGCATCCGGTGCGGCGCCCGCGAGCGTGGCCGACCTTCGTGACGCGCAGATGTACGTGTTCGAGGACGTCGACAAAGACGGTAAGTACGAGCTCGATATGCGGGATATGCCGGGCAATCCCGAGAACTACTACATGATGACCGGCGATGAGTCCCGAGCCGAGTATTCGGTCGGCTTCTATTACACCGAGCTGGGCCGCGATGGCGCGTTCGACAAGGGAAAAATCGATGCGAGCAACACGTTCCGCTTGGACGGAGGGCAGTTCTCCCGCCAGACGGCGGCGAATCTGTACGTGACGGACGTCAAACAGCTGTTGGGTGTGCAGAAAGTCGACGACGACGGGGCCCCGGTGAACGGAGCGCGCTTCGGCGTGTATCCCGCCGGGTCCATGATCGATGCCGACGGCCGTTTGGAGCCCGCTCCGCAGGCGAAGCCGGTGGCCGAGGGTGTGACCGAGGACCATGGGGAGACTTCGATCGTCGAGGGAAAGGGCCTGTGCTACCTCGGCCCGTTCGACCCGGGTGCGTACTACCTCGTGGAGATGGGGGCGCCTCCGGGCTATGTGAGGAATGAGTCGGCGACGCGCGTGCTCGTGGATGCCCAGGGCGTCCACGTGGACACCGGCGATGCCGACGACGGCGTGAGCGCGATGGTGAGCATGGGCTCCTTGGTGGATTCCATGGCGTCTTTCGCGGCCAAGGACGATACCGACATGACGCTGCACGACGTGATCGCCTCGTGTAAAACGGCCCGTTCCGACCAAGTGGTCGTGGGACCCGACGGAACCGTCTCGATCGCCTGGTCGGAGGACGCCGATCCGTCGGATGATATCTGGATGACGTACGGCGCGAGCGACAAGGTGCTCGACTATGGCCCCGATATGGGCAAGGATGCCCCGCTCGAAACGCGCGGAATGATCGCGTACCGCGTGTGCGAGGGGCTCGCCATGTGCGGCGTGCGTCAAAACACCGCGTACGGACCGGGAGGCCCTGCGCAGGACGCCGCCCGCTACGGGGTCTCGCGCTGGGAGAATCTGGGAGGTCGCGACCTGACGTCTCTGTACACGGGGGCGACTTGCGTCGTGGTGGAGAATCGACGCGTGGCCTCCCTCGCGGTGACAAAGCGCGTCGAACTTGCCGAGGAAATGACCGGTCCCACCGAGCCGGATGGCAACGGCGGTCGGGTATCGACCCTCGACCAGCAGGAATTCACGCTTAGATTCGAATTGAAACATGGGGGAAAGCCGCTCTCCGGCGTATACGCAATCGCGCTCTACGAGCAGACCGACGCCGGGCGCGTGCGCATCGACGATGGCGATCGGACGCTGCAGCTCAATGCCGGAGGTGAGGGCAGCGTTGAAATCTCGGGCGGCCAGACCGTCGAAGTGTACGGCCTGCCCGCAGGCGCGTCGTATCGCGTCTTTGAGCCCGAGGACGCCATGCCGCCCGGGTTCACCCAAAAGGACGCCATGGGTGGCGAGGGCGAGATCAAGGAGGGCGAGACCCAGCAGGTTTCGTTCACCAACATCTACCGTGCCATCCCCGCGGTGTTGCAGGGGCTCACGGCGTTTCCCGTGGAGAAGGAGTTCTCCCACTGGGGCGTGAGCGATTCTTTCTCCTTCTCGCTCCGCGGGGTGAACGGCGCTCCCATGCCCGCCGATGCTCAAGAAGGCGTCGCGTGGCTCAAACTGGGAAAGCCTGCCGATGGCGGGGTTTCACGTGGGAGTTTTGGGGACATCTCGTATTCCCTGCCGGGCACGTATGCCTATTACATCACCGAGGAGCGCCCCGAGCAGGGGGCGCCGGGTGTGACGTATTCCGATGCCTTGTACCTGGTCACGGTGACGGTTGTGGAGAACGCCGCCGAGGGGAAGCTCGAGGCGTCGAGCGCCATGCGCTGCGTGCGCGATGATACGGGCGAGCCGGTCCCATCGCGACCGGGCGCGGGGCCCGCGCGCTTTGTGAACGGGTTCGAGGCCGAGAAGGTGGGCTTCGCCCCGGCCGCCCGCAAGGAATACGTGGACCACGTGGGCTCGCGTCCGCTCGGGGACGATATGTTCAGGTTCGTCGTGGAGGTCCCCGCGGGGGCTCCCATTCCGAGTGAGGACGGAGAGCCGAAGAGGGCTTCCGAGGACATGACGTTCGAGTTGGGCAACAAGGGTTCGACCATCCAGGCCCGCCAAGCGTGGTTCACCGGCGAGGACGTCGGCAAGACATATGAATATACCTTCTACGAGAAATTGCCCGCTGCCGCGACGGATGCCCCTCATGTCGCAGGTGGCGTGACGTACGACCCCGTGCGCTATCGCGCCATAGTCGCGGTGAGCGCCGACGACACGTCGGGTCCGGCGAAGGTGAAGCTCGACATCGCGTATCGCGAGCTGAATGCCGACGGCTTCTTGGGCGAGCAGGTGGCGGAGCCCGTGTTCCGCAACGAGTTCAGGGCGTCAGCCGCAGCGGGCGTGGATATCGCCGGTGCGAAATTCCTGCAGGGCAGGGAATTCCTGGAGCAGGATTCGTTTGCTTTCGAGTTGACCGCGGCGGATGCCGCCACGTCGACGGCGATCGCCGATGGGTCCGTCGTCTTAGCGCCGGCCTCGGCGGACGGGGCTCCGATCGAGCGCCTCGAGCAGCGCGTGACGGCCTCCTCGCCCATAATCGATGGCGATGGGCGGGCTTTCGCATTCGAGGGGATCGCGTTCAACCGCGTGGGCACGTATCGCTTCGCGGTGAGCGAGATGCTGCCGCAGGGTTCGGGCGGGACCGTGAACGGGGTCGCGTTCGACCGCCACACGTCCATCGTAACCGTTGCGGTCAAAGAGGACCCTGCCACCGCGGAGACCTCGCCGCGCCTTGCGGCGACGGTGACCTATGAGAACGGATCTTCGTCTCAGGCGCGCGACCGCGTCGAGTTCACCAACGTGTATCGCGCGTATTGCGTGAGCGATGGAATCTCGCTGACGGTGATCAAGACCATGGATGGCAGGGAGCTCAAGGCGGGC
Organism: uncultured Collinsella sp.; assembly: GCA_958443615.1. Classification (GTDB taxonomy): domain Bacteria; phylum Actinomycetota; class Coriobacteriia; order Coriobacteriales; family Coriobacteriaceae; genus Collinsella. Next base: position 102,469 of record CAUCLI010000001.1, read on the forward strand.
GACTTCTCATTCAGGATCGATGGTGCGGATCCCGCCTCGCAGGCGAAGCTCCTGAACGCGAGCGATCGAAGCTTTGAGAATTCCAAACCCGGGGCGTCGGGTGCCGCATCTATGTCCGGCAAACTTTCCGACCTGCTCTTCACGCAAGACGATGCGGGCAAGACCTTCTCGTATGAGATACGGGAAGATGTGCCCGAGGGTGTGGACGTCGCGAATCCCTCAAGGGGAGGGGTGGTGTACGACCTGTCTCGCTTTGTGATGGAGGTCGCGCCGAAGGACAAGGGTGACGGGACCATGTCGGTCTCCGCGCGCGTGTTCCGCACGCATGAGGCGGACGGAGGCGCCTGCGGCCCCATTCTCTTGGGGACCTTCGATGGCGCGGGCGGTGACCGTCCGAGCGTCGCGTTCGCGAACAGCTACGCGCCGGCGCCCGTGACGGTCGCGGACGGTTGGGTTTCGTTCGCGAAGCGGCTCGAGGGTCGCCCATGGGATGAGGGCGATGCGTTCGAGTTCGCGATGGAGCGCGTGTCTTACCGGGAGAGCGAGGGCGCCCCCGCTCAAGACAGCGGTCCCGCGTTCGACGCCATGCCTCTTCCTGGGCGCGCGAGGGCGACGAGCGGGAACGCCCCGTATGAGGGCGATGACGCCATGCGCGTCTTCTCCTTCGGCGAGATGACGTTTTATGCACCGGGCGTGTATAGCTACAAGGTGAGCGAGGTCGTTCCGGCTCAGGACGCGGTGCTTCCCGGCTTGACGTACAGCGATGCCGTCGCCATGGTGAGCGTCACGGTTGTAGATGCGGGGAGTGGGCGCATGGTTGCCTACGTCGACGTCGCGGGCGTCGGAGAGGACGAGCTCGCGACGTTCGTGAACGTCTATGAGTCGGTCGAGGAGGCCGGGCCAGACCCGCAGCCCGATCCCGGCCCCGACCCCGAGGGTCCCGGCGCGGGAGATGCCGATCAGGGTGAGACGCCGAATCCCGATGGGCCTGCCGGTGGTAAACCCGGAGAGCTGGAGCCTGATTACCCTCACGATCCGGGCGATTCGGGTGACGGAGAGCGCCTGCCGCAGTCCGGTGACGAGCTCGGCCAGGCGGCGGCGATGGTTGGATGCGCGTCGCTCACCATACTCGGCGCCGCGGCTATCGGCAAACGCCTGAGGGGGCGCTAGGCTCGGCCGTTGCCTTCCCCGTGGACATATGCTCGGACGATGGGGTCGACCTTCGAGACGCCCCGTCGCCCGAGCTCTTCGATGAGGGGATGTGGCAGGGCACACGCACCTGAGTCCGTATTTTCGAGCAAGGGGGATCGCAGCTCCTCGGGACCGAGGGTCACATGCGCCGCTCCGTGCGCAAGCCGCACGCGGACCTGGCGTAGGCCGAGGCCGTGCAGATAGTCCTCGCACGCACGGACCGTGCGGAGCTTCTCGGCGGTGAGCGCCTCGCCGCAGGGGATGCGCGTCGCCAGGCACGCGCCGGCGGGCAGGTCCCACACCTCGAACCCCCATGTGCGCAGGACCTCGCGCTCCTCGTCCTTGCGCCAGCCGGTTTCCATAAGGGGCGACCTCACGTCGAGCTCGCGAACGGCACGGGTGCCGGGGCGGTGGTCCCCGGCGTCATCGGCGTTGCTCCCCTCGAGGACGACGCGCGCACCGAGTTCGCGCGCGGCGTCCACGATGCGCTGGAATCCCAGGCGCTTGCAGTGGTAGCAACGGTCCGCCGGGTTTGCGGCGACTTTCGGGTCCGCAAGCGGGTCGGCCTCGATGACGGCAACATGGGCCCCGGCGCGCTCGAATCTCTCCCGTCCGCGCTCGAAGGACTCGCGCTCAGGAGTGCCTACGAGAGGCGTGTCCAGGTGAATGAGGTGCACGTCGGCAGGCGGCAGCGCGCGGATGCCGACTGCCGCGAGGAAGGTGCTGTCCACCCCGCCTGAGAACCCGATGGCGACGCTTTCGTACGACCGAAGCAGTTCGATAAGCCGCCGCATCTTCTCGTCGTCATACATTGGTTTTGTTTTATCAAATCTTGTGTTCATGAGAGTCACCGTGCCAATCGACCCAGTACAATACGTCAGAGGGTGGAGTTGGCGTTCCGGCAGCTCGATGAGCACAGCATCGACATGTTTGCGGGGCCCTCGGCGTCGACGATTCAAGGGGAGAGACATGAAGCCCATTCAGGCGGTACTTTTTGACATGGACGGCACGCTCGTCGATTCCGAGCGCGTGGGCCAGAAGGCATGGGCGGCGACGGCTGAGGAGATGGGTTTCGAGATTCCCGATGACCTCGTCCGCGCGTTCATCGGCCGCAACTCGCAATCTTGCCGAGCGATGCTCGCCGAGCATCTGGGTGGCGACGCCGATTTGGCGAACCGCGTGTTCGATCTGCATGTAGAGCTGTTCCTCAAGTTCGTCGAGACCGACCTCGAGCTCAAGCCGGGTGCCATCGAGGCTCTCGAGGCCCTGAAGGCCGCGGGATTTCCGCTCGCCATCGCCACCTCGACCGCCCGTGTGCGCGCGTTGCCGCGCTTGGAGCGGTTCGACATGACGAAGTATTTCGACTCGATCACCTGCGGCGATGAAATCGAGAACGGCAAGCCCGCCCCGGACATCTTCATCGAATCCGCCAGGCGACTCGGCTACGACCCCGGGCTGTGCGCCGTTATCGAGGATTCCCACAACGGCGTGCGTTCGGGCCACGCCTCGGGTGCTCACGTGTTCATGATTCCGGATATCGTGGCCCCCACGTCCGAAATCGAGGAGATGTGCGCTGCCGTGCTCCCGAGCCTTCGCGAGCTCCCCGCGGCGATCATGGGATAGCAACAGCTTGAGAAGGCAGCCTGGCTGATCTTGCTGAACTTTGGCTTTTCGGGCTCGGCTCACAGTATTGGTGGCCACATAATTGGCGGCGCGCGGATGGTCTGGCGCTTGCCGATACCGCGGTTAGGCTTTCAAGGGCATTTAGGGCGCCTGGATGAGTTGCCTATCTTTGGTTCGTTCTTATGGCTGGTGGGCCATTCGTCTTGTTGTCTTGAAAACGGGTTCTTTGCGTGTCCAGGACGATGTGCTGTAACGACAAGCGTCACGAGGGTCCTAAGAGGGCCGGTGTCGTATTAGATTCAGCGATGGATGCTACGCGTGGTGTAGTTTGAGGTGCTACATCGACGGGGCGGACCTGATGATTCGGGGTTTAAGGGTCTTGCCCACGGCGAGGCGATAGCCATCCGTCATCTGGATTGTCTGGTCGAGCAAGCGCTCGGCTTCGGTGGTGGAGATACCGACAAGTGACATCGACATTCGGAGGTCTACCGCAAGCAGTTCATCGATCTCACCATCGAGATATCCAGAGTCGATACAGCGGACCATCTCATTAAAGGCGCCTTGAGAAAGGGTGACGGCAATCTTGAGTTTTGTCATGTCGCAGTCCCCGGATTCGCGACTTAAAATCTCCGAGAGCTGTTCATGCTGGACACGCACCTCGTCATCTGATACTTCGGGAAACGTGATGATATCAACGTAGAACCGACGGAGACGTGCGTTTTTATGCAGGCAATCAACCAGCAGGTACTCTAGGATGCAGTAGGCAAGTGCGGGATTATCTGTAGGAAAGCGGCGTCTAACAGTGTCGCGAAGCGCCTCTACATAATCATGGTAGATCAAAGCGACCAAGCTGCCTCGATTGCCAAAGTGGTAGCTGATGAGGCCGCGCTGCACCCGTGCTTCGCGGCATATGATTGCGTCGGATACCGAGGAGACTCCCTGCTCAAAAAAAAGCGCACGAGCGGTGTTTTTGATGGATTCCTTGGTGGCGTTTCCCACCGCATAGGTTCCCATGTCATCTCCTTACAGCAACGGGGCGCCGCTTATTGTATAGCAAAGCGACGCCCCGTTGGCTAAGTCGATACAGCCGTCAGGTTCTTTGTGTCCAATTGCTTAGAACATCATTACAAGAACGAGACCGGCGAAGCAGATGCCGCAGCCGACGATGCGGGACACCGTGACGCGCTCCTTATAGAAAACGGCGCCAATGGCAAGCAGGCAGACGGCAAGGATGACGTACAGGACAAGGCAGGCGACGGAGACGTCCCAGCCGGCTCGATACTGGAGCAAGATGGCGACTTCCATGAGGACCAGCGACAGACCCATAGCGGGGGCTGACCAGTTGCACTTTTTGATTGCGTGTGGGTAGTTTTTATCCTTGGAGGTCGCAAAGAAAAGGATGAAGGACGAGACGCAGCAGACCGTGTAAGTGAGGAACACAGAGGCTATGGCGTTGACATCCACTGGGGTGAGTTTGGCAACGATGTTGTAGGCAACGTTGACCACGATCATCAGGATGACGGGGAAGAGGAAGGCGAAGCCCGTCTTCTTTGTGGATTCGGTCATGGTAGTTTTCCTCTCAATAGTTCTTGTCAATTAGGCTTCGGCGTCGTATGCGACGCGGCCGTTGACAAGCGTGAGTTGCGACTCGGTAATCTGGATGTCCTTGGGGTCGCAGGTGAATAGGTTATGGTCGAAAACCACGATGTCGGCGAACTTGCCAACTTCGAGGGAGCCCTTGATGCCCTCTTTGTTGAGCTGGTAAGCGCCGCCCCAGGTGAAGGCCCACAGGGCCTCGGAGACGGAGATCTTCTGCTCGGGATGGATGCCGCCAGCGGGGAGGCCATCGTTGAAGGTGCGCTGCGTTGCGCGGAACACCTGGTCCAGCTTGCCGGCGAAGCCGACTGGAGAATCAGAGCTGAAGGAGATGTAGTCGCAGTTATCAAACATGGAGCGGTTGGCCCAGGCGTACTCGTAGACCTTCTCTCCAAAAGTCTTGCAGTAGAAGTCGGTCTCGTAGGTGGGAGTTGGGGCGAGCATGTCGGGCTGCAAGGCGGCCACTACGCCGAGTTGGCGGAAGCGCGGAAAATCCTTGGGATTCACGGTGTCGCAGTGAGTGATGCAATTGCGCTGACCCAGGACTAGGCCGGACTTGACGGCCTCCTCGAAGCAATCGAGGGCGTACTCGACGGTACGAGTGCCGCAGGCGTGGACGTGGACGGGCAGGCCGGTCTCTTCGCAGGCAAGGATACGGCGCTTGAACTCTTCGGGCTCGAGCAGACAGCCTCCAGAGGTGCTGGGATCGTCAGCATAAGGTTCGGTCATCCAGGCGGTGTGCGCGCCGCCGACGCCGTCGCCGATGACCTTGAAGCCCCAGAAGGTGATGAAGTCCTCGATATTGGGGTAGCGTTCTGCCAGCTTGACGGCGGTCTCGATGAACTCTGGATTGTCGTTGATCAATGCACAGGTGTTAACGCGGAGGTTGAGCTTGCCCTGCTCCTGCAGATCCTCAAGGGCCTCATACCAGGTTTCTGGGGTATCGAAGGCATCCCAAACCTCGGTTACTCCGCGGCGGTTAAGCAGCTCGATTGTCTCAAGGAGCTTGCCGGCACGAACGGCGGGATCGGAGATGGCGCGCTTGAGAACGATGGGCTCAATGTTGAGAGCGGCTGATTCCTCAAGGTAGCCGGTCGGCTCGCCGTTCTCGTCACGCCAGATACGGCCGCCTACCGGATCGGGGGTTTCGGATGTGATTTCCAGCTCGTCGAGGGCTTTCTGATTCAGCCACGCGCAGTGCGTGTCGATGTCGAGCAGGAAGGCGGGGTTGTCCGGAAGGGCTTTGGTCAGGAGGTCCTTGGTCGGCACTTTGCAGCCGGGCCAGTTTGCCTGATGCCATCCAAAGCCGATTACCCAGTAGGAATCAGGGTTCGCCTCGTGCCAGGTTTTGCAATTGGCTACGCACTCCTCTTCGGAACCGATGTAGCGCAGCGCGGGGCCGCTCTCGCACAAAACGGTATTTTCGAGATGCAGGTGCGCATCGCATAGGGCGGGCATGAGGAGTTTGTCCTCGCCATAGTGACGGACGATGGTGTCTGGGCCGGCGAGGGCCTCCATCTGCTCGGGGGTGCCAACGGCTACGATGCGCTCACCGCTGATGGCGACGCCGCCCGGGGCGGGCTGCTCATCGCGGCTGATTCCACGCCACATGGCGTCTGCGGTGATGATCGTGTCGATACGGTTGGACATGGTGCACTCCTTGTGGAAAAGGGGGTGTGGAAAGGATGGTGTGCAGCGATGGAGGCCCGGTCGCCCCATCATGGTTTAGGGCCCCTACGCCGCTTGCGGTAGCGCGAGCCTGTTACTAGGACGCACTTTCGGCTTTTTCAGGGCGATTGACAACGTAGAGGCCGAGGAGACAGACCGCAATACCGGCGATCTTCATGATGCCGAGGGACTCATTCCAGAATAGGACGCCGACGACCACAAGGGCGAGGGAGACAGAAATGTTGCCCACAAGCGTTCCGACGGAGATGTCCCAGCCAACGCGATAAAGCAGGATGATTGCGACGTCGCAGCCAACGATGCACAGGCCAAGGGCGTAAGATGCCCAGTTTGCTTTCGTAAACTCAGCGAAGATGTTGCCGCCTCCCGAAGTGACCATGTAGATCAGGAAGGTTGCGACCATGCCAGCGGCATAGGTAAGAGTAAGCGAGGCAAAGGTGTCGGCATCGTCGGGGGTCGACTTGGCAAAGATGTTGTACAGGATGTTGCCCAGCACGCCGATTGCTAGGGGAACGTAGTACATGATGAGGTCCATAGGTACTCCTTAGTCATTGATGGGGCTATACGACCGAGGCAAATGTACAAAAGCACAAGAGACAAGTAAATATCTGAAAAAGCAAAATTTCGCATAGACAAAATTGATACGTCATGCATTACATCTGAGTGAATTGGCATGTTTAAATAAAACAGCAGGTAAAAGTTATAAATCGAGATAAATGAGCTATGGACCGATGCTGCGACATGGAGCAAGTAGTTTCTTTATTATCGGTAAACGGTCATATAATGACGGGCGAACGAACTACAGGACGCATATTGAAAGCTCTTAAAAATTTGCTATTCCAAAAATATGATGATGCAAATAAACTAATAATTTATGACTTTGAGCTTAAAACGGTCGCTTTTGGGGCTGTGAAACGCAGGGGGGGGGTATTCCCGATATTGCGATTCGATTCTTCGATTGAGGTTTTTTTGTGTCTAGACAGGCTCCCTGCCCTAGTCTTTGCGCATGACCGCATCTGGACCAGATTCACGTTTTACTGCTTGCGATTTTCGGCAATGTCGGAGGGCGCTCATTAGCGCATGAAGAGCGGAGGCCTTGCCAAGGACAAGCCGCGCCATGTCTCATATGCCGAGGAGATGTCCGGGCGCAAGTCAAGACAACAGACGGTTTTGGGAAGGGGGAGGCGCTAGGCACCCTGCCTATCGGTATGGAGTGCAGGGACTTGCGATTGGTCTGACGCGACCGTCATTTCGCTTACCGCGGATTTGCGGGAAAGCGCAGAGTCCGCTTCGGCGGTCGAGGAGGAAAGTGTACAGGGTAATTTCGTGGTTAATCCGACTCGCGTCAGCGTCTGCTTCGTGCGCTGTCGGTGGTTGCTTGGGACAAGGCTGGAAGTGCTGAATGCCGGAACGCGGCTCGGCAATTCCTGCAGTCTGCTCTTTGCTGGATATGATGGCCCCCTAAGGCTCTTGGGTGGATAGGGAGCCCCAGGGGGCGGGCGCGAAAGAGGTTGCTACTTCATGATCTTGCGGAACATGCCCATGACGTCGTCGTAGGTGGCCTCGCGGGGGTTGCCCGGGAAGCAGGCGTCGGCCATGGCGTCCTTGGTGAGCGTGTCGAGCTCGTCCTCGGTGATGGCCTCGCACACGGTGGGGATCTCGACGTCGACGGAGAGCTGCTTCACGGCGGCGATGGCGGCGTCGGCGGCCTCGTCGGTGCTCATGCCGGCGGTGTCGACGCCCATGGCGACGGCCACCTGGGCCAGGCGCTCGGTCACGACGGGCTTGTTGAACTCCATCGCGATGGGCAGCAGCATGGCGCAGGCCACGCCGTGCGGGGTGTCGAAGTGCGCGGAGAGCGTGTGGGCCATGGAGTGGTCGACGCCCAGGCCCACGTTGGAGAAGCCCATGCCGGCGATGTACTGGGCAAGCGCCATGCCCTCGCGACCGGAGCCGGGAACGCCGCTCTTGGCCTCGGCGACGGCGTCGCGCAGGTTCTTGGAGATGAGCTCGATGGCCTTGAGGTGGAACATGTCGGACATCTCCCAGGCGCCCTGGGTGGTGTAGCCCTCGATGGCGTGGGTGAGGGCGTCCATGCCGGTGCTGGCGGTGAGGCCGGCGGGCATGGTGGCCATCATCTCGGGGTCGACGACGGCGACCTCGGGGGCGTCGTTGGTGTCGACGCAGACGAACTTGCGGACCTTCTCCACGTCGGTGATGACGTAGTTGATGGTGACCTCGGCCGCGGTGCCGGCGGTGGTGGGCACGGCGATGGTGAACACGGCGTGGTTCTTGGTGGGGGCGACGCCCTCGAGGCTGCGAACGTCGGCGAACTCGGGGTTGGTGATGATGACGCCGATCGCCTTGGCGGTGTCCATGGCGGAGCCGCCGCCGATGGTCACGATGGAGTCTGCCTCGGCGGCCTTAAAGGCCCCCACGCCATCGGTGACGTTTTTGATGGTGGGGTTGGGCTTGATGTCGGAGTAGACGCTGTAGGCGATGCCCGCCTCGTCGAGCAGGTCGGTCACCTTGCCGGCGACGCCGAACTTAACCAAGTCGGGGTCGGTGCAGACGAAGACCTTCTTGTAGCCGCGGCGGGCGAGCTCGCCGGGGATCTCCTTGATGGCGCCGGCGCCGTGATAGGAGATGGTGTTGAGAACGATGCGGTTGGCCATGATGCCTCCTTGTCCAAGCGGGCTCGACGCGGGCCCGCGTGTTTCGCCAACGACTGATTCGCTAGGCGCATATCAGCACAAACATACGCCTTCGCTAGACCGGGGAGTTGGAAAAACGGCGAACGGGGCAGCGGCCGGGATGAAAGTCGCGCTCTTACAAATAGCCGCTGATATCGATATCGGGGTCGGCGAAATCGTCCTCGCGATTCATCCCCGTACTCGCCCGTGCGAGCAGGAAGGGGCGTACGAGTTCCTGATGGTTCTCCGGCCCGTCTTCGGGTTCCTCCGCGATCTGCGCGATGAGCTGCCGTACGCCGCGCCGGCCGATCTCGTACCCGATGGGGGCGACGGTGGTGAGCGGGACGGGGCCGGTCCAGGCCAGGGGGTTGCCGTCGCATCCGGCGACGCGGATGTCGTTCGGAACGCGGAGTCCGGCGGCGCGAACGCCGGAGATGGCGCCCGTCGCCAGGGTGTCCGTGAGGGCGATGATGAAATCGGGGCGCGTGCCCTCGGCTCGCTCCGCCAAGCACCGCCCCAAGTCGAGCCCGTCGTGGGCGGAGTTCCAGGCACCTTCCTCGATGATCTCGAACGCGCAGTCCGACTCGGTCGTGAAGGCCCTCCGCATGCCCTCGATGCGCAGGGCGAGCCGGTTGAGGGATGGGTTGCCTATGATGGCAACGCGCCTGGCGCCCGAATTGAAGGCGTGGCGTGCGAGAAGTTCTCCGAGCGCGAGGTTGTCGGCGGCGACGAAGTACCCGGGGGCATCGCACTGGACGTCGAGGAGCGAGATGGGGATGCGGGGGAGGTGGCTCGGCGGCTGCCAGTCCTTGATTGCGGGCGGTTGCATGAGGATGCCCGCCGTCTGCGTCCCCATGAAATAGTCGCGGTAGCGGCGCGCGACCTCCTCGTCCGTCTGGGCGGTCGCAATGAGCAGGCCGTATCCGTGTTTGCGCGCCTCGGCGTTCGCGCCGTTGGCTATCTGCAGGGAGACGCCGTGGTCGAGGCTGGGCAGGATGAGGCCGAACAGGCGGTTCTTGCCGCCCGCGAGCATGCGGGCGCTCTGATTGGGGGCGTATCCGAGGCGGTCCGCAGCTTCCCGGATGCGTTTGAGGGTCTCGGGGCGGACCTTATCGGGATGGTTGAACGCGTTCGACACGCTTCCCAACGCGACGCCCGCCTCGCGGGCGACATCGGTGATGGTGACGGTGGTTCGACGAGGCATGTGATGCTCCTGCGGACGAAGTTTTCCCGATTTCGATTGTATCGCTTCAATTCCTCGCCATGTGGTCTCAAAAAAACGATACCACTGTTACCGAATCGTAACAAACCGTCCCTAGAATGAGGCGCCGTTGTACATCGACGGAGAGGATTCCATATGTGCGGGATCGTTGGATACACCGGATTCGAGACGGCGGCCGAGCTCCTCGTGAACGGCCTCAAGAGGCTCGAGTATCGCGGGTACGACTCTGCGGGGATCGCCCTCGAAAGCGGTGCGCGCCCGGAGGTGGGCGCATCGGCGGCGCTGGATGGACGGGGGGCGCTTGGCTCCGCCAAGATCGACGTCGTGCGCTGCGTGGGCAAGGTCGCGGGCCTCGAGTGCGAGCTCGCCAAGGGGGAGCACGGTGCGCCCACGGAATCCTCGACATGCGGAATCGGCCACACGCGTTGGGCGACCCACGGCAGCCCCACGGTTGAGAACGCGCACCCGCATGTGAGCTGCGACGGCCGCATCGCGGTCGTGCACAATGGCATCATCGAGAATTTCGCCGAGCTGCGGGCCTCCCTGGAGGAGCACGGCCATGTGTTCAGGAGCGAGACGGACACCGAGGTATTCGCTCACCTCATCGAAGAGGCTTACCAAGGCGCGCCGAGCGGCGACGGAAGGCCATCTGGTAAGGGCGATTTCATGGCCGCCGTCCGCGAGGCGTGCACGCATGTGGTGGGCGCCTACGGGCTCGCCGCGGTCTGTGCGGACGAGCCGGGCGTGATCGCCGTCGCCCGCAAGGACAGCCCCATCGTCATAGGTCGCGGCGAGCACGGAAGCTACGTCGCCTCCGACGTCATCGCCCTCATCGATGCCACGCGCGATGTGGTGGTGCTCGAAGACGGCCAGTTCGCCCGTCTCGCGCCCGAGGGCATCACCTACACCGATGCGGGGGGTCGTGCCATCGAACCCACGGTCACGCACATCGATTGGGATATCGACATGGCCGAGAAGGGCGGTTACGCGGACTTCATGATGAAGGAGATCTGCGAGCAGCCCCGTGTGGTCCGCGACACGCTGGTGGGCCGTCTCGCCTTGACGGGCGAGCTCGACATCGATGAGCTTGGGCTCACATACGAGGAGCTCAACCTGGTGGACCGCGTGTACGTGATCGCCTGCGGCACGAGCTATCATGCCGGCCTCATCGCGAAGAACCTCATCGAGGGGTGGGCGCGCATCCCCTGCGCGGTCGAGGCGGCAAGCGAGTTCAGGTACCGCAACCCCATCATCACGCCGAGCACGCTGGTGGTCGCCGTGTCCCAGTCGGGCGAGACGGCGGACACCCTGGCGGCGATCCGCGACGCGCGCATCAAGGGCGCGAAGGTCTTCGGCATCACCAACGTGGTGGGCAGCCCCGTCGCCCGCGAGAGCGACGGCGTCATCTACACCAAGGCGAACAAGGAGATTGCGGTCGCCTCGACCAAGAGCTTCACGGGCCAGGTGGTGAGCCTGACGTTGCTCGCTCTTCTGCTCGCCCAGGTCAAGGGCAAGCTCACCACGGGTCAGGTGCGTATGATCTTCCATGAACTCGGCGATACCGCCGAGCAGATCCAGTGGATCTTGGACACGCAGGGACCCGCCGTCCACGAGGCGGCCCTGGCCTGCAGGGATGCGAACTCGGCGCTCTTCGTGGGGCGCGGCATGGGCTCGGCGATCTCATGCGAGGGCGCGCTCAAGCTCAAGGAGGTCAGCTATCTGCATGCCGAGGCGTACGCCGCGGGAGAGATGAAGCACGGTCCCATCGCACTGATCGACCCGGGCTTCCCGGTCATCGCAGTGGCGACCAAGAGCCCCACGTACGACAAGACCGTGAGTAACCTCAAGGAGTGCGAGGCTCGCGGCGCGCGCATCATCGCGGTCGCGACCGAGGGCGATGAGGATATTTGCGGAATCGCCGACCACGTCATCTACGTGCCCGCCGTGCGCGACGCCTTGAGTCCGATCACGGCGACGGTGCCGCTGCAGCTGCTGGCGCGCGAGGTCGCCATCCTGCGCGGATGCGACGTCGACCAGCCCCGCAACCTCGCCAAGAGCGTCACCGTGGAGTAGCCGGGCGACTGGGCGCAATGGGGGGGCGGGTGCAAATCGATCGTTTCCAGCCGCGATTCAGCGCCTGCCCCATATCGAGGTCCTACATCAGGTCCCGCCACGTGTCGCAAAGGGCGCGATATCTCGGCGCATATTGGCTCCCCCGCTGCCAAATAAGGCAAAAGTCGTGCTCGACCGCAAAATCGGCGGGCGTTATGTCCACGAGCTCGCCGCGTGCGAGCTCGTCTTCCACGGCGACGCGGTACATGAACGTGATGCCGGCACCCGCGCGTACGCAGGCCTTGATGGTGGGGATGCTCTCGATCTCGATGGTTCCCGCGAAGTCCGTGGTCGCGAGGTCACGCGCGGCCAGATGCTTCTCGAGGATCTCGCGGGTGCCGGACCCGGCCTCGCGTAGGATGAGGCGCTCTCCGAGCAGGTCGCGCACGGATGCCGGGGCGACCCCCGTGTCGCTTGGAAGCGCGCGTCGCGGTCCGCTTTCGGCGGAGCGCCCCGCGCCGCCCGCGCCCCACCCATCGGTAAGGGCGCCCGCAGTCCCGTCCCGCATCGGCGCTGCCACGGCGATATATCGCTCGCGCGAAAGCGTCTCGAAGTCGAATCGCCTGCGTTCAAACGACCCCTCGATCAATGCGAAGTCGATGGTGCCTTCCTCAAGTGCGTGCACGAGATCTCGTGTGTTGCCCGCCGACAGCACGACATTGGCCTGCGGGTGCGTCGAGAGGTGCTCCGCCATGAGACGCGGCGCCGTGTAGTCGGCGATGGTGCGGGTGCAACCGAACCTGAGCGGCGCCGCATGGGCGTCCGCGGACTCGGCGACAAGCGCCCCCGCTTCGGAAACCAACCGACCCTCATCGTTTTCCATGGCGAGGAGTCGCTGGTAGAGCAGATCGGCGGCGGCGGTAGGCTCGATGCCGCGGCCCGTTTTGGTGAACAGCGAGCAGCCGTAATGTGCCTCCAGTTGGCGAATGTGCTGGGAGACGGCGGGCTGCGTGATGAGCAGGGCCTCCGCCGCCCGCGTGAAGCTGCGCTGTCGATAGGCCTCAAGGAACGTGTGGGTCCGGTAGTCGAGCATACCGCCTCATAAGAAATTCTGATGCAATGATAACCAAATGATAGTTACTCATTATAAAACGAGGTCATAGGATTGATGCGGCAACATCTGAATGGGCGATGGCCCGGAAAGGCGAGGCAACGTGGAGCTTGTCAAGGATTTCAAGGATCTGTGGCGCGGAATCGCGCTGGCGCTGCTCATCTCCGTGCCGGCGTGGCTGCTCGGCAAACGGTTCGAGGTGGTTGGCGGTCCGGTATTCGCCATCCTCATCGGCATGGCGCTCGGCTTGGCGCTGCGCAACCGAGCCGGCGTGAGCGATGCGACCGCAGCGGGCATCAAGTACACGTCGAAGAAGATCTTGCAGTACGCCGTGATCCTGTTGGGCTTTGGCCTCAACCTCGGTGAGATCGCCAAGGTCGGCGCCAGTTCGCTGCCCATCATCGTGTCCACCATCACCACATCGCTCGTCATCTCGTTCGCGCTGTGCCGCGTCATGCACATCCCGGGCAAGATCTCGACGCTCGTCGGCGTGGGCTCCTCCATCTGCGGCGGCTCCGCGATCGCGGCGACCGCACCGGTCATCGATGCCGACGATGAGGAGATCGCGCAGGCCATCAGCGTCATCTTCCTGTTCAACATCATCGCCGCGCTCATCTTCCCCTCGCTCGGCGCCATGCTCGGCATGAGCAACGACGGATTCGGCCTGTTCGCGGGCACCGCTGTGAACGACACGTCTTCCGTCACCGCGGCAGCGGCGGCTTGGGACGGCATGCATCCGGGTTCGAACGCGCTCGACTACGCCACTATCGTCAAGCTCACCCGTACGCTGGCGATCATTCCGATCACCTTGGGTCTCGCGTTCTGGCAGGTTCGCCGTGACAAGCGCGCCGCTGAGGCGGGCGAGGGCGACGGCGAGGCCGCAGGCACCTTTGACATCAAGAAGATCTTCCCGTTTTTCATCATCTTCTTCGTGCTGGCGAGCGTCATCACCACCGTGTTCGCGCTGCCCGTCGCGGTGACCGCGCCGATCAAGACGCTGTCGAAGTTCTTCATCGTGATGGCGATGGCGGCGATCGGCTTCAACACCGACATCGTCAAGCTGGTCAAGACCGGTGGCAAGCCGATCTTCATGGAGCTGTGCTGCTGGGCCGGCATCACGTGCGTGAGCATCGGCATGCAGCACATGCTCGGCATCTGGTAAGCGGCGGCTGATCTCTCGGCTGGGGCTGGGCGCGACTGCGGCGCTCGGGGCCAGTGACCGAAACGCGGCGGTTGAGGGCTGGCTCCTTGGTCGCGCTCTGGGACAATGGGGGCTGATTCCCAATTGTCTGACGACCCGACGGCCCATGAGGCTCGGTCGGTTGCGGAGGGCGCCATGCAGAAAAGACCTTCGGATTCCAGTCAAAAACCGACGTACCGCCGCGCCCCCAAGACGCCGCGCCCCGCGACCCCTGGGCCCCGTCCGGCGGGCGCGTCCCATGCCCGGCCTGCTCGCGCTGCCCATCCGACTGGGCCCGTCGCGGTGGGGCGTCATCCCGGCGCGGCGCCTCGTGGCAGCAGCCCGCATGCGCCGCACGGTGCGGACCGAGTCGGCCGGCCCAAACAGGGCCACCGCCCTGTCTCGCGCCCGGCTTCCGGTGCCGCGCACCTTCCGACCCGCACCGCGCCGCGCCGCCCGGTACCTCGCCCCATATCCGGCGTTCCCCGCAGGCTCGTGATTCCCGCCCTCGGCGCCCTTGCCGTCGCGTTTATCGCGTTCGCGGTCGTCCCCGCCGTGGGCGGCCTGTTCTCCAACAGTCGAAACGACACGACGACTCCGGGGGAGGGCCAGTCCGTCGCTGTGTGGGGCGCCCCGCGCGCCGCACTCGTCGACGAGCTCGGGGCCGTTGGGGCGAATGTCGCCGCGCAGGCGGCCAATCCTCCCCGCTACCTCGACCTCGGCACGACGGATACCGGTAGCGGCCGTGTGAGTTTCTCCGCCGTTGGCGACAACCTCTATAACGAGAACCTCCTCGAGATCGCCGATGCCGCCGCCGGTGCCGTGGGCGATGACGAGTACGCCTTCGACGGCTTCTATCGCAAGATCAAGAAGAAGGTCGCGTCGTACGACATCTCCTTCGTGAACCAAGAAACCACCCTCGGTGGGCCCGATCGCTACGGTTACAACGGTTATCCCAGCTACAATACGCCGGATTCGCTTGCAAAAGCCGTGGCCGGGGTCGGATGGGACGTGGTGAACACCAATAGCAACCACACGTACGACACTTGGGTGCCGGCGATCGAGCATGCGCAGGGGGTGTGGAGCGAGCTTGACGACAAGCTGCTTACGATCGGCAGCTTCGCCAGCGAAGCCGACCGGCAGGCCCCGCGGATCGTGTCGTGCAACGGCCTGCGCATCGCGTTCCTCTCGTACAGCTACGGCCAGAACGGCTATACCCAGGCGGACCTCCCGAACGCCTATTTCGCCGTTCCCTATGACGCGAAGGTCATGAGGCAGGACGTCGAGCGCACCCGCCAGTTCGCCGACGCCGTCGTGGTTTACCTGCATGCGGGAACCGAGTATGAAAACGAGCCGAGCGACATCCAGCGCGCATGGGCGCAGGAATGCGTCGACGCGGGTGCCGACCTTGTGATCGGCAGCCATGTGCATGTGATTCAGTCCATGGAATGGCTGACCGCCCCCGATGGCCAGAACGTGCTCGCCGTATATGGGTTGGGTGATTTCCTGTCCGGGTATCACAACAACCCGGATACGATCATGTCCGGCATGTTCAGCTGCACGTTCGAGCGCGCGGGTGGTGGCGAGGGCGCCGTCGGCACCGATGTCGGAAAGGCCGATGAGCCCGCTGCAGCCGAGCCCTCGGTGCCCCAGCGCCGCGTGCGCGTGGCAGAGGTGAAGTGGACCCCGCTCATCGAGCATTGGGAGAACGGTGACAGCACCGTGCGCACCGTGAAGGGCTACACGGACGAGGAAGCGCGCGCCAACGAGCTGCTCGCCGGCCTGCCGGATCCCCTGGGCTGGATTCGCGACACCACGAACAGGGTCATCGGCGAGGACTTCGAAATCGACATGTAGCCTCGGACGGCCCCCGTGCTCGTCGCCGCCTCATCGGCTTGCGAGGCGGCCCCCAATCCGCCGTCTGAGAGGGTTATTCAAGAAGCTCGAGCCGATATGCATGCCGCTGCTCGAACAAAATGGCCGCCCACCAAGTTTTACTCGCAATATAGGTATAAGGCGGGAAAGATGGAACTATCGGTTATGCACGCGCCCGGCTATTGGGTGCCGGGTGCCCGACAGATAGGAGCCAATCATGGGAATGAAGGCTGATCAGGAGATCTCCTTGGATTTCGAGGGGCTTTTGTCCTACCTCCGCTCTAAGACGCGCGTGTTCATGGACGTTGACGGCCATGAGTACTACGTCACCCACACCGATGGGTACTGGCGCGTGCAGGACTGCGAGCAGTTGAATGACAAAGGCCGCTTCGTCGATTGCTCCGAACTTGTGACCACCTTGCCCGAGCTGGTCGAGCTGCCCTGGCTCGACGGCAAGAGCGTGCACGACCTCGCCGCGGGCGCCACGTTCTACGAGTCCATCCAGGAGGGCTGGGTGCGCCCCGGCACTGAGCCCGTTGAGGCCGAGGAGCCCGTCGAGGTCGAGGGGGCCGTCGAGGAGGAGCCTGCGGAGGAGTAGCCCGCTGAAGCGCAGCCGTGCGCTGCGCGAACAATTCATTGCGCTTGCAGGGGTCGCCGTCGGGCGGCCCCTTTCTTCTTGTTGAACGGTCTTGCGACGGCGAGCGAGGCGTGTGCCTGCCGAAGAACCGGTTGCGATAGGACTTACGGGGCGGCCGAAAGTCGTTTGAAAGAGGTCGCAGAATGCCAGGCTGCAGCAGCCCGGCATTTTGCGACCATTCTTCCAGCCGAATTTTCCCGGCCGGTGGGCCGATGCAAATTGAGAGGCCTGTCGTCAAGCGGGATGCCCGGTTGTTCAGGTAGGATTGGTATCGACTAGAGGTGTGCATGTCTGGCTGCGGGGGTGGCCGGGAGGGGAGCGTGCGTATGAGACTGTTGTTGCGGACCATCAAACCGTATAAGGCCCTCGTCGTGGCGACGCTTGCAGCGTTGCTGCTGGACGTAGCGGGCACGCTGTACGTTCCCACCATGCTCGCCGGCATGATCAATCAGGGGGTCACGAGCGGCAACACGGATTTCATCATCGGTCAGGGGATCAAGATGCTCGTCGCATGCTGCTGCGCGAGCGGCGGCGCCCTGCTGGGGAATTACCTGTGCGCCCGGCTGGCCTCTTATGTGGGCCGCGATATCCGCAACGCCGTGTACGATGCCTCGCTCGCCTACTCGGGCGGAGACTTCGAGGAGTTCGGCACCGGCTCCATGATCACCCGCACCTTAAACGATGTGAACGTCATCCAGCAGACGGTCATGCTCGCCACCCAGGCCATGCTGCCGGTGCCCATCATCTGCGTCATGGGCACGGTGCTGTCCTTCCGCGTTGACGCGCAGATGGGCGCCATGATGCTCGCGGTGGTCTCCGTGGTCATGGTGTTCGCCGTGATCGCGGTGCGTCGCGCCGCCCCGATCTTCGAGAAGATGCAGGGCTTCATCGACCGCATGAACGTGGTCCTGCGTGAGAACATCATCGGCGTCCGCGTGATTCGCGCCTTTGGCAAAGAACGCCACGAGGAGGGTCGCATGGGCCGCGTGTTCACCGATTACGCCGATGCGGCGATCAAGGTGAACTGGATCTTCGCAGGCGTGGACTGCTTCAGCTTCTGCCTCATGAACATCGCCGAGGTGCTGCTCATGTGGCTCGGCGGCAACCGCGTGGGTGCGCATGCCATGCAGATCGGCAACATCTCCGCGGTGGTCGAGTACGCGATGCTCATCATGTTCTACATCATGATGGCGCAATTCGTGGCGCTCATGGTGCCGCGCGCCATCGTGTGCCTGCAACGCTGCGCCGAGGTGATCGAGAAGAAGCCGAGCATCGTCGACGGTGCCGGGGGCTCGTCATCGGCACCGAGGGAAGACGCGGCGGCGGGCGTTCGGGCCGAGGCTCATACGGGGACGGACGCTCGGGCCGAGGCCGATGCGGCGACGGGCGTTCAGTCCGAGGCCGATGCGCCCGCATCCGCCGATGCCGTCGCCTCGTTCGACCGCGTCTCATTCCGTTTCGCCGATGCCGACGAGGACACCTTGCACGACATCGACTTCTCCTGTCGCCGCGGCGAGACCACGGCGATCATCGGGTCGACGGGCTCGGGCAAGTCGACCATCGCAAAGATGCTGCTGCGCCTGCACGACGTCACGGAAGGCTCGGTGCGCTTCTCCGGCGTCGACGTGCGCGACATGACCCAGCACGACCTGCGCGAGCGCATCGCCTACGTGCCGCAGAAGGCATGGTTGTTCTCGGGTACCATCGCGAGCAACCTGCGCGACGGCTGCGCGGACGCGACGGAGGTCGAGATGCGCCACGCCCTCGATGTCGCCCAGTCGGATTTCGTGTGGGGCCTGCCCGAGCGCCTGGACGCGCCCGTGGCCCAAGGGGGCACGAATTTCTCCGGCGGCCAGCGCCAGCGCGTCGCCATCGCCCGCGCCCTCATGAAGCGCGCGGACCTCTATATCTTCGATGACAGCTTCTCCGCCCTCGATTTCAAGACCGACGCCGCCCTGCGCCGCGCCCTCAGGCCCGAGACGCGGGACGCCGCGGTGCTCATCATCGCCCAGCGCATCAACACCATCCTGCATGCCGACCAGGTCATCGTGCTCAAGGACGGCCGCATCGCGGGCAAGGGCACGCATGAGGAGCTCATGGAAAGGTGCGAGGTGTATCGAGAGATCGCCGAGAGCCAGATGAAGGGAGGCGAGTAGCATGGCGTGGGATAAGAAGAAGCGCGACGACGGCGCGGACGAGCTGTTCTCCGATAACGCGCGCATCGAGCGCGAGCGCAAGCAAGGCGCCATCGACGACGCGCAGGCCATGGCCGACGCCTCCGGCACGCCCGAGGAGGAGCTCGAGGTGCCCAAGGACACATGGGGGACGGTGCGGCGCTTGTGGTCCGCAGCGGCGGGTGAGCGCTGGCGCTTCGGCGTGGTGATCGCCGCCATCCTCGTGTACACGGGCTTCCATGTGGCGGCACCCGCGTACAGCGCGCACGTCATCGACGTGCTGTGGGCCAACATCCAGGCCGCGTTCGCCGAGGGCCGCGCCTTCACGGTGGGCTGGGAGACCGGCGGCCGCGAGCTCGCCATCTACTTCGGCATCTGGACGGGCGCCTGCGCGCTGTACTCCGTGCAGTGCTTCGTCATGGCCGGCTTTGCCGAGAAGCTCAACCTCTCGCTGCGTACGAGCATCGCGGAGAAGCTCAGCCGCCTGCCGCTGAAGTTCTACGACGGACACAAGCCCGGCGAGGTGGTGAGCCGCGCCACGAACGACCTGGACAAGATGTCGGAGGTGCTGCAGACCGGCCTGCTCAAGCTCATGAGCGCGGTGGGCACCATCATCGGCGCGCTCTACATGATGCTGCGCTACAGCGTGCTGCTCACCGCGATCTTCCTCTTGTTCGCCTTCGTGTCGACCCTCATCACCAAGGGCGTGTCGAAGTGGACGCTCAAGCTCGCGGCCGAGCGCCAGCGCTACGTGGGTGAGCTCACCGCGACGGTGGAGGAGGCCTACTCGGGACGCCTCATCATCAAGAGCTTCAACCGCGAGGAGGCGAGCTCGGCGGGCGTGCACGAGCTGTCCGACAAGCTCGCCCGCGCCAGCCGTCGCGCGGACTTCGCCACCAACGCCATCAGCCCGTTGATCCGCTTCATCATCCGCCTGGCACAGGTGCTGATCGCCGTGGTGGCGGGCGGCATGCTGGTGGGCGGTCAGATCACCATCGGTGTGTTCCAGGCCTTCTTCCAGTACATCCATCAAGCGTCCGAGCCGCTCACGCAGCTGTCGTTCACCATCAACACGCTGCAAAACGCGCTTGCCAGCGTCGAGCGCGTGTTCGACATCCTGGACGAGGAGGAGGTCGAGCCCGACCCGGAGCCAAAGATGGCCGCGCAGCTGCCCGCCGCGGTGGAGGGCCGCGTGGACTTCACCCGCGTGCGGTTTGGCTACGACCCGGAAAACCCGCTCATGCGCGACGTGACGTTCCATGTGAAACCCGGGCAGAAGGTCGCCATCGTGGGTGCGACGGGCGCCGGCAAGACCACGCTCATCAACCTGCTCATGCGCTTTTACGAGATCGGCGGCGGCGCGATCGAGCTCGACGGGGTGGACACCCATGCGATGGCCCGTCCCGACCTGCGGGCGAACTTCGGCATGGTGCTGCAGGACGCGTGGCTGTTCGATGGCACGATCGCCGAGAACATCGCCTACGGCCGCCCCGACGCCACGCGCGAGGAAATCGTGCGTGCGGCCAAGATGGCGCACGTGGACCACTTCGTCCGCACGATGCCGCAGGGTTACGACACACATATCGAGAACGATGCGGAGAGCATCAGTCAGGGGCAGCGCCAGCTGCTCACCATCGCGCGCGTCATTCTGTGCGACCCGAAGATTCTCATCCTGGACGAGGCGACGTCGAGCGTGGACACGCGCACGGAGCGCGATATCGTCCAGGCGATGGAGACGCTCATGCACGGTCGCACCAGCTTCGTGATCGCGCATCGCCTGAGCACGATCGTCGATGCCGACCTGATCTTGCACATGCGCGCCGGCACCATCATCGAGCAGGGCACGCACGAGGAGCTCCTCGCCGAGAACGGCCCGTATGCGGAGTTGTATCGCAGCCAGTTCGCGTAAGGGGAGAGCCCCTCGCGCGGCCGCTCAATCGGGGGTGGGTGCAAATCGCTCGTTTTCTTATCGCCGCAACGTGCGAAGCGAGCAATTTGAACCCGCCCCGCTTGCTCTTGCGCCGCAGGAGGGTTACGCCAACCGAAGGTGAATTGAGACCATTGATGGTCGAACGGTTCTCCCGCGCCGTTTACCGAAACGAAAATCATTACAACCCCAGCTTGAAAGCGTAAGGGGCCGCACATCACGAAATGAGCCATTGTAAAGTTCTACCTGCAGAAATAATCATCCTGTAATACTTTTTTACAAATTAATAACCCATCTACCTGCGCCTATGTAATATCTTCCCTGTTCGACGAAGGGTTGAATAACGAGGGCGAGCGGCATACCATTTCTCATGTTGTGTTCAAGTCGTGTAACAACAGAGGAGGTTGTGTGATGGTAAGTATCGTTTTGGCAAGCCACGGTGACTTGGCGGAGGGTCTGAAGATGACCGGTTCCATGGTCTTCGGTGATCAGCCCAACGTCGCCACGGTTTCCCTCATGCCGAGCATGGGTCCGGATGACTTCCGCCAGAAGGTGGAAGAGGCGGTCGCTTCCTTCGACGATCCCGAGGACGTCCTGTTCCTCGTCGATCTGTGGGGCGGCACCCCGTTCAACCAGATCAGCGGTCTGTTTGACGCCCACCCCAACTGGGCGATCCTGACCGGCGTGAACCTGCCGATGCTCGTCGAGGTGTACACCGCTCGCTTCGACGCGTCCAAGTCGGCCCACGATATCGCCAAGCACGTCATTTCCGAGGCCCGCGCCGGCGTTCGCGTCAAGCCCGAGTCTCTCGAGCCCGAGGAGGCCAAGCCGGCTGCCGCGGCAGCCCCGGTCGTCTCCCAGGGTGCGATTCCGGAGGGGACCGTCCTCGGTGACGGGCACATCAAGTTCGTGCTCGCCCGTGTGGACACGCGTCTGCTCCACGGCCAGGTGGCGACCACCTTGACCAAGATGACCAAGCCCGACCGCATCATCGTCGTGTCCGACGCCGTTTCCCACGACGACCTGCGCAAGTCCATGATCATGGAGGCCGCGCCTCCCGGAGTGAAGGCTCACGTCGTCCCCGTCCAGAAGATGATCGACGTCGCGAAGGACCCGCGTTTCGGCGCCACCAAGGCCATGCTGCTTTTCGAGACCCCGCAGGATTTGCTCCGCGCGGTCGAGGGCGGTGTGGACATCAAGGAGGTCAACCTCGGTTCCATGGCCCACTCCGTGGGCAAGGTCGTCGTGACCAATGCCATCGCCATGGACAACGACGACGTTGAGACGCTCGAGAAGCTCGCCGCCAAGGGCATCACCTTCGACATCCGCAAGGTCCCGGCTGATTCCGCCGAGTCCTTCGACGCGATGATCAAGAAGGCCAAGTCCGAGCTGGCCGTCCAGTAAAGGAGGGAATATGTCAGCACTTTCGATCGTTCTGATCGCCATCATCGCGCTGCTGGCCGGCATGGAGGGTGTTCTGGACGAGTTCCAGTTCCACCAGCCGCTCGTCGCCTGCACGCTCATCGGTCTCGTGACCGGCCACCTGCAGGAGGGCGTCATGCTCGGCGGCTCCCTGCAGATGATCGCCCTCGGCTGGGCGAACGTCGGCGCCGCCATCGCGCCCGACGCGGCCCTCGCCTCCGTCGCGTCCGCCATCATCATGGTGCTCGCGCTTGACGGCGGCACCGCGGACTCCCAGACCGCCATCACCACCTCCATCGCCCTTGCCGTGCCGCTGTCCGTCGCCGGCCTGTTCCTGACGATGATCTGCCGTACGCTGTCCATCCCCATGGTGCACGCCATGGATGCGGCTGCTGAGAAGGGCAACTTCAAGGGCATCGAGATGTGGCAGATCCTCGCCATCCTCATGCAGGGCGTTCGCATCATGATCCCGGCCGTTGCCCTGTGCTTCGTCTCTCCTGAGATCGTGACCAACGCGCTCAACATGATGCCCGCCTGGCTCTCCGACGGCATGGCCATCGGCGGCGGCATGGTGGCCGCTGTCGGTTACGCCATGGTCATCAACATGATGGCCACCAAGGAGACTTGGCCCTTCTTCGCGCTCGGCTTCGTCTTCGCAGCCATCTCCCAGCTCACGCTCATCGCCCTCGGCGTCATCGGCGTGTCCCTCGCCCTGCTGTACCTCGGTCTCAAGGAGACCGCCAAGAACAGCGGCGGCGGCGCCGGTACCGGCGACCCGCTCGGCGACATCCTGAACGACTACGAGTAAGGAAGGGAGGACGTACATCATGGCAGAGAACAAGGTTCAGCTTTCCAAGTCCGACCGCATGTCCGTGTGCATGCGTCACCAGTACCTGCAGGGCTCCTGGAACTACGAGCGTATGCAGAACGGCGGCTGGTGCTTCGCGATGATCCCCGCGATCAAGAAGCTCTACTCCAACAAGGAGGACCAGATCGCGGCGCTCAAGCGTCACATGGAGTTCTACAACACGCATCCGTACGTGTCCGCTCCCGTCATCGGCGTCACCCTCGCCCTTGAGGAGGACCGCGCCAACGGCACCCCGATCGATGACGCCGCCATCCAGGGCGTCAAGGTCGGCATGATGGGCCCGCTCGCCGGCGTCGGCGATCCTGTCTTCTGGTTCACCCTTCGCCCGATCCTCGGCGCGCTCGGTGCCTCGCTCGCCCTTTCCGGCAATATCGTGGGACCGCTGCTGTTCTTCTTCGTGTGGAACATCATCCGTATCGCCTTCCTGTGGTACACCCAGGAGTTTGGATACAAGGTCGGCACGTCCATCACCAAGGACCTCTCCGGTGGCCTCATGGGCAAGATCACCGAGGGTGCGTCCATTCTCGGCATGTTCATCATCGGCTCGCTGGTGCAGCGCTGGGTGAGCATCTCCTTCACCCCGGTCGTCTCTACGGTCAAGCAGTCTGTTGGTGCTTACATCGATTGGTCCGCGCTTCCCGCGGGCACCGACGGCATCCGCGAGGCCCTCACCCAGTACGCCTCCCTTGGCGCCACGGGCCTGGATGTCATGAAGACCACCACGCTGCAGGCCAACCTCGACCAGCTGATTCCCGGCTTGGCCGCCGTGTGCCTCACGCTCCTGTGCTGCCAGCTGCTCAAGAAGAAGGTCTCCCCGATCATCATCATCATCGCGCTGTTCGCCGTGGGTATCGTCGCCCATCTCGTCGGCCTGATGTAAGACGATTCGGGATCGAGCCTGCCTAAGTGCTCGAGCCTGATGCCGCGCCTGCCACCATGGGTTACCATCGGTGGCGGGCGCGTTTTCCCATAGGGGGAATTGGATGCGACCGGCGCTCGCCTGCATGTCATCACGCGCCTGCGCGGATTGCACGAGCCTGCGCGAATCGTGCGTGTCAGTGCGGATCGGATTCAATTTTCGGCGCCCATGCGGGCTTCCGAAGCGCGGTTGAAAGGATGTGGCCGCATGGCCCAGTCGCAAAACAGCTCGGTGTACTACACGGAGAAGGCAACGTCGTTCCACGGTATGGGAACCTATGGTTCGGTGATGCTCGGCAACAAGGCCTTTGAGTTCTACAACGAGAAGAACCCCGAGGATTACATCCAGATCCCGTGGGATGAGATCGATTACGTGGCGGCCTCCGTCCTGTTCGGGGGCAAGAAGATCGCGCGGTTCGCCATCTTCATCAAGGGCAGCGAGAGCGGCTTCTCGTTCTCCACGCGCGATAACAAGGCGACGCTTCGCGCCATGCGCGAACATGTGCCCGAGGATAAGTTGCTGCGTTCGTTGAACTTCTTTGAGGTGATCAAGCGCGGCGTGTTGTCACTGTTCCGCAAAAAACGCTAGAATATCCCATGCACGCTTGCGGATGCGCCGACGGGTTTTCTTCGGCGGATGTGCGGTGTGCGATCATGGCAATGCCTCCGTAGCTCAGGGGATAGAGCACCGCTCTCCTAAAGCGGGTGTCGTACGTTCGAATCGTATCGGGGGCACCATTTAAAACCGCAGGTCAGAGGACGTGTTTCCTCTGGCCTGTTTTATTCCACATGATAATCGGGTGCGCGTGGAGCAAGACGGTGGCAAAATCGATGCGGAGGCAGTCTGGGCACACGATTTTAAAGCCCGTGTGCACCTCGATAGTCCAAGTTCAGATTCGCGAAGCTTGGAACAATATCTACCTCGTTAAATGATGGTAATATTCATCTGAGATAAGTTTTAGATGCCATTTAACGAGGTAGATATATGAATGAGAAGCGAGCGTCGATATCAATGGGTGATGCCGCCAGGGAGCTTAAGGTCACCAAAGCGCGGGTGTCCCAGCTTATTGCCTCAGATGACCTGGAGGGCGTGCTTCGGGACGGTCGTCGCTTTGTGTATGTCGACTCACTTGAGAGCTATCAGGCCGCAAAGAGGCTTGCAGCGCGTACGAAAAATGCGGCAGATTATGTCCTTATGTCCGGCGATTATGAGGTTGCCGAAGTCACGTACGACAATGTCAGGGAGATGCCGCTGACTGTTCAGAAGATAATCGATCCCTCTAGGATGCCGTTCGGTGCCGTTACCTCAAATGACACCGTACGTCCTGTGCCGTTTAACTCATGGTGGTCACATCGGTCCGTGCCCAATACAAGGGGTGGGGTCACGGCGAGGCTGGCTACCCTTGGACTTTCGAATACCGCCGACCTGCCCTTGCGCAACTTGGGCTTATCCCTTTCCGATTGCTATTGGCTGCGCCCAAAGGCGAAGAGCGATCTCACTTGGGATGCCATCAATTACTTTGACAATGATTTCGAAGACTCAGATTCCGGTGCATGGGATGAATGGCTCGGTGGCATTGGCCTTGATTCGCCAGACAACACCTCCGAAGGGGAGTTGCCCAAGCGTTGGGCCATCCGGGGCGGCGAGCGCGTTCTCATAAAGGGTTGTGGTATGGACGATCAGCGCCCGTTCAACGAGGTTGTGGCAACCGCTCTGTACGAGCGCCTCCTTGAGGACTCTGACTACGTTCCGTACGAAACAGTGCGGGTCAACAGCGGTCCCGCTTGCCTATGCCCCGGCTTTATCGCACAGCGTCAGGAGTATATCCCGGCCATGTATCTCAAAGAGCGCATTGGACAAACCCGGGGAACTTCGGCGTACGATCGCTTTGCGCGATACGCAGGTGCTTGGGTCGGAGATGAAGAGCTGGTTCGAACGGCCCTTTCCAAGATGATCGTCTGCGATGCGATCATCGCGAATACGGACCGACATTGGCGCAACTTCGGTTTCGTGCGGTCCATAGACACGCTTTGCATGGCGCCCGCCCCGCTATTCGATTCGGGCAATTGCCTGTGGTACGCAACGCCCGTGAACCGGCTTGAAGAAGGTGATTGGTCATTTGCGTCGCGCCCATTCGAAGTCGACCCGAAGCGGCAGTTGGCACTCGCCGACCGATTCGATTGGTTCGATCCGGCTAGGCTCGAGGGGTTCGTCGACGAGGCGATCGAGATATTGTCCGGCAGCGAGAGCGCTACGCGGGATGGCCGTCTCGATCTTTTGGCACACGGACTGGCTCGGCGCGTATCAGAGGTGTCAGCTGCGGTCGAAACTCTCAGACACGTCCCGCGATAGCATGAAAACACCCCGAGGAGTGAACCTCGGGGTGTTGCAAACCGATATGCGGGGCTGCGCGCGATGTGCCGCCGCCGCCCGTGATGCGCGTCCGATGCACCGAGAGAGAGGCGGGCCTTATGCCTCCTCGTCCCCACCCGAATCGGTGCGTGCCTGGGTGGTGAGGGTGATCGTGGTGCCCTTGTCCAGGGAGCCGGAAGCGGACTGGCTCACGATGATGCCGTCGGCCGGGCCGTTCACAACGACCTTGAACCCGAGCGACTCGAGTTGCGGCTTGGCATGCGAGGCGGAATCATCGACGAAGTTGGGCGCATTGACCTTGGCGACGGGCTCGGGGCCCTGGGAGAGCACGATCTTGATCGTGCGGCCGGGCTCGACGCTGCCGCCGGGCTCATAGCTGATGACGGAGCCGGCGGGCACGGTGGAGCTGTAGTCGGAGCTGAAGGTGTAGCTGAGCTTGTCGCCGAGCGCGGCGATGGCCTGCTCCTTCGTCATGCCGGTGAGGTTGGGGACATCGACCGTGTCAGGACCGGTGGAGACCCAGTACTCGATGACCGTGCCCTCCTCGACGGTCTCGCCGGTGTTCTTGCCCTGCTTGAAGACGGTGCCGGCCTCGGCGTCGTTGGCCTCCTCGTGCGCCTCGCCCTTCAGGCCCGCATCGGCCAGCAGCGCCTCGGCCTCTTCCTTGGTCTTACCGGTTATGTTGGGGACCTCGGTCTTATCGATGGGCACGGGGCCCTTGGAGAGCGTCAGCGTGACCGTAGAGCCCTCGCGAGCCTCCTTGTTGCCGTCGGGGGTCTGGTCGACGACGCGGCCCTCCTCGACCTCGTCGTCGTTCACGGCCTTGCCGTACTCGACGGCGAAGCCTGCGTTCTCGAGCGCCTCTTCGGCTTCATCCTGGGTGTAGTTGATCACATTGGGGACGATGACCATCTCGCCTGAACCGCCGAACAAGTTGCTGGCGAAGAAGACGGCGGCGGCGATGACCGCGATGGCGCCGATGACGATGGCCGCAATCTTGGCGCCGTTGTTCTTCTTGGGCTCCTCGTAGTTTGCCTGGCCGCGCGAGGAGGGCGCGGATGCGACGCGCGGTCCCGCGGCGGTGGAGCCGGGGGTGGCGGCGCCGGCGGGGCGCACCATCGCCTGGGTGGCATCGCTCATCACGCGGGTCTCGGTTCCCCCCATGGCGGCCCCGGCGATCACGCGCGTGGGCTCGGCGACGTCGACGGCGCGGCCGGCGGCGTAGGCGTTGAGCACCTGACGCAGCTCGTCGGCGGTCTGGAAGCGGTTGGCGGGGTCCTTCTCCATGCACTTGAGGATGATGCGCTCAAGGGCGGGGTCGACGCCGGGGTTGACCTGGCTCGGGGGGACGGGCAGCTCGTTGACCTGCTTGAGGGCCACGGAGATCGCATCGTCGCCGTCGAAGGGGACGCGGCCGGTGGCGCACTCGTACATGACGACGCCGAGCGAGTAGATGTCGCTCGTGGCGCCCAGCTCCTGGCCGCGGGTTTGCTCGGGGGAGACGTAGTGGGCGGTGCCCAGGACGTTGTTGTCCTGGGTGAGGTGGCTGTTCTTGGCGCGGGCGATGCCGAAGTCCATCACCTTGATGTTGCCGTCGGGCAGCACCATGATGTTTTGCGGCTTGATGTCGCGGTGGATGATCTCGTGCTTATGGGCGACGGAGAGCGCGCCGCAGATCTGAGATCCGATCTGGGCGACTTTCTTGGGGTCGAGGGCGCCGTGGCTGCGCACGCCGCTCTTGAGGTCGGTGCCGCGCAGGTACTCCATGACGATGTAGTACGTATCGCCATCCTTGCCCCAGTCGTACACCCCCACGATATAGGGGCTCGAGAGGCCCGCGGCCGCCTGGGCCTCCTGCTTGAACCGAGCGGCGAAGGTGGCGTCCCCGGCGTACTGGGGCAGCATGATCTTCACGGCCACGGTGCGGTCGAGGACCTGGTCCTGCGCGCGGTACACGCTGGCCATTCCGCCGTTTCCGACCTTGTCCTTGAGCAGGTACCTTCCTCCGAGTACGCGCTGTCCGTCTGGCATGTCTTTAACTCCTCATCATCCATCCGCATGAAGCGGAAGTGTTACCTGGTCTAATGGCTAGAGTCCCTGCGCCGCGAGCGCCGCCCGCAGCACCTGCCCCGCCACGCCCGCTGCGCTCTCCTCGCCCTTGGCGTTCTGCTCGATCACGACCGAGATCGCGACGGTGGGTGTGTCGTAAGGCGCGAATCCGACGAACGTCGAGTTCGCGGTGGCGTTGTTGGTTTCTGCGGTACCGGTCTTTCCGGCCACTTTCACACCCGCGATGCTCGCGGCGGAGCCGGTGCCGCTTTGCACGACGTCGAGCATCGCCTGCTTGACCTGCTCGGCGGTCCCGCTGCCCACGGCCTGTCCGAGGGATCGCGCGCGTGTGGTCTTGAGGACCGTGCCGTCGGGGGCGAGGACCTGGGAGACCACGTAGGGGTTCATGGCGATGCCGCCGTTGGCGATCGTGGCGGCCATCACCGCGTTTTGCATCACGGTCGTCTGGGGGCCGGGGGTGTGGCCCTGGCCGACGGGCTGGCCCGCTCCCGCCCAGGCGAGCTCCCATTCGGTCATCTCCGCGGGGTCGGGCATGATGGATGCGGCGGTGGTGAAATCGAGGCCGAGCTCCTGACCGTAACCGAAGGCGCGGGCCGTCGCCACGAGCTTTTCAGATCCCAGGCCGGTGGCCACCTGGCCGAAGACCGTGTTGGACGAGACGGCGAATGCCCGGGCGAGTGAGATGGTGCCGTGGCCGCGCTCGTTGACGCTCACCACGTCGGCGCCGCCGATCTCCATGCGCCCCGGGCTGTCGTAGGTGGAATCGAGGGTGGCCATGCCGTTCTCGAGTGCGGAGGCGAGCGTGATGACCTTGAAGGTCGAGCCCGGGGTGTAGAGGGCCAGCGTCGCGCGGTCGTACATTGAAGTGTCGGTGCCGCCGCTCGCGTTCGCGGCCTCTATGGTCGCCTGGATGTTCGTGTTATCGAATGTGGGGGCGCTCGCCCAGGCGAGCACGGCGCCGGTGCGCGGGTCGAGGACCACGATGGCGCCCACGCGACCCAAGAGCGCCTGCTCGGCGGCCCGCTGGATACGCGAGTCGATGGTGAGCTGCACCGAGTTGCCGGGCTCGCTGATGCCGGCGAGCGAGTTCAGGGCGTTCTGCCAACTCGAGTAGTCCTTGGAACCGGTGAGCGTGTCGTTTTGCGTGTTCTCGATGCCCATGGTGCCGTATTGCTGCGAGTAATAGCCGACCACGTGCGCGGCGAGGTTGCCGTTGGGGTAAGAGCGCGTGTACGTGCCGTCCTCCTGCTGGATGGACTCCGCAAGCGTGACGCCGTCGGCGGTGATGATGGAGCCGCGCTTGATGTAGCGCGCCTTGTTGATCGTGTGGTTGTTGATCGGCATGTCCTGGTACTCGGAGGCTTTGATCACCTGGATATAGGTGATGTTGCCGATGAGCACGGCGAACAGCGCGGTGAACAGGACCACCGTCCGGGTGAGGCGGTTGGCGAGCGCCACGCGGCCGAGCAGGCCGCTCTCGGGGGTGTCGAGCGCGGGGCGGCGCATGTGGGAACCGCGGGCGCCGGTGCGGTAGCCGGCGGCTGCGAGGTCGGTGCTCGTGTTCGCGATCTCGGTCGAACGGCCGGTCGCCTCATCGCCGGCGCGTAGCAGCAAGCCGACGATCACAAAGCTCGCGAGCAGCGAGGAGCCGCCCTGGCTCATGAAGGGCAGGGTCACGCCGGTGAGCGGGATGAGCTTGGTCACGCCACCGACGATGGTGAACGCCTGGAACGAGATCGCGGCGGTGAGGCCGGCGGCGGAGAAGGCCGCCAGGTCCGACTTGGCGCGCGCGGCGGTGGTGAGGCCGCGGACCGCGAAGAGCATGAACAGCAGGAGCACGGCGGCGCCGCCGAGCAGTCCCATTTCCTCGCCGATCGCGGCGAAGATCATGTCGGATGCGACGACGGGGATGATATCTGCCATGCCCTTGCCGATGCCGACGCCCGCGAGGCCGCCGTCTGCCAGGGAGAACAGCGACTGGACGATCTGATAACCGAGGTTCTGCGCGTCTGAGAACGGGTCGAGCCAGATCGCCACGCGGACCTGCACATGGCTCATGATCTGGTACATGCCGAAGGCGCCCACGGCCAGCAGCGCGATGCCGATGATCACGTAGGAGATGCGACCGGTCGCCACGTAGAGCATGATCAGGAAGATGGTGTAGAACAAAAGCGCGCTGCCGAGGTCGCGTTCGAAGGCGACGACGAGCAGGCAGACGCCCCATACGATGAACAGCGGGTAGAGCAGGCGCAGGCGCGGGAACTTGATCCCGAGCACGGTGCGGTTGGAGATAGACAGCAGCTCGCGGTTCTCCGCCAGGTAGCCGGCGAGGAACAAGACGATGAAGACCTTGGCGAACTCGCCGGGCTGGAACTGGAAGCCGCCGATCTTGATCCACAGCTTGGAACCGTAGATCTCGGTGCCGATGAGCATGGGCAGCACGAGCAGGATGATGCCCGCGATGCCGAGGACGTACTTGTAGCGCTTGACCACCTCGAGGTCGCGCACCGCGGCGAGGGTGCCCACCATGAGGCCCACGCCCAGGAACAGGTAGATGACCTGACCGAGCGAGGCGTCGGGCTGCAGGCGCGTGACGAAGGTGATGCCGATGCCGGAGAGCGTGAACACGATGGGGAGGATCGCCGGGTCGGCGCCGGGGGCGAAGATGCGCACGCCGATGTGCGCCGCGGCGAAGGCGGCGAACAGGCCGAGCGGGACGGCCAGCGTCTGGAAGGACAGGGCGGCGCCCGTGGTGACCACGTACATGGCGTACAGCAGCGTGACGGGGAACGCGGCGGCTATGAGCAGGAGCAGTTCGGTCGTGCGGCGACTCATTTACGCGGCACCTCCCTCGGTCGTGGTTGAAGGCGAAAGGGCGTCGGCGGGGGAATCTCCCGAGGAGGTCCCACCGGCCAGGGCGTCGGCGGGCCCGGCATCCTCGCCGGCGGTCCCGGTGAGCCCCTCCTTGATCGCGCGCGCGTCCTCGATGAGCTTCGTCTGGGTCTCGTCGATTTGCGCGCGATAGTTCTCGACGGCGTCCTGGGCGTCCTCGAGGTTCTTTTGCGGGATGCCCTTGCGAAGGCGGTTCTGCGTGTCCTCGGGGAGGTCCTCGAGCTGGATCGACGTCTCGTCCTCGAGCCAGTGCAGGCTGAGGCCGAAGACGGGCTCGGGCACGCCGGTGTAGATGGCGACCGCTTCGTCCTTGACGCCGAGGTAGACGGATTTCCTGATGGAGACGAACGATGCGATCGCGATGACGACGAGCGCGATGAGCAGGCCGACGACCGCGAAGATCATGGTGCGTCTGTGCTTGCGGGCGATCTCCCGGGCGCGGCCGTCGTCGGTGATGTCGACGACCACGACAGTCACGTTGTCGCTTCCGCCCGCGGCGAGCGCGGCGTCCACCAGGTTGTCCGTGCAGATCTGCGCGGTCGAGCTCTGCTGCGCGATGCGCTCGATCTCGCCGTCGGGGATCATGCCGGACATGCCGTCGGAGCACAGGATGAGCCGGTCGCCCTCCTCCACGTTCAGCGTGAAGTGGTCGGCGTACATCGCGGGGTCAGAGCCCAGCGCGCGGGTGATGACGGAGCGGTTGGGGTGGGTGCGCGCCTCGTCGGCGGTGATCTCGCCGGCGTCGACGAGCTCCTCGACATAGGAATGATCGCGCGTCACGCGGATGAGCGTGCCCTCATGCAGGAGGTACGCGCGCGAATCGCCCACATGGGCGATGGCGAGGGTGGTGCCCTCGATGTATGCGGCGGTGGCGGTGCACCCCATGCCGGGGCGGCCCACGCCGTTCATGGCGGCCTCGATGATGGCGGCGTTGGCCGCCTCGATGGATGCGGCGAGCTGCGCCGCGTCGGCCGATTTGGGGCCGGTCTTGGCGATGGTCTCGACGGCGATCGCGCTGGCGACCTCGCCCGCGGCATGGCCTCCCATGCCGTCGCACACGCAGAAGAGCGGGGAGGCGGCGAGGTAGGAGTCCTCATTATGGCTGCGGACGCAGCCCACGTCGGATCGGGCGCCCCACATGAGCGTGGAGGAGGTGCCGGCGTCGAAGGTGGCGTCGGTGTCGATCAGGTCGTCGGTGATGGGCTCGAAGCTCTGCGTCGAGCCGGGATCGTTGAGTTTGGCCTCGACGACGCTGGGGTCGATCTCGGCGGTATCCTCGGGCGAGATGGGTGCCGTGGGGTCGGGGATGGCCTGGACGGGGACCTCGGATTCGGGGACGAAGGATCCAGGGGCGGCATGCGCGGGCACGCCGGGGACCGGCTCAATCTCCGGGGCGGCGTGCGCGGGTGTCGGGGCGGCATGCGCGGGCACGCCTTGAGCCGGCTCGACCGCCGGGATGGCGCCCGGAATAGCGGAAACCGGGGCCGCGGGGGCCGCCGGATTCACGGGGTGCGTCTGATGCCCGCCGTCAGCGGCGCGCATGTTGTCGGCCTCGGCGCTCATCGGCGGTTCACCTTCATGACGACATCGCCGATCTGCACTTCATCCCCCTCGCGCAGGGTGGCGGGCTCCTGCAGGGGGCGGCCGTTGACGAGCGTGCCGTTGAGCGAGTTGAGGTCCTCGATCACGAGCGCGGGGCCCTGCAGGGAGAAGCGCGCGTGGCTCGCGGAGACGAACGGCTCGTTCACGCAGATGTCAGATGACGGGGAGCGGCCGACGATCACCGGTCCGAGGATGTCCATGTGGATGCCGCGGATGCCGCGAGGGCCCTTGTCGACGTCGATCGTCCAGATCGCGGAGTCGCGGCGCTGGCCGCGCACCAGGCCCACGCCGGTCTTCATGACGGCGAACAGGAAGATGTAGAGCAGCGCGACGAGGACGATGCGCCCCGCGAACAGGATGATGTCGATCACAGGCTAACCCCTAAACTCGAAGGTGCTGAGGCCGAAGGTCAGCACGTCGCCGTTGCGCAGGGGGCAACGGGTGATGCGACGGTTGTTGACCATGGTGCCGTTGGTGGAATTGAGGTCCTCGATGGACCAGTCGCTGCCGGTGAAGGTGAGCTGCGCATGACGGCGGCTGACGTTGGGGTCGCGCAGGACCACGTCCGCCACGGAGCGCTCGCGGCCCACGGTGGCGCGGGCGGAGGTGAGCTCGTAGGTGTCACCGGTCACGACATCGACCAGCTGGGCGAGGGGGCGCGCCGGGGCGGCGGGCTTGGCGGGGGCCATGTGGGCCGCGCCCGCGGCGGCGATGCCCGCGCCCGTGGCGGCAGCGGCGCCGCCCATGCCGGCGAGCTGCTCGCGCGTCATGGTCTGCGGGACGGGGATGGGGGCGGGCGCCGGGGCGAACGGGTCGGCCACCTCGGCCGCTCCCGCGACGGGGGCGGAGAGGGGGTCGAGCGCGGCATCCAGGGCGGGGTTGGCGACCGGGACGGCGGCGGGGGCCGCCACCGGGACGGGCGACGGGGTCGCCGTCATCTTGCCGGATTTGCCCGAGGCGCCCTTGAGGTACGCGCGCTCCTCCTCGTACAGGCGCGCGAGGGTGGGTGCGTCGACGTTCTCGGCGAAGACGGAGAACTTGCCGGGCTTGAGCGACGGGTCGATCATGAAGCGCACCAGCGGGGTGCCGACGAAGCGATAGCGCTTCTTCTCAGCCTGGGCGCGCACGAACTCCGTGACCTCGCCGGCGAGCTGGGAGTAGTAGGGCGCCAGGAGCTGGTCGTCGTCGGAGGCGATGAGCACGGTGTAGAGCGCGGGGGCGGTGTTGACGCCGTTGATGACGAGCGTCTGGTCCTCCATCTCGCGCGCCGCCTGCTTGGCGAGCTTCTTGAAGGAGAAGGGGGCCTGCGCGGCGCCGAAGATGCCGGCGACGCGGTCTTCGAATATGTTCAGGAAGTTCACGAACGATCACCTTCCGAAAAATCTCGTCTGTATCCGAGAGAAAATACGCATATCCAAACAAGTATAGAGGATAGGCCGCCGAGGCCCAGGGCCACGGCGGCGTCCGCAGGTGCCACCGAGGCAATTTCCATAGGGTGCGCAAGATAGCACCCGGCGAACGAACACAGCGGGATGAGCAGGTAGAGCGCGGTGAGCAGGCCGGTGCCGCGCCCTTCTCGGCGCGCCTCCCAGGTCCGCGTGAGGACCCACGAGGTCGCGGCGGCGATCAGGGCGGCGACGGCTGCGGGGGCGAGGAGCGCGGGTGTGGCGAGGGCCGCGAGCGCGTCGACGGCGCCGAGGACGCCGCCGTGCAGATGCGATGCCACGAGGAGCCGGCCGAACGCGACCCCGGTGGCACTCGACGCGGCGGCGACCCCAGGCGTCAGGAAGAATCCGGCGATTACGGCGGCGAACGGGGCGAACCCGGGGACGCCGCCCGATGCGAGCGCGAGTGCGGCGCAGGTCACGAGCACGGTCGAGGCTGCCGGGTGCAGGCGTCCCCACACGAACCACCAGGCGGCCATGAGGGAGAAGGCGAGCACCGCGAGAGGCAGCACGGAGAAGAGGGGCGTGGCGTTGACGATGAGCATGAGCCAGCCGGCGAGGGCCAGGGCGGAACCGATCTGTGGGGCGATCGCGGCGCCCACGCCGATGCCCGCCGAGGTGATGGCGCGCACGAGGGCGTCGCCCACGCGCAGGTCGCCCAAAAGGGTCCAGGACACGGCCGTGACCGCGATGCCGCTGACGGCGCCCAGGACGCACGCGCGGGCCTTGGGGTAGCGGCTCCCCAGATACCCCTCATCGGGATCGAGCTCCCACACGCGCTCGACGCGGCCCTCGCCCCCGTCCTCATCGCCCGGGTCGTCGGAGGTGAGCCGGGCGATGATCCGGGCGAGGCTCTTGCGGCCCTCGCGGGGGTTGCCCAGCCCGTCCAGGAAGGCATCGCCGAACTCCGCCACGCTCGTCATGCGGTCGTGCGGGGCGGGGGACAATGCGTCGAGCAGCGCCTGCTCAGAGGATGCGGGGATGTCCGGCAGCAGGTCGCTGGGGTACAGGACGCCGCGGATGATGCGGTCGAGGGAGTCCGCGGGGGTGCCCGCGCGGAAGGGCGCGGTGGCGCAGAGGGACTCGTAGAGCACCGCCGCGAGGGCGAAGACGTCGCTGCGCTCGTCGACCTCCTCGCCGTTGAGCTGCTCAGGCGGCATGTAGCCGATGGTGCCGCCGCGCGCGCCGCCGAAGCCCGCGGCGCTGGCGAGCATGGCCATGCCGAAATCGGCCAGCTTGACGTGGCCGTTGCGGTCGATCAGGACGTTGGCGGGCTTGATGTCGAGGTGGAGCACGCCGTTCTCGTGCGCGAAGGACAGGGCCTGGACGAGCGCATCGGCGATGCAGGCGGCCTCGTCGTAGGTGAGGGAGCGCCCGTCCACGTGCTGGAGGAACTCCTCGAGCGTCATGCCGTCCACATACTCCATGACCAGGTAGGCGTGCGCGCTGTCGTAGGTGAAGTCGATGACCTGCACGATGTTGGGGTGCTGGAGCATGCTCGCCGTGCGCGCCTCGGCGAGCGCCGTGGCGGTGGTTTCGAGCGGCGCGCGCGTCTCGGGCGAAGCCAGGGGCATGCGTTTGATGGCGACGCGGCGCTGAAGGCGGGCGTCGAGGCAGATCTCGACGCTGCCGAAGCCGCCTGCGGCGCGGGTCTCGAGCGGTCGATACCGTTTGAGCAGGGAGGATGCCGCGGACCCCGCGGCGGGCGGAGGGGCCATGGGTGGTTGGCCCCCGTGCGGGGCCTGGGATGCAAACGGGGCGGGGCCGGCCGGCCGTGCTGAGCCGCTCGCCGCGCCGGGGCGGGGCCAAGCACCAGGGCCGGGCGCGGCGCCTGGGCCGTTGGGGGATGCGGGCCGGCGCCACATGGAACGCGATGCCAGGCGCGGGCCGCTCGCGCGATCGGATTGCGAGTGTGTTCCCCGCTGTTGCGGGTCGGGTATGTTGAAGGGGAAGATCGGCATGGCCATCCTCGTGCGTTTAAGGTTCGTTTTCGGCCGAAGCCAAGTGCGGTTTGGGCCATTTTACCACGGTGCCCGCGCGCGCCGTTTTCGGCGGCGCCGGGTGTGGCCGCCAGCGGGCTCGGAAATGGTCGGGAATAGCCACTTTGCGGAAGCCTGGCAATTCCCGACCATTTTCTAGGCCAGATGCGGAGGAACTGGTCGTAATCTGCCACGCTGCAAGAGGCTGGCAAATTGCGGCCATTTTTTTGCACCCGTCGTCGGCCCCGTGCCCGTGTGGTCTGCATCGCGGACGTGTGGCAGCGCGAGACGCTATGATGGTGGGCAGGATTATTCACGTGCGCGATGAAGGATGTGCGCGCGCGATGAAGGGCGTGCGACGAAGGCGGTGAGGGGCGTATGGACGATTCCGAGCGACTTGCGGCGTATGATGCGTTCGCGCGGGGCATCCGTGCGGAGCTCGCCGAGGTCGGTGCGCGCATGGACGCTTTGCGCGCCGAGAACAAGGTCAAGACGGCCACGTATCGCCAGCTGTTCGCCACGCGCATGACCTTGAAGGACATCGACCGCCGCCTGGTCGAGCGCGGATTGTAGGAGGAATTCCCCATGGAGTCGCTCTATAGGAAGTACCGCCCGCTCACGTTCGAGAGCGTCGTTGGTCAGCAGCATATCGTCTCAACGCTTGAGCATGCGGTTGCCGAGGGGCGCCTGAGCCACGCGTACCTCTTCTGCGGTCCGCGCGGTACGGGCAAGACCACCATGGCGCGCATCCTCGCCAAGGCCCTTCTGTGCGAGAAGGCCGAGGGCGCCCGCGCCGCCGGTGCGACCGGCTGCAACCCCGACGGCACCTGCCCGGAGTGCACGGCTATCGCCGAGGGCACGCATCCGGACGTTTACGAGCTCGACGCCGCATCCCGCACGGGCGTGGACAACGTGCGCGAGGAGATCATCAGCTCGGTGAGCTTCGCCCCGGTGCGCGGCGCCTACAAGGTCTACATCATCGACGAGGTCCACATGCTCACGACGCAGGCGTTCAACGCCCTGCTCAAGACGCTCGAGGAGCCGCCGAGCCACGTCATCTTCGTCCTGTGCACCACCGATCCGCAAAAGATCCTGGAGACGATCCTGTCGCGCTGCCAGCGCTTCGACTTCCACCGCATCTCCAACGAAGACATCATCGGCCGCCTGCGCTATATCTGCGAGCAGGAGGGCTTTGCCTTCGATGAGGAGGCGCTCGAGGTCGTGGCGCGCCACGCCCGCGGCGGCATGCGCGACGCCCTATCCACGTTGGAGCAGCTCTCGGTCTTCGGCGACGGCTCGGTGCGCATCGACGACGCGCGCGCCCTGCTGGGCGAGGTGGCGTCCACAGTGCTGTCCGAGTTCGCCTGCAAGATGGCCGTGCGCGACACCGTCGGCCTGTTCGGCCTCATCCGCGCTCAGGTCGACGAGGGCAATGACCTGCAGGAGCTCACGCGCGATCTGATCGCGCACATCCGTGACGTGTACACCGCCGCGATCGCCGGCCCTCGCGCCGAGCTGTTCGACGGAACGCCCGAGGAGGTGGCCGCCTTGGTGGAGGAGGCGCGCCTCTTCGACGGGGCCGAGCGC
Source organism: uncultured Collinsella sp. (assembly GCA_958443615.1). Taxonomy (GTDB): domain Bacteria; phylum Actinomycetota; class Coriobacteriia; order Coriobacteriales; family Coriobacteriaceae; genus Collinsella. The sequence continues at coordinate 140,593 of CAUCLI010000001.1, forward strand.
CTCGCCCGCGCGTTGACCGTGCTGGACGACGCCGCACTGGAGATGCGCAACGCGACCGACCCGCGCCTGGTGCTCGAGATCGCCTGCACGCGCCTGGCCCGCCCCGAGTCCGACCTGACGCTCGAGGCGCTCGCCGAGCGCATCGCCCGTCTGGAGGCCCAGATCGCCTCCGGCGTGCCGAGTGGTCCCATGTCCGCCGGTCAGCTCGCGTCCGCGACGCATGCCAAGGCGGCCTCCGCTCTCCAGGGCGCCCCGGCGCAGGGGCCGCGCGCAGCGGCGAGCGCTTCGGATCCGGCGCGCCCCGCCGTGCCCGCTCCGGCACGCGCCGCGGCACCCATGCCCGCCCCCGCAGCTGCTCAATCGGCCCCGTCGGCTCCGTCGGCCTGGCGGGCGGCGAACGGGCCCGCAGCTGCTCAATCGGCCCCGTCGGCTCCGTCGGCCTGGCGGTCGGCGAACGTGCCCGCGGCTCCCACGCCCGCTCCGTCGTCTATGCCGGAACCCGATTCGGCCCCTGCGACCCCCGCGTCAACGTCGGCCCCTGCGGCGTCGGCGTTGACGTCTGCCCCGGCGGCGCCGGCGACCCCGTCACCCGCTCCCGCATCGACCACCGTGCCGCCGAGCGCCACGCCCGAGATGGCTTCCTGCGCGGTGACCCCCGCCGCCGCGGATGCCGGCGATTTGCAACGCCGCTGGGCCGAGACGGTCAAGAAAATCGCGGCCGTCCAACCCTCCCGCGGGGGCCTGCTGCAGAGCTCCCGCGCGGTGCGCGACGACGGCGAGACCCTCACCGTCGCGTTTCCCAAGGGGTCGAATTTCGCCCTCAAGATGATCAGCCGCCCGGACAGCAACGCCCTCGTGATGCCCATCATCTGCGAGGTGTTCGGCAAGCGCTCCGTCGAGTACGTGATGGACGGCGCCACCGCTGCGGCCCCGGCGCCCGTTGCTCCCACTGCCTCCGCCTCCAAGGTTCCTGCGACCCCCGCCCCGCAGGCCGCGCCCGCCCCGCAGGCCGCGCCCGCAGCCCAGACCGCGCCCGTGCCTCAGGCCGCGCCCGCGCCCGCCATTCCCACCGCCGACCAGGCAACGGGCCCCACGGTCCTCGCCGATCGCGATCTCGATGCCGACCGCAAGGCCTGGGAAGACGACATGCCTCCGTACGACGATGCCTTCGTCGCGTCGTATGAGGACGATTTCGACGCCGCTCCCATCGAGGTGCCCGGCGATGCTCCGTCGGCTGCCGGCATGCCTGTCGAACCGCGGTCCTCGTCGCCTGCCGTGTCAGCGCCCGATGCCTCCCCGGAGACGCCCGACGTGCCGGCGGCGCCCGTCGCCTCCGATGCGATGTCTCCTTCGCAGGGGGCGGCCGTCAACCCCGGGGAGGAGGCCGCCGTCGATCCCAAGGCGGTGCTTCAGAACATCTGGGGCAACGTTGTTTTCAAGTGACGGTTGCCAGCGGGCGGTGCGGCTCGCCTCGTGCTTTTTGCAAGACGCGGCGCCCTTTCCGGCATGACGGCGCCCTTTCCGCATGGGTATGTGGCACGCGCGTGTAATGTCGAAAAAAACGGCAATGAACCGTTTCACTTTCGACATTACGCGCGCGGGTTGACGTGATCGGCGCCCTTCCCCCAGGTGCGCGTTCCGCCCGGCGTGCCCGCGCGCCGTGGTACCATGCCCCTTGGATTATTCGCCCGCGCGTGCCGCAGGCTCAACGAGTGAGGAGAACCGATGGCCGGAATCAACATGCAGCAGCTCATGAAGCAGGCCCAGCAGATGCAGAAGAAGCTCGCCGAGGCCCAGGAGTCCATGAACGAGGTCACCGTCGACGCCAGCGCCGGCGGCGGCATGGTCAAGGTCACCGTGGACGGCAACATGCAGCTCCAGTCCGTGACCATCGACCCCGACGCGCTCGATCCGGAGGATGTCGACATGCTCCAGGATATGATCGTCGCCGCGGTGAACGAGGCTTACCGCGGCGTTGCCGAGATCGCCAACCAGCGCATGAGCGCCGCCACCGGCGGCATGGGCGCCGGCATGCCCGGCATGCCGTTCTAGGCGAGAATCGAGGCTCCCGCGCATGAGCGCCGACCGCAGCCTTCAAATACTCCTCGATGAGCTGGGGCGCCTTCCGGGCATCGGGCCCAAGAGCGCCCAGCGCATCGCCTATCACCTGCTCGAGGCAGATGCCGAGGAGGCCCGCCGTCTGGCGGACGCCATCCTCATGGTCAAGAGCGAGGTGCATTTCTGCAGCCGTTGCTTCAATTACGCGACGGCCGACGAGTGCGCCATCTGCGAGGACATGTCCCGCGACCGCAATCGCATCTGCGTGGTGGGGGAGCCCCGCGACGTGACCGCCATCGAGCGGACCGGCAGCTATCGGGGCCTCTACCACGTCTTGGGCGGCGTGATCAGCCCCATGGACAAGATCGGTCCCGAGCAGCTCCATGTCCGCGAGCTGCTCGCCCGGTTGGGGAGCGAGGAGATCGAGGAGGTCATCATCGCCACCAACCCCAACATCGAGGGCGAGACCACCGCGAGCTACCTCGCGCGTACGATCAAGCCGCTGGGGATTTCCGTGACGCGCCTGGCGAGCGGCTTGCCCGTGGGCGGGGACCTCGAGTACGCCGATGAGTTGACGCTCGGCCGCGCCATCGAGGCGCGGCGGGCGCTGTAGGGCGGGCCCGTCACAACCGAGAGGAGGGCGATGCGCATGTTCGACAAGCCGCGCAGGCGCTTGCGTCGCACGGCGCTTCCCCCTCGGTCGGTGGGGCTCGTCACGTTTTCATTCGCCTTGCTCGGATTGGGCGTCGTTGCATACGCGGTATCGCTGCCGTCGCTGATCCAAGTCGCCCAACGCTCTGAGGAGCGCAGCTTCGCAACCGTATTCGTCGACGGGCTATTCGGCTCGGGCGTCTTGGGCGCTGACTCTGCCTCCCAGGGCGCGGGGCCTGCATCCGCGCAAAAAGGGGAGGCCGGCGAGGGTGAGGATGCGGCCGGGGAAGATGCTTCCCTGGGAGGCATGACGCTTGGCGGCATCGCGTTCGATCAGGTCATCTCCGATGTCGTGGGCGGTACCGGGGCGGGCGCGCAAAGCGGGCCTTCGTCCGGCGGCGCCTCGGATGATTCCGGCGCCGGGTCGAATGCCGGGGCGCCAGGTGGGTCCGCCGGCGATACGGGCGGATCTACCGCCCCCGCCCCCGATGCGCCCTCGGTCCCCGAGACCCCCACGGAACCTGCGGTCACTGAGGAGCAGGAGCGGCAGTTTTACGCCGCGCTGAGCGCCTCGGCGGGCAGGATCGGCGGCTACGTGGGCGAGATCAACGGCATCACGAGCGCTTACAACAACGATTGCATGGCGGATGCGGCCACGCGCGGCACTCGTGCGTCGCAAGCAGCGGGTCTGCGCGACCGCCTGGTCGGCGAGTACATCCATGTTCGCGATGAGATCCTGGTCACGAATGACTCCCGGTATAAGGATGCGCAGGGGGACCTCATCAGGATGTATCGATTGCTCGCCACCTATGCCGGGGTCGTGCACAGCGCCTGGCAGTATGCGGGCAATCCCGACACCGTCAATACCGGGCTCGATGCCATCCGCCGCGCCCAGAATGCGGAGCTCGCCGAGTTTCAACAGGTGTACGGGAGGTTCAGCCTATGAGCGCATCTGCGGGGAACGCGCCCGAGCGCGCGACCGGGCAGCCCGGGGAGATAGGGGCGGGCGGTGCCTGCTGCGCCGTCGAGTCGGCTGGGGCGACCGCGCCTGCGACCTCGCCTCGCTCCACCCAGCCGCTCGCAAGCAGCTTCGTGCGCGGGGCGCGCATGGTCCGCCTCGAGCGGTTCGAGGAGCCCTATCGCATGGGCGATCCCGAGCGCGAGGCGTATCGCCGGCGCTTCGGCATCCTGTTCGTCGACGACTCGTCTGCCCGCCGCGGCGGGCTGGGCACGGTGATGCGCGCGACGAACGCCCTGGGTGAGACCTGCGCCCTCAAGACCATGAACATGCCACGGCGAGCCGAACACGAGGACGACGCGACGTTCGCGGCTCGCATCGAGCTCGCCCATGCGGCCTTCCGCTCGGAATATGAGAGTCACCGCTCGCTTTCCGGATTCAAGGGGTTCCCGCGCCTGTTCGGCTTCGCATGGATCGGGGAGACGCCGGCCATCGCCATGGAATGGGTCGATGGCGTGACCCTCAACGTGGCCGCCCGCATGCTCTCGGTCGACGAGTCCGGGCGCGTCGCCCCGCTCGTCGCCGTGCGCATCGGACGCGATCTGGTGGATTTGCTGACGCGCCTCGCCCTCGTGGGCGATGGGTTCGTCCACCGCGATATCTCGCCCTCGAACATCCTCGTCCGGACGGCGCATCTCTCGGTGACCGAGCAGGCGGCGGAGGGGGCGTTCGACCTCTGCCTGATCGACTTCGGTTCGTCTGTGCACCTCGACCCCATGGCCGCCCCGGGTTACACCATGCGCCATGCCATGCTGCGGCGCGCCACGCCCGATTACGCCCCGCCCGAGATGCTCACGGGCGACTTGCCCGACCTCGTCGAGCTGCGCAAGTCGGAGAAGATCGACGTCTACGCCGCGGCGAGCGTCATATTCGAGCTCGCTTGCGGCGCACCGCCCTTCGAGCTCGCCGGTCGCGCGGGGGAGTCCCTGTACCGCATCAAGATGGACGAGGCGCCGCGCGCGTTCATCGCGGCGCATCGCGCTGCGTTTCACGTGGGCGACGTGCTCATGTTCGAACCCGAGGTCGCGGCGGTCGCCGCCAGGGCTTCGCTCGACGCCGGCGACCCGCATGATGAGATGGAGCTCAGGCGCGCGCTCGATCGCGTGGACGGCCAGCTCGGCCAGATGCTCGCCTCGGCCCTCGCTCCGTCTCAGGATGCGCGCCCCGATGCGGAGGCCTTGCGCGACGGCCTGTCGGCGTTCTGCGCGCGCTATGCGCAGAACGCCGGGAGGGCCCTGCGCGGGGAGCGCTTGATTCCATGCAGGGGCGATGCGCACCGTCGCGAGGGGCTGTCCCCGCATGCGGTGAACCGCCTGCTGTTCGCGGTCGGCACGGCGCTCTCGGGCGCCGCGCTCATAACGGTCGTCTGCGTGACGGCGCTGCTGCTCGACGGGGTGACGGCGACGGTCAGGCTCGGGGCCCTGAGCGTCCGCGGGGAGGTCCCGGCGGCGTTCGTCGGCCTGACGCTCGCCCTGCCCGCAGCATGCGCGTTCCTCGCGCGCGGCGGGGCGGCCGGGACGAAGGCGGCCTTCGCGCGCGGCTCGACCGCCCTCGCACTCGTCGCCACGGCGTTGCTCGCGTTCGTCTCACATGTCTCTTTTTCGGGCGCGATGGGGAAATCTCCCCTGCTGGCGGCCTTGTTTCTCGCTGTCGCGGCAGCCTGGTGCCCCTTGGTCCTCGAGTTCGCCACCGCCGCCGGACCCACGGCGACGGGGCCCGTGGAGCGGGCGACGCCCCAAGCGGGATTTGGAAAGTCGATTTCCGGGCAGGCGCCCCGCGCGGGCCGCGCGCTGCCCGATGATGTGGAGGTGCGGGATGCCGCTGAGACGAACGAGTGAGCAGACCCCTTGCGGTGCCCTGTTCGACATCCTCAAGCGATATGGGGGAATCAGCCATAAGGAGCTGGCCTCGATGGTTTTGTCCGAGCGCCCGCTCGCCGACGGTCGCAGCCCCGTGAGTCGGGCGAGCGACCGGTCGTGGATTTCCCGCTTCGTCGTGCACGCGCCTGCCGACGGCTCGCAGGAGCGCCTGTTCCGCGACTACGGCGTCGCCGCGCAACGCGTGATGAACCGGCTCCGCTCCGGGCATGCTGGTTCGCGCACCTGCGCCGAGATCCTCGACTTGGTGTGTGGGGAGCACGGCGAGGCCATGACGCGCGCGCTCGATGCCCGCGGTGAGGACGTGCGCTTGTATCGCAACGCCCTGGCGCGCGTGCGGGATGGCGAGGGCTACACGGTGGGCGAGCGCGCCGAGGCGGCGATGGTGCTGTTCATCGCGGCGGGTTGCTCGGCCAGCGTGGGGCGCGCCGTGGATTACGCGACGGATTACATCAGATGCTTCTTGGGCGGCAGGCTCGGCACGCCCACATCCTGCCCGGTCTCCCTCGATCCCAGGAAGGCCCAGGTCGATCTCGTGCTCCCGCGCGTGATGGGTTTCGTCCGCATCGTCGACGGGGTGATCGCCAGCGAGCCGTATTGGGTGTCGTCCGATTCGGACGGCGCCGAGATCGGCGCCCTCGCCACGGGGGAGCACGACATCACCGATGTCGACGGGGATGTGTCGGCCCATCATGCGCGCGTATGGCACGAGCCCGTCGACGCCGCGCCGGATGACGGTGCCGCGATGCCCTCCCAAGGGCGATGGATGCTGGGCGACCTCGGGTCGAGCAACGGCACCGTCGTGGTCGACGGAGACGGCTCGGTGCCGGTGCGCGTGACGCCCGGAGGCCCCGTCGAGGTCCATCCCGGCGATGAGGTGCGGCTCGGTTCGCGGACCACGTTCGTCCTGGTCGAGGGGATCGCCGATATGGCGCGTTAGGCTCGCCCCTTATTCGGGGCGCTCCAGAAAGCGCCTCAGCTCGGCCTTGCAGGACGCCATGCGCTTATCCAGGGCTCCGGCCGCGTTCGCCAGCTCGTCGAGCTGTTCTTGGCATGCCGTGATGCGCGCCTTTTGCAGCACGGCGGCCTGCTCGATCTGCGCGAGCTCGTCCCGGTCGAAGAACTCGACGTTCGCCGCCTGTTGCTTAAGGACGCCGAGCTCCGTCTTGTGGCGGGACATCTCGCGCTCGAGATGCGCCGAATAGTCGACCGCCCCCTGCGAGAGCTCGACGAGCCAGCGACGGTAGTTGAGCTGATCGACGGGATCGGGCTCGCCCGCGGCGCCGGACGCACCCCGGGCATGCTGTTCGACGGCGGCGAGCCCCCATGCGTTGGGCAGGGTGTCGAGCTCCTCTTGCGCGGGTTCCCGCTCGCCGATCTCGGCCAGCACCTGCTCCGGCAGGGAGCGCAGGGCATCGAACAGGTCCGCGCGCGCCTTGTCCACCGCGAGCTCGGCGGAATAGAAGGAGTAAAACGCCTGCTGGAGGTCGGCTTGACGGGCCGCGGCCCTCAGGACCTCGATGCGCCCGAGCAGCTCTTTGCAGGTGACCGAGCCATCCAGACGACAATCTCCTTGGGACGGGGGAGGGCATCCGGCGCCACATTCACCGGGGCAGCCCGCCCCTCCGAGCTCGGCATCGGCGATCTCGCGGGCGCGCGCCTCGCGCTTGAGGTCGCAAAGGCGCGCGCGGATGTCAGACACGCGCTCGGTCTCGTCCCAGCATTCCTGATGATGCCGCTCGGCTCGGTCCAGGGCCTCCCTGAGGAGGCGGATGGTCTCGCGCGCCCCGTGCGCGCCGCAGCCGGCGGCGATGTTCGTGGTTTCCACGGCTCCTCCCGTCCATAGAATTCCATGCCTATACCGTATGCGTCCGTGCGGACAATTTGTTGAGCAACAATTTCGATGGGCGCCGCTTCGGACGCTCGAGGGTCCGCAGCCTCCCGCCCCGGCATGGGCAATCGTTTTAGCTTTTTGCCCGCCCTGGGGGTGATTGGCGGTTAAACTGCTTTTCTACCTGCGAATTTCCCGATCGTCAACGCTCGCCGATACCCTTCGATTGTCGGCAAGGCGCCCGCCGTGCGGGGTACAATGAATTGACGCGCGAACATGCGTGGCGCTTTGTCATGCCGCGCGGAGGAGTTATGGGGAAGGTCCGTGTTCAAGCTGCGGAGTGATTCGCAAGCGCCGCAACGGGACCGTTCTCATATATAACCCGGGATCCGCCTGGTCCCGGTGCCTTATATACCTAGTTCGAGAGGAGAGGGGTATATGGCAGATCGCAAGTTCAAGTCTATGGACGGCAACGAGGCCGCTGCGTACGTTTCGTACGCGTACACCGAGGTGGCGGGAATCTATCCCATCACGCCGTCCAGCCCCATGGCCGACCATGTCGACCAATGGGCCGCTCAGGGCAAGAAGAACATCTTCGGCACGCCCGTGAACGTGGTCGAGATGGAGTCCGAGGCGGGCGCCGCCGGCGCCGTGCACGGCTCCCTGGGCGCCGGCGCGCTCACCACCACCTACACCGCGTCGCAGGGTCTTCTGCTCATGATCCCGAACATGTACAAGATCGCGGGCGAGGGCCTGCCGAGCGTCTTCCACGTCTCGGCCCGTACCGTCGCCACCCACGCGCTCAACATCTTCGGCGATCACTCCGACGTCATGGCCTGCCGTCAGACCGGCTTCGCCATGCTCGCCGAGGGCAATGTCCAGGAGGTCATGGACCTCTCGCCCGTCGCCCACCTCGCCGCGCTCACCGGCAAGACGCCGTTCGTCAACTTCTTCGACGGCTTCCGCACCAGCCACGAGATCCAGAAGGTCGCCGTGTGGGACTACGAGGACCTCAAGGACATGTGCGACGTGGATGCCGTCCAGGCGTTCCGCGACCACGCGCTCAACCCGGAGCACCCGCACGCCCGCGGCAGCCACGAGAACGGCGACATCTTCTTCCAGCACCGCGAGGCATGCAACGGCGCGTACAACGCCCTGCCCGCCATCGTCCAGTCCTACATGGACAAGGTGAACGCCAAGCTCGGCACCAACTACCACCTGTTCGACTACTACGGCGCCGATGACGCCGACCGCGTGGTCGTGTGCATGGGCTCCTTCTGCGACACGCTCGAGGAGGTCATCGACTACCTGAACGCCCACGGTGAGAAGGTCGGCCTGGTCAAGGTCCGCCTGTACCGCCCGTGGTCCGTCGAGGACTTCGTGGCCGCACTGCCCGCGACCGTCAAGAAGATCGCCGTGCTCGACCGCACCAAGGAGCCCGGCTCCATCGGCGAGCCGCTCTACCAGGACGTCGTCTCCGCCCTGTACGAGTCCGGCCGCTCCGACCTCGTGGTGACCGGCGGCCGCTACGGCCTCGGCTCCAAGGACGAGCCGCCGGCGGCTGCGTTCGCGGTCTTCGAGGAGCTCAAGTCCGACGCTCCCAAGCGCGAGTTCACCATCGGCATCGAGGACGACGTCACCGGTCTGTCCCTGCCCATGGACCCGGATGCCCCCAACACCGCAGCCGAGGGCACCATCGAGTGCAAGTTCTGGGGCCTCGGCGGCGACGGCACGGTCGGCGCCAACAAGAACTCGATCAAGATCATCGGCGACCACACGGACAAGTACGTCCAGGCCTACTTCCAGTACGACTCCAAGAAGACCGGCGGCGTCACCACCTCGCACCTGCGCTTCGGCGACTCCCCGATCCGCTCGCCGTACTACGTGAACAAGGCCGACTTCGTGGCCTGCCACAACCCGAGCTACATCATCAAGGGCTTCAAGATGGTGCGCGACGTCAAGCCCGGCGGCACCTTCCTGGTCAACTGCCAGTGGACGCCCGAGGAGTTCGCCTCCCACATGCCGGCCAACGCCAAGCGCTACATCGCCAAGAACGACATCAACGTCTACCTGATCGACGCCATCGACCTGGCCGCCAAGGTGGGCATGGGCAAGCGCACCAACACGGTGCTGCAGTCCGCGTTCTTCGCCCTGGCCGGCGTGCTGCCGCAGGAGGACGCGATCCGCTACATGAAGGAGGCGGCCACCAAGTCCTACGCCAAGAAGGGCGAGGCGATCGTCGAGGCCAACCACAAGGCCATCGACGCCGGCGCCACCGCCTTCGTGAAGTTCGACGTGCCCGCCGATTGGGCCGACGCCGCCGACGCCGACGCCGCCTCCGTCCTTTCCGACGAGGAGAAGACGGCGATCGCCAAGCAGGTCAAGGAGCTCATGGAGCCCATCGCCCGCATGGACGGCGACTCCCTGCCCGTCTCCGCGTTCAAGGACTGCGCCGACGGCCAGTTCGAGCTGGGCGCCTCCCAGTTCGAGAAGCGCGGCGTGGCCGTCATGGTCCCGCATTGGGATGAGACCAAGTGCATCCAGTGCAACCAGTGCGCCTACGTGTGCCCGCACGCCACCATCCGCCCGTTCGCGCTCAACGCGGACGAGGTCGCCGAGGCGCCCGAGACCATGCGCATGCTGGATGTGAAGATCCCCAAGGACACCGGCTACAAGTTCGCCATCGCCGTCAGCCCGCTCGACTGCATGGGCTGCACCAACTGCGCCAAGGTCTGCCCCAAGGACGCGCTCACCATGGTTCCCGCCGAGGGCGAGCTCGTGGAGCAGAAGACCTTCGACTACTGCGTGGCCAACGTCGCCGAGAAGCCCGAGCTCATCGGCAACAACGTCAAGTCCAGCCAGTTCAAGCAGCCCCTGCTCGAGTTCTCCGGCTCCTGCGCCGGCTGCGCCGAGACCGCCTACGCGCGCCTGGTGACCCAGGTCTGCGGCGACCGCATGTTCATCTCCAACGCCACCGGCTGCTCTTCCATCTGGGGCAACCCGGCCGCGACCTCCCCGTTCTGCACCGACAAGAACGGCCATGGCCCGGCGTGGAACAACTCCCTGTTCGAGGACAACGCCGAGCACGGTCTCGGCCTCGAGCTCGGTTACAAGGCCGTCCAGGGCAAGCTCGTCGCCCAGACCGAGGAGCTCATGGCCTCCGACTGCGCGACCGACGAGCTGAAGGCCGCCGCCCAGGCCTGGATCGACTCCCGCGACGACGTCGAGGGTTCCAAGACCGCCGCTGCCGCCTACATCGAGCAGCTCGAGGCCTGCGGCTGCGACAAGGCCCGCGCGATCCTGGCCGACAAGGCCTACCTCACCAAGAAGTCCTTCTGGATCTTCGGTGGCGACGGCTGGGCCTACGACATCGGCTTCGGCGGCCTGGACCATGTCCTCGCCTCCGGCAACAACGTCAACGTCTTCGTGTTCGACACCGAGGTGTACTCCAACACCGGCGGCCAGGCCTCCAAGGCCTCTAACCTGGGCCAGGTCGCCCAGTTCGCCGCCGCGGGCAAGAACATCAAGAAGAAGAGCCTCGCCGAGATCGCGATGAGCTACGGCTACGTCTACGTGGCGCAGGTCGCCATGGGCGCCAACCCGGCTCAGACCTTGAAGGCCATCCACGAGGCCGAGGCCTACGACGGCCCGTCCATCATCATCGGCTACAGCCCCTGCGAGATGCACTCCATCAAGAAGGGCGGCATGCAGAACTGCCAGGCCGAGATGAAGAAGGCCGTGGACTGCGGGTACTGGAACCTGTTCCGCTACAACCCGGCTGCCCCCGAGGGCAAGAAGTTTGCCCTCGACTCCAAGGAGCCGGCCGGCGGCTACCAGGAGTTCCTCATGAACGAGGCCCGTTACGCGAGCCTCACCACCGCGTTCCCCGAGCGCGCCGAGGAGCTCTTCGCCGCCAACGAGGCCGCCGCGATGGATCGCTACCAGCACCTGCTGAAGCTGAAGACGCTTTACAACGAGTAGCGGGTGAGACCGGGCTGCGCGGGGCCGCATTGGATTTCCGCGCGCAACGCCCAACACCGCAGGGTGACACGGGCCCCGGGGGCAACGCCTCGGGGCCCGTTGTTGTGCCAAGCGCGTGACGCCCTATCGAGGCATGCGACGCCCACTGCGCCCCGTCGGAATTATTTCCGGTGGGGATGCTTTCGTTATGCGGGGAGATGCAATTGAGGCGACGACTCCGAGTTTCGAATTCGAGATGCAACCGAAGTCACGTTTTGGCTGCGTCGCACGTGACTTCGGTTGCATCTCGAATGATCAAGGCTGTGAAAACATGCGGTCGCACCCGGGTTCTCGATTGCGCCGGGCGCGTCTTTTGGGAGGCGCTGCGGCGCGCGCCGTCAGGCGTACCGGGATCTGGCGGATCCGAAGTCACTCCACTGCAATAACAGCCGCGCATATTCATCCCCATTCTTGTATAGAATTGCATAGACAAGCTAAATCGGCAGGAAGTGTATGCAGTTCAGACATTCGCAAAACCGTTTGAGCAATGTGGTCAAACTATGCCGTTACCCTTGGGATATAACGTTTATCGCCAATAATCGTCCGTTCACCAAGACAGTTGAAAACATTGTTAACCGACTGTGCCTGGGAGGGTATATTGCATAAAGTACGTCTGCTGGTGAATATTAATTACCAGCAAAACGAGAAGAAAAGAGGCAGTTATGTCCAAGCCCCTCGGCAAGCCCGATCGCATCGTCGTCGCCCTCGGCGGCAACGCCCTCGGCAACACCCCCGAAGAGCAGATCGAGAAGGTCGGCCACGCCGCCCATGCGCTGCTCGGCCTCATCGAGCAGGGCAACGAGATCATCATCACCCACGGCAACGGCCCGCAGGTCGGTATGATCCAGAACGCTTTCGCCGCCGCGCACGACGCCATCGGCACCCCCTCCATGGACCTGCCCGAGTGCGGCGCCATGTCCCAGGGCTACATCGGCTACCACCTGCAGCAGGGCATCGGCCGCGAGATGCACAAGCGCTATAAGCGTTGGCACGCCGCCTCCGTCGTCACCCAGATCGAGGTCGACCCGGACGATCCCGCCTTCGCCAACCCGACCAAGCCGATCGGCCCCTTCTACACTGAGGAGCAGGCCAAGGAGATCATGGCCGAGAACCCCGAGATGACCTTCGTCGAGGACTCCGGCCGTGGCTGGCGTCGCGTCGTGGCCTCCCCGGAGCCCAAGAAGATCGTCGAGGCCGATTCCATCCTGAATCTGCTCGACAACGAGTTCATCGTCATCGCCTGCGGCGGCGGCGGCATCCCCGTCGTCCGCGACTACGAGAACAAGGGCTGCTACAAGGGCGTCGCCGCCGTCATCGACAAGGACATGGGCGGCGAGCTCCTCGCCGAGGACTGCTCCGCCGACGTCCTGTTCCTTCTGACCGCCGTCGAGCACGTCGCCATCAATTTCGGCAAGCCCGATCAGCAGGAGCTCGAGGAGCTCACCGCCGACGAGGCCGAGCGTCTCGCCGACGAGGGTCAGTTCGGCAAGGGCTCCATGGAGCCCAAGGTCCGCGCCGCCATCAAGTTCGCCCGCTCTCGCAAGGGTCGCACCTGCATCATCGGCGCCCTGGACAAGGCCGCCGAGACCATGGCCGGTCTCTCCGGCACCCGCATCGTCGGTTAATAGCCTCCGACTTTCACTTGGATGCCCGGCAGGCGTCTCGCGTCGGCCGGGCATCCGGTGAACACCATGGACGGCGCAATCCCCGTATCGCGTCGTCCGCATATGGAGCCTCCCTCTCCTTGACGCCCCGGTTTACTGCCCCGGGGCGTCTTTTCATATCGAGACGTGCGGCCGGCGCGCCGGGTTGCATGGGGGGGTTACAGAAAGAAGCACCACAGCGCGTCGGCCTGTGCGAGGATTTTGTCGACCGGCCAGAGCTTGGCGCTGTTGAAGGGGCTGTTGGGGTCATAGACCTCGACCATACCGCGCTCATCTATGCTCTTCAGCACGATGAAGTGACCGATGGATGTGAAGTCTCCGGCGGAGACGCTGCAGATGATCGGCTTGTCGGACTTGAGCGCCGATGTGATGCTCGCGCGATTCGGAGAGACCGAAGTCGACCTGATGCCGATCATGGAGGCGCCCTCGGTCATGAACCGCCACTCCGTGGCCCCCGTCGGGGCGAAGTTGTGTTCGTCGGCGAAGGCCGCCATGCTCGCCGGATCGAGGTCGGTCTTTCCGGTGAGGTAGACGTACACCATGGTGAGGCTCGTCGGGCCGCACGCTGCGGTGCGGACATCGCTGCCAGCGTAGGGCTTGCTCGCCCAAACGGGGTCGGTCTGGTAGAGGTGCGGCATCTTTCCGGCCTGCCATTCGGATGTGGGCGTCGAGGCGGGAAGCGCGGTGATTCCGAGTTTGGCGGGGCTGACGGTCTGTTTCGCGAGCCGCTCCCTCTCCTTCTTCGCCTCGATGCGTGCCGCCTCCTCGGCTTTGTCGCGCTGGATGGCGTTGTGGATGCTGAAGCCGCCGACCCCGATGACGACCAGGGCGAGCATCAACGCGATGCCGCGGGGACTGAAGAGCAGGGACTGCCAGGTGGGGCGGGAGAAGATGCGGCCGCTCCCGCGATGGCCGCGATAGGGGCCGGCGGGATATCCGCCGCGCGGGATGCCGGGGCGCGGGCGGGAGGGCGTGTGGGCATAGCTGCCATTCAGGGGGCGCTGCCGGCGAGGGGCCTGCCCCTGGCTTCCGCGGGGTGTGCGAGGGCCGCCGGCGTATGCCTGGCGTCCTGCGGGCGCCCCACGGCCCGCCGTGCGCCCGGGGCGTCCCGCGGATCCACCCGGACGTCCAGGCCGGGGCCCCCGGTATACGGGCGTGCCGCCGGTGCCCGGCTGCGCGGGCGGGCGGAATTCGGGCCTCATCGACCTGCGAACGCTCCCGTTCGCCGTCGCGCCGCCCGAGGGACGACCGCTCATCGGGCGAGACCCGACTCCGCGCGTACGCTCATTGACGCCGAGCGGCAGGGGCGGGCGGCCACCCTGGGCCCCGCCGCCGTTCGATCCCGCGAGGCGCACGGAGCGCCGTGGGACATCGTCGCGATATCGATTGTCCATCGATGCCTCCCGGGTCAAAAGACGCATCAGGTCATATTGTCTCAAACGCATCTATTCTACCAGCAGAAATCTGGGCGCATGGTGTTGTTGGGCCTTGATGGGCGCGAGGCCGCCGGACGCGTGGCCGCCTGGCGCGAGGTTGCCCGGCGCGCGGCCGCCGGGCGCGCGGCTGCCGGGAGCGTGGCCGCCGGTAGCGGAACGCCTCGCGGCGACCGGTAGATTCTGGCGGCGAACGGAATGCGGCGCCGATCGGATTTTCGACAAGACGACCGTTCGTCTGGAATCGGCGTCCGCTCGTCCGCGCTCCCATCCCGAACGTCGACCGCCCGCAAAACTTCACATCGGGAGGCAATATTCTTCAGGGCGTGGAAAAGGCGCACGCCGAACCCGGCGCGCGCGAGGGGGAGGGCCGGCCGCGAGTGCTCGGCCCCAAACAAAAGAAAGGAGGCGTGCTATGGCGGATACCAACGCTTCTGCTGCCGATCAGGGCGGCATGAAGAAGACGCTGTCGCTGTGGAACTTCTTCACCATCGGCTTCGGCGCCATCATCGGTACCGGTTGGGTCCTGCAGGTCGGCGACTGGATGGTCGTTGGCGGCGGTCCCGTCCCCGCTATGATCGCATTCCTCTTGGGCGCCATCGCCTTGGTGCCCATCGGAGCGGTGTTCGGCGAGCTCACTGCCGCCATCCCGGTTTCCGGCGGTATCGTGGAGTACGTCGACCGCACCTTCGGTCACACGGCGTCTTACATCACCGGCTGGTTCCTGGCCCTGGGCAACGGCATCCTGTGCCCGTGGGAGGCAATCGCCATCTCCACGCTGGTCTCGGACATGTTCGGCAGCCTGCCCGGCCTTGAATGGCTCCGCGCCGTCAAGCTCTACACCATCCTCGGTGCCGACGTCTACCTGTTCCCGACGCTGATCGCCCTCGCCTTCGCGGGTTACGTGATCTTCCTGAACTTCCGCGGCGCCAGCTCCGCCGCCAAGCTGCAGGCCTTCCTCACCAAGGCCCTGCTCTGCGGCATGCTGCTTGCCATGGGCGTTTCCATCATGACCGGATCCCCCGACAACGCCATGCCTGTGTTCTCCCAGGTCGCTGGCGCTGGCGGCGGTGTCGCCGAGACCGAGTCCACCAACCTGCTCGCGGGCATCGTCTCGGTCCTGGTGCTGACCCCGTTCTTCTACGCGGGCTTCGACACCATCCCGCAGCAGGCCGAGGAGGCCGCTGAGGGTCTGAACTGGAACAAGTTCGGCAAGATCATCACCTTGGCCCTCCTGGCCGCCGGTGGCTTCTACATGGTCTGCATCTACTCCTTCGGCACCATCCTGCCCTGGGATGAGTTCGTGGCCCAGCCCGTTCCCGCCCTGGCCTGCCTGAAGAACATCAACATGATCCTGTACGTGGCCATGCTCGTCATCGCCACCCTCGGGCCCATGGGTCCCATGAACTCCTTCTACGGCGCTACCTCCCGCATCATGCTCGCCATGGGCCGCAAGGGTCAGCTCCCCGAGAAGTTCGCCGAGGTCGATGAGAAGTCCGGCGCCCCCAAGCTCGCTTGCGTGGTCCTCGGCGTCATCACCGTCATCGGTCCGTTCCTGGGCAAGAACATGCTCATCCCGCTGACCAACGTGTCCGCCCTCGCGTTCATCTTCTCCTGCACCATGGTCGCCCTGGCCTGCCTGAAGATGCGCTACACCGAGCCCGAGCTGCCCCGTCCCTACAAGGTCCCCGGCGGCAAGTTCGGCATCTTCCTGGCGATCCTCGCCGGCGCCGTGATCATCGGCCTGCTCGTCCTGCCCTTCAGCCCGGCCTCCCTCAACATGGTTGAGTGGTCCATCGTGCTCGGCTGGCTGGTCGTCGGCCTGGTCCTCATGTTCGCCACCAAGGCCCGCGCCAAGTAGCGAAACCCCTTTTGCCGGCGGGTGCACGATACACCGCGCCCGCCGCGCCTCTCTTCTCTTGTGGCATTCCCCGACCGCGCACGTACCCCGCGCGGTCGGGGGCCGATAGCCAATCCAAAGGTTCCAATAAGGAGGAACAACATGGGTAAGAAGTACGCAATCGTCGGAGGCAAGCTCATCGACGGCACCGGCGCCGAGCCGGTCGAGAACTCCCTGGTTCTCGTCGACGAGAACGGCAAGATCGAGTACGCCGGCGCCCACCAGGACACCCCTGAGGGCTACGAGGTCATCGACGCCGCCGGCAAGACCGTCATGCCCGGCCTGATCGACACCCACCTGCACTTCTCCGGCAACCTCACCGACGACGACACCGACTGGGTCATGCAGCCGCTGCTCGAGAAGCAGGCCGTCGCCGTCAAGCAGGCCTACGACTGCCTCACCCACGGTCTGACCACCGTGTGCGAGATTGGCCGCTTCGGCATCCAGGTCCGCGACTGCATCGAGAAGGGCGTCTTCAAGGGCCCCCGCGTCCTCGCCACCGGCCTCGGCTTCTGCCGCACCGCCGGCCACGGTGACTCCCACCACTGCAGCCAGCTCGAGAACAAAGAGTCCCATCCTTGGGGCGACCAGGTCGACGGCCCGTGGGATCTGCGCAAGGCCGTTCGCCGTCGCCTGCGTGAGAACCCCGATGCCATCAAGATCTGGGCTACCGGCGGTGGCATCTGGCGTTGGGACTCCGGTCGCGACCAGCACTACTGCTCCGAGGAGATCCAGGCCGTCATCGACGAGGCCAAGATGGTCGGCATCCCGGTGTGGAGCCACTGCTACAACAACCACGCCGCCGCCTACGATTCCGTCCGCTTCGGCTGCGAGCAGCTGATCCACGGCTTCGACATCGACGAGCGCACCATGGACCTCATGGCCGAGCAGGGCACCTTCTTCACCCCGACGATCGCCTTCCTGCCCACCTGGTACTCCACCTATCCGCCGGTCTACGTGCCCGAGCTGCATGACAAGTACGAGGGCACCCTCGTCGAGAAGGAGCTCCAGCGCAACTACGACTGCCTGCGCGAGGCCAAGAAGCGCGGCGTCGTGATGACCATCGGCTCCGACTCCTTCTCCTTCGTCACTCCTTACGGCACCTGCTCCATCGAGGAGATGTACGAGTTCGTGGACAAGATCGGCTTCACCCCGGTCGAGACCATCACCTGCGCTACCTTGAACGGCGCCAAGATGTGCCACATCGAGGACGAGACCGGTTCGCTCGAGGCCGGCAAGTGCGCCGACCTGCTGGTCGTCAACGGCGACGTCGCCGCCGACATCCACACCCTCAACGTTGACAACATGGACGTCATCATGAAGGACGGCTGGATCGTCGACGCCGGCACCTTCGGCGAGGGCAACAAGTACTCCGAGTAACGGGGGCACTCCCATCGGGGCCCTCCAACTTTCACCCCTGCGCTCAGAAATCGCGCAAGGGTGAAAGTTGGAGGGCCCCTGCGTTTGCCCCGTCACAGGTCGGGGAGGCTGAGGGGATGCGCCGGGCTCGGCTTCGCTGCGCTCAGCCATCGCATGGGCGCCGGTGGACGCTTCGGTTTCCCGTCACAGGTCGGGCGGTGGCGAGGGGGTAGAATGGGGCGGTCGATAGGAGGGGCATTGATCAACCCATTTAAGCCGTGGAGGCGGACGAATCAGACCAAGTTCTTCCGCGAGGCGCAGAAGTGGGCGCTTCGCGGGCTGATGATGTGCGTGCCCATGTTGCTCATGCTGCTCGGGCTCGAGTTCGTCGCCAACCCCAACCCGGTGCCCGCGGTCATCACCATCGCGGGGCTCGTGCTGCTGTGCTTCTTCTTCGCCTATGTGTTCGTCACCCCCGACGATTTCTCGCTTTCCGCGACCGACCGCACGCTCGGCATCGCCAGCAAGATCTTCGCCTACACGCGTCACGGCCTCACGCCCGAGGCGACGCTCGGAGCGTGCCAGATCATCCTGCCCGAGACGCTGGCCTCGGCCATCTGCATCACCGACGGCAACGCCGTCATCGCGAGCTGGGGCGAGGACTCGGACCGCTGCCCCACGGGGACGCCCGTCGTGCTCGACAGCACCCTGCGCGTCATCGAGAGCGAGCGCATGGAGGTCTTCGCCCGGGAGACGCCCGGCCCCGACCAGCCGCATTTCTTCCCGCGCCTGCAGGCGGGAATCACCGCGCCGCTCATCGTGCGCGACCGCTGCATGGGCACCTTCGAGCTGTACTACCCGCGCTACGGCGACATCGACGCGCGCCAGACCGCGCTCGCCACGGGCTTCGCAGAGCTGATCTCCACGCAGCTGGCGAGTTTCGAGCTCGAGCGCCAGGAGGACCTGAGCGCCCGCATGGAGTTGCGCGCGCTGCAGTCGCAGGTCGACCCGCACTTCCTGTTCAACACTATCGGCACCATCGTGTCGCTCGTGCGCACCGAGCCCGAGAAGGCCCGTTCGCTGCTCATCGACTTCTCGAATTACTATCGCCAGACGCTGTCGAACTCCGACGCGCTCACCTCGCTTGAGAACGAGCTCGACCAGGGCATGCGCTACATCAACCTCATGCAGGCGCGCTACGGCGAGGGGCGGCTCAGGCTGAGCGTCGACCTCGATCCCTGCACGCTCGATTGCCGCGTGCCCCCGTTCATCTTGCAGCCCCTGCTGGAAAATTGCATCAAGCACGCGATGCGCGAGGTGGAGCCCCTGTCCATCAGGCTGTCTTCCGAGGAGACCGACGACGGCGTCCAGATCGTGGTCGAGGACGACGGCATCGGCATGAGCGATGAGACGCTCGCCCGCCTGCTCGACGTGAGGCGCGATTCGGGCGAGAGGGGCCCCGGCAACGCCTCCGAGCGCGGCGACGATTGCTCCGAGTCCAGGCTGGAGGCGATGAGCAGGCGCGACGCGCCCACCACCGCGGACGGCTCCATCAAGCGCGGCGGCGGTTTGGCGCTCGTCAACGTGCTCATGCGCATCCATTTCTTCTTCGGCGAGGAGTCGGGAATCCGCGTCGAGTCGCAGGAGGGCGTGGGCACGCGGGTGACCGTCGATTTGATCGGCGAGCCCCATGAGCCCGAGGGCAGCGTGCTCCCCTCCGCGCGATGAGCGTGCGCGGCGGGTCTCGGCGTGCGCGGCAGGTCTCGTCATATTGGGAAACGATATTGGATAGACTCTTGAACTTGGCGATGAGTGCCGGTTCGCGAGCGATAAGGGAGGACGCATGGCTGGGCAGAGTTGGCGCGTGTTGATCGTGGACGATGAGCCGCCGATCCGCGCTGAGCTGAACTACCTGCTGAAGCAGGATGCTCGCATCGGCGAGATACGGGAGGCCGGCGGGGCGACGGAGGCGGTCGAGAAGATCTTGGCCTTCGGCCCGGAGGTGATCTTCCTCGACATCCAGATGCCCGGCACGAGCGGCGTCCAGCTCGCGGACACGCTGCAGAAGCTCAAAAAGCCGCCGGTGATCGTGTTCGTGACGGCGTTTTCCGAGTACGCCGCCGAGGCGTTTGAGCTCGACGCCGCCGATTACGTGCTCAAGCCGGTCGAGCAGGACCGCCTGGAGAAGGCTCTCGACAAGGTCGAGAACGCGCTGAACGCGCGCAAACCGACGGTCGCCGAGCCCGTCCGCCGCATCCAGGGCGAGCGCAACGGCAAGCGCACGTATATCCCCGTGACCGATATCGCCTATATCGAGGCCCGCGCGGACTACGCGTCGGCGCACACCGAGGCGGGGGCGTATCTGGTGAGCGAATCCATCTCGGTACTCGAGCGTCGCCTCGCCAACGAGGGTTTTTTGCGTGTTCACCGCAGCTTCCTGGTGAATATCGACGATGTGCGCGATGTCGAGGTTCTCAAGCCGAGCGGTTTGATGCAGCTCAGGCTCGGCCGCACCGATGCGAGCATCCCGGTGAGCCGTCGTCGCGCGACCGGGGTCAAAAAGCAGCTCGGTTTGGCGTGAGGTCGGCGGATGCGCGCTTGTCGGGCGGGCGGCCGGGCGTGATGCCGCCGGCGCTTTCGCCGTCGGTGCCGGCGCGCCCGCAGGTTGGGTGTCCGGGTGGCGGGCCGACTGGTCGGGGAGCGGCCTTTCGGACATGGTGACGTGGTGCGCATTCTCGCGCGTACCACGTCATTTTGCTATAGTAACGAACAATGTAGCTGTTTTTGGAGGACGATCTGAGGCCATGCCCGACGCAAGTGACAGTCTCTCGCCGCGACCCGATGTCGCGGCTGCCCCTGTTCCCATAGCGCGCGCCGACGCGGCATCGCGGGCGCAGCGCTTGCTGCATGCCGCCGGTTCGACTGCGAAGGAGGCGGTGGCCTCCGTCGGCGCGCCCGTCAAGGCCGCGGCGCGCACGGTCAAGCGTCGCTTGGCGCCCCAATACACGCTGGGGGAGGAGATCGCGAACTCCATCACGCACGGCATCGGCGTCGCCTTGGGCATCGCCGCGCTCGTCGTCATGATCGTGAAGGCCGCCATCGCGGGCTCCCATCCCGCGTCGCTCGCCAGCGCGATCATCTTCGGCATCGCCCTCATCTTGGAATACCTCGCGTCCACGCTGTATCACGCCATCGCCGTCCCGGCTGCCAAGCGCGTCTTCCGCGTGATCGACCATAGCTGCATCTACCTGCTCATCGCGGGTACGTACACGCCGTTTTGCCTCATCACGCTCGCGGATGCCGGCGGCATCGCGCTCTGCGTCGTCGTGTGGGCGATCGCCGTCGCGGGCGTGTTGTTCGAGGCGTTCATGCGCGAGCGGCAGCCCCATTGGCTCGCCGCCGCGATTTACGTCGCGATGGGCTGGCTCGTCGTCTTCCGCCTGCCGCAACTCGTCGCCGCATTGCACCCCACCGCGCTCGCACTGCTCGCCGCGGGCGGCGTGTGCTACACCGTCGGCGCGGTGTTCTACGTCCTCAAGAAGATTCGCTATATGCACAGCATCTTTCACCTGTGGGTCCTCGCCGGCAGCGTGCTTCAGTTCTTGGCGGTGGTCCTCTTCGTGATCTAGCTTTGGATGTGTAATTGGGGACGGGTGCGAATTACACATCGATTCGCGCGCATCGCGCGATGTGTAATTCGCACCCGTCCCCAATTACACATCGCTCGAGCCGCACACCTACCCAGGAGGTTTGAATCCGTCCCTATGGACATCACCATCAGCATCATCACCACGATCGTCCTCACCATCGTCAACGGTTATTTCTCCATGTCGGAGATGGCCCTCACCACGGCCAAGCGCGCCGTGCTCGACCACGAGGCGGAAGAAGGCGACCGTCGCGCGGCCCGCGCCGCCGAGCTCGCCGCCGATTCCGGCAACTTCCTCGCGACCATCCAGGTCGCCATCACCCTCGTGGGCTTCGCGTCCTCCGCCGTGGCGTCCACCAACCTGTCCGATCCGCTCGCGCAATGGCTGTCGGGCTTCGGCATCGACGCGCTGACCATGGTCGCCCCCGGCCTGGCGCCCGTGCTCATCACGCTCGCCGTCTCCTACCTGTCGATCGTCGTGGGCGAGCTCGTTCCCAAGCGCATCGCCCTGGCCGATGCCGAGGGCATGGCCAAGCGCGTGGCCAAGCCGCTCACGGTGTTCCAGAAGATCGCGCGCCCGCTCGTCTGGCTGACCCAGGCTTCCGCCGACGGCATCGCCCGCGTTTTGCGCATCAAGAACGCCGACGACCGCCAGAACGTCTCCGAGGAGGAGATCCGCTACATGATCAACGAGCAGGACACCCTGCTCGAGGAGGAGAAGCGCATCATCCACGAGGTCTTCGACCTGGGCGACGCCTCCGCGCGCGAGGTCATGGTGCCGCGCGTCGACGTGACCATGGCCGAGGACGTCCAGACCGTCGCGCAGGTCATGGACCTCATGCGTCAGACCGGCTACTCCCGCATGCCGGTGTTTCACGAGGACCAGGACGGCGTCGTGGGCATCGCGCACATCAAGGACCTGATCGGCCCCGCCATGGGCGACGAGGCCGACCGTCCCGTGTCCGAGTTCATGCGCGACGCGACCTTCATCCCCGACACCAAGGACATCCTGCCGCTGCTCTCCGAGATGCAGACCGCGCACGACCAGATCGTCGTGGTGGTCGATGAGTACGGCGGCACCGCCGGCATCATCACCATCGAGGACATCGTCGAGGAGATCGTCGGCGAGATCGAGGACGAGTTCGACCCCGACAACAAGTATCTCACGCGTCTCTCCCGTCGTGAGTGGCTGGTCGACGGCCGCTTTCCGTGCGACGATGCGATCGAGCTGGGCTGGCCCATCGAGGAGAGCGACGAGTACGAGACCATCGCCGGTTGGATCCTCGACCTGTGCGATTCCTTGCCCGATATCGGCGAGGTTTTCGAGGCCGATGGGTACAAGTTCAAAGTGCAGTCCATGCGCGGGCAGCGCATCTCGCTCATCCGCGTGATCGCCCCCCTCGAGGAGCCCAAGCCCACCGAGGAGGAGCGCGCCGCGGATGTGCGTTCCGGTGTGGAGCGCGCGATTCGCGAACACGTGCAGGAGAACGCCGCGCGATCGCGCTCGGTGCGCGCGGGAGCGAACATCTCCCCGGACGACCTCACGCCCGAGTACGATCCCGGTCAGGGCGAGTAGGGGCGATGCGTCGCCGGTGGGGTGCGAGCCGCAGGGCGAGCGCGCCGTGCTCGCGCTCGGATGTGTGCGCCGTACCGGTGCTCGGATGCCGGTAAACGCGGTGTTTGCTGGGCGCGCCGGTGCTTGGATGCCCGGTAAGCGCGGTGCCTGCTGGGCGCGCCGATGCCGCCCCGTTGCGATGTAGCCGATCAGCGCCATTCGGGCGCCGATGAGAAAGGTAGAGGCCATGGCCGATCTGTTCAACATCCTCAAGGTCACGGTGGGACCCAAAAAGCTGACCGCCCGCGTGCTCGTGAATCCCGGCATGCCGCTGATGACGTCCGAGGACGTCGAGGCCACCGCGCGCGTGTACTACCTCGCCCCCGCCATCGCCGAGCACATGTGCCTGGGCGATGCGGGCTCCAAGTTCCAGGATTGCATGGGCCATACCGAGCTCGCGCACCTGCTCGAGCATCTCACGGTCGAGATCATGAACGAGACCGGCCTCGTCGACGGCATCTCGAGCGGGCGCACCCGTGGCGTGATGGGCGACGAGCGCCTGTTCGACGTCGAGGTTTCCTGCCCCGATGACGCCCTCGCGATCGGTGCGCTTTCCTCCGCATCCTTCATGATGAATTGGGCGTATCTGCATGCCGACCAGACCCCGCCGGATTTTCCGGGCACGGTTTCCGCCCTCGCGAGCCTCGTCATGAGCCTGCGCGGAGAGGACGGCGCGGCCGTCGGCGGCGAGGTCGTTGCCGACGCTGCTGCCGGCGCTGCGACTGGTTCTGCGGCCGATGCTGCGGCCGGTGCCGCGACCGATGTGGCGGCCGGCGCTGCGACCGATATCGCCGCGGCTGATGACGCTGGGTACGGGTTCGAGGGCTTCGGCCCGATCGACACCGAGGGCGCTGCGGCCATCGAGCGCGACGATGTCGACGGCGCTGTGTTCGGCGGTGCCGCCGCCGAGTAGCGCGGTTCTGTACCGCGTTTCAGTGCTGGCTGTCGCGTTTCGGTGCTGGTGCCGTGCCGTGTTTCTGAGCGCGCTTCTGTCTGCCGTTGTGCCATGCGTGGCGGGCGGGCGGTAGGTGGCGGGCTCCGTCGCATCTTCTGAGGATATGAACGATTCTGCCGGCAGAAATAGGAGCTTATGAACGGTCCGTTCATAAGCTCCATTTTTGCACGACGATCTACCTGCGGAAACGCCGGGCATTTCCAGGCTGCCCCTCGGCAATCGTTCATAAGCTCATATCGACTTCTTACGATGACGGTGGGGAGGCCGGCTCTCGTTCAGCCTGCTGGGCACGATACAAGGTGACGTATCCCTGCACCACATCGCTAGCTCCGACGTTGAGCCAATTGGCCCCAGGAGATTTGTGGACTCCAAGCATGAGTGCGAGAAAGATGCTCTTGTCTTTTGGTTTATAGGTACGTCCCGAAACGAGCTTGTCGGCACACGGCGTTTTCAGGTACGAGATTTTTGAGTATCCCCAGGTCTTGCAAACGAGGTTCGTGATGGCGTGGTCCCAGCAGCTGGCATAGGGGTGGCCGTCGGTGGCGCCGCCGGGGAATTCCATGCTCCTGCTGGTGACGGGAGGAGGAAGCATCTCGCTCTGTGCACCCCACGCAATTCCATCGCAGTTATGGCCGGCGTACTTTGATTGCGTTGCGGAATCCGTTTCGAGGAAACGCCCATAATCGCTGAGCGCGGTGCTGCCAGCTTGCTTTTGAAGTTCTGTGTCATTAAAAAGATGGCTGTCGCGGAGGTCTGTTCGGATCAATGCGATGAGTCTGCGCACCTTGGCGTCGCGCTCATCGATGAGAACCGCATCGCCCCCATTCCCTTTGAGCTTATCGATTATTTCATCAAGCTCTTTCGTTGCCGCGTCCCACGCGGCTTTGAATTTATCGGTCTTCAGCGCCGGTTCCGGGGTGACGGAAATAAGCAGATCGAGAAACTCTCGGAATGTGGGACTTGATGCATTTCCCATGGCATCTCCTTTACTTCGCCGGTCGCGCCGGGCGCATTGCATCAGCGCGCCCCTGTCCAATCGCAGTCTACTTCCCCGGGCGTCACGGCTCGCATCTCGTGCGTCTCGTCGTCGACGAGCAGGATGCTCCCGTCGCCAAGCGGGCGGAAATCGAAGTCGGTCGAGAACGTGTCGCAGGCAACGTATCGTTCGCCGCGGAACCCCTGCTCCTCGAGTTCCCGTACGGAATCGACGGGCGTGTGCCCGATGATCTGGTTGAGATGCGGCATCCCGAGAATCGCCAGCTCGCTGGTCGATGCCCATAGGGGCCCGGGAATGCACGCGCCGCCCCTGCCGGGGCCGCAAAGGTTGAGCAGCAAGAGCCCCTCGTCGTCGCCGTGCTCGGACATCTCGGTCAGCGCGCGGTCGAACAGGGCGTTGAGGATATCGGAAAGCGACTCAGCGGTGTACGGGGGTTCAGCGGTGTATGGGGGCTCGGCGGTGTACGTGGGCTCGGCGGAACGCGCTGCCCCCTCGCCGATCTCGAGAACGATGTCGGCGAATTGGCTGGTAAGTCCGGCGTGTGTGGCGAGCCATCCGTCAACGACGGCGGCCATGCGCGCATTCATCTGCATGAGCAGTCGTTGGACGGGGATGATGCAGTTCAGATTGGTGCCCGGCCCCTGCCGCTCGATGAGATACTGCATATCGTGGTTTCCGAGCAGGACATCGACCTGTATCCCGCGCCCACGCGCACGATCGACCCAATCTGCCTGATGTTCCAACCCCTCAACCAGGCGCCTCGCATCGGTCGTTTCCCTGTCGGGGCTCCAGTCGTCGCAGTAATCCCCGAGCAGCACGACCCTTTTGGCCCCGAGGAGCCCCGTGGCGCCATCCACGATGGGTAAAATCAGACGCTGCTTCTGATGCATGTCCCCAACGACGATCGTTCTCATGCAATCTCCTTTCATGGAGGGGTCAAATAATAAATTCTCTGTCAGATTGCCTCTCCCTATAATTAAACAAGTTTTAGAAAACTGCAGGTAGATAGGAGTGAAAAAGAGCTGATAACAGGGTGTCTAATAACTTGTTGTTCTGATCGAATCGAAACTGACCGGCTCCCCGTGCGGTGGAATGGCATTTTATCCATATCGACAAATCGTAGACAGATATGGAGGAAAATGGCGTGAGGGAAATGATGGGATGATGCCCCGATGTGAGGCTGGGCGAAGATGGGGGAGAGCGCCATGCGCATGCTGGTCGTCGATGACGAGGTCGATATCGCGAATATGCTCGCCGAGTACTTCCGCATGGAGGGTTACGACGTCACATGTGCGAACAGCGGTCCCGAGGCGCTCGCGGCGGCCTCGGTCGGCGCCGCCCCCGACATCATGTTGTTGGACGTGAACATGCCCGGCATGGACGGTTTCGAGGTGTGCCGCCGCGTGCGTGAACATATGAGCTGCCCGATCATCTTTCTCACGGCGCGTGTCGAGGACGCCGACCAGCTCGACGGTTTTGCGGTCGGCGCCGATGACTACGTGATGAAGCCGTTCTCGCTCGAGGTGCTCGGTCGTCGCGTTGCCGCGCATATGGCTCGCGAGGGCCGTGTGCGTGAGCGTGAGAACGCGGTCCGGTTCTTCCGGGAGCTCACGATTGACTACAAGCAGCGGACGGTCGAGGCGCAATCCAGTGCCGGCGAGGTGGGGAGCGAGGCCGTGGAGGGCGCTGCCGAGCCGTCGACAGCCGGGGGCGGCGCGTCCCCGCGCGTTCTCGTCGACCTCACCAAACTCGAGTTCGATATCGTCGCGCTGCTCAGCAAGCGTCCGGGCCAGGTGTTCGACCGCGATGCCATATACGAGCGCGTGTGGGGTTGGGACGCCGCGGGCGACCCGTCGCAGGTGCGCGAGCATGTGCGCCGCATCCGCAACAAGCTCGCCGCCGCCGGGGTCGCGGACGATCCCATCGAGACGGTGTGGGGCGTGGGCTACAAGTGGGTGGCCAAGTGACCGGGGGCGATGAAGAGCGCCACGAGCGTCGTGCCGAACGCCGCGAACGCCGCGAACGCCGCGCCGCCCGCAAGCGCGAGCGCGAGGCCCTGAAGCGGCTTTCCAGGCGCGAGCGCTTGCGCGTGTGGTGGCGCACACGTCCGCTCGGCGTGACCTTCACGGTGTATTTGGCCGGGTACCTTGCGGTTGCGACTGCCGCGTCGCTCGGGCTTATCGAGGTGCTCTCAGCCTGGAACAATGGGTACTACGAACTCGAGGTGACGCTCGACAACGGCTTGACCCAACGCGGCCCAATCGATTCGGGCCCGTATATCTATGATCCGAACACACGGGAGCTGCTGCCCGCCTCAGAGCTCGACTTGCCAGGCGACGGGCCGTATGCGGTTTTCATCGCGACGGGCGATTGGGGGACTGGAAGCGATTATGTCCCGGATGGCGGACGCACTATCAGCTCGTTGTATGCAACCGTGGACCTGGTCCGCAGCGGCCAAGTCCAGCTATACGATTGGGGGCTGAATTACAACGAGGGGTATCCGCAGGAGGATATTCTGGAGGTGAACAGCACGATCTCCGCGGACAATCTCGCCCGATATGACGAGTTGAGCCGCAAGGGCCGTGCGCAGAGCGTCGAGTTGTTCGAGTCGATGACCGGGGCGGATCTCGAGGAGACGTTCGGCGAGGGATTGGTTTCGAATACGGCTTACTATGCGGCGTCGCAGCCTCCCGCGAGCTTGATGCCGTGGATCCTCACGCTTGCCACGGGACTTGCGCCCGTCCTCGCATACGGTGGCCTGGGCCTGCTCACATTCCGCCGCTTCTACCGGGTGCATATCGCCGGGCCGCTCGGTGAGCTCGCCCACGCCGCCGATCGCATCGCCGGGCAGGACTTGGATTTCTCCATCGACCGTGTGCGCGGCCGCGAGCTCGGACGTTTGTCGGAGACGCTCGAGCACATGCGCGCGTCGCTGCTCGAGGCCCAGCGAGAACTGTGGCGCACGGCGGAGTCGCGGCGGCGCCTCAACGCCGCCTTCGCGCACGACCTGCGCACGCCCATCACCGTGCTCAAGGGCACGGTCGAGATGGCCCAGATGCGCCTGCACCGCGGCGGCGCGCTCGACCCCTCGTCGCTCGACGCGCTTTCCGCCCAGGTGGCGCGCCTCGAGCGGTACGCGGCTTCCATGGGCGGCCTCACCAAGCTGGAGGACCGCCCGGTCGATCGGGAGGCGCTTGCGCTTGGCGACCTGCGCGAGGAGCTGGACCGCCATGTGTCCGGGGTTATCGCCGCGCGCGGCGGCGGTCTGAAGCTGGAGCAGCCATCTATGGCCGAGGAGGCTTCCATGTCGGCATCAGAGGAGGCTTCCGTGTCGGTGGCAGAGGCAGCTGGCGCGCCCGTGCCCGATGCAATTGGCGGGTCGGATTCCGCGGCGGTCGGTCATTCCACTGCACCCATCTTCCTCGATCTTCCCTTGGTGGAGGAGGTGCTCGACAATCTGTTGAGCAATGCTTGTGCGCATGCATCGACGCGCGTGGCATTCGACATGATGGTCGAAGCGGGCGTTCTCACCGTTGTCGTTACCGACGACGGCCCTGGATTTACCCCCGAGGCGCTCAGGCGCGGGTGTGACCCGTTTTTCAGTGAGAATAAATCGGCGGAGCACTTCGGCCTGGGTCTCAATGTATCGAGCGTCTTGTGCGGACTTCACGGGGGCCGAATCGCTCTCGCGAACGCGGAGTCGGGCGGCGCGCGGGTCATCGCGACTTTCGATGTCCGGCCCGACCGGGAGGGCGTTTTCTAGCGAGGTGAGGGAGGTTCCCGCAGCAAGGGTCCCGCCAAGGTTGAGGATGGCTCCCGCGGCGAGGTTCTGCCGTGAGTACGCGCCCGCATGGCGGGGCAACTCATGCCATCTGTAAAGAAATACTTAGGAATGCCTAAGGCTTACGTAATTGTCATCGCTGGTCGACAAAACGTAGACACCCCCTTGCGACACTTAACTCGCACGGAACGTAGGAGGTGCCGCGATGATGAGAATGCAGACCGAGGGTGAGTCCCCCATGGAGATGGACGCCCTGCTTCCGCAACAGCCTGTGGCATGCGGCGGTGCGGCGCGCAAGCTTGACGTCAAGAAGCTGGCCGAGGCCTGGAAGCGCGATCGCGCCGAAACTGCGCAGGATGCCGCTGAGGAGGTGCGTTCCACCGCAGCCGCTAAGACCTGTGAGCCCATTGGCGAGGACTCGGGAATCGAGCTTCGCCGCAAGGCCCTGCGTCGTCGCGTGCTCATCGGCTTGGTCGCGGCTGCCGCCGTCACTGCGCTCCTCTGCTGGGAATATCTCCCCGGACTGCTCGCATGGCTCGCCGACGCGCGCGCCGTTCGCGCGTTTGTATCCGACCATGCTTTCGCCAGTCGGCTGACGATGCTCGGCATCAATATCGTGCAGGTGCTCTTGGCGTTTTTGCCCGGTGAGCCAGTCGAGCTCGCCAGTGGATACGCGTTCGGCCTCTGGGAGGGGACGGCCCTGTGCCTGGTGGCCTCGGGGCTGGCGACGTCGGCGATTTACTGGGCGACTCGTCGCTGGGGCTGGAGACTCGTCGGCCTGTTCTTCGACCGCTCGCTGTTCGACCGCTTCTCCTGGCTGAAGAGCGCCAAGCGCCTCGAGCTTATCATGCTCGTCGTGTTCCTGATCCCCGGCACGCCCAAGGATTTCCTGACGTATTTTGCCGGGCTTACGAACATGCGCTTCCTGCCGGTCGTCCTGATCGCCACGTTCGGGCGCATCCCCTCCATCGTGACCTCGACGATCACGGCATCTGCGGTCGGCTCCGGCAATTGGCCGCTGGTCGCATGCGCGCTGGTGGCGTCAGCGCTTCTCTTGGCGGTGGGCGGCCTGATGTATCGACGCCTGCGCAGCCGCACGCGGTGAGAAGCACGGGTGCTTAGCGCGGGTCCTTGTTCGCGCGGCTCGTGCGCATGTTGGGAGGGGTGTGTCTCCCACAGGGTATTGGGGGGCGTTTGCCCCGAGCGCCGGGCATGCTGGGGGCATTTTGGGTCAGGATGGAAGCCCGTTGGACGGTGAGGCTCTTGATGCATGCTCAAAACGTTCGCCAGAGGCGACCCTTCCTTTTCGTTTCCCGAGGATTTGAGAATGAAGGGTCGCCTCTGGCGAACGTTTATTGCCAAAAGAGCTTGGCGAAGGCCAAAATCGGCTTGGCGAAGGCTGAATGCGGGGCTACGCGCGGCGATTGATGAAGAAATCCGCCATGGAGATGAGCAGGCCGGCGGCCTCGCTCGTGATGGTGCCGCATGCGGCGAGCTCGAGGGCGCGCTTCTGGGCCTCGGCGGTCTTCTCCGCGGCGAGCTCGCGGCACTTGTCGATACCGCCGCCCAGCTCGATGAGCTCGACGGCTCGCGCGAGCAGCGAGGGGTCGGAAGTCCCCGATTCGAGCAGCGTGACGAGTTTGGAGCGCTCCTCGTCCCCGAGATGCTCGAGCGCCCAGACCACCGCGAGGGTGCGTTTGCCCTCGGTGATGTCGGAACGGAAGTCCTTGCCCTGGGCATCCGCGTCTCCCACGAGATTGAGCAGGTCGTCTTGCAGCTGGAAGGCGAGCCCCGCGGGCAGGCCGACCTCGATGAGCCCCTTTGCGGCGTCCGGCTCGGCGCCCGCCGCGAGGGCGCCGGCATACAAGGGGCTCGCTACGGTGTACCAGGCGGTCTTGCCGTCGATCATATAGAGGTAGTCGTCGCTGGTGACATTCCAGCGACCGTCGCGTGCCCAGCCCAAATCGAGCGCCTGGCCCTCGAGCGTGTGGCGCTCCATGCGCACGAGCTCCTCGAGCACGCGCAGCCGGCGCTCGACGGGGAGCGACTCATCGGCAAGGACGATCTCGAACACGCGGGTGAGCGCCAGGTCGCCGGCGTTGATGGCGAGGCCGAGGCCCTCGGTGCGGTACAGGCACGGCTCGCCGCGGCGCAGCTCGCTCGCGTCGGCGATGTCGTCGTGGATGAGGGCGGCACTCTGGAACAGCTCGATGGCCACTCCGCAGGACAGAGCATGCTCAGCGCGCCCGCCCACGGCCTCGGCGCCCAAAAGCGCGAGCACGGGGCGCACGCGCTTACCGCCGCCGGCGGTGAAGTGGGCGAGCGGCGCATACAGGTAGCGCTCGAGGTCGTCCGCAGGGGTGGGCATGTCCGAGGGGACCGCCGCGGCGCGTGTCGCGTCCAGGGCGTCTTCGACCAGCGGCAGCCTGTCTTTCAGATACCTGACGAATGCATCGCCCGCGCGCTCGGTCATGTCGCTCATGTGCAGCCCTTTCCATGGGGGTTCTCTCTCGGACAATGCTAGCAAAACGGGGCAGTCGAGACCGCCCCGCACGGGATTCCTATGGTTGCGCGTGGCGTCATTCCGCTGGGCTATCGCCGGTGCGGGATGATCCGCCGCGCTCTGGGCGACCGCTACCCCTCGTAGCCGTCGGGGTTGTGGGACTGCCAGTTCCAGGCATCGCGGCACATGTCGCTGATGTCGAACTGAGCCTCCCAGCCCATGAGGCCGCGGGCCTTGGAGCAATCGGCGTAGTTTTCGGCCACGTCGCCGGGGCGGCGCGGGTCGATCACGTAGGGGACCTCGTGACCGCAGGCCTCGCCGAAGGCGCGGATGATCTCGAGCACGGAGGTGCCGCGGCCGGTGCCCAGGTTGAACACCTCGACGCCCTCGCGGCCGTTCATCCAGGCGAGCGCCGCCGCGTGGCCGGAGGCCAGGTCGCAGACGTGGATGTAGTCGCGCACGCCGGTGCCGTCGGGGGTGGGGTAGTCGTCGCCGAAGACATGCACGGCCTCGCGCTTGCCGATCGCCGTCTGCGCCACGTAGGGCAGCAGGTTGTTCGGGATGCCCTTGGGGTCCTCGCCCATGAGGCCGCTGGCGTGGGCGCCGATGGGGTTGAAGTAGCGCAGCAGCACGACGTTCCACTCGGGATCGGCGGTGGCAAGGTCGGTGAGCATCTGCTCGATCATCCACTTGGTCCAACCGTAGGGATTGGTGGCCGGCTTCTTGGGGCTCTCCTCGGTCAGCGGCAGACTGTCCGGATCGCCGTAGACGGTGGCTGAGCTGGAGAAGATGATCGACTTGCAGCCGTGCTCGCGCATGACGTCGACGAGCGTGAGGGTGTTGCCGATGTTGTTGCTGTAGTACTCGATGGGCTTGGAGACGGACTCGCCCACGGCCTTGTAGCCGGCGAAGTGGATCACGCGGTCGATGCGGTGGGCATCGAAGATGCGGTTGAGCGCCTCGCGGTCGTTCACATCTGCGATGTGCATGGTGAGGTTCGCGGCGGCCTCGGGTCCGACGATGGTCTTGATGCGGTCCTCGACCTTGGCGGAGGCATTCGAGAGGTCGTCGACGATGACGACCTGGTAGCCGCGCTGAAGCAGCTCAACGACGGTGTGCGATCCGATGAAGCCGGCGCCGCCGGTGACGAGGACGCACGTGTCCTGTGCTTCGATGGTCTGAGTCATGCGGTTGCTCCTTTCGGCGAAAATGCAGCACAAGTATAGCGCGGCGCCGTGACGCCGCGCCTGCAGGGTGAATTAGCCGAGCACCCAGCCGCCGATCCAGCCCCAGCGGGGTGTGACGGTGGCGCCGTAATAGGAGATCCAGCTGTCCAGGTTGGTCGCCTGGATGGAGCCGATGTTTTCCATGACGGTGTTGTTGCCGACGTAGATGCCCACGTGACCGTAGATGCGGCCGGCGGCGGTGTGCGGGTGCGTGGGGGAGGCGATGATCATGCCGGGTTTGAGGGCGGATCGATCGGAGCTCGTGCAATAGCGGTTGTACATGTCGTTCGCGTTGCCGCCCACATAGCTGAAGCCGGCGGAGGCGAACACGCGGGAAACCCACATCGCGCACAGGCCGGTGCCGGGACTCGGGACGGCATGGCAGGCGGAAAGGACGCGCTCGAGCGACTTGACGGGGCCGGACACGTTACCGGTGCTGGGGACGTACGACCCGCCGGCGCCCTGCTGGTGCTTCTGCTGCTCCTGGCGCTGGCGCTCTTCCTCGGCGACGGCGGCGAGGTATTCGGCGTCGCGCTTGGCGATGAGGTCCTTGACATCGGCGGAGAGGCCGGCGACGAGCTCCTGGACCTCGGCCTGCTTGGCCTGCATGTCGCTGAGTTGCTGCGCCTGCTGCTCCTTGAGCGCCTCGAGGGAGCTCTTCTGGTCCTCGAGTTCGGATTTGCGCTGCTCGAGTTCGGCGCGGATGGATTGGATATCGCCGATGACCTGCTTGTCGGCGTCGTTGACCTTCTCGATGTATCGGCTGTTGGTGAGCAGCTCCTCGAATGATTCCGAGGCCATGAGCAGGGTCAGGATGTTGGTCCCGCCCTCCTTGTAGCTGTTGGACACGCGGCGGGAGAGCACGTCCTGCTTGGCCTCGAGCTCGGCCTGCTTGGCATCGATCTGGGCCTGGGTCTCGTCGATCTGCGCCTGAACGCCCTCGATTTTCGAGATGGTGAGGTCCTGCTCATGGCTGAGGGCCTCGAACTCGGCGGCGAGCTTGTCGAGTTCCGCCTCGACGGCCGCGAGCTTGTCCTCAGCGCTCGCCAGGGCGTCGAGCGTCTGCTGTGAGGCGCTCGCGGCGTATGCGCGGTTGGGAATGCCGAAGATCACGGAGGCACTGGCTGCGGCGAGTGCGGCCTTGATCAGGGATCGACGGGAAAGCGAGGTGGGTGCGCTGTGCGCGGCGCCCTCGACATGGGTGCGGCCGGGGGTGGTGTGTGACATGATGAACTCCATTTGGTGTGCGTGTGGCGTCACATATATGGTAGTTAGAATACCGCACCCGCCGCGCCAGATGATGGACATCGCGCGTCTTTTCGGTGGAGGGCCCTTAGGGACGATCGGCGCAATTGGGGACAGGCGCAAATTGCGCAACAGGTCTCGCCATGCGCCCCGGTTTCTCACGTGAGGCGCAGGAGGGCGAGCGCGATGACGTATAGGGCGAGCGCGGCGCAGGCGACGCCGTCACGGCGGAGGTCGATCTTCATGACGTGGTAGTGCGTGCGCGCCCCGCCCGTGTAGCAGCGGGCGTCCATGGCGCGGCCGAGGTTCTCGGCATGGCGCAGGGCGCTGGCGAACAGGGGCACGATGAGGGGGACGCAGGCGCGCGCATACGCCAGGGCGCCCTTGTTCTCGAGATCGGCCCCGCGCGCGGTCTGGGCGGCGACGACGTTTTCGGCCTCCTGGGAGAGCGTGGGCACGAATCTCAGCGCGATGGAGAGCACGAGCGTGCCCTGTCGGACCGGGACCCCCAAGCGCTCGAGAGGCGCGAGGAGCTTCTCGGCGGCGTCGGCGAGCGCGACCGGGGTGGTCGTGAGCGTGAGCAGCGATCCGCCCATCAGCAGCAGGAAGAAGCGCACGGTGTAGAGAACCGCGGCCGACACGCCGTCCGCGTGGATGGCGACGGGTCCCAGCTGGAGCGCCACGGGCCCGGTCTGCACCAGGAAGAGGTTGATGACCGAGGTGATGACCAGGAACAGGGCGATGGGGCGAATCTGCGCGAGCAGGCGCCGGGCGGGCACCCGGGCGAGTGCGACGGCGCCGAAGACGGACGCGCTCGCGAGCAAAAGCGTCGCCGCCGAGTCGACGAAAAAGCAGTTCACCATGAAGGCGAGCGCGGCCACGAGCTTGACGCGAGGGTCGAGGCGGTGGATGGGCGAGTCGACCGAGTAGTACTGGCCGATGCTAGCGCGAAGGGCCATGACCCCTCACCTCCTCGGCATCCAGCAGGGCGGGAAGGACCTGCTCCGGGGTGCCCGACGCGACCGTGCGCCCGCGGTCGAGCGCGATCACCTGGTCGGCGAGCTCCGCAACGTCCTCCATGCTATGGGTGACCATGATGAGCGTGGAGCCCGCGCGCTTGAGGTCGTGCAGGATCGCGCGCACATGGCGCCTGCCGGCCGGGTCGAGGCCGGCCATGGGCTCGTCGAGCACGAGGACGTCTTGACGCATGGCGAGCACGCCCGCCAGGGCGACCCCGCGCTGCTGCCCACCGGAGAGCGAGAAAGGCGAGCGCGCGAGCAGCTCGTCGGTCGGATCGAGGTTGACGGAGGCCAGGGCGTCGCGGACGCGCGTGGACACCTCGTCATCCGAGAGGCCCAGGTTGCGCGGGCCGAAGGCGACGTCCTCGAAGACGGTCTCGGCGAACAGCTGGCGCTCGGGTAGCTGGGAGACGTACCCGACATGGCGGCGGATGTCCGAGCGGCGATTCAGGTCCGCGGTGTCCACGCCGCAGATGCGGACGGTTCCGGAAAGCGGCAGTTTGAGGGCGCAGGCGAGTTCGGCGGTGGTCGATTTGCCGGAGCCCGTGCGGCCGACGAGCGCGGTGAGCGTCCCGGGGAACGCCCGGAAGGAGAGGTCGCTCACGGCGAGCGGGGCCATGGGCGGCGCATCTTCGGTCCGCTTGCCGCCGCCGAGGAACCCACCTCGGCGCTTGCGCGGATTGCGAGCGGCGGCATAGGAGAACATGACGCCGTCGAAAACCACGCTGGGCTCCCCCGGGAAAGCGAGGTCGGGGTCAACCGCGGCGGACGGGATCGCGGGCGAGGCCGCGGACCGGGCCTTCATGGCGTCGAGGATGCGCCGCGGCTCGCAGGGCGCCTCGAGGCCGAGCGCGCGCACGCGATCCTCGTCGGAAAAGGCCTGTTCGGGCAGCCCGTCAAACGCGATGCGCCCGCGCTCGAGGACGATCACGCGGTCGGCGTCCATCGCGTCTTCCATAAAGTGGGTCACATGGACGATGGTGATGCCGCGCGCGCTGAGGCGCCCGATGATGGCGCGCACGTCGGCGCGTCCCCGGGTGTCGAGCATGGCGCACGGTTCATCGAGCAGTAGGATTTCGGGCTCCATGGCGAGCGCCCCGGCGATCGCGACGCGCTGCATCTGCCCTCCGGAGAGGTCCGCGGGATCGCTTTGGGCGAATTCGCCCATCCCGGTGGCCTCGAGGGCGGCATCGACGCGGCGCGCGATCTCGGGTTGCGGAACGCACAGGTTCTCGGGGCCGAATGCGACGTCGTCGGCCACGATGCTCGTGACCATCTGGTCCTCGGGGTGCTGGAACACGCTCGCGCATCGGCTGCGGATCGCGATGGGGTTCCCCTCCCCGGTGGTCTCCAGGCCGAACATGCGCACCCTGCCCGCGCTCGGCGGGACAAGTGCGTTCATGAGCTGCAGCAAGGTCGATTTGCCCGAGCCGTTGCCGCCTAAGACGCACACATACTGACCTGCGGGGATCTCGAGGTCGATACCGGCGATCGCCTCGGTTCGCGCGCCGGGGTAGGCGGCGTGGACGCCGTGCAGCTCGATCTGCGCAGGCGAGATATTCCGTGCGGGTCGCGCGGGACGTTTCGTATCCGAGGGCGCGGACGAGTTCGCCGCGGTCATCTTCGCCACCGTCACGCGACCTCGCGGCTCTTCAGCACGTTCATGCACGGGGCGAGTAGCACCTGGCCGGCCGTTACGTTGATGACCATCTTCAGCGTGTTGAAGGGGAGCAGCACGGGGATGATCATGGCGGCGACGTCCTCGACGGCGATGGCGGTGTACAGCGGCGTCACCACGAGGTTCATGGCGCACGAGACGGCGATGGAGAGCGCCGCGCCCGCGATCATGCCGGCGACGGACGCCTTGCGGGAGCGCCCGCCCTTGAGGTAGATGATGGCTGCGGGAATGATGAACGCGCAGGTGGATAGCATGCCCATGGGCGCGCCGAACGGGTCGAGGAAGACGCGGGGCAGCCAGGAGATGATGGCGACGGCCGCACCGAGCTTGGGCCCGAAGGCGAGCGCGGCGATGAGGCAGACGATGCCGGACGGGTCGTACATGAGCCACGGGGCGATGGGGAAGATGGGGATCTGCACCAGGCTCAGGATGAGCGAGGCGGCGGTGAAGAGCGCGGCGAGGGCGATCTTGCGGGTATCGATAGCGTTGTTCATGGAAAGACCTTCCGTTTCTTCCATCCGGACTATACCGTCGGCCCCGGAATCGCACCGGGTCGGCCGCGCGCGGCGGCTCGCGGGCTCATGCGCCGGGCAAGGGGTCTTGCCGCGCATTTACCGCCGGTGGGGAATTGCACCCCGCCCTGAAACATAACGACTATAACGCGCCTCTTTGCGTGGCGCAACGGCTGCTCGGGTATAGTGGGTCCAGACTTGTTTTCCACACGGGGGAGGTATCCCGATGCACGAGCATGAGTATGTGAGTGAAGAGATGTTGTGCGTCCTGGCGCAGATCGCGGGCGAGGACAACGTCCTCATGGCCGAGCCCATGCGCGAGCACACCACGTTCAAGATCGGCGGGCCGGCCGACGTGCTGGTCACACCGCGCACGGCGGACGCCCTCGTGCGCGTGCTGGACACCTGCTATGCGGGCGGCGTGCCCGTGACGATCGTGGGCAACGGCTCCGATTTGCTGGTGGGCGACCGCGGCATCCGCGGCGTCGTCGTAGTGCTGCGCGACAACTTCGCGGGCATCGAGGTCGATGCCTCCCATTGGCGCGTGACGGCCGAGGCGGGCGCGTTGCTGCGCGATGTCGCTCTCGCCGCCGCTGACGAGGGTCTTTCCGGCATGGAGCCGCTGTGGGGCATCCCCGCCACCGTGGGCGGCGCCTGCTTCATGAACGCCGGCGCATATGACGGCACGACGGGCGAGGTGCTCGAGTCCGTGCGCGTGTACGTGCCGAGCAAGCACGGCAACCGCGGGTCCGTGGTCACGCTCGAGGCGCGCGACCTCAACCTCGGCTACCGCAAGAGCCGCGTGCACGACGACGGCCTCATCGTGATCTCCGCCACGTTCAAGCTCGCGCCCGCATCCGAGGGCATGATCCGCGCGGCGATGGACGACTACCAGCGCCGTCGCGAGGAGAAGCAGCCGCTCGAGATGGCGAGCGCAGGCTCTACGTTCAAACGCCCCGAGGGGTATTTCGCCGGCAAGCTCATCATGGACGCGGGGCTGCGCGGCGCGCGCGTGGGCGATGCGCAGGTGAGCGAGAAGCACTGCGGATTCGTGGTCAACACGGGTCACGCCAGCGCGAAGGACGTGCTCGGCCTCATCGAGCACGTGCAGGACGAGGTGAAGTCCCAGTTCGGCGTCGACCTCGAGCCCGAGGTCCGCATGATCGGCGAGTTCTAGCCCGAGGGTCGCGCAGCCGAAATGTCTCAAATGGGGACAGGTACAAATTGAGACCTTGCGAAATCCGCCCCTGGAGATGGAGCTCATCCTTCTCCAGGGGCGGATTCGCGTCGATGACGTCTCAATTTGTACCTGTCCCCATTTGAGACGAGAAGTCGGTGAGATCCTGCCAGCGGGTGGACTCGACGGTCCGGCCGTCTTGCAGGATGAAGTACGCTGCCGTGTCCTCGAGCGCGTCGGCGATCTCGGCGCCGTGGCGGCTGCCGGCCACGAACAGCGTGGTCGAGAGTGCATCGGCGGCGGTCGAGGACGGGCTGAGCACCGTGACGCTCGTCACGTCGGTCTGGACGGGCTCGCCGGTGCGCGGGTCGAGGATGTGCCAGTACGTGACGCCGTCTTGCTCGAACACGCGCTCGTACAGGCCGCTCGTCACCAGTGACCCTCCCTGGACGCGTGCGGTGCCCACCACGGTGTCGCCACCGGGGTCGTTGGGATCACGGACGCCGGTTTCCCAGGGTTCGCCGTTCGGCTTCTCCCCAAACAGCGCGATGTTGCCGCCGAGCGAGAGCACGGCGCCGATGGCGTTCGTCTCGTCGCGCAGCAGCCCGCAGAGGCGGTCTGCCACATATCCCTTGGCGATGCCGCCCAGGTCGAGCTTGGCCTGCGGGTCGGCGAGGCGCACGGTGAGCGCCTCCTCGTCAATCTCGATGCAGCGCCAATCCACGTGGGGCAGGGCATCGGCGATCGCCTCGGGTGCCGGATGCGCGCCCTCGGTGAAATCCCAGAGCGTGGAAACCGCGCCGATGGTGATGTCGAACAGGCCGTCCGCCTGCTCGCAATAAGCGCGCGCTCGCAGCAGCAAATCGACGGTGTCCGCGTGCACCTGGCAGGGCTCACCCGCCGCGGCGTTGATGCGGGCGATGTCGGACTCCTCGTCGTAGAGGTCGAAGATGGAGTCGAAGTGCGCGCATGCGTCGGCGAGACGGGCGGGTGCGGAATCGTCGCCGTAGACGCTGAAGGTGCAATAGGTGTCGAAGGCGAAGGTCGATCCGGTGACCGGCTTCTCGGCGGTGGGGGCGCCGCTTCCGGGCCGTGCACATCCGGAGAGCAGCAGCGCGAGGGCCGAGCAGGCGCCGCCGCACATGAGCCCGCGCCGCGAGACCGGCGTGCCCTCGGCCCTATCCATGGAACGCCTCCCGGGGCAGCGAACGCAGGACGAGCCGGGCGGCAACGCCCACGGCGGCTCCGCACAGCACGCCGGACACGGCGAGGACGGGCAGGTTGACGAGCGCGACGCGGCTGGAGAGCAGCACGGCGACGGCGATGAGCTGGCCGCCGTTATGCGCGATGCCACCGAGCACCGAGGTGGCGACGGTGGAAAAGGCCCCGCTGCGCACGGCGAGCGCCATGACGGCCCAGGACAGCAGGCCGCCCGCCAGGGAAAAGACGAGCATCTGCAGGTTGGCGAACAGCAGCGTCGATGCGATGACCTTGATGAACATGAGGAAGAGGCCCGCCCTCGCGCCCAGGCG
The DNA here is from genome assembly GCA_958443615.1 of uncultured Collinsella sp. Taxonomy (GTDB): domain Bacteria; phylum Actinomycetota; class Coriobacteriia; order Coriobacteriales; family Coriobacteriaceae; genus Collinsella. Next base: position 180,290 of record CAUCLI010000001.1, read on the forward strand.
TTCGAGCGCCATGAGGATCACGATGTTGCCCAAGCCCAGCTTCACGCCGGGTACGGTGACGGGCAGCGGGATGAGCAGTTCGAGGTAGCCGCAGACGAGCGCGGCGGCGGTGAGCGCGCCGTAGAGCGCGGCGCGCCGTCCGGGGGAGATGGAGGTGGGCACCGATGCGGGACGCGGTGCCGCCGGGGCCCCGGCGCCTTGCGTCCCGTCGTCGCGGGATATGTCAGCTGAGTTTCTCATGCTTGCCATTATACGGGTTGGGTACGCTGTTAGAAGTTCGACACCCGACCCGAGAGGAGCCATGTATGGCCGTCCTGTTCATCGAATATCCCAAGTGCACCACCTGCAAAAAGGCCAAGAAATGGCTGGATGAGCATGGCGTCGAGTATGTCGATCGCCATATCGTCGAGGACAATCCCACGGCGGCGGAGCTGGCGGAGTGGCACGAGCGCTCCGGCCTGCCGCTGCGCCGCTTCTTCAACACGAGCGGCATGAAGTACCGCGAGCTCGGCATCAAGGCCAAGCTCGATGCCGGCATGACGGACGAGGAGGCCTATGAGCTGCTCGCCACCGACGGCATGCTGGTCAAGCGTCCCCTGATCGTCGCTGGCAACGTCGTTTTGACGGGGTTCAAGGAGGACGCCTGGGCGGAGGCGCTCCTGTAGTCGCACGCCGCGCGACCATGTCCCGGCGCCACGGCGCGTGTGGCTTCTGCGGCGGTTGACATATGTTTCACGTCGGGCATCTCGCCCGGATACCTTTGAGTCCGGCCGTGGCGCCGCGCCGCGGCCGATCACGTGGATGGGAGTGCCATCCGGGGAATCGAAAGAGAGGCCGATGGAGGTTCATGAACTAGAAGCCCTCGCCCGCGACGTCGCGGGCGGACGCGTGGCTCCCGACGAATTGGTGAGGCGCGTCCGGGCAGGTGCGACGACCGATCTCGGCTATGCGTGCGTAGACATGCAGCGCGGCCTTCGCACGGGCGTGTCCGAGGTCATCTACGGTGCGGGTAAGACTGCCGGCCAAATCGCGGGCATCGTCGGTGCCATGCGCGAGGGCGGCCAGGAGCGCGTCCTCATCACGCGGCTCGACGAGGCGAAGGCCCGGGGCCTCGCCGACCTAGGTTGCCCATTTGAGTATGTCGAGGCCGCCCGCTGCGGCGTGGTGGGCGGACTGCCCGAGCCGGATGGAAATGGCGAGGTCTTGGTACTCACCGCCGGCACGAGCGACCTGCCCGTCGCCGAGGAAGCCGCGCTCACCGCGCGTTTCCTGGGCAATCGCGTGAATGTGGTTCACGATGTCGGCGTCGCGGGCATCCATCGGCTGTTATCCCATGCCGAGGAGATATCGCGCGCTCAGGTGATCATCGCCGTCGCCGGCATGGAGGGTGCCCTGCCGAGCGTCGTAGGGGGCTTGGCTTCGTGCCCGGTGATCGCGGTGCCCACCAGCGTGGGGTACGGTGCGAATTTCGAGGGCGTGACCACGCTGCTCGCCATGATGAACAGCTGTGCGAGCGGGGTGTCCGTGGTAAATATCGACAATGGGTTCGGCGCGGGGTTCCAGGCTTCGCTCATCAACCATCTGCCGGGCAGGGAGGACTGAGGTATGGCGGCAAGCGGGTGCGGCGGCATCGAGGCAGAGGGGCGGGTGCGCATGGCTCGCGGCAAGACGCTATGGCTCGACTGCCAGTCGGGCATCGCGGGCGACATGCTCGTCGCGGCCCTGCTCGATTTGGCGGAGGACCCCGAGGTCGCCGAGCGCGCGGTGCGCGCGGCGCTCGGATCCCTGCCGGTCGACGGGTTCTCGATCGAAGTGGGTCGCGTGAGCAGGGCGGGCATATCCTGCCTCGATTTCGATGTCGTCTTGGATGAGGCCCACGAGAACCACGACCACGACATGGAGTATCTGCATGGCGCGGACGGGCATCGGCATGGTCACGGTTACAGCCACGGGCATGATCGGGGCCACGCCCACGACCACGACCACGCCCACGACCACGAGTGCGACCACGCCCACGCCCACGAGTGCGACCACGCCCACGCCCACGAGTGCGGTCATCCGCATGGACATTCCCATGTGCATCGCAACCTCGCGGACATCCTGGCTCTGATCGACGGCGCCGCCATGGCCCCCGCCGCCCGCGCGTTCGCCCGCCGCGCCTTCGGCATCCTCGCCGAGGCCGAGGCGGAGGCCCATGGGGTCCCGGTCGACCAGGTCCATTTCCACGAGGTGGGCGCTGTGGACTCGATCGCGGACATGCTCGCGGCAGCGGTTCTCGTCGACTTGCTCGGTATCGAGCGCGCGGTTGTCCCGGTGCTGGTCGAGGGTTCGGGCACCGTGCGCTGCCAGCACGGCGTCATGCCCGTCCCCGTCCCCGCGACGCTCGGCATCTGCCGCGCGCACGGGCTCCCGCTCGCCCCGTGCGACGTGCAGGGCGAGTTGGTGACGCCCACGGGGGCCGCGCTCGTCGCGGCGCTTTCCCCCTCGTTTGAGTTGCCCGCGCGCTATACCGTCTCGGGCATGGGGCTCGGCGCGGGGAAGCGCGCCTACGCCCGACCGTCCATCCTGCGCGCGATGCTCATCGACGAGCTTCCCGATGCGGGTCGCGCGGCCGCGGGTCACGTCGACCATGCGGTGGCTGACTCATCCGATCGCCATCGTGGGCAGCGCCGCCCCCATCTCTCCTCGGAGACGAACCCGCCCGTCTCCGTGTGCAAGCTCGAATGCGATCTCGACGATATGACGGGCGAGCAGATGGCGCACGCCGCCGAGCGCCTGCGTGATGCCGGTGCCCGCGAGGTCCATTGGGCGCCCATCTTCGCCAAGAAGGGCAGGCCCGCCTACGAGCTGCGGGTCTTGTGCGCTCCAGATGAGGCCGAGCGGATCGGGGAGACGATGCTCCTCGAGACCAGCGCCCTTGGCGTGCGGCGATGCGTGATGGAGAGGACGGTGCTCCCGCGTCGCCTCGAGGTGCGCGAAACCGCATACGGCCCCATCGCCGTGAAGTGCGCGACGCTGCCCGACGGCAGCGAGCGGGTCACGCCCGAATACGAGGATTGCGCCGCGGCCGCCCGCAGGACGGGAGCGCCCCTGGCGACGGTGATGGATGCGGCCCGTCTCGGTTCCGGGGACGTGCGGCTCCCGTCGTGGCCCGTCGCAGCGGATCAAGAGTCAAGCGCGGCGTGCCGCCCGCGCGGAAAGGCATCATCATGAAATTCGTCATCGCCTCCGACATCCACGGCTCCGCATATTGGGCCGAGCGCCTGATGCGCGTCATCGAGCGGGAGCGCCCCGATCGCGTCTTGCTCTTGGGCGACCTGCTCTACCACGGGCCGCGCAACGACCTCCCACGCGACTACGCCCCCAAGCGCGTCATCGAGATGTTGAACGGGCTGGCGTCGACGGGGGCCGTGGTCGCCGTGCGCGGCAACTGCGAGGCCGAGGTCGATCAGATGGTCCTGGCGTTCCCGTGCATGGCGGACAGCGCCACGGTGATCGACGAGGGCGGCCGCGAGCTGTTCTGCACGCATGGGCACGTCTTCGGAGCGGGCATGCACAACAGCGTGGACCGCGTGCCGGCGCTCCCCGCGGGGTCGGCCCTGCTCTACGGCCACACGCACGTCAAGGTGAATGAGGAGAGCGAGCGCCATCCGGGGCTGTGGCTCTTCAACCCCGGCAGCGTGTCCATTCCCAAGGACGGGTCGAGCAGCTGCGGCGTCTACGAGAGCGGGCTGCCCCTCGAGCGGGCTTTCCGCCACGTCACCCTATGAGGCAATCGGATGCGCAACGAGTAAAGGAGCATGAGATATGGGTTCATGGACTGAGACGGGGTCGTCGAGTTTGGCGAGCCTCACGCGCGACACCTCGACGCTGTCCGACGCGCGCGAGGAGATGCAGGCGCTCGTCGAGACCATCTGGCGCCTGCGTCAGCCGGACGGCTGCCCGTGGGATCGCAGGCAGACCCACGAGAGCATCGCGAAGAACATGATCGAGGAGGCGTACGAAGCGGTCGACTGCATCGAGGCGGCCGATGAGGCGCACTTGCGCGAGGAGCTCGGCGACGTGCTCATGCAGGTCGTCCTGCATGCTCAGATCGCGGCGGACGCCGGCGCCTTCACGATGGCCGACGTCGCGCGGGACATCAACGAGAAGCTCATCCGCCGGCATCCCCATGTGTTCGGCGAGGCGGACGCGCGATCGGCGGACGAGGTCCTGGCGATCTGGGACCGCGTGAAGCTCGCCGAGAAGGGCGCGAAGGACGCCGGCGCCGTCGAGGCGGGAGAGCGTCCCGAGGGCCTGCTCGATGGCGTGCCGCGGGCGCTGCCGGCGCTCATGCAGGCTCAAAAGGTCTCGCGCAAGGCCGCTGCCGCCGGCTTCGAATGGGACACCGTCGAAGATGTGTGGGAGAAGGTCGCCGAGGAGCGCGCGGAGTATCTGGCGGAGGAACCCGGGTCGCCGGCGCGTGAGATGGAGTTCGGCGACATGCTCTTCGCCTTGGTGAACGTCGCGCGCAAAGAGGGGATCGACGCGGAGAGCGCCCTGCGCGCGAGCACCGCGAAGTTTCGCGACCGTTGGTCGGCAATGGAAGACGCCGCCCACGAGAGCGGCGTCTGCCTGGAGTCCCTTTCGACGCAGGAACTCAACGACTTGTGGGATGAGGCCAAGCGCTCCTAGCGCCCTTGACCCGCCGCCCGCTTGGCGGCCCGCACCTCGCGAAGCCACATGCAGGCGAACCGCAGTCCGGCGAGGGCGAGCGCGCCGCCGAGGCCGGTGTAGAACACCGCGATGAAAACCTCGGGCGCGAGGCCGAACGCGCGGATGGAGATGCCTCCCGTCATCATGACGGCCATGATGATGAACGCGGGCACGTCGAAGAACTTGAGGAAGAAATGGCGGTCCTCCTCGTACCCGGTGATGCGGTCGGTGTGCTTGACCACGAGCTTGCCGAACACGAAGGTCCAGAAGACGAGGGCGACCGCCGTGCTCAAGGCGATGTTGACGAGGGAGAGGTGGCCGGCGCTGTAAGCGTCGACGCCGATGCGGACGATGTTCGCGCCCGCGACGAACCAGACGAAGCTCGCGATGAGCAGAAGCGTGTTCTTGTGTACGCTCAGGTATTTCATGATGACTCCTTGGGGGATGTGCGGCGCGCCGGGGATCAGGCGCGCTTCGCGGGACGGAAGACGAGGTGCGCGGCGATCGCGGCGACCACGAGGCTGGCGATGACCGCGGGGACGGTGTCGAGCTTGATCATGGGGATGCCGACGAGCATGCCGATGACATACGGGACGAGCCAGGCGACCCAGACGGCGGCGCTCAGGCGGTGGAACGTGCGCTCACGCTCGAGGGCGGTCTCGCCGCCGCGCTTTCCCTGGAAGTAGACGAGGGTCGCCCAGCCGGCATGGAACAGCATGAGCAGGATGGCGGCGAGGCCCGTGATGCCGTGGATGGCGGGTGCGGCCTCGGCGCTCGTGCGGGCCATGATGGACATGAGCGTGGTGCCGGTGGTGTCGCATGCCAGGCCGAGCCAGAACAGGACCACGTGGCAACCGCGCAGGTTGCCGTCGGCGCGCTCGCGGAACACGCCGATGGTGTAGAAGATGAGCGCGCCGGTGATGGCGAGGCTGGCGAACATGAGCATGGGGGACATGGAGGCTCCTTTCCGGGTGCGAAAACCGCTCCGCTCCCGTATAATATGAACGTAGTTCATCTGAACAATGTTCATATTAGGCAGCCGATGGGGGAGGGGCAAGGACGATGCGCCGAAGGCCCCCGTTCACCCTGAACGGTCCACGGGCATGTTCAGATGACGCGACCGTCCGCCGAGCGGGTCGGCATCGGATGGTCGCGCGGGAGCGCGAGCGGAGGAGGTTCGCCATGGGGAGCAGGAAGGCGATTACGAAAGAGCAGATCATCGACGTCGCGTATGCGAAGGCCCAGAAGGAGGGGCTGGCATCGCTGAACGTGCGCGCGGTGGCGGAGGCCTGCGGGGTGGCGACGGGGACGATGTACAACCACATCCCCGACATCGCCGAGCTTCGCACCGAGGTGCTGAGGCGCTTCTGGCGCGAGGCGTTGGCCGCCGCGGACCTGGATGCGTGCATCCGCGAAGCGGGGACGGCCCTGGATTATTGCCGCAAGCTCACGGAGGCGCTCAGGGATTCGGTGCGCGGTTTCCGCGACGTCTGGCTTCGCGATGCCGGCGTGGTCGACGGGTGGACGCGCCAGCGTGCCGGGGAGGCCGAGCGCGCCTGCCTGCACGATATCCAGCTCACCGTGCGCCATGCGTTCGAGCTCGACGCCGCGATTTCCGAGCGCGCCCGCGCCGAACTCGATATGGGGCAGGTCGCTGATTTCGTCTGGTCGGCGATGCTCATGGGCGTCAAACGGGACGACCGATCGTGTGACACCTTGTTCGCGGTGATCGAGCTCGCTCTTTATATGTCATAATGGACCCTGCACAAGCGCAGATACACCCTCAAACACACAAGGCGCCCATGGCTATCTCTACTTCGAACAAAAAAACGCCCGCACGGGGCATGGATCCGGACAAGACGGGCGACCTGTCGGCCGCCGCGGCCGCCGCTTCATCGAGGCCGCACAAGCGCTCTGCGCGCGGCAGCGATGTCGCCAAGCGCGAGAAACAGGAGCGCCGCGCCGCGCGCAAGCAGGCGAGCGCGTCCCCGCGCGGCGCGGCGTCTCGTTCCGAATCCGGTCGACGCGCCGTCGCGGGTGCCAAGGCGCCTGACGGCGCGCGGCGCGCCGGGCGCGGCAAAGCGCCGCAGACCGCCCAGCAGGACCTCATGCGCTACGCGTCGGACAACGTGCTGGTGCGCTGGTTCTACGCGCTGACGACCGGGCCGAAGCGGCACCTCTTCTACCTTGCCGTCGTGTTGCTCGTGCTTGCGGGGATCTACGGGCCCATTCGCGACTTCTACATCGCCCAGCGCACGGTGATGATCCTCGAAGAGCAGACCGCGATCCGCGAGGAGTACAACGAGACCCTCGGCGATGAGGTGGGGAGCCTCATGTCCCAGGAGGGCATCGAGGACACCGCCCGCAGGGACCTGGGCATGGTGATGCCGGGCGAGCAGACCATCACGGTCGAGGGGCTGGACGACGAGGGTAGCCCCGTCGTGGTCGACCCGAGCGAGTCGGATGATTCCTCGCAAGGCGACGCCGCGGAGGAGGGCTCCGATGCGTCGTCGGCCTCGGACGGCGAGGACTCCGGGAAGCTGAAGGGCGCCGACGCCGCGGATAAGAGCAAGACGGGCACGGGTGCCGCGTCCAGCGACTCCTCGAAAAAACCGACGACGTCCGCCGAGGTGGAGGCAGCCGAGCGCGCGGTGCTCGAGAATTCCGCCTGGTACTGGAAATTGCTCGACGCGGTCTTCTTCTTCGACGGGGCGGACGGCATGGCCGTCGTCTCGACGGGGGAGTAGCCGATGACCCGCATGAAGATCGCCGCCATAGACCTCGGCACCGTCTCATCGCGCATGCTCTGCGCGGAGATGGAGGGCGGGTCGGTCGTGGCATCGACGAAGAGGACCGTCATCACCGATTTGGGGGAGGGCGTCGATGCGACGGGCGTGTTCGCCCCCGCTGCCATCGAGCGGGTGGCGGATGCCTGCGCGGGGTTCGCGCGGGAGGCGCGGGAATTCGGCGCCCGTCATGTGAGCTGCACGCTCACGAGCGCGGCCCGCGACGCGTCCAATGGCGGTGAGCTGCTGGACCGCCTGCGCGATCTCGGCCTTCTTCCCCAGGTGATTCCCGGGGAGGTCGAGGCCCGCCTGACGTTTTACGGGGTCGCCCACGATTTCATGGGAGAGCGAATCGCCGTCGCCGATTCCGGCGGGGGATCAACCGAACTGGTTGTCGGTCGCGCCGGCGTATCGGATGCCCACCCCGTCGTCGCGGCGTCGGGGGAGGTCGCCGACGGGCCGGCCGAACCCCGCTTGGAGCTCGATCGCGCCGAATCGCTCGACATCGGCTGTCGCCGCGTGACGGAGCGGTTCTTCTCATCCATGCCGCCGAGCGACGGGGAGCTCGCCCGCGCCTCCTCTTGGATGCGCCCTCATTTCGAGCGGTATTGGGCGAACTTGGACGATCGCCCCGACCGGCTGGTCGCCGTGGGCGGGACCGTCACCTCGCTCGTCGCGATGGTGCACGAGTTGGCCGTGTACGACTCGAGTTTCGTGCATCTGAGGGATCTGACGATCGGCGATGTCGAGATGAGCGTCGAACGCATGAGGCATCTGACGGTGGATGAGATCGCCGCCCTTCCCGGGATCCAGCGGAAGCGTGCGCCGGTGATCCTGGCGGGCGCGCTGATCGTGCGCGAGCTGATGCGGGCGGGGGGCTATGATCGCCTGACGGTGAGCGAGAACAGCCTGCTCGCCGGATCAGCGGCGACGATATACGAGGCGGTCGCGCAGGGCGGCACCGTCATCGGGTGGATGCCCGAGCTCTCAACCTGGTAGGTCGCTGGAGACTGGCGGACCGCTGGAAACGCTTGCGCGCCACATCGCCCCGTGCCCTCGCGAGCACGATCCCGGGAAGACGCGCGAACCAAAATGCCCTCCGTCTCCAGAGGGCCCGCATGTCTATGGTAGAACCAAAGGGGAAACGGCCAAACTTCGCCGCCTCCCCGTCAACAAAAGGGGAAATCGACAACCTTCCCTGCTCATCCCATGCGAGTTCCGTCTTATCCTCGGAATAGAAGAACGTGGCCACAAGCTTGTCATCGTACAAGTAGAGCTTGTCCACGAAGTACTCCATGACCATGTTCCGCGTTTCGGGATTGCCGAAGTCGGCGTTCATGAACTTCTCGAAGTACACCCTGATGCTGTGCTCGTCTTCAAGGAGCGCAGCCTTCACGTTCTCCGCCTCAATCGCCTCGGACAATGCGCTCTTCTGCTCTTCGAGCTTAGCCAGCCGTCCCATCACCGCATCGCTCAATACGCCGCCCTCAATCACCTTGAGCAGGTTTGCGATTGACCTCTCGGCCTCCTTGCGCTTGGCTTCCAGCCCTTCCAAATAATGCGTATCGAGGTAGTTCTTTCGATAGTACGCAGCTGCATCCACCGCAAGAGAGGCCAAGTTCTCGGTATCCGCCAAGACCTCCCGCAACAGGATTTCGACCAGCCCCTCAACAGCCTCCTTGCGAATCTTCTTCTTGGCGCAAAGCTTTCGCCGCTGGTCGGAACAGTTGTAGTAGTAATACCGTTTTCCCATCTTGCCCGTGCCGTACATCCCTTGCATCCGCGCGCCGCACTCACCGCAGTACAGCTTCCCCGTGAGCCAGTAACGAGGGGCGCCGTCCTCCCCCTTGCCACGAGCACGCTGCGATCCATGGCGTTTGTTCAGGGTCATGCGGGCCTGAACCCTCTCGAACGTCTCTTCGTCGACAAGGGCAGGCATCCCGCCTTCAACGACAACGCCGCTATGGTGGTACTCACCGATGTACGCGCGGTTCTTGAGCATCTTGTTCAGGGCCTTCACGGTGAATTCGTGCCCGCGAACCGTGCGCACGCCGCTTCCGTTGAGCTCTTCCGCTATGTCCTGCATGGGCACGCCTTCTGCGTACTCGGAGAACATGCGCTGGACGAACGGCGCGGTCGCTTCGTCCACAACATATTTCTTGGTTGCCTTGTCAACGTCATACCCGAACAGCTTGTTGCCGTTGTAGAGGGCGTTCTGGGCGTTGTACATCATGCCGCGCCGCACGTTCATCGAGAGCTGGAGGCTGTAGTACTCCGCGAAGGACTCCATCATTCCCTCCATGAGCACGCCCTCCGGAGTCTCGGTGGGAATCGCCTCGGCGAGGAGGTGGATGCCGCAGCCCGCCTTGCGGATGGCGTGCTTTGCCATGGACAGCACGTAGCGGTCGCGCCCGAGCCGGTCGGTCTTCCACAGCACGAGGGTGTTGGGCTTGATCTTGCCCACCTCCGAAAGCATCTGCTGAAAGCCCGGGCGCTCCTCGAGCGTTCCCGAGATTGCAGCGTCTTCGTACTCCCTCACAATCTTGAAGCCGTTCGCCTCCGCCCATGCATGGGCGAGCTCGCGCTGCTGGTCGATGCTCGCCTCGTTCTGGGCATGGGACGAGAAGCGGTAGTACGCGATGGCGAGGTTGTTGTCGTTCCGCTCGAACTTTTTACTCCGAGCCATTTGAATCACCTTCCTTTAAAACGAGAAAGCCCCGAGGCGATCTGCAGCTCGCCTCGGGGTTGGGCAGCGAAAAGGAGAACTTGCTTCCCTCAATAAACATGTTGCTAGGAGCTGGTCGTGCCGGAAGCGCGGTTCTGCTCCTGCTCAAGGCACCAGCTTCGGACGGAATCTTCCAAATAGAGGAACTCCGGACGCCAATGACCGAGCTGCACGAACTCCGGCCCCTCATCGTTGCAGCTCAGCTCCTCCAATTCGCTTGGAGTGATCCCGCACTCAAATGCGGCCGCTTCCAGGCCAAGAAAACGAGAACGCGGGTGAAACAAAATCTTCAGAAGCAGTCGCTCCGGAAGCTTGCTCTGTACTTCAGCCATAAATAACTCCTTAGAAATTGAAATAATATGGATCAACAATCGATTGCTAATCGAAGAATACCCCAGTTAGACGTATTAATTTCTAGGCAGAAAGCTCGTACAATCGCCAAAAATCCGAATCAACTCATTTATGAACAGATTCGGATTCTTCCTTAAGTAAATCTTAAGATTAGATGCCCCCGCCTAAGTTTCCCGCATTTTTAACCGCGCTCAAGCAAAGGGCATACGGGGAGGCCGTCGGCTATGCCGACCACAGCGCCAGCTGTGCCAGCCTCCCTTATGCCCTTTTCCCTTCGCCCCCGTAGCGTAAGCGGAGAGGGCGGAGGGGGCGCGTTTCGCGCCGCAGACGAGCGGAGACGGGCGCGAATATGCCGCGATTCGCGCGTGCGGATTCTGCTGCAAGTTGCCGCAGGTTGCTGCATGGGCGGAGAAGCGACAGCTGGAAGGGCGCGCGCCGCGCCCGCTTCTGCAGCAGGGCGCCGCCCCGCGTGGCACCCCGTCGCATTCGCGGCCGGAACGCGATCGGTGCGACGCCTCAGCGTATTCCCGGCGCGAGCGCAAATTCCCACGACACTCCGAGAAAAGTCACCGCCCACACATGGAGGTCAAGGCGCGGGTGATAGAACACCGCCTCGTCCGTGTGGGCGAGCAGGAACGAAGGGTCGGCGACCACGTACCATTGGAAGACCTCGTCCCAAGGCGCGAGCTCCCCGCCCACGTGCTCCAGCGGCTCGCGCTCCATGGCATTGCACAGCACCATGCCCCCCGTCGTGCGGGCGAGGTCGGCGTAGGTGGCGATTCCGCCGCCCGCGCTCATTCGGAGGCCGCCCTGCGCCCCAACGCCTCCGCAAGGCACAGGCGGACGGTGGACATGGCCTCCACGTCCATCGCGTCGACGAGCGCCTCGGGGTCGAGCCTCAGCTCGCCCAGCGCGTCGACGTAGCGCCAGTCGAGAACGCCGTCGACGCGCCGCAGCACCCGGTCGATTTCCGCGACGGTGAGCGGGCGCGGGGCCAAGGCGGCGCGCAGCCCCTCAAGCCGCTCGGCCTTCGCCGCGCACTCGGCGGACGTGCGCCTGAGCACCCTGATGCGCCAGTCCGTCTCCCTTTTCAAATCCCGATCGTACATGTGTCGCTCCTTTCTGTCGGTTCGGGCATTCACATGTGCACTTGGCGCCGCAGGCGCCTTTCCATTTCGAGTTGGTCAGGCTCATGTGAAAGGTGGGTACACAAATTGGATGCACAAAGAAAGGCTCGGAGCATAAGCTCCGAGCCTTTCGCTCATGCGTGGATCGCTGCCATGAATTAGCAATGCGGCAGTCCGCGCGTGATGTCAACGGTCCTAGTCAATTTCGATACCCTCGGTATCGGGAGTGTCCAGGGTGAAGACGCTAAAGTCTTCGCCAACCTGAGTCCAAAGCCCCGCCTCGTAATAGCCGTTGTAGTATTTCTCATATACCATTGGGCTATCGGTGCCCATCGATGTGAAGGTGTATACCTGCTCCTCGTCAGCCCAAAGAATGTTCTCGTCATACGGGGAGTCAAATTCGTAGTAGACGGGGACTTGGATGGTATAGCTCAGGGTCTCTTCAGCAGTGTTGTTTCCACTGTCATCTGTTTCGATGGAGAGCTTGAATGGCACCGCCTTGGGCTCTTGATACTCCAGCGCTTCAATCTGTCCACGTGTCTCTTTTAGCCCCGCGATGCGAGCGCTCTTGTTTTCAGCCTGCACCGGATTGGCGGGGTCCCACGCTTCATTATCTTCAATCTGGACATCGAGCTCGTGGAGCCTATTCTTAACCCACTCGTTGAAACCCTTCCTATCCCATTCATTAAGGCGATTGAAAATTTCCTCGTCGGATAGGTCTTTAAGGTCGCCGAAGTCAAGGTCGGCTACGTCATAGTGGGTCACATTGCCATCGCCGTCGAAAGAGAGGATGGCTTCAATCTGCTGGTCTTTACCGGGTGCCTCTTCCTCATCCGTAACGAACCACAGCCCCTTAGCACCAAATGCCTGCGATACTGACACGGGCTCCTTGGAGTTGTGGATTTCATCCGCACCGCTAGCACCGCCGCATGCGGAGAGGGAAACCGCAAGAGCGCAGGCGGCGAAGCCCGCTGCCACTTTTGTGATGAGCTTGAATTCCATGCTTTTGTCCTTTCTGTTTATCTTTCGGCCACCACGTCGTGTGGAAGCCTACATGCAAACTTTGCAGGCTACAGATTCCACTTGCGAGCCATGCGACTTGCAACGTCAGCTGACCGCGCGGCGGACGATGCCGTCGCTGCGGCATTTGCATTGATTTCGCTCAGCTTACTGTTCGCTTGCTGCATCGCACCAATTTGGGCTCCTTGCATTACAAGATTGCCCAGTTGCAGCATGTTTCCAATGCGCTGCTGGCCAATCATCTCCTGCTGCCCGGCTTCCATACGTCGACGATGTCCCTCGGTTTCATAGAGATTGACCAGTTCGCCAATCGTTTGTGCACGCTGATTGCGGAGGGCAACGACGAAGAAGTCAACGGCATCGAGGCGATCGTAGTCCATGGGGTACCACGGGGCGATTTCCTCAGCCCAGCGCTGTTGCAAGGGAACGAGTTGCTCGCGAATGCTCTGGATGGCGACGTCAATTTCGGCGTTCTTTTGATCCGCGACGGCATTCTGCTGAAGAGCGAGCGTCCTCGCATTCGCATTCTCCCGGCTGGTCTTTCTAGAACGGTAAAGCCAAATACCAGCAATCAGAAACATCCACAATAGAAGCGGCTGGACCATCGTGTCGAGGCCAACGCCAGCGAAGAAGACCGGCCAGAGGAGGACAAAAAGTATGGAGGTAGTACAGCCGAGCGTACAGCCATTGAGCTTCTTTTTGGTGCGTTCGGCCGGCTCAACATGGGCGATACGCCGGCTGTTTAGATTATTTGCCTCGCGGTTAAGGTCGACAATCCTGTGCATGAGCTGACTTGCCGTGACCATTCCGTCCAGCAGCCCTTCCTGTGCGTCTGGCATACTTCTCCAATTCCCGACTATTGGTCATATATAACTATATAGGCAGTTTTAAGCCTATGGGGGTTATTATAGGCAGCACTCTCTGCTCATAGGATTTAAGAAGAGATTAATTCTGTGGGCGGAGTTAAATGAACTACTACGAGATCGGTCAGCGCATACGGCGGTACCGCAAGGCCTGCGGCCTCTCGCAGGAGGCCCTGGCCGAACGCGTGGGCATCTCAACGACGCACATGAGCCACATCGAGACGGGCAACACGAAGCTGAGCCTGCCCGTTCTGGTCAAGGTGGCAGGAGAGCTCTCTGTTCGCGTGGACGCGCTGCTGTCCGACTCCGACACACCTGACAAATCGTCTCTTTCGAGTGAGGTGTGCGGCGTTCTCGATTCTTTCGATGTCGAAGACATGCCCGTCGCGGTTGAGGTGCTCACCGCCCTCAGAGATTCCCTCGCCAAGCGCAAGCTTGGTTAGAACAAGTGCCAAAAGAAAGGGAACGCTAAGAAGCGTTCCCAAACTCATATACAAGAGCGAACCTATTGCCGTAGAAAAGGAGTTCGACTCTTCCGTCGCTGGTAGAGGCGGTGGGACTCGAACCCACAATCCCGAAGGCCGAAGATTTTAAGTCTCCTGCGTATGCCAATTCCGCCACGCCTCCATAGCAGAGAAGTGTACCACGCATGCCGTGCCGCTGGCCGCGCCGCTCGCGGGCACCCAAAATGCGCTCACCTTCGAGGGCTATTCTGTTGGGAGCACGCGAGCCGCACGGACGGGAGGGCTTGTGAACAGGGATGAAGGCGGGACGCTGCACGGCATCGTCTCAAACAGCATACGTTCGAAGATCCACGCCAAGGAACTCGGCCCCCATGACCGGATTCCCTCCGAGCACCAGCTCATGGAGGAGTTCTCGGTTAGCCGGGGAACGGTGCGCAAGGCGATCAAGACGCTGGTGGACGAGGGGCTGGTCGTGCAAGAGCACGGCAGGGGCACCTTTGTGAGCGAGCCGAGCGTGACCAGGCCGGCCATGGGGAGGCCATTCTCCTTCGCGACCTCACTCGCGGAACGCGGTATCGATTACGAGACGCGCGTGCTCGCCAAGGAGGTCATCGGCGCGAGTGCCGATGTCGCCTCTCATTTGCGCATCGCTCAAGACGACTTGGTCCTGCGGATGCGCCGTCTGCGCGTCTCGAACGGCAGGCCCATCATGGTGGTCGACAGTTGGACGCCCCTGTCCGCGTGTCCGGGAATAGACGGCGCCGCCTTCGATTCCGAGTTGCTGTTCGACGCGATCGAGCGGACGTCGGGACGCCGGATCGCATATTCGAGCATGGCCTATTCCGCGCGCGCCGCGGAGGTGCAGGTCGCGCGCGAGATGCACGTGGCAGAGGGCTCTCCGATCCTGAATCTCGAGCAGATCATGCTCTTGGATGACGGAACGCCGGTCGAATGGGGGGATACCATGCTCGGGGCGGGGCATACCATCGTGGGGATGGCTCGCCAGAACGCGGATACCAAATTCGCATTCGAGGGGGAGCGTCCCTGGTAGAGGGGTCTTTCCGGCATGTCCGCCCAACAAGGGAAGAAAAAAGCAAAAAAGTCCTTGCCCATGCGGTGGTCTTTGACTATTATTTGAATCCATGCGGGCGTGGCGGAATTGGCAGACGCGTATGGTTCAGGTCCATATGGGGGCAACCCCGTGAAGGTTCAAGTCCTTTCGCCCGCACCACTGAGTTTGAAAGCCCCGGTATCGGGGCTTTTTTCATGTCTGGGCGCCGTGGGGTCGATCGGATAAGGCGCCCTGGGGCTGATCGGTAGCCGCGCTTTTCGCTTCATATGCTTGAGAGGGGCGAAAGCCCCCGCGTTGCGCCCATGATTCGCGGTGTCCGGTTGCCTGGCTTTCCAACCGGCATCCGATTTAGGTGGCTGCTCATCTTCAAATGTATATAACTCGATAAAACGACACGAATAATGAATAGCTTTTCGTGCAGGGGCGAGATGCGCCCATACGATTTTCCCGCGGTGGTCAAAATACCCTGTTTGTGCGCCAAGCTGAAACCCTGTGTTCGATAAAACACCTGATAACTGATTGCTGCTTGATGGCTTTGCAGGCGTGTCGGAGATCATCGGCGATGGAACGGGTGCAAAAGCCCAGGATTTGATTGCGAGCGACCGTATGCACGCGCTCGGGCGCATCGATTTTGGCGCACAAACAGGGTATTTTGACCACCGCAAGGAAATCACATATTAATAGACCCCCCCCTATACAGGATTTGCAGGCCCTCTTGACGACCTCATGGCCCCCCAAGGCGGTTCTTGCGGGCCCCGGGCGACTTCGCAGATCTCTTTAGGCGGGCTCGCAGGTCCCCGGCAGGTCCCGTAGACCCCTAGGTGGCATCTTGCGATGGGTTTGGGGAATCTTCCGCGCGAATGAACCAACGTATGCTCACGAACGGCTAACCGATATCCGATAATTGGCGGAGTAAAATACACGGCGTTGGCTTGTTCGGCATGAGCGACACGCCGACGATGTGCGGACATAGTCTCCGATTTGGAGTATTCCATATGTTTGAACTGCTCAAACGATTTTACCGGCCCTTCCGCCTCGAGTGCATCGTAGGCCCCTTAAGCAAGCTCATCGAGGTGGTGTTCGACTTGCTCACCCCGCTGGTGGTGGTGCGGATGATCGATCACGGGGTCGCGACCCGGGATGCGGGGGCGGTCCTTTCGAACGGTGGGCTGCTCGTTCTCATGGCGTGCGCGGGATTCGCCTCGACCCTTGTCTGTCAGAAAATGGCCTCCCGTGCTTCGCAGGGGATGGGCACCGATGTGCGTGAGGCGCTGTTCGCCCATATCAACGAGCTTTCGTGCGCGGAGACCGATCGCTTCGGCACCCCCTCGCTCATCACCCGCATCACCAACGACGTCAACCAGGTGCAGCTCGCGATCGCCCTCGGCATCCGCCAGCTCACGCGTTGGCCGTTGCTCTCGATCGGCGCCATGGCGGCGGCTTGCGCCATCGACCTCAAACTGGGCGTCATCTTCCTGATCTCCATGCCCCTCATCGCCGTGGTGTTCTGGTTCGTGATGGCGCGTTGCGTGCCGTATTTCAAGCGCATGCAGCAAAAGCTCGACCGCATCGCCCTGGTGGCGCGCGAGGGCCTGTCGGGCGCCCGCGTCGTGCGCGCGTTCGTGCGCGAGGAGCATGAGCGCCGCCGCTTCCGCGAGGCGGCGGGCGAGCAGGCCGATATCGCCATCGCGGTGGGCAGGCTCTCCAGCGTGTTGAATCCCGTCACGTTCCTGATCATGAACTTGGCGGTCTGCGCGATCCTATGGGTCGGCGGAATCCAGGTGAACGTGGGCGCCTTGACGCAGGGCGAGGTCATGGCGTTCGTGAACTACATGACGCAGACCTTGCTCGCCGTCGTGTATGTGGCGAACCTCGTCGTCGTGATCACCAAGGCGAGTGCCAGCGCCGGCAGAATCTTGGAGGTGCTCGACTGCGAGCCGAGCATCCGTCCCGTGCCGGACGGGGAGCCCGCGCCTGAGGGGGGCGATGCATCCTGCCCGGCGATCGCCATGACGGATGTGTGCTTCGCCTATGCCGGGAGCTCCGTGAACGCTGTGGACCACGTGACGCTGGAGGTGCCCCGCGGCGGAACGCTCGGCATCATCGGCGGCACGGGGTCGGGCAAGTCGACGCTCGTGAGCCTCATACCCCGTCTGTACGATGTGACGGAGGGCTCGGTCGAGGTCCTGGGGCGCGACGTGCGCGATCTGCGTATCGAGGCCCTGCGTCGGCAGGTGGCGTTCGTCCCGCAAAAGGCCGAGCTGGTGAGCGGTACGATTCGCTCGAACCTGCTGTGGCGCGATGCGGGCGCATCTGATGAGGAGCTCTGGTCGGCGTTGGAGACGGCGCAGGCCCGTGATTTCGTCGAGGCCCTGGAGTCGGGGTTGGACGCGCCCGTCGAGGCGGGCGGCAAGAACTTCTCGGGCGGGCAGCGCCAACGCCTGACCATCGCCCGAGCGCTCGTCGGATCGCCCGCGATCGTCGTGCTGGATGATTCGGCATCGGCGCTCGATTTCAAGACGGATGCGGCCTTGCGCTCGGCCATGCGCGCTCTCGGCGACCGCCCCGTGCGCACGGGGGGCGCTGGGGTGCGGGATCGCGGGAGCGGGTCTCGGCCGCCCGCGCCCACTACGGTCATCGTGAGCCAGCGCGTCTCCTCGGTGCGCGATGCGGACCTCATCTGCGTGATGCGGCGCGGCGCGGCGGTGGGCATGGGCACGCACGAGGAGCTGCTCGAGACCTGCGACATCTACCGCGAGATCTGCGAATCCCAATCGGGAGCGGGAGAGGAGGCGATGCCTCGTGCCTAATCCATATGCCTCGACTGCCGGAGCCGCGACGATCACCGCCACCGTATCCGGCAATGACAACCTGGGCGATCTGCGCGGCCCGTCCGGCAGAGGGGGCCGCGGCGCCGGCGGGCGCATGTCGACGCGCGAAGTGACGCAGAGGCTGCTCGCGTATGTCAGGCCCCATGCCGCGGTGCTTCTCGCCGCGTTCGCGAGCGCCGCGGTCTCGGTGGTGCTGCAGCTGTATGTCCCGATTCTGATAGGTCGGGGCATCGACATGATCGTGCGAGCCGGGGAGGTCGACTTTGCCGCGCTCGCGCCTCTGCTGCTTCAGCTCGCCACGGTGGTGGCGGTGGCATCCGGGCTGCAATGGCTCCAGAGCGCCTGCGTGAACCGCGTGTCGTATGCCACCGTCCGCGACCTGCGCATCGAGGCGAACGACAAGCTCACCCGTGTGCCCGTTTCGCTGCTCGACTCGCATGCGCACGGCGACCTTATCTCGCGCGTGGTGAACGACGTCGATCAGGTCGGCGACGGGCTGCTGCAGGGGCTGAACCAGCTGTTCACCGGTGTGGTGACGGTTGCGGCGACCCTGGTGTTCATGGTTTGGACCTCGCTTCCCATGGCGCTCGTGGTCGCGCTCGTGACGCCGTTCTCCATGGTCGCCGCCGGTGCGACCGCGCGCTTCTCGGGCAGGAGCTTCACGGCGCAGATGGCGATCCAGGGCCGGTTGTCGGCATACATCGAGGAGTACGTGGGTTCGCAGCGCTTGGTGAGCACGTTCGCGTACGGCGAGCGCGCCCGCAAGGGCTTCTCGACGATCAACCGGGAGCTGTACACCGCCGGCGAGCGGGCGCAGTTCCTGAGCTCCCTGTCCAATCCGGGCACGAGGTTCGTCAACAACATCATCTATGCCGCTGTCGCGGTCGCCGGCTTCACCGGTGCGATCACGGGGTTCCCGGCCCCGCTCACGGTGGGCGAGGTGCAGGTCTTCCTCTCCTATGCGAATCAGTACACCAAGCCGTTCAACGAGATATCCGGCGTCGTGACGCAGATCCAGGGCGCTTATGCGTCCGCCCGCCGCGTCTTCTCGCTGCTCGACGCCGGGGAGGACGTCGCCGATGCCCCGGATGCGGCGGTGCTGGGCGAGTCGGCTTCGTCTGCTCGCGGCGGCGACGTCGTGTTCGACCACGTCGATTTCTCGTATGTCCCGGAGCGTCCGCTGCTGCGCGACATCTGCCTGCACGCCCGGCCCGGCATGCGCATGGCGTTGGTGGGCCCCACCGGCTGCGGCAAGACCACGCTGATCAACCTGCTGCTCCGCTTCTACGATGTCGATGCGGGGGAGATCCGCATCGACGGCGCGCCCATCACCTCGTATACGCGCGAGAGCCTCCGTCGCTCGTTCGGCATGGTGCTGCAGGACAGCTGGCTGTTCGAGGGGACGGTGCACGACAACATCGCCTATGGAAGCGCAGGGGCCACGCGCGAGCAGGTTGAGGAGGCCGCCCGCCGCGCCCATGCCGACGCGTTCGTGAGGGCGCTGCCGCAGGGGTACGACACGGTGCTGCCCGAGGACGGCGGCTCGCTCTCCCAGGGGCAGCGGCAGCTGCTGTGCATCGCCCGCGTGATGCTCGCCGATCCCGAGATCCTGCTTCTGGACGAGGCCACGAGCAGTATCGACACGCGCGCCGAGCTTCAGGTGCAGGCGGCGTTCGATGAGCTCATGCGGGGGCGAACGAGCTTCGTGGTCGCGCATCGCCTGAGCACGATCCGCGATGCCGACTGCATCTTGGTGATGCGCGACGGTCGCATCATGGAGCGGGGTACGCACGATGAGCTGCTCGCGGAGGGCGGCTTCTACGCGGAGCTCTACAACAGCCAGTTCGCGGGTGCAAAGTAGGCGGGGTTTCCCACACTGGACTTCCTCGAAGGGTCGCCACGATCCGGTCTGCGCCTCATTTCGGATATCGGGAAATGGGATGCGGCCCAATCGCGGTCTGCGGTTCGCCTTGCACCCATTTGGCCGAATCCTGACCCAGCCTTGATGAATGCTGCCGTATCATTACGATATCTGCGAATCTGTGCGGAAACGATAACGGGGAGGGCCGCTGCCATGGCACTCAAATACACCAAGATGGAGCGCAACTGGGTGATGTACGACGTGGGCAACTCAGCCCTCGTGCTGCTCAACACCGCCGTCGTGCCCATCTATTTCAACGCCATCAACACCGGGGCGCACCCGGCCGAGCTGGTGGCCGCCTGGGCGAACGCCCAGACCGTGGCGTCGCTCGTGGTCGCCCTGCTCATGCCCATCTTGGGCTCTCTGGCCGATTACGCGGGCAACAAGATCAAGTTCTTCACGGGCTTCTTCTTCACCGGCTTCATCCTGTGTCTGGTCGAGGCGATCCCGATGAGCGCGCTGCCGTTCCTCGTGGTGTACGTGCTGTGCACGATCGGCCTCAACTCGTCGATGACGTTCTATGACGCCATGCTCACCGACGTCACCACCGACGAGCGCATGGACGCGGTGTCGAGCTCCGGCTTCGCCTGGGGCTATGTGGGCTCCACCATCCCCTTCATCGCCTGCATCGCGCTCATCTTCGGGGGCCCGAGCCTTCTCGGCCTGGACGCCCTCACCTGCACGCGCATCTGCTTCATCATCACCGCCCTGTGGTGGCTCGCCTTCACCATCCCGCTGCTGCGCACCTACCAGCAGCGCTTCGGCAAGGAGCGCGATGAGGGCGTGAACGGCGTGGTGCACAACATCAAGAACACCTTCAAGGGGCTTGCCGACACCATGCGCAGCATCATGCACGACCGCGCGCTGCTCGTCTTCATGATCGCCTTCTTCTTCTACATCGACGGCGTCCACACGGTCATCTCCATGGCCACCAGCTACGGAGCCGCTCTTGGCATCGATTCCACCCAGCTCGTGTTGGCGCTGCTCGTCACGCAGTTCGTCGCCTTTCCCTCGGCCATCATCTACGGCAAGCTCGCCGGCCGCGTGGGCACCCTGCGCATGATCATCGTCGCGGTCGCCGCCTATGTGGGCATCGTGCTGTTCGCGGCGTTCTTCCTCAAGTCCGCCGTCGAGTTTTGGATCCTCGCCATCCTGGTCGGCATGTTCCAGGGCGGCGTCCAGGCGCTTTCTCGCAGCTATTTCGGCCGCCTCATCCCCAAGGAGCGCTCCAACGAGTATTACGGCTTCTTTGATATTTTCGGGCGTTACGCATCCGTCATGGGCACTCTGCTAGTATCTGTCGTGACCTCGCTCACGCACGATCCTTCTTTAGGAGTGCTTTCCATCGGGATCTTGCTGGTAGTGGGTTTGGTCATGCTAGTAAAGCTCTCCCGCATGCAGGAGGCGCGCGTGTAAGTGCCTGCCTGCATCCCGCGTCGCCCGGCGCGGGATGATGACATCGGTCACCTTTGCGAAAGGGCTTTGCGAGCGAGAAGCAAAGCCCTCCGATTTTTTTGAAGGTGATTGGAACCATGGAAAAGCACGCCAAGACCATCTCGTCCGACACGATGGGCGAAAGCCCCGCACGCACGCGCGACCTGCACTACATCGCCCGCGTGGGCATGATCGCGGCCGTGTATGCCGCGGCGACGCTCGCGACCATGATGTTCCTGGGCAGCCTTGCCTGGGGTCCCGTCCAGTTCCGCGTGAGCGAGGCGCTGTGCGTCCTGGCCCTGTTCACCCCCGCCGCCGTACCCGGCCTCACCTTGGGGTGCGCCATCGCCAACATCGCCAACATCGCCCTGTCGGGCACGGGCATGCTCGGCATGCTCGATGTGGTGTTCGGCTCGCTCGCGACCTTCGCGGGGGCCTCGTTCTCGTGGAGGCTGAGGAGCCGCCCGGCGCTCGCGCTCGTCGGCCCCGTTGTGGCCAACGCCCTCATCGTCCCGGCGTATCTCCCCCTGCTTTTGCAGGGTATCGGCTTCTACACCATCCCCTTCACGTCGATATCGCTAGATGGCACGTATCCGCTCATGTATCTCTTCGGTTTGGTGACCACGGGCCTGGGCGAAGCGGTTATCATGTACCTATTGGGGTACCCGCTTGCCCGCTCGCTGGCCAAAACGCCGCTCATGCAGCGCGAGGCCGCCCGGACGGGTGCAAGCAAATAGCAGCTGCGGGAGTTCGCTCGCGCCGCGCGCCGCATCGAGGACGCGCGATCACAAGGCGCTTCCGCTCGGGTTCGTAGCCGGGAGGAGGGCGCGTGAATCCAACCATCGTGATACCGAGTTACTGGGCGGGCGATCCCGCCGAGCTCGATTCGCCCGGGGCGTACGACCACTCCTCCGATTTGGGCTCTGCCCATCCCGAACTCGATCGATGCCTCGCCTCCCTCGAGCAGGTGCGCAACATCGGCCGCATCATCGTGCTGCTCGTGTGCCCGCAGCCGCTCACCAACCGCATCGCCGAGCGCGTTCGCGGCGTCATCGACGATCATCCGGCGCTGCAGGTGACGCTCGTCACCAACCGCGAGGCGTCCGTCATCATGGACCGCGTCGCGGCGATCGCGCCCAAGGTCCGCGGCGAGGGTGTGTCCCTGCGCGGCTACGGCGCCATCCGCAACATGGGCCTCGCCTGCGCGTCCATCTTGGGGCACGACGTCGTCGTCTTCCTGGATGATGACGAGGTGGTGCTCGCCCCCGATTTCATGGAGAAGGCCCTGTACGGCCTGGGCCACGAGACGCGTCAGCGCTTGCCGATCCTCGCGAAGAGCGGCTACTTCTACAACGAGGCGGGCTCGCCCCTGGCCGATACGACCAAGAAGAACGGCATCACCAACCGCTGGTGGACCAAGCGCATCGAGTTCAACCGCTGGATGGAGCGGGCGCTTTCGGGCACGCGCATCTCCCGCTCGAACTACGTGTGCGGCGGGTGCTTCGCGGTGCACGCCCGGGCGTTTGGCCGCGTGTCCTTCGACCCGTTCATCACCCGCGGGGAGGACCTGGACTTCCTGTTCAACATGCGCCTCGTCGGGATGGACGTGTGGTTCGACAACGCCTGGGTGGTCAAGCACCTGCCCCCGCATCAGAGCGAGCATTCGCCCCGCTTCATGCAGAACGTGTACCGTTGGTACTACGAGCGCGCGAAGCTCGCGAGCGCGGCGCGCCGCCCCGACATCACCCCTGTCACGGCGGCCTCGCTCATGCCCTATCCGGGTCCTTGGATCTCGGACGGGCTGGATGAGCGGGTGCGCAAGACCGCCCTGATCCGCGCGCTGCTCACGCGCGAGCATCGGGGATATTGGCGCATTTACCGCCATGGCATAGACGAGGCGCGCGAGCATGCGCGCGCCCATCAGGACGACTATCTGCGCTTCGCGAGTTTCTGGCCGAGCATCGTGTCCGGCCTCGCGGGCGATGAGGGGCTGCGCGCCCTGTTGGAGCGTTGATGAACAAGCAAGATACCCGGGCGGACGCCCGATTCGCCGCCGGCGCGCGCCGCCTGCTCCCCGTCGACGCGTTGTCGGCAATGCGCCTGTTGAGCGCGGTGGCGATTCTCGCGCTCGTCTGCATATTCGGCTACGCCATCCTCACCGGCGTCGAGTCGATCACCACCGTCGCGGCTCTCGCGATGCTCGCGCTGCTCGTGCTCGCGTTCGTCTACGCGTTCCTCACGCCGGACACGCTGCGCTCCCAATACACCGAGCAGACGCTCGCGGTCGCCTCCGAGATGCTCGAGGACATCACGTGCGGTCTGACCCACGAGAGCGCCGAGCAGATCTGCCGCCGGCTGCTCCCGCAGACCCGCGCGATGACCATCGCCGTCACCGATCGCGAGGTGGTGCTCGCATGCGTGGGCGAGCTCGCCGAGGACTTCCCCGCGGGGTCTTCCATCCACACGCCCGCCACGCGCTACGCGATCGACCATGGCATCGCCCAGTCGTTCACCAACGTGATGGACGTGCGCGGCGAACAGGGGCGCCGCCGGCACATCCCCGCCGGCATCATCGCCCCGCTCATGGTGCGCGGCCAGGCCGTGGGCACGCTCAAGTTCTATTTCCGCTCCCCGCGCCATGTCAACCGCACGCAGTACGCCCTGGCGTCCGGCTTCGCCGAGCTGCTTTCCACGCAGCTCACCGTGCATGAGCTCGAGCGCCAGTCCGAGCTGACCGCCCGCGCCGAGATCCGCGCGCTCCAGGCCCAGATCAACCCGCATTTCCTCTTCAACACGCTGAACACCATCGCCGCGCTCACCCGTACCGAGCCGCTTCGCGCCCGCGAGCTCCTGCGCGAGTTCTCCCAGTTCTACCGCGCCACGCTCGAGAACTCCGGCCAGCTCATACCCGTCAAGCGCGAGATCGCCCAGACGCTTCGCTATCTCAAGTTCGAGAAGGCGCGTTTCGGCGATGACCGCATCATCGTCACGACCGATGTGGATGAGCAGGCCGAGGACATGCAGGTTCCCGCGTTCGTCATCCAACCGCTGGTCGAGAACGCGGTGCGCCACGCCATGCCGGATGAGGGGCCGCTCGCCATCTCCATCACGGTCGCCATGGCGGGGGACCGCGCCGTGTCCATCGAGGTCGTCGACGACGGCGTGGGCATGGACGAGCAGACCGCCATGCGCCTGTTCGACCAGTCCGTGACCCCTCCCGATCCGAACGCGCCCCAGGGCGGCGGCGCGGGCGTGGCCATGCACAACATCTCCGAGCGCATCAAGCGCTTCTACGGACCGAAATCGCGCACGAGCGTCGAGTCCGAGCCCGGCCGCGGAACGGCCATTCGTCTGCATCTCGATCTTGAGGGTAGTATGTACGACGAAGGGTAGAATGGATGTGTGAGTGACCGTACGGATGGCGCGTTGGCGCCGGGTCCCCATTGTGTGAATGAAAGGTAATCGATATATATGCTACGTGCGATGATCGTTGATGACGAGGCTCCTGCGCGCTCCGAGTTGAGGTTCCTCTTGGAGCAGACGGGCAAGATCGGCTCCATCACCGAGGCGTCGAGCGTCCGCTCCGCCATCGAGATGCTCATGGAGACGCGCGTGGACGTCGTCTTCCTCGACATCTCCATGCCCGGTGCATCCGGCCTGCAGCTCGCCGAGGCGCTGTACAAGCTGAAGAACCCGCCCGCGATCGTGTTCGTGACCGCCTACAGCGATCACGCCGTCGAGGCGTTCGATGTCGACGCGGTCGATTACCTCATGAAGCCGGTCGAGGAGGCTCGCTTGGACCGCGCGATCGAGAAGGTCATCGCCCGCGCCAAGCCGGTCACGGCGGAGCCCGCCGCAAAGCCCACCAACATCGAGCGCATCCCGGTGGAGAAGGGCGGCCGCAAGGTCCTCATCCCGGTCGATCAGATCCGCTTCATCATGGCCAAGGACGATTACTCCTGCATCTTCACGGAGGACGACCGCTACCTGTCCACGACCTCGCTGGCGCAGTTCGAGTCCAAGCTCGGCGAGTTCGGGTTCTTCCGCGTGCATCGCCGCTACATCGTGAACCTCTCCAACGTCGAGGATGTGGAGACCGTGTCCTCCGGTGCGATCCAGCTCGGCGTCAACGGCGTCGATGAGCGCATTCCCGTGAGCCGTCGCCGCGTGGTGCCGCTCAAGAAGGCGCTGAACCTGTGATGGCGCGCCGCATCGACATCGTCTCAGACACGCACGGGTACCTGGCCCCCGAGCTCATGGCGGCCATCGACGGTTGCGACCTGCTGATCCACGCGGGGGATATCACATCCGAGTCCAATTGGGCCGAGCTCGAGGTGAGCGCGCCCGCCATCCGGGGCGTCCTCGGCAACAACGACGGGTTCTACTCGTACGGTCCCGAGGTCAAGCGCCTGAATGGGTTCACGTACGAGGGATTGCGTTTCGCCGTCGCCCATTATCGCGAGAGGCTTCCGATCGCCGACGTGGACGTCGCCGTGTGCGGCCATACGCATCGGGCGATGATCGAGCGCGTCGGCGGTTGCCTGGTCGTCAACCCGGGGTCGGCTTCGCTGCCCCGTGGGATGCGCGGGCCGACCATCGCGCGCTTGATGGTGGAGGACGGACGCGTCCTCTCGGCCGAGATCATAGACCTCTAGCGGGGCCGCGCGTTTGGCGCGGCCCTATCTCATGTGGTCTGAGCTGGGGATTCGCAAGAATAGATACCGCGAGAAATTTTTTGAAAAAAGTTCTTGCACCCGTGAGCGATCTCTGTGTATACTAATCCCCGCAGCAAGGAGCGCAAGCGAGTTGCCTGCCTGGGGAGTTAGCTCAGTTTGGTTAGAGCGCCGGCCTGTCACGTCGGAGGTCGCGGGTTCGAGCCCCGTACTTCCCGCCATCGCAATCAAAGCCTCGTCTTCGGACGGGGCTTTTTGCGTTAGATATGCAGCTTATGGTACATACGTCACCAAAAGTACGATTTTGGTTAAACGTTGTATAGTAGGTACAGTAGATTTGATATAAATTGATAGGGGGCTTTTCAGGCCCGTTTATCATCGCGAACAACGTCCACGCGAGTGGCCGAGCGGTATGCTGCCCAGCAAGGAGTTCACAAAGATGGATATCTCCCGCAAAACCGACTATGCCCTGCGAATGCTCGCAATGCTCGCCGAGGGCGATGAGAGCCTCCTGTCGGTGCGCACCGCTGCCGAGGCGGTGGATGTCCCGTATTCCTTCGCCCGCTCGATTCAGCACGGCTTGGTCCAAGCCGGCATCGTGGAGAGCCTTCGCGGTGTGCGCGGCGGCATGCGCCTGCGCCTCGACCCCTCTGAGATAACCATTCGCCAGATCGTCGAGGCGGTTCAGGGCCCTCTGGTCATGAATGACTGCACGGCGGAGGAGGGCGTGTGCCCGCGTATGGATTGCTGCTGCTACCACCCCATTTGGGCGGGTGCGCAGGAGTTGCTGCGCGACTATCTCGACTCCGTGTCGCTTGACGATGTCGTCAATCGCCGTCAATATCCCGCTGTTGACGTAAAATTCACCGACCGTGCCCGCTTTGCCGAGTACGCGTCTTGCGGGCGGGTGTGCGGCAAATAGCCGATCGCCCACTAAGGAGCGCATATGGACACGAACCCCTTCCGTACGCTGGTCAGGACGGAGGGGGTTCGTCTATATCGCGACCTTCCATGGCGTCGGACGCACGATCCGTACGAGATCTGGCTTTCCGAGGTCATGTTGCAGCAAACCCAAGTGGCCCGCGTTAAGACGCGCTGGGCGGAATGGCTCGATCGCTTCCCGAGCGTGTTCGCCCTCGCGCAGGCGGGGACCGCCGAAGTCCTCGCGGCATGGCAGGGTATGGGGTACAACCGCCGCGCGCTGGCGCTCAAGGCGGCTGCGGAGCGCGTCGTATCGGACTATGACGGCGTGTTCCCCATGGACGCCAAGGAGCTTATCGCCCTGCCGGGCATCGGCCCTGCGACCGCCCAGGGAATTCGCGCCTTCTCCTTCGACCTGCCCGGCGTGTATCTGGAGACGAACGTGCGCACCGTCGTGCTGCACCACCTGTTCCCCGACGTGCCGTCGGTGCCGGACAAGGAGCTCGTCCCCCTGGTCGAGGCGACGTGCCCGGCGGCTCCGGGCGCCGCGGACGAAAGGGGCGCGGAGGGAGGCCGCGCGGATGGGCGGTACGCGGTTCCCCAGGATGACCGGGACACGCCCCGTTCCTGGTATTACGCGATGCTCGATTACGGTGCGCACCTCAAGAAGACCGTGCCCAACCCATCGCGTCGCGCGAAGGCCTACGCCCGCCAGTCCAAGTTCGAGGGGTCGCGCCGCCAGAAGAGGGCCGAGATCGTGCGTCTGCTGCTCGATGCGCAGTCGCGGGGCGAGGCGCTCGAGACCTCGACGGTCCACGCGGCGCTTTGCGAGGTCGAGCGCGAGGCGGGGAGGCCCCCGGTTGAGATGGGGCTTGTGGCGTCGATCTTGAAAGACCTCTCACGCGAGGGTTTTTGCGCTGATTGCGACGGTTTCTGGCGCATCGCATAGGCGGCTCATGGGTACAAGAGGTGAAGCGCGTCCGGTTAGAGACGGCGGCGCTGTGTGACGCTGCGCGATGTGGCGCATCGGCGGCGTTTCCTGTAGTCCACGCCATCAAGGAGGGTACACCCATGGATTTCGAGAATTCCCAGACCAAGAAGAACCTCGAGGCCGCATTCGCCGGCGAGTCCCAGGCCCACACCAAGTACCGCTACTACTCTTCCAAGGCAAAGAAGGAGGGCTTCGTCCAGATCTCCAACATCTTCATGGAGACCGCGCTGAACGAGGCCGAGCACGCCAAGCTGTGGTTCAAGGAGCTGCATGGCGGCGAGGTCCCGAGCACGTTGGAGAACCTGCGCGACGCGGCGGCTGGCGAGAATTACGAGTGGACCACCATGTATGACGAGTTCGCCAAGACCGCCGAGGAGGAGGGCTTCGCGGCCATCGCCGCCAAGTTCCGCGGCGTCGGCGCCGTCGAGAAGGCGCATGAGGAGCGCTACAACAAGCTCGCCGAGCGCGTCGAGAAGGGCGAGGTCTTCACCCGTGAGGGCGTGAAGGTGTGGAAGTGCCTGAACTGCGGCCACCTGCATGTGGGTCCCACCGCGCCCGAGCTGTGCCCCGTGTGCGCCCATCCGCAGGCCTATTTCGAGGAGCAGGTCGTCAACTACTAGCGTCTTGCTTGGGCGCGTTTGCGAATAGCCCGGCTTCAAGGGTCCCGCGATCGCTTTCGGTCGCGGGCCTTTTTTAATTCGGGCATGCTGCGTGCACGGTTTGCCGAACGTGTGGCGGCGAATATG
The DNA here is from genome assembly GCA_958443615.1 of uncultured Collinsella sp. GTDB lineage: Bacteria > Actinomycetota > Coriobacteriia > Coriobacteriales > Coriobacteriaceae > Collinsella. Next base: position 208,910 of record CAUCLI010000001.1, read on the forward strand.
GCGGCTGAAAGACAATTTTGCGTCGCCGCGCCTCGGGTAAAATGGGCGGACGTACTTCAAACGCACCACAACTGAGGAGTGCATCGTGGCCCGATTCGTCCCTTGCACCGGCGAGCCCCGGCTCGCAGTCGATCACGTGAAAAACGCGCCGCGCATGTCTGCCCGCACCATGAAGACCGCGCTCATCGCCGCGGGGATCGCCACGGCGGCGGTGTCCGCGGCGCCGCTGGCGGCTCCTGCCGCCGCGCACGCTGCTCCGGCGGGTGCGCGTGCGGTGTCAGACGCCGTCCCGTCGCTCGACGCCCTTGACGCGAAGATCCGCCAGCTCGGAAGCGCTTCCGAGGTCGCCCAGCGTGCCGCGACGGGCGCTCTCGATGTCGAGGAGGAGCGCCTGCTGCTCCAGCGTGAGGTCGTGCGCCGCGCCAGCGCATCCAAGCTCCAGGCGTTTTTCGATGAGTCCGAGGCGAACGCCGAGTTCGTCTCATGGCTCATGGGCGATATCGACGCCCTGCGCCACTACATCCTGGGCGGAACGGTGCATGCGAACACGCGGGACGGTTCCGCCTCGCCCGAGCATTACATCAAATCGCTCGGCATCCTGCGCGATCTGCGCACGCAGAACAAGGCCGACTTGGAGTCCGCCGATGCAGACGTCTACCTGCGCATGATGGTCGCGGCCTCGCTCGACGTCTCGGGACGTGCGCGCCTGTGGACGGGCGACCCCGGATTTGTGTCCGATCCTCTCGTGCGCTACCGCATGATCAAGACCTTCCGATCGGATGAGCGCTACCGCTTCAAAAAGGACCTGTTCGACGCGTTGCCCGTCGAGAGCATGCGCCATGTCTTCGAGAACCAGATCCCCGACGTGGAGCTCGCCTGGCTCGCAAATTACTCCCTGCACAAGTTTCCTGCCGCCGATCCCAAGACCGAGGACAGCCGTCTCAACGCGTATTCCTACATCTGGTACACCGGCGGCTTCGCGAGCGATGGCGGTTACGGCAACGCGCTGTTCTACGACGACGCGAAGTTCACCGGCCCCGTGACGGAGCTCAAGTCCTCCACGGGAAAGCCCGAGGGCGAGCGCAAGACCTGGCAGGGCGGCTGGCAGGAGAAGTACCGCTTGGCGTATGACGACCCGAACTTCCCGAGCATGCGCCCGGAGGACCCCTATTACATCGGGTGCGGGCAGACCTCGTCGGTGCCCGGCGCCACGCAGAACAAGAACGCGTATCACCGTCTGTGGATGGTGTTCGAAAAGGGAGGCGTGTGCGGAGCGCTGGCCAAGACCTTCGCCAACCTCAACGGCATGGTGGGCGTGCCCTCCTTTGTGGTGGGCCAGCCCGGTCATGCCGCCACCCTCACCTATGAGCTGCGCCAGGACGCCTCGGGCAAGATGGTGCCCACGTACCGCATCCAAAACGACGTCTCCGGTTGGGCCAAGAGCAAAAGCCCCGACGCCGCGCACTGGCTGTGCGGCTGGGGCCGCGCGTCGAACGCGGGATTCCGCGGGACCTACACCCTGTGCGCTCAGGAGGCCCTGGCGGACGCAGGGGCCTATCGTCGCAGCTACGAGGCGCGTCTGGTGAGCATGAGCCATGCCGGCGATGCGGCCGCACAGGAGGAAGCGCTCAAGGCGGCTCGCGCGGCCCAGCCCATCAACCTCGATGCGATCCGCGCTCAGATAGACCTGATGGCCAAGCGCGACGCCTCCGCCGATGAATGGCGGGAGTTCGCCGCCAAGCTCGCGGAGGACCTCGCATATCACCCCCTGCCCATGCACGACCTCATCAAGGAGATCAACACCCGTACGGGCGGCAGGCATGTGGCGGCGCTCGAGGCGATCCGCCTGAACGCCCTGAAGGAGGCGGCAAAGGTCACCAAGGACCAGACCGTCAACCACGATGCGTGCGTCCGCATGGCCCGCTCGCTCATGGGCGAGGCCGACGGCGCGGTGGCGACCTTCTCCTTCGACGGTGCGAACGCGGGCGTCATCCGCCTGGGCGAACACCTGCAAAGTGGCGGGGTCGCATGGAAGTACAGCCTGGATGGCGGCGCGACCTGGACGCAGCTCACCTCCGGGGAGACCTCCGTCGCGCTCACATCCGAGCAGCTCGCCTCCATCACGGCAGAGCACGATATCCAAATCCAGCTCATCGGCGCCAACGTGGTCAACCTCATCGAGATCGAGAAGGGCGACCTGGGCGCCGTCAAGTTCGATGCGAACGACCGCGCGAACAAGATCTACTTCCCCGAGGGGCGTGTGGCCGACGGGCTCGAGATGCGCGTGGACGGCGGCGCGTGGGAGACGTTCAACGCCGATCGCACGTATCGGGGCGATCACACGGTCGAGCTGCGCCGCCTCGCGACGGGAAACATGACCGCCTCCGATCCGAAGACCTTCCGTTTCACGGAGGATGAGCGCGATGCGAGCCTCGTGCCCTACGAGGAGCTCGCGGTGAATTCGTATTCGTCCTCCAACGGTGGCGCCGCGACGGCCATGCGCGCGATCGACGGGTATTACGGCGACGGCAACAGCTACTGGACCACCAACCGCGAGGGCAGCTCAAACGCCTGGATCGTGATCGATTTGGGGCGCGAGCGCGAGATCAGCTCGATGACGTATTGGAGGCCGAGCAACATCAATGTCAACGGCATCCCGCGCTGGAGCAGGATGAGGGTGACGGTGTCGGCAGCGCCCGATACGGGGTTGCCTGCGGATGCGCCCGTCGCCGATGGGCAGTTCGAAAAGGTGGAGAGCTTCAGCCGGATCAATAACGGCGGAGACTCGTTCGTGAAGTGGTGGGAGGACAGCGGAAACCGCTGCGACATGGCGTTCTCGAACGGCCCGGTCCGCGCCCGCTACTTCAAGATCCACCTGACGGACGTGTTCTTCTGTGCGGCGCTCTTCGATTTCTACGAGGTGCACGAGCCGGGTCTTGAGGCGGATGGGCTTCACTTCAAGAACATGGAGGCGGGCCAGGCCGATCTCGAGAGCCTGCCGATCGAGCTTGTGAACACCGGCAAGACGGGCGTGGAGATCGAATCGGTCGAGCTCGATTCCGAGGCCTTCGCCCTGACGAAGGGCAACCGCTCGATCGGGGCGGGCGCCGTCGATTCCTCGTGGCGCGTCGCGCCCGTGCCCGGCGTCGCCGCGGGGGTCCATCACGCGGCCGCCATGGTGAGGTACCGCGCCACCGGCACGGCCGACGAGCCGCGCGAGCTCAGGGTCCCCGTGACGCTGACGGTTTCCCCGGCGGGCGTGAGCGTTTCCGTCGCTGCCGAGAATCTTGCCGCGGATACGGTGCGCCTGAGCGCGCAGGTGCTCGGTGCCGACGGTTTTGAATCGCGGGTCGAGTACGCGTTGTGCGACTCGGCAAATCCCCCGGCGATTGCGTCTGACTCCGATGAGGAGGGGTCGCAGATTCAGGGCAATCCCCTGAACACCTGGACGTCCGATCCGGTGTTCACGAATCTCACGCCGGGTGAGACGTATCACGCCTTCGCACGTGTGAAGGGACTGCCCGGTCTCGACGCGGTGCATTCCGGCGCCCCGGTCCCCGTGAGCCCGGGTTCCGGTGCGCCCGATCCGGACGGTGGCGGATCCGGCGGGGATGTCGATGGCAACGGCGGCGATACCGACGGCAATGGCAACGGTGAGGATGGCGGCGACGCGGGCGGCTCCGGTGGAGATACCGGCGAGGGCAACGGCGGAGACGCCGGCAACGGCCCCGACGGCGGCGATGTCGGCGGCAGTGGTTCCGACGGCGGCGATACCGGCGGCAACGGCCCCGACGGCGGCGATGTCGGCGGCAACGGCCCCGACGGCGGCTCCAACGAGGGCGGCGATCAGGGCAATGGCGGTTCCGGCGACGGCCTCGGTCCCGAGAGCGGTTCCGGCGGCGGCTCTGATGGCGGTCAGGGGCCCGCTGGCGACTCCGGCGCCGGCGACGGGCCCGCCGATGGGGGCGGGCATCTCCCGTCGGCGCCTGCAAATCCCGGCGCGGCGGACAAGCTCCCCTCGACGGGCGATGGCGTCTTTGTCGGTGCCATCGGGTCGCTTGCGGCCGGTGCATCCGCGATGATCGCCGCGGGAGTCCGTCGACTCCGCAGGCGCTAGGAAAGGGGCGCGCATCGAGGATCGAGTCGATGCGCGCCTTTTTGCGTTTGCCGAATTTGAAGTTCGCCGGGGCTTGACTCCGACGTCTGTTCGCGCGATGCTGGTGATTCCGATCCATGTGCGCCTTTCCGAGAAGGAGGGTTTTGCATGGACCTTTTTATCGAGCAGCGGCGGCCGCGTGAGCCGCTGTCTTCGAGCGACGCCATGGTGGGCGGCGTTCCCTATTCAGTTTCACATGAGGAATATCGAGCTGAGCTTGCTTTCGACCGAAAGCGAGACCGACTGCGCAAGATGCGGTCGGCGTTGCGAGTTCTCTCGCTCGTCATAATCGTTCCGATGCTGCTTGTGGCCGTGTTCACGGCGTCATACGCATTGACTTTCATCTTGAGCGGCGCCAGTCCCGAGGAAGTCGCGGAAGCGCTCGCCGGCTGCTTTAAGATGATTTGGGAGTATATCAGATCGGTCGGCGTCTCTTGGGGCGTCTGGCCGCTCGAGTGAGGGCGATGGCATGAATATGGAATTGGTTGCGGTGCTGGCTTCTCTCGCGGCGGCAGTGTGCGCGGCGGCCGCGGTTGCGATGCAGGTGCGCGCACATCGCGAGTCGGAGCGGGCGTGCAGGCGAGTCGATGAGGCGAACGAGCAGGTGGCGCGTGCAAACGAGGCGCTTGCCTCCGCCCAATCCGTGCTCGCCCAAGTGCTCACGACAGCGCAGGCGACGCTCAATCAGGCGGCAAGCACCTCGATCATCGAGCAGCAGCATTACGAATCCCAGATGCGCGCGCTCGAGCAGGCGGGTTCCAAGGCCGATGAGACCCGACGGGAGATCGCGCAAAATCTCGAGCAGAACCGCACGGCGGTCGAGCAGCGCCTGGACAAGGTGCGTGAGACGGTCGACGTGCAGCTCGGGGCCATTCGCGGCGACAACGAGCGAAAACTCGAGGCGATTCGCGTGACCGTTGACGAGAAGCTCGCCACAACCCTCAATGACCGCTTGGGCGCATCGTTCAAGCAGGTGAGCAACCAGCTCGAGGCCGTGTACCGCGGTCTTGGCGACATGCAGAACATCGCCGCCGGCGTGGGCGACCTCAAGCGCGTGCTTTCAAACGTGAAGACCCGCGGTATTTTGGGTGAGGTCCAGCTGAGCGCGATCCTGCGTGACATCCTCACGCCCGACCAGTATGCGGAGAACGTCGCCACCAAGCCCGGGAGTGCGGAGCGCGTGGAGTTCGCGGTGAAGCTGCCCGTCGAGGGCGGTGAGCCGATCTGGCTGCCAATCGATTCCAAGTTCCCCGGAGATACGTACGAGCGCCTGCGCGATGCCGTCGAGGCGGGCGATGCGGAGGGCGTGGCGGCCGCTCGCCGCGCCCTGGAGCAGGTCATCAAGGCGGAGGCGAAGGACATCTCCTCCAAGTACCTGAGCGTGCCCGAGACCACGAATTTCGCCGTCATGTTCCTGCCGTTCGAGGGCCTGTACGCCGAGGTGGTCGATCGTCCCGGTCTGATCGAGTGCCTGCAACGCGACTACCAGGTGAACGTCGCCGGACCCTCGACCATGGCGGCGATTTTGAACAGCCTGCAGATGAGCTACCAGACGTTCGCCTTCCAGCGCAGGGCAGACGAGATCCAGAAGGTTCTGAGCGCCGTGAAAGCGGAGTTTCCCAAATACCAGGCGGAATTGCGCCGTGCGCTCAAGCAGATCGAGACGGCGGGCAAGACCGTCGACGGCATCATCAACACGCGCACGAACGTGATCGAGCGCAAGCTCAAGAGCGTCACCGCTTTGGAAGACGATGCCCTGGCAGCCGAGCTGCACGAGATCTCGGATGGCGACTCGGGAGAAATTGAAATGAAGAGGGAATCTTTCGCGGAAGGCACTTTGCCCGATGGCGAATAAATGGGAAGTGATTCGGGATGGATGAGACTATCGTTCAGTTGGAAAGTGAGACGCTTTCATACGTAAAAACCGCTGACATTGTGCAGGATGCGCGTTGCATCATTGAGAATTCCCAGGCCATCGCACGGAAAGCAGTGAATTCCTCCTTGGTGATTAGAAACTGGTTACTGGGAAAGCGCATTGCAGACGAAGAGCTAGAGGGCGCCGAGAGAGCGGGTTACGGAAACAGGACAATTTCGAGGCTTGCTGATGAGCTCATCTCGCTGGGACGTGGATTTGGCAAAAGGGAGCTATATCGCTATTGGAAGTTCTACGAGTTATTTCCAGAGATTGTGGACTCATTGAGTCCACAATCTGTTCTTCTCTCGTGGACTCACTATCGGGAGCTGCTACGTGTTGAGGATAAGACCGCACGTGATTGGTATGCTCGCGAAGCCGCTGAGCAGGGATGGAGCGTGCGCACCCTCACAAGAAACATCGGAACGCAGTATTTCGAGAGGCTGATGCTTTCAGGTTCTTCCGATGCCGTGCGAGACGAGGCGATTGAGAGGACATCCACGTCTCAGACGAGGGAGTTTAAGGCTCGAGAATTCGTCAAAGACCCTTACGTGCTTGATTTTCTCGGACTTGAGGCCGGGGCGGAATTGAGGGAGTCGCAGCTTGAAAGCGCCCTTCTTCGGAATCTGCAGATGTTTCTCTTGGAGCTTGGTAAGGGCTACGCGTTCATGGGAAGGCAGTTCCGCCTGCGGGGGATGAGCGGGGACTATTACATCGACTTGGTTTTCTACAATGTGATTCTCAAGTGCTACGTGCTCATCGATTTGAAGGTCGGAAAGGTGACGCACCAAGACATCGGTCAAATGGACATGTATGTGCGCATGTTTGATGAGATGCGCCGGCAAAAGGACGACAATCCGACCATAGGCATCGTTTTGTGCTCTGAAACGGATGAAGATGTGGCCAGATACTCGGTGTTGTCGGGGAATGAACAGCTTTTTGCGAGTAAGTACAAGCTGTATCTCCCAACGGATGAGCAGCTTCGTGCCGAAATAGAATCTGAGAAGGCGAAGTTTGAACGAGAGCAAGGATAAGGAGCGTGTATCGCCATGCCGCGTGAGACGAATGCCGCCAAGCGGGAGCGGGCCATCGAGACGTGCCGTAGGCTCAACGAGCGCTACGGTCCAGTCGAGTGCTTTTTGGATCACGAGACCCCGTTTAGGCTCGTAATCGCGGTTCTGCTTTCCGCGCAAACCACGGACGCCCAGGTCAACAAGGTGACGCCGGAGCTGTTTCGCCGTTGGCCCACACCGGAGCAGATGGCCGGAGCGACATACGAGGAGCTTTCCGAGGTCATCAAGTCGCTCGGCTTCTACAAAACCAAGGCCAAGCACTGCATCGCGTGCGCTCAGATGATCGTGGCCGATTACGGAGGCGTGGTCCCCAAGGAGATGAAGGAGCTCGTCAAGTTGCCCGGCGTTGGGCGCAAGACGGCCAATATCGTGCTGAACGTCGCCTATGGCATCGTCGACGGTATCGCGGTCGACACGCACGTGAACCGCATCGCGCACCGGCTCAAGCTCTCGCCCAAGACGCACGAGAGGGAGCCGCTCAAAACGGAGCAGGACCTGCTCAAGATCTTGCCGCGCGAGTACTGGAACGACGTGAACCACCAGTGGATCATGCTGGGACGCGAGATCTGCGACGCGCGCAAGCCCCTGTGCGGAGAATGTCCCCTGGCGGACATCTGCCCGTCGAACTCGCATTAACGGCGCGTTTCGTCGGGGGCTCTGGCTGTGAGCATAGGCGGGGGGGGGGTAGCATCTTGTCGGTACAATTGGTCAGCGTCTGTGAGGCGCCCAATGACGGCTGGAGGCCATCTGCATCATGGATCGACGTGATTTTCTCAAAGGCGCTGCGGTACTGGGGGCGATCCCCCTTTTTGCGTCGTTGGGAGGCTGCGGTGCTCCTGATGAGGCGGATGTCGAAGCGTATATCGAAGAGCATATGATCAAGCTCGATGTGGAGGCGGGCGTACCCGCGGGGTCCCTGGGCGATATCGGTCGCTACGGAGTCTTTCTAGCCGGCGAGACCCATGCCTTCCTCAAGAACTACGACATAAAGAGGGCGCTCATCCAGGCTCTTCAGCGGGATGCGGGGGTGAACTGCCTTCTGCTGGAGGTGGGGGTCGGCGCCGGCATGATACTCGAGCGCTTTCTTCAAACGGGCGATGAGGAGGTGCTCGCGCTCGTGATGGCGCAAATGCATGGAACGGCCTCTGGGTGCGAGGAGGAGCAGGAGTTCTGGCGCTGGCTGCGTGATTACAACGAGGGGCTTGAAGATACAGCGCGTTTCCATGTCTACGGTTTGGATATCGATCATCAGACGTATCTCGCTCTGTGGGCGTTGAAGAACCTGGTGACAGTGCAGTCGGATTTCCCCGTGACGGCATCTGGCTATCTCGCGGCCCTCGAGGATGAGCTCGGCGCCCATAGTGCCGACGAGCATCCAAAGGAGCTGCTCGACTCACGGTCCTTCGAGGAACTCAACGCCTTCGTTTCTGATCATGAGGAAGATGCCCGCGACTATTTCGGTGGGTGCTTCGAGACGGTGAAGTTGATGGTCCGGGGTCATCAAACGGTGGCGGACTTGTACTCGTCCGAAGACGAGAGCGTATGGCAGACCGATGTGAGAGATGAATATATGGAGAGAGCATTCGAGCTCATTGAGCGCGAGGATGGCGAGCGCGTGTACTTTGGCCAGATGGGGAGCGCTCATACGACGCTGACACTGGCGGGTGACTATAAGGATCTCGAGGGATATGCCACGTTTGCGATGAGGCTCCGCGAGAAGGCGGACGACGGGCGCGGGGTCTGCTCCATCCTGTACGCCTATCGCGATTTGAAAATGCAGGCGGACTCGATTCTTTCCGAAAGCGGTTGGCGCTATTTTGATGATACGGAGTCGGGCGATATCCTGTTTGATTTGGAAGCGGAGAACAGTCCTTTCGCCAAGGACGTCGACATTGTGGATGACGCGTCGGGGGAGTCCACGACGACGTGTTTCCAAAAGTTGATTCTGTTGTCTGGAAACGAGCAGGTCACGCCTCTCTTCTGAGTGTAGGGACTCGAGGGTGTTTGGACCGGCGGGCGTTTTATGCTGAGTGAGCACATCGAGATGCCGCTCGTCTGCGACGCGTGCAAGCCCCCGTGCGGAGAATGTCCCCTGGCGGACATCTGCCCGAGCGCCAAGCTGGGGTAGGATAGTGCGGATACAAGAATGCGCCGAATTCCCGCCTGAATCCTCGTTCGGGCGGGTGTTTGCCGTCGGGAAAGGTGCCTTATGCTCATCCATCGCATCGCCGCCCAGCTCTACACCGCGGAGGCGCTTCAGGATATCGAAGCCGCGCTCTCGTCTGGCGAGGACGCCACGCTGGCAATCTCCCAGTCGGGACGCACTCTCGCGGTGGCGGCGCAATTCGCGCGCTCCCCTCGCCCCACGGTGTACATCGTGTCGGGCGAGGATGCGGCGGATCGTGCCGCCCGCGCCCTCGCGGCCTATGTGGGCGCAGAGCATGTCGCGCGCTTTCCCGAGCGCAAGGACCATCCCTGGAAGAACGCCGAGCCCGACGACGCGGTCGTTGCGGCGCGCTGCTCGGCGCTCGCGCGCATCGCGCGGGGGGACGCCTGCGTCATGGTCGCATCCGCGCGCTCCCTGCTGCGCTGCGTGCCGCCGGTCGAGAGCCGGTACTGGGCGTCGACCGTGTTCTCAGTAGGGGAGGAGATTCCCTTCGAGCAGGTGCCCGAGCGCCTGGTGGGGATGGGCTACACCCGCGCCGAGGCGGCGGATACCCCTGGGCTCTTCCGCGTGCAGGGCGATACCGTCGAGATTTGGGCCGCGCAGTCAACCGCCCCCGTCCGCATCGAGTTTTTCGGCGACGAGATCGACCGTATCCGCCTCATGGTGGCATCGACCGGTCAGACGATCGGCGATGAGGAGTCGGTCGAGATCAGCCCCGTGCGCGAGCTCGCCCTCACGGACGATGCCGTCAAGCGCATCTCGGCCGCCCTGTACCTGCCGGCGCAAAACGACACCGAGCTCGCGGCGCTGCTCGAGCTCGTGCAGGCCCGCGTGGTCACCCCCGAGCTTGAGCGCTTCCTGCCGCTCATGTACGAGGGGACGGTCAGTCCGCTCGCGCACATCCATCCGAGCGCCCTCGTTGTCCTTTCCGAGCCGCGCTCCCTGTTCGACGATTGCTCGCGTGCGTATGAGGACCTTGAGCGTCGCGCCGCTGACGCGAAGGTCACGCGTCTGGATGGGCTCTACGTCCGTCCCCAAGAGCTCGACTTCGGCAAGCAGCAGCGGCTGAATTACGTGAGCCTGATCCGTGCCGGCGGCAAGGTCACGGCGGAGCTCAAGATCGAGCAGCCCGCCATCGCGGGTTCGGACAACCGCTTCACGAGCCGCATCCAGGAGGTCGTGAACAACCGCTATGCCTGCGTGTTCGCCATTCCCGATCGCGGCGCCCGCGAATCGATGGAGCTCTCATTCACCGACCTGTCTATTCCCTTCGAGGAGTCGCTGCAAGCGGCGCCCGAAAATGCGGGCAACGTCGGTTCTGGCGTGAGGGTCTCCCCGCTCAAACGCGATGTGGATGCCTTGAACGCTCGTGGGATGGAGGACGGGGGCGTGGCGGTCCCCACCATCACGCGCGGGCGCGTCACGTTCGTCGACATCCCCATTCCCTCGGGCGTGGTCGTGCCCTCTGCGCATCTGGCGGTCTTCAGCCTCGCCGACCTCAACTCGCGCATGGACGGCAAGCGTGGGCGCCCGCGCCGCCGCGTGGACATCACCGAGGTGACGTTCCCGTTCAAGCCGGGCGACTATGTCGTGCACGCCACGCACGGCATCGCGCTGTTCTCCGAGATCGTCCGTCAGGAGGTGGGCGGCAAGGAGCGCGATTACTTCATGCTCGAGTATGCGGGCGGCGACAAGCTGTACGTGCCGCTCGAGCAGGTCGATCGCATCACGCGCTACGTCGGCCCCGACGGCGACAACCCGCGTCTCACGCGCCTCAACACCGCCGACTGGAGCCGCGCCACCACCAAGGCGCGCAAGAGCGCCAAAAAGCTCGCGTTCGACCTGGTGGACCTCTACACGCGCCGCAGCTCCATCACGGGCTTCGCCTTTGGGCCGGACAGCGCCAGTCAGATCGAGATGGAGGAGAGCTTCCCTTACGACGAGACGCGCGACCAGCTCGACGCCATCGCGGATATCAAGGCGGACATGGAGTCGACCAAGCCCATGGATCGCCTGCTCTGCGGCGACGTGGGTTTTGGAAAGACCGAAGTCGCCCTGCGCGCCGCGTTCAAGTGCGTGGATGGCGGGCGCCAGGTCATGGTCTTGTGCCCCACGACGATCCTCGCACAGCAGCATTTCGAGACCTTCTTCGAGCGCTTCGCGCCGTTCGGCGTGGAGGTCGAGGTGCTCTCGCGTTTCCGCACGCCCGCCCAGCAGCGTCGAGCGCTCGCCGCGTTTGCGGAAGGAAAGGTCGACGTGCTCATCGGCACGCACCGCCTGCTCTCGGCCGATGTGAACCCGCATGAGCTCGGCCTGGTCATCATCGACGAGGAGCAGCGTTTCGGCGTCCAGCACAAGGAGCAGCTCAAGAACATGCGCGAGCAGATCGACGTGCTCACGCTCTCGGCGACGCCCATTCCGCGCACCATGCAGATGGCCATGAGCGGTGTGCGCGACATGAGCCTCATCACCACGCCGCCCACCGGGCGCCGGCCCGTGGCGGTGCATGTGGGTGAGTACGACCCGGATGTGGTGAGCGCGGCCATTCGTCTGGAGATTGGGCGTGGCGGCCAGGTCTACTACGTGTCCAACCGCGTGAAGACCATCGACGACGCAGTCGAGCGCGTACTCGAGGCGGCGCCCGAGGCGCGTATCGGCGTGGCGCACGGCAAGATGAGCCCGCGCGAGGTCGAGGACGTGATGGTGCAGTTCGCCACCAAGAAGATCGACGTGCTCATCGCCACCACCATCGTGGAGAGCGGAATCGACAACTCGAGTGCGAACACGCTTATCATCGAGGATTCCCAGCGGCTCGGCTTGGCGCAGCTTTACCAGCTCAAGGGTCGCGTGGGACGTTCGGCCACGCAAGCGTATGCGTACTTCATGTTCCCGGGCGAGCTGCCGCTCACCGAGGAGGCCACGGCGCGCCTCACCGCGCTCTCCGAATTCCAGGATCTGGGCAGCGGTATGCGCATCGCCATGCGCGACCTCGAGATTCGCGGTGCCGGTTCGCTGGTGGGCGCCGAGCAGCACGGCAACTTGTCGAGCGTGGGTTTCGACCTGTTCACGCAGATGCTTGGGGCTGCCGTTGCCGAGGCGCGCGGCGAGGGCGGCTCGGACGTGGAGCAGGCGGGCGTCGCCATCAACCTGCCGGCCGATTTCTTCTTGGCGGAGGAGTACGTCCCTGCAGTGGATCGGCGTGTGCTGGTGTATCGAAAGCTCGCGGCAGCCGATATGCTCGAGCAGGTGGATGCGCTGCAGGAGGAGTGCGAGGGGACGTTCGGCGCGTTGCCTGAGGCGGCGCAGAACCTGTTCGACCGCACGCGCATCCGCATTCGCGCCGACAGACTCGGTCTCGAGAGCGTCTCGCTCATCGCGGGCAAGCTCACCTACCAGGGTGTGGATGTCCCCAAGGATGTGGCGTTCGAGCTGCGCACCAAGTTGGGTGCCATCGCATTTCCTAAGACGCGCAAGTTCACGGTGCCCTACAAGGTCGGTGCGGGCAACGGCAGCGGCATCGGTCGCGGCATCAACGCCGATGTTTCAAATGGGGGCGTCGGCCCCGTTCAGGCCGCACTCGGTATATTGGTGCAGCTCGGTCCCTCTGGCGACGACGACTAAGCGTCTCATTTGGGGGTGTCTCATTTGGGGACAGGTACATTTTGCACGCGAGCGTCTCATTTGGGGACAGGTGCAAATCGAGGCATCCTTAGAAGATCCCCCCGGCGATGGCCTTGCTTCCATTGCTGGGGGCGATTTTTGCGCAAGCCGCGCGTGTAATGTCGAAAAAAACGACGTTGAAGCGCATCAGTTTCGACATTTCACGCGCGCCGTTGTGATATGGGCAGAGGTGCCGCAACCCGTCGCGCCGTTGGCGCGAGCGTTGACCGACGCGCAATTTGTGCCGGCGCAATTTGCACCTGTCCCCAAATGATCAGCGCTAGCGGCCGTCGTCCTGCTGGAGACGGGACTGGTCGTGGCGGCGGGCCTGCTTGGAGAGCAGGCGGGCGGGTTTGTCGGGGTCGGGCACCGCGGTGGGCAGGGGTTCGTCCACGTGGCCGCCCCACCAGCCGCCCACGAAGTTGAGCGTGTGGAACACGTTGATCACCGCGCCCGGGTCGATATCGCAGACGAGTTTGATGATGTCCTGGCTCTCGTAGGTGGAGACGACGGTGTGCAGCAGGTACATCCTGTCGCGGCTGTATCCGCCGACCACCTCGGCGCAGCTGATGCCATGCTGGAAATGGTCCACATATGCGCTCATGACCTCGTCGGCCATACGCGTGGTGATCTGCAGCGTCACGCGGTCGTAGCGATGGTAGAAGCTGTCGATGGTCTTGGTCGAGATGAACTGGAACACGATGGAGTACGCCGCGTTGTCCCAGCCGAACATCTGGCCGAAGATCAGCAGGATGAAGCAGTTGAAAGCGAAGATTACGCCCCAGATCGTCTTGCCCGTGTGATTGGACACCCACAGTGCGATGAAGTCGGTGCCGCCGGTCGAAGCGCCCGCCTTGAGCGCGATGGCGATGGAGAGGCCGGAAACCACGCCGCCGAAGATGATGAGCATGATCTTGTCGCCCAAAAACGGGTCGAAGTCGAAGATGTTGAGGAAGAGCGACGACAGTGCCACCTGCATCATGGAGAAAATCACGAAGCGTTTGCTGATGCCGTTCCAGCACATGAGGGCGACGGGGATGTTGAGCGCGAGCATGCCGAGCGAGGTGTCGATGCGCACGCCGCCGAGCGCGGTGATGCGGTCGAGGAGGACCGCAACGCCGGTGAAACCGCTCGGCAGCAGGTCGGCGGGCTGGACGAACGCCTGGATGAGGAATGTCTGGATGAGTGCCGAGATCGTGACGGCGACCGCGGTGATGATGCGGCGGACAATCGTGAGGCGCGCGAGTTCGAGCGCGCGATCGGTGATGGCGTCGACGGCGTTTGCCACGGCAGCTCCTCCGAGGTGGGGATTGGATAAAAGTGTGGGCCGATTGTATCACGCGCCCCCTGCTTCAATGATGCGGTAGCGCGTTGCGCGAGCTTTGCCGTCTTTCGCCATAATTCCACGGTCAACCAGACCATTTAGGACCTTGAGCGCGGTGTCCCGTCCACAGGAGAGGGCCTGCTCGGCTTCTTGGCGCGAAAGCGTGCCGCCGGCATTGCGGGTGTATTCGATGATGAGGCGTTCGGCTGGACCGCCGATCCACTCTGCGTCAAATGCTGCCCTGCGGGCGCGAGATCGTTTTTCGTCCGAGGGGATGACGTCTTTGCGGCTCGGGGCGATGTGTCCGGCTGCAGGGGCATGCCACTCCGCTTCGCGCAGTCGCCCATCGGTCTGATCGCGCAACGGGTGGAACGCCCGGGCGACATCGGGCGGGAGCGCGCCCTCGTCATCGAGCTGCCTGAATGCATCGAATCCTCCGCGCAGCTCCGGACCCTCGTTGCTCCTGAGGCTGAGATGCGGATTGCGCGTCGTGTTGCAGTTAGGCAGTGTGAGATAGAAGAAGCCGTTGGCCTCCATCTCTGGCTGGAGTTCCTCGCGTTCGTAGAGCTTGAATATCTTCCTCAGGCCCGAACCGTACGCCTCTGCGATTCCCAGACGGTGGAAGACTTGCACGAGGGCTCCGTTCCTGCTGTTCGAGGATCCCATGAGCGCCTGTTCAAGGCTGATATCGAACAAGTCTCCGCGCGAGATGAAGCGCAGTTGCGTTCTGTTCATTTTCACCAAGGTGGGGGTGCCTTCATCGTAGTCGCGGTGAAGCAGGCAGTTGAGCAGTCCTTCTCGCACGGCTTCGAGAGGGTAGTCGTACTTGTCGATGCGCTGCGCCGTTGGGAAATAGGAGCGCAGGTTGTCGTTGAATGTGAGGAACTGGAGGGCGTCATCGAACTGCTTGAGGATCGAACCGGTGCATTCCAGGCGGTTGAGGAACTCCGTTTCCGCATCGTCGTTGAAGACGGCGAGCTTGAGCTCGTGGGGGTTTTGATCGGAGATGAGGAGCGCGAGGTTCGTGAACGCGCCCGTGGGCGTGGTCATGCCGAGCGCTTGGAATCGGCTTTCATCGAACGGGACCCCGTGGTAATCGAATGTGCGGCGCGCCTCGTCGAAGGAGAGGTTTTGCTCGCGGCTCTGGCGGGCCTCGTACGAATCGCCGTCTACCAGACGGATCATGCGGCGGATGTCCCGTCGCGCCATGGGGATGTTCGCCGGTCCCACGCGGGTGAACGTTCCGGCGGGCACGGGCCCCTTATTCGCGAGATAGTAGGGGCGTTCGTCACCGACATCGACGCCGACCTTGATGAGCGTCTTGCCATCGAGCTCATATGGCTCGATCGTCACGAATTGCATGATCTCGGGGCACACGAGGTCGTGGATGAGGTTGCCGAGTTTGAGCATTTCGGTGTCGAGTTCATCGGCACGGATGCCGACTGGATTCCCAAAATCGTCGATGCCGACATAGATGGTGCCTCCGAGCGTGTTGGCAAATGCGATGACCGTCTTGCAGATGCGCTCGTTGACCTCGAGCTTGAATTCCATACGGTCGGATTCTCTCAACTCCACGGCGCCTCCCGGTTCAGTCGGTATCGACGATAATGTGAGTCTATCATCGCGGAACCGACGATTCAACCGACGATATTCTGTCCGCACGAACGGCTATCATCGTGTGCGGTATCGAAATCGAAAGGCGAGGGCGTGCTAGACGGGGCAAGACGGACACTCAAACACTACTTTGGCTACGACTCCTTCCGTCCGGGCCAGGAGCGGATGGTTTCTGCCATCCTCTCCGGCGGGGACGCGTTGGGCGTCATGCCCACGGGTGCGGGCAAATCCATCTGCTACCAGGTTCCCGCGCTTATGCTGCAGGGACTCACCCTGGTCATCTCGCCCCTCGTCTCGCTCATGGGCGATCAGGTCCGCGCGCTCAAGGAGGTCGGCGCCCGGCCGAGCTACCTCAATTCCTCGCTCACGCCCGCTCAGCAGAACACGGTGCTCAAACGCGCCTCGGAGGGCTGGTATCAGATCATGTACGTGGCGCCCGAGCGACTTGCCGACCCGCGTTTCATCGAGTTCGCCCAGCGCCTGGCCGAGCCCGGCGGATTGGGTCTGCCCCTGATCGCGGTGGACGAGGCTCACTGCGTCTCCCAATGGGGGCAGGACTTTCGGCCCTCTTACCTCGCGATCGCCGATTTCATCGATGCACTGCCCCAGCGTCCCGTGGTCGCCGCCTTCACGGCCACGGCGACGAGCCGCGTGCGCGACGACATCTCCGAGATGCTCGGCCTCCGCTCGCCGCAGTCGGTGGTGACCGGCTTCGACCGCGCGAACCTCTCCTTCAACGTCGAGGAGATGGGCGACAAGGCCAAGGCGACTTGGATTCGCGATTATGCGCTCGCCCACAGGGACGAGAGCGGCATCGTGTACTGCGCGACGCGCAAGGCGGTGGACGAGCTTTCCGCCGAGCTCGGTCGCGTCTTGGGGTCGCACGGCATCCGGGTCGCGCGGTACCACGCGGGCATGGGGCAGCAGGACCGCGCTTCCGAGCAGGCGGCATTCATCGCCGACGCCGCCCCGCTCATGGTCGCCACGAACGCCTTCGGCATGGGCATCGACAAGCCGAACGTGCGCTACGTGATCCACCACAACGTGCCCGAGAGCATCGAGGCGTATTACCAGGAGGCGGGCCGTGCGGGCCGCGACGGCGACCCGGCGGCGTGCTATCTGCTCTGGAACGGGCACGATTTCGGACTGCGCCGCTTCTTCATCGAGAAGGACGTGCCGGACGACACCCTGAGCCCGGAGGAGCGCGAGTTCGCGCGCCAGAACCGCTACCGTTTGCTCGCCCAAATGGAGGGCTATTGCCAAACGACCGGCTGCCTGCGCGCCTATATCCTGCGGTATTTCGGCGACGAGGGCGCGCTCGGCATCGAGGGCGCGTCATGCGCCCGCGCTGTTGGGACGGTGTCTGCTGCCGGGGCGCCCGGCGCGGTGGAGGGCTGCGGAAATTGCTCCAACTGCCTGACGCGTTACGAGGTCGAGGATGTGACCGAGGTGGCGCTCGCCGCGCTGCGCATGGTCGCCGCAACGGGCGGGCGCTTTGGCAAGGCGCTCGTGGCGGACGTGCTTCACGGTGCGAATACCGAGAAGATCCGACAGTTCAACTTGTTCAACGCCCCCGGGTACGGCGTCGTGAGCGAGGTTCCCCTCAAGCGCATCAAGGAGGTCGTGGACCAGCTGGTCGGCCGCGGGTATTTGGTGCAGTCGCAGGGACGCTTCCCGGTGGTGGGGCTGGGCCCGCGGGCGGACGAGGCACTGGCCCCGCAGCATGCGGGCGAGGGGTTCGCCTTCACCGTGAAGAAACGCGCCTCAAAGAGCGCGTCGGCCAGCCGCGCGCGGCGCGCCGTCGATTTGGTGCGCGAGGAGGCCGCGCTGGACACCCGCCCGCGCGTGGGCGATGATGCCGAGCTGTTCGAGAAGCTGCGCGACCTGCGCCGGGAGCTCGCCGACGAGCATCAGGTTCCCGCCTACATCATCTGTTCGGATGCGACGCTGCGCGGCATGTGCCGCCGGCGCCCCGCCGCGCGCGAGGAGCTGCTCGACGTTCCCGGCATCGGCGAGAAGAAGGCCGATGCTTACGGCGATGCTTTCCTCGCCGCCATCGCCGATTACGAGGCGGGAGCGCGGTAGGGCGTCCGACAGCGCGTCCTATAGCGCGCTCTTTTGTTCCGAGGCGGTGCTGTGCCCGGTCCGGACCACGAGTTCGGGCTGGGCACTCGAAGCTTTGGCGATTGGCTGGGTGGGGATTCCGATGGAGGATTGCTCACGTCGGTTTCGGCGCCCTGCGAAGCCAGGCGTTATGACATGATGGATGCGAGCCGACGATTTCAATGGTTGGGAATAAGAGAGGTGGAAGATGGCGGCACGGTCGGAAAAGCACGGCGCGCGCGGCGGGGCCTATCACATGAACCTGCGCGGTATGGGCTACGCCCTGGCGGGCGGCGCGCTGTGGGGCTTCTCCGGTACGGCCGTGAGCTATCTGTTCCGCGAGAGCGGGATCGACCCCCTGTGGGTGATGAGCGTCCGCATGGTGCTCGCCGGCGCCCTGTTTCTCCTGCTCGCGCTCGCACGCGGAGACCGCCGGCCCTTGGAGCTCCTGCGCGACAAGTCGGCCGTGCGCGATCTTTTGCTCTTTGCGGGCGCGGGGCTGTTCCTCAACCAGTTCTCCTACCTCATGGCCATCCAGGCGACGAATTCCGCCACCGCCACCGTGCTGCAAAGCCTGCAGCTCCTGCCCGTCGCGGTCGTGGCATGCGTGATCGGCCGGCGCCCGCCCAAGCGCCGCGAGATCGCGGGCATGGTCCTCGCCCTCGCCGGCACGTTCCTCATCACCACCGGCGGGGACCCCTCGCAGATGGCCCTGCCGTCGGCGGGCCTGGCGTTCGGGCTGCTCGCCGCCCTCGGCGGCGCGGGGCTCGCCGTGTTTCCCGGCAGGATCCTCGCTGAATACGGTGTCACGGCGGTGAACGGCTGGGCGATGCTGATGGTCGGCCTCGTCACCGCCCCGTTCGTGCCCGACTGGGGGCAGGCCGTCGCGACGTTCGATGTCTCGTGTTGGATGGTGTTCGCCGCGCTCGTGGTGCTCGGCACCTGGTGCTCCTATCTCTTCTACATGCAGGGCGTGCATGAGATCGGCTCGCTCAAGACGGCCATGCTCTCCACGGTCGAGCCCATTTCCGCCACGGTGCTGAGCGCGCTGTGGATCGGCGTGGTGTTCTCGCCGACCGACCTTTTGGGTTTCGCGTTGATCATCGTCATGATGCCGCTCGTCGCGTAGGCGCGCTTTGTCGTACCATGGGGTGACTGCGATAAAGGAGGCCCCATGCCCATCCGCATCCCCGACGCCCTTCCCGCGACCGCGGCGCTCGAGAGCGAGAACATCTTCGTCATGACCGAGTATCGTGCGCTGCACCAGGACATTCGTCCGCTGCGCGTGCTGATCTTGAACCTCATGCCCACCAAGATCGCCACCGAGACGCAGATCATGCGGAAGCTCTCCAACACCCCGCTGCAAATCGAGGTCGAGTTGCTGCGCACGCGCAGCCACGAGGCGAAGAACGTCTCGCCCGAGCATCTCGAGACGTTCTACCGCACGTTCGACGAGGTGCGCGACGAGCGCTTCGACGGGTTGATCATCACGGGCGCTCCGGTGGAGAAGCTCGATTTCGCGGATGTCGACTATTGGGACGAGCTGGTGGACATCATGGACTGGTCCACCACCAACGTGCACTCCACGCTGCACATCTGCTGGGGGGCGCAAGCGGGACTGTTCCACCACTACGGCATCGACAAGCACGAGCTGCCCGCCAAGCTCTCCGGTGTGTACGAGCACGCTCTCGAGAAGCCGAGCTCGCCGCTGGTGCGCGGCCTGGACGACCGCTTTTTCGCCGTGCACTCGCGCTATACCGGTGTGGACGAGGATGCCGTGCGCGAGCACCCCGAGCTCGAGGTGATCGCGAGCTCGCCCGAGGCG
This sequence comes from uncultured Collinsella sp., assembly GCA_958443615.1. GTDB lineage: Bacteria > Actinomycetota > Coriobacteriia > Coriobacteriales > Coriobacteriaceae > Collinsella. The sequence goes on from CAUCLI010000001.1 coordinate 228,744, forward strand.
GGCCTCTATCTGGTGAAGAGCGTGGACAGCCGCCGGTTCTTCGTATTCGGCCATCCCGAGTACGACGCCGACACGCTGCGCCTCGAGTACGAGCGCGACGTTCGCGCGGGCATCGATCCGGATGTGCCGGTGAACTATTTTCCCAACGACGACCCTGCGCGAGAGCCGCTGTGCTCGTGGCGCGCGCAGGCCCAGCTCATTTACACCAATTGGCTCAACTACTACGTCTATCAGACCACGCCCTACGACGTGACCCGCGTGGGCGCGTAGGTGCGCTGGGCGCGAGCCGCGGCAAGCCCGCTGCCGTGGCGGGACTGCGGCCGCGGCGGGCGCGCGGGTTTGGCGGGACTGCGGCCGTGGCGGGCGCGCGGGTTTGGCGGGACTGCGGCCGTGGCGGATGCATGACCGCGGCAAGCCCGCTGCCGCGGCGGGCGCGCAAAGCTCGTGGAACTTATGAACGGTTTCGCTGGAAACTTTTGGAGCTTGTGAACGAGTCATTCATAAGCTCCTTTTTTGCACGCGTTCTACCTGCGGTTTTAATGGTAGAAATCGTCGGGCCAAAACCAAACCGTTCATAAGTTCCAATCGTTCATATATTCCAGCCGTTCATAAGCTGCAATTTTGCACGTGCCGTACGTCGCCCGTGCGTTGACCCTCTTGCGGAGAAGGGGTTCATCCGTGCGACCGCGGCGGATATGTCCGGGCGCCTCGGTATACTGAATGGAATCAAGTTGAAGGCCGGCCTCGTGCCGGCCCTCGTGTGTTTTGGAGAGAGTGCATGTCGAATCAGCCTGGCCTTTGGGACACCCCCGCTCCCGTTCCGACCCCCGAGCCCGACCTCGTACCGCTCGATGCATACGGCGCGACGCCCGACCATATCGAGGTCCCCGCTGATTACATCCCCGTGGACTACGAGCCCGCGGCACCCGCCCCGGCCCCCGTCACCGCCCCGGCGCGCCCCCTCGTCGACATCGACACGCTCAACCCCGCCCAGCGCGAGGCGGTCCTCACCACGGAGGGGCCGTTGCTCGTGCTCGCGGGCGCCGGCTCCGGCAAGACGCGCGTGCTCACCTTCCGCATCGCCCGCATGATCGGCGACCTGGGCATTCGCCCTTGGCAGATCCTCGCCATCACGTTCACCAACAAGGCCGCCGCCGAGATGCGCGAGCGCCTCTCGGCCATGCTGCCCGACGGCGGGATGCGCGGCATGTGGGTGTGCACCTTCCACGCCATGTGCGTGCGCATGCTGCGCGAGGATGCCGACCTGCTCGGCTACACCGGCCAGTTCACCATCTACGACGATGACGATTCCCGCCGCATGGTGCGCGAGATCATGACTCATCTGGGCATCGAGCAAAAGCAGTACCCCATCAACATGATCCGCTCCAAGATCTCCACGGCCAAAAACGCCATGATCGGCCCCGAGGAGTTCATCGAGAAGGCGAGCTCGCCGCAGGAGCAGAAGGCCGGCCAGGTCTATCTGGAGCTGGAGCGCCGTCTGCGCGCCGCGAACGCCATGGACTTCGACGACCTGCTGGTCCGCACGCTCGACCTGCTGCGCACGCGTCCGGAGGTGCTCGAGAAGTACCAGGAGCGCTTCCGCTACATCAGCGTCGACGAGTACCAGGACACCAACCACGTCCAGTACGAGATCGCCAACCTGCTCGCCGCCAAGTACCAGAACCTCATGGTCGTGGGCGACGACGACCAGTCGATTTACTCGTGGCGCGGCGCGGACATCTCGAACATCCTCGATTTCGAGAAGGACTTCAAGCAGGCCAAGGTGGTCAAGCTCGAGCAGAATTACCGATCGACCGGCCACATTCTGGCCGCCGCCAACGCCGTGGTGCGCAACAACTCTCAGCGCAAGGAGAAGCGCCTGTTCACCGATTTGGACGACGGCGAGAAGATCCAGGCCTACCAGGCGAGTGACGAGCGCGACGAGGGCCGCTGGATCGCCTCCGAGATCGAGAAGCTGCGCACCGCCGGCATTAGCTACGACGACATGGCCGTCTTCTACCGCACGAACGCGCAGTCCCGTATCTTGGAAGATATGTTCCTGCGCGCGGGCGTGCCCTACAAGATCGTGGGCGGCACGCGATTCTTCGACCGCGCCGAGATCCGCGATGTCATGGCGTATCTCAAGATGATCGTGAACCCCGCGGACGAGATGAGCGTCAAACGCGTCATCAACACCCCGCGCCGCGGCATCGGCTCGACCTCCATCGGCAAGATCGAGGATCTGGCCCGCATGAACGCCTGCTCGTTCTTCCAGGCGTGCGAGCTCGCCATCGCCGAGACGGGCATGTTCTCCGCCAAGGTGCGCCACGCCCTCGGGGACTTCGTGAACATCGTGCGCGAGGGGCGTCGCATGGACGGCGAGCTCAAGGACGTCGTCGAGATGATCGTGGACAAGAGCGGCCTGGTGCAGGCGTTCCGCGCCGAGGGCACCATGGAGGCCGAATCGCGTGCCGAGAACATCCAGGAGTTCCTGGGCGTCGCCGCTGAATTCGAGGAGACGCACGGGGATATCGAGGGCACGCTCGAGAGCCTCGAGGAGCTGCGCGCCGCCGGCGTGGCGGACGTGCCCGAGGCCGCTCCCGCAGCGCCCGCCGTGTCCGTTTCCACAGCGCCCGCTATCGCGATGTCGGCGGGTGCCTCAATGACCGCGGCCGTCGGTGCGCCTGCTGGCGCATTGGCGAGTCCCGCCATGGCGGCCGTCCCCGCCCCGAACGCCGCGGCTCTCGCCGCTGCCGAGGTCGAGCGCATGTACGGCCCGCTCGCCTGCAAGGCCCTGCCGGCCCTGCTCGAGTGGCTGGCGCTGCGCAGCGACCTGGACGCCCTGGCAGGGGAGACCCGCGCCATCACCATGATGACGGTCCACTCCGCCAAGGGCCTGGAGTTCCCCGCCGTGTTCGTGGCCGGCATGGAGGAGGGCATCTTCCCGCACGTCGCCGGCTGGTCCGACGACGACCCCGCAAAGCTCGAGGAGGAGCGTCGCCTGGCCTACGTCGCCATCACGCGCGCCCGCAAGCGCCTGTTCCTCACCTATGCCGCCACGCGCCGCACCTACGGTTCTACGCAGGCCAACCCGCGCTCGCGCTTTGTGAACGAGATTCCCGCCGCGAACATCGAGTTCTCCGGGATCGGTTCTTCCGGGTTCGAGGGCACCGGCTGGGAGAAGCGCGGCGACCGTCGCGGTACCTTTGGCTCGGGCCAGGGTTCGGACATGTACGGCGGGCGCGTGTTCGGTTCGTATACGCGCTCCACGCCGGGGACGCAGCGGCGCAAGGGGGTCAGCGCGGACGCCGGTCGCATGCCCGGTTCCGATCGTGGGCCCGCGACGTTCGGCTCCGGTGCGCCGCGCCCCAAGAAGAGCGCCGTCTCGGCGACGGTCGAACGCAAGGTGGATGCCGAGGCCGCTGCCACGACGTTCGTCGCCGGCGACCGCGTGAGCCACAAGACGTTCGGCCCGGGCACGGTCATCTCCGCCGCCGGAGATATGATCGAGGTCCAGTTCGAGCGTTCCGGCCAGACGAAGAAGCTGATGAAGGGATTCGCCCCCATCGTCAAGATCGTATAGCGCTGCCGTTGCGCGCTGCCATTTGCCCCCGGCGCCTTTGAGATCCGCCCCGGCGCCTTTGGCTGAAAACGAGCCATTGGCTTCGGGACGGATGGCCAGTGCGCCCAATGCTCTTCGGCGTACCGCGTTGCACCGCTTGTTCGCGCTAGCAGACGCGTCGATAGGTGACGCCGGTGGGATCCATGCTGATGGCGAGTCGGTACGCGTCGCCTCGGTAATACGTCACCGAGAGTTCAAAGGGACGGTCGAGCGTGTCGAAGGCGCCTCGCAGCGCCGCGGCCCCGGTGGGCACTTCGAGGAGACGGGCCTCGCGGGCATCGAGCGTAACCGCCTCGAAGAGATCGTCCGCGCGATTGGGGATGATCCCGGCATGCTCTGCAAGGTGCGCGTAGAGGGACAGCTCCACATCCTCCTGTCTGAGGGAGGGGCATAGGGAGCAGGGGAGCCACGAGGTCTCAATGCGCAGGGGTTTGCCGTCGGCGAACCTCAGGCGCTTTGTTTCCCAAAGCGAGGACCCCGGGCGTATGTTGAGCGGGGTGCACGAGGCGGGCGTCCCTTTGATTTTCTTGACATGGATGAGCTTGGATGAGGGCGCCTTTCCCGCCCCTCTCATCTCGTCGGTGAATCCGAGCATGAGGTCGAGCCCGGCGTCGGCTCCGATGATGGGAAATGTGCCCTTGCCGCGCCGGCGCGTGACGCGCTTTTCGTCCACCAAATCTTGGAAGCAGCGGCGCACGGTGGCGCGCGATAGGTCGAGCGCCTCGCAGAGCTGCTGCTCGGTGGGAAGGGGCTTTTCCTCGGTGATCACCCCCGCCGCGATGAGCTGCAATAGCCTTTGCTTGAGCTGCTGGTAAAGAGGGGTGGGTAGCGTGTCGTCTAGCGGGTTGCGCCGCAGTTCCTCTAAAGCGTCCATGGTGGTCTCCAAAATGTATGGTACATACCGTACATTCTAATAATATGGGCACCCTGATGATCGGTTCGCCCGGCAGACGGTATGCTTTCTTCAAAAGTATGGTAGAGACCATACAAACAGGACAAGAAGGGAGCTCGCCATGACCAGTGCGAATCCAACGACCATCATCCCCTGCATCGAGCGTTGCGGCTCGTTCGCATCTGCCGCCGAGCAAGTGGATCGGACGCTCGCCTCGCTTGCCGCGTGCGCGCAGTCCGGTGTGTTTCCGGAGTCCAAGGGCATGGCGCCCTATGGTGGTGCATGCGTCGAGATCCCCTACGCAGAGCAGGACGTTCAAGAATTCCGCGCTCTTGCCGCGATTTGCCACGCGCGCGGTTATCGCGTCGTCGCGCGAATCGAATGCTCTCAAATGGACCCTTCCGAGAGAGAGTGGGCGGGGAGCATGGCCAGCGCCTCCGGCGCCAATGGTCTCCGCTTTGTCGAGCAACCTGCATATCCGAGCGCCCGCGCGGCGTAAAGCACCTTGGGGGATGTGCGGTGGCGAGGCCTTCCAACACGGGTGACGAACACAACAACCGCCTCATGCCAATCGCCACTGCGCCCCCGCCCCGATGCCAATCGCATAATAGTGGTGGCTTCTTGCATATTGTGAGAGTCACTCCGCTCTGATAAAGTACCAATTCTATATCGAAATCTCTCGAGCGGAGCGACTATGGCAACCGGCAAGCTGACATCGAGACAGTCCCTCTTTGTGGGAGTCACCCTCTTCTCCATGTTCTTCGGCGCGGGCAACCTCATCATCCCGCCCCTGCTCGGCCTTCAGGCAGGCGAGTCCGTCGTGCCCGCCATGGCGGGCTTCCTCGTCACGGGCATCGGCCTGCCCATGCTCGGCATCATCGCCGTGGGCCTCGCCGGCACCATCCGCGACCTCGCCTCGCGCGTGCACCCGCTGTTCGCGCGCGTGTTCGTGGCGGCGGTCTACCTCGCGATCGGCCCGTGCCTGGCCATTCCGCGAACGTCGTCCACCTCGTTCGAGATGTTCGAGCCGTTGCTGCCCGCGGGCGTGTCGCTCGAGATGGCGCGCCTCATTTTCTCGGTCGTTTTCTTCGCCGCCGCGTACCTGCTCGCCATGCATCCCAACGCGCTCACCAAGCTGCTCGGTCGCATCACCGGCCCGGCGCTCATCGGCTTGCTTGTCTTCGTGATCGGTGCCGCCCTGCTCGATCCGGCGCCTTCGCTTCAGGCTGCCCGCGCCTCATATACCTCCGCGCCCGCGATGTCGGGTTTCCTCACGGGCTATCAGACCATGGACCTGCTCGCCTCGCTGACGTTCGGCATCGTCATCGCCACCAACATCCGGGAGCTCGGCGTGACGGACGACGCCGGCCTCATGCGCGAGGTCTCGCGCGCGGGTGTGTTCGCGGGTCTGTTGATGGGCGTCGTCTACTGCGGGCTCGCCGTTGTGGGCGTGAACATGGCGGCCGCTTTGCCGAATGCGACCAACGGCGCCGAGATCCTGGCTGCATCGGCCGGGGTGCACTTCGGAACGGCAGGAACGGTGATCGTCGCCGCGATCTTTTTGCTCGCATGCCTCAACGTCTGCATCGGTCTCATCAGCTGCTGCGGCACCTATTTCGCCGATGAATTCCCGCGCGCGCCCTATCGCATGTGGGCGCTCGGCTTTGCGGTGTTCTCCTGCGTGGTGTCGAACTTCGGCCTCGACGCCATCCTCACGTTCTCCGTGCCGCTTTTGAACGCGCTGTATCCCATGGCCATCGTGCTCGTGGTGATGGGCATGATGCACAAGGTGTGCGACCGCGCGCCGCGGGTGTGGCCGTGCGTCGTGGCGCTGACGGGCGTGGTGAGCGTGGTTACCGCCGTGCGCGATGCGTTCTTCCCGGGCGCACTTCCCGGTCTGGATGCCGCCCCGCTGGCCGATGTCGGACTCGGTTGGGTTGCGCCGGCGATGTTCGGCGTGTTGCTGGGGCTGCTGTTTTCCCTGGATGGGGATGGGCGCTCTGCAAAGGCGGACGCGGATAGGGGCTAGCCGCCGGGTTTAGTGCCGCGCCGCCGGGTTTAACACCGAGCCGCGGGTTTAATATCGCGCCGCTGGGTTTAATGCCGAGCCATCCTTCGCTTGCTCCGCAAGTCGCCTCCGGCGTTTCGTTGAATTTCGAGTGAGTGGTTTTCCTTCATTTGAGTAAGTCCAAATGAAGGAAATCCACTCACTCGATTTTTTTTGGATAACGTCCTTCGGGGCATGACCGCCAGGCTATCGCATCTTCGGAGCGTGCCCGCCAAGTCGTTCGCGCCCTTGGGGCCGGCGTGCAAGCTGTGTTCGCCCTTGGGGCCGGCGTGCAAGCTGTGTTCGCCCTCGGAGCACGCCCGACAAGCCGTTCGCGCCTTTGGGTCCGAGGCCTGATGGCGATGCGATGCGCACGGCGGTATAGTTGCACTCGGATATCGGTCGGGCGCAAGGCCCGTGCTGGAAAGGAGACCCCATGGCGGAGAGCAGACAGTACTACATCGGCATCGACGTTGGAGGAACCTCCGTCAAACTCGGGTTGTTCGATGAGGCCGGCGAGCTGCTCGGCAAGACGAGCGTCCCCACCCCCTCGCTGGCCTGTGCGGAGGGCCGCGCCGCCGTGGTGGGCGGCATCGAGCAGCTCATGGCCGGCGTGCAGCAGCCCATGCTCTTCGTGCGCGGCATCGGCCTCGCCATTCCCTGCCCGGTGCCCGCCAGCGGCGTGATCACCGTGGCGGCCAATATCGAGATCGATGCCCCGGCGCTCAAGGAGGCGCTCCAGGAGCGTTGCCCCAACGCGGCGATCCGTTACGTGAACGACGCCAACGCCGCCGCTATGGGCGAGGTGTGGCGCGGCAGTGCGCAAGGGCATCGCAGCATGGTCATGGTGACCATCGGAACGGGCCTCGGTGGCGGCGTGGTGGTGAACGGCGACGTCATCGACGGCGCGTTCGGCGCCGGCGGCGAGATCGGGCACATCTGCGTGAACCCGGGCGAGGAGCGCACGTGCGGCTGCGGTTTGCATGGCTGCCTGGAACAGTACGCGTCGGCGTCGGGCGTGGCGAGCAACTATCTTCGCGTATGCGAGCAGCGCGGTGTCGAGCCCATCGAGCTCGCGGGCCCGAGTGACTCGCGCTCCGTCTTCGACGCCGCCCGCGCCGGTGACGATGCGGCGCTCGCCGCGATCGACGTGACCATGGATTACCTCTCGCTCGGCCTGCAGATCATCTCCGCCGTCGTGGACCCCGAGGTCTACGTGCTCGGTGGGGGCGCGTCTGCCTCGGCAGACATGTTCCTCGATTCCCTGCGAAAGAAGTATGCTGCCCGCGCGTTCCCCGCGAGTCGCGCCACGGCGATCGAGGTCGCCTCGCTCGGCAACGACGCCGGTATCTTCGGTGCGGCGTACGTGGCCCTGCGCGCCGCCGCCCGCGAGGTGTAGCGGCGCGGTCCGGTGCGTCCGGGTGCTTAGGGCGGCGCGGCGCTACAGCTTGTGAAGCACCGGCTCCATGCCCTGGAAGGTGCAGAACTCGTCAAATCCCAAGGCGCGCACGCGGTCGCGCACATCTTCGAGGTGCGCGCCGAGGTGCTCGGGCTTGTGCGAATCGCTGCCGAAGGTGAGGATGCGCCCACCCAGGTCGCGGTACAAGCGCAAGATCTCGACGCTCGGGGTGAGGTCGGGCAGCCCATAGCGGAACGAGGACGTGTTGACCTCGATGCCCTTGCCGTCGCGGATCGCGTGCGTGAGGATCTCGGCCACGATGTCGCGTGCATTCTCGTCCGGCCAGATGCCGACGGGGTCGTAGCGCTTGATGAGGTCGAGGTGGCCCAGCACGCTCCATCGGTCAAAGCTGCCGACCACGCGCAGCATCTCCTCGTAATAGGCCATGTTGTATTCGGCCTGCGCGCGGCCCTGCTGGAATTCCCCCGTCCAAAACTCCTTGTCCCGCACCTGATGGATGGACAGGATGATGAAGTCCCAGTGGTCGGCGTAGCGGTCGAACAGCTCGCGGTAGCGCCGGGTGGTGTGCGATTGCACGCCGAATTCCATGCCGGTCTTCACGGCGAGTCCGGGCGCGAAACGCTCTCGCGCCTCATCGATGCAGGGGAAATAGCGCTCGTAATCCACGTTGGTGGTGGGGGTGCCCTCCACGACGGGCGCGAGGGAGGGGTCGCGCAAAAACTCGTCGACGTCGGGTTTGATGCCGTAGTCCACATGGTCGGTGAAGCAGATCTCGTCGAAGCCGCGCTCAACCGCAAGCGCGCAGACGTCGGGCACGGGAACGGCGGAGTCGTCGGAGAATTCGGAGTGCACGTGGTAGTCGGCGAGCATGGGGGTCCAATCTTCGGGGCGAAGTCCGCATCACGAGCGGCGGGGATCGGGAGAATCGGCCGACAAGATGCCGCCCGTGATGCGGACTTGCGAGCGAGCATGCCCCCGATGGCGGTTTCACGTCCGCGGCAAGCTCTCGAGGCGAGGGACGGGGTGTCTGTATTCCGCATGTATGATACCGCGCCTGCAACGACGTCGCGGCGGTGTTCGCGCGCTACAATAGCTGTATCCGTGTATTCGCAACAAGGGAGGAACCCCATGGCCAACGTCCTCGTGTTCGGTCACCAGAACCCCGATAACGACGCCATCATGTCCGCCGTCGTGCTGTCCCAGCTGCTCAACCAGCTCGAGTACCAGGGCAACACCTATACCGCCTGCTGCCTGGGCCCGCTGCCGGCCGAGTCCGTCAAGCTCCTCGAGGACGCCGGTGTGCCTCAGCCCACTCTGATCGACGCCATCGAGCCCGCCGCCGAGGGCGCCGACGCCCAGCTCGTCATCCTGACCGACCACAACGAGCCCGGCCAGTCCGTCGCCGGCCTCGAGAACGCCACCATCTTCGGCGTCGTGGACCATCACCGCTTCGGTGACTTCACCACCGCCGCCCCGCTGCACATCGTAGCGCTGCCCTGGGGCTCCTCTTGCTCCATCGTGGCCAAGCTCTTCGAGGTCATGGGCGTCGAGCCCACGGACACGCAGGCCAAGCTTCTGCTCTCCGCGATGATGACCGACACCCTCATGCTCAAGAGCCCCACCGCCACCGCCGTGGATGCCGCCATCGCCGCCAAGCTCGGCGAGCAGCTCGGCGTCGATCCGATCAAGTTCGGCATGGAGGTCTTCCTCACCCGTCCCTCCGGCTCCTTCACCGCTGCCGAGATGGTCGGCAACGACATCAAGATGTTCGAGGTCGCCGGCAAGAAGCTCCTCATCGGCCAGTATGAGACGGTCGACAAGTCCCGTGCGCTCGGCATGATCGGCGAGATCCGCGAGGCCATGCGCGCCTATCAGGCCGATAAGGCTGCCGATGGCATCGTGCTGTGCCTGACCGACATCATGGAGGAGGGTTCCCAGGTTCTGCTCGAGGGCGACACCGCGGCCGCTCAGAAGGGCCTCCAGATCGAGGACGTGGCCGAGGGCGTGTGGATGCCCGGCGTGCTCTCCCGCAAGAAGCAGGTCGCTGCGCCCATCCTGGCCGCCAACTAACGACCCGGTGAACAAAACGGTTACATTTGTTGCCGAATTTTGGATTCGGTCTGTAGCCGCTCCGTAACTCGTTTTAGGCGCATATGGCCGTTGGGTACCATAGGTTCATACGTGTTTGATAGAAAGCGGTTCGTATCACACATGTGATGCGTGCCGCTTTTTCGTACCCATCGCGCGCATGGGGCCGCCTCGCGAGGGGCGCGCCGCTGCATGCGCACCCGACGAGCAAAGGAGCGCCATGGACGGACGTGAGCAGCTGTTCACCGAGAAGCAGAGGAAGCGCATAGCGCGTCACGACATCTGGGAGCGCATCTCGGAAAACGGCACCATATCCGCCGCCGTGATGGTGCTCGCCGCCGTTGCCGCGGTCATCTGCGCGAACACCGGCGCCTATGAGGCGATCCACCATTTCCTGATGGAGCCCATCCATATCGGCGTCGGCGAGCACACCGTGGCCATCTCGGTGGAGCTCTTCGTGAACGACTTCCTCATGGCGATCTTCTTCCTGCTCGTGGGTATCGAGCTCAAGTACGAGATGACCGTCGGCGAGTTGCGCCGGCCGCGTCAGGCGCTGCTGCCGATGCTCGCGGCGGTTGGCGGCGTGGTCATGCCCGCCATCATCTACGGTGTGTTCAACAAGGGCGGCACCATGCACGGCTGGGCCATCCCCATGGCGACCGACATCGCGTTCGCGCTGGGCGTCCTGTCGCTTCTGGGCGATCGCGTCCCGGCCGGTGTGCGCGTGTTCTTCTCCACGCTCGCAATCGCCGACGACCTGATTTCCATCGCGGCCATCGCGATCTTCTACGGTCATGCGCCCAACCTGTTCTGGCTCGGGTGCGCGGCGCTCGTGACGGCGTTTTTGTTCTGGCTGAACAAGACGCAGCATTTCCGGCTCTCGCCTTATATCCTGGGTGGTCTGGTGCTTTGGTTCTGCCTGTTCCAGTCCGGCGTGCACGCCACGCTCGCCGGCGTGATCTTGGCGTTCGCGATTCCGGCGCGCTCCGGCATACGCCTGAGCAACCTCGGCGACTGGCTGCGCGGGTACATGCCCGACATGGTGGAGAGCTACGACGAGGAGGCCCACATCCTCGACCAGCACGATTTCACCAGCGCGACGTTCGGCGCCGAGCGCGTGATGCACCGCGTGTCCCCGCCGCTGGTCCGCCTGGAGCGCATGATCCACACACCCGTGAACTTCATCATCCTGCCGATCTTCGCCTTCGTGAACGCACAGGTCCGCCTGGTCGGTGTTGACTTGGTCCAGCTCGCATTGGACCCCGTGGCGATGGGCACGTACTTCGGCATGCTGCTGGGCAAGCCCCTGGGCATTGTGGGCGTGACGTTTTTGCTGGTGCGCAGCGGCATTGCCGAGATGCCCAAGAACGTGACGGGTGCGCATATCCTGGGCGTCGGCATCCTGGGCGGCATCGGCTTCACGATGTCCATCCTGATCGCCGGCCTGGCGTTCCCCGCGGAGCCCTATGAGGTGCTGGCCGCGAAGGCCGCCATCCTTGTGGGATCGGTGAGCGCGGCGGTGATCGGCATGGCGTTCATGAGCGTGGTGTGCAAAAAGGCGAAGCGCGCCTGACCTCGCAGCGCGGGCGGCGCAGTGTGGCGCGTGCCAAATCGTGTGATGCGTGCCAAATCGTGTGATGCGCGCCAAGTCGTGTGATGCGTGCCAATCCGCACAGTGCGCGCGAAATGTCGAAAATAAAGAGGTTGAAGCCCTCCATTTTCGACATTTCACGCGCATGCGCATGTATGCGCGCTCACTTCAAGTCGGCGCCTTCCTCAAATCGAGATCTGGCCGGTGCCCCTGCTGGCTATTCCACCGTGCCGTATGTGGCGCCCCAGCCGTGGGCGGCGAGCGCGGAGTTGATCTGGTCGCACAGTCGCGTGCGATCGTAGGTTCCCGGGGGAACGAGGTTCACAATTTCGAGCAGGTCGGGTGCAAGGTCCAAGATCTCGGCCTGGACGATGAGGTCGAGGCGGTCGATGGCCTCGCGCCCGGTGAACAAGCCGTCCACGAGGCGCTGCAGATCGCCGAATTCCTCGGCTTGAAACATTCCGATATGCATAAGGGTCCTTACTCGGTGGGGGAGGGGTGCAACTTGTCTGTGTCGGATGGCTGCACCGTGCTTGTTTTCGGCGCATCGACCGGTTGCGGCGCATAACCTCAATTTAGGGACTGTCCCTAATTTGAGGGTTTGCGCACCGTTGCGATCACGCGCTCCATGGTCTCGTCGATGCGCTTGCGCTTGAGCTCGCACTCCCAAATGGTGATGGCGCACCACCCCATCTCTTCGAGCTCGGCGAGGGCGCGGGCGTCGCGCTCTACGTTGCGGCGGAACTTCGCCTCCCAAAACTCGACGTTCTTGCTCGGCATGCTGGGGTTGCAATGTGGGCAGCGGTGCCAGTAGCACCCGTTGACGAAGATGGCGATCTTACGGCCGGGGAAGGCGATGTCGGGTCGGCCGGGTGCCTTGGCCCAGTCGAGCCGATAGCCGGTGAGGCCGGCCGCCCTCAGGCGCTGGCGAACGAGCAGCTCCGGCTTGGTATCGCGCCGTTTGTTGCCCTGCATGGATTTTCGTACCGCGGCCCGCCGACGCACCAGCTCACGCTTCTCGTCCTCTTCGTCGGCGCGTGCGAGCACCTCGATCAGCTCGACGTCGGCCGGCATCCATTCGAGGGTGGCGAGCGAGCCCTTGTGGACCCATCGCAGCTCGCGCTGCCGGTCGTTTTTCTCGGGTTCGCCCGAATCGTCGTCCAGACGGCAGAAGAAGCAGTTCATCGAAAGGTGGAAGTCTGGGTAGTCGTATTCCAGGGTGTAGAAGTCCTGCAGATCGGTGACGCGCACGCGCAGTTCTTCGTGCAGTTCGCGCCGGCAGGCCTCCTCGGGGGTCTCGCCCGCGTCGATCTTGCCTCCGGGGAACTCCCACAGGCCGTCCATGGCCCCGTAGCCGCGCTGTACGACCAGGACCTCTCCGCCTTCGCGCTGTATGATCCCCGCGGCCACGCGAACGGTCTTCATCTTTGTCACCTCGTTTTCGCAATCTCCGGGCTTCCCGGGCGCCCATGTCGGCGGGCGTCTACCGTATTTCACAAGCAACCTTACAACAATGCAACCGGCTCGTAAGCCAAATCGATGGTTGTCAACCGGGCGCCCTGCCAGTATAGGGGTCGAAGAAACGAGGTGCCGCGCGGCGCAGCGAGAAAAGGAGATTACGATGAAATCCATGAACACGCAGTTCGCTCCCGAGCTCGTTCAGGGTGACGCGGCGATGGTCAACGCGAGCATGTCCCAGGTCGAGATGACCGTATGGCTGTGCGTGATGGCGGTGCTCGCGAGCGGCATGCTCGCGCTGCTCGCCATGGTCGGTCAGTAAGTTCGCCTTCCATCGAGGGCTTGTGAAAGGAATGATTGAGATGGCATTTGGTAAGAACGGCGCCCATATGGCGGAACCCCAGGTCCCGAGCGCGAGTGCCGCCGGTGGCGCTGCTGTGCGAGCCGGTGTCCCCGTGCTTGAGGTGAGCCACGTCGAGAAGGTCTACGGCAGCCGCAACAACGTGACGCGTGCGCTTGCCGACGTGTCCTTCGCCGTGGACAAGGGCGAGTTCGTGGGCATCATGGGCGCCTCGGGATCCGGTAAATCCACCCTGCTCAACTGCGTGTCCACCATCGACACGGTGACGAGCGGCAGCGTGGTCGTCAACGGTGCGGACGTCACGCGCATGAAGCACGCCAAGCTCACGCGCTTCCGCCGCGAGCAGCTGGGCTTCATCTTCCAAGATTCCAACCTGCTCGACACGCTCACCGCGCGCGAGAACATCGCCTTGCCGCTCACCATCGCCCGCGTCCCCGCCAAGGAGACGCTCGCCCGCGTGGAGCAGGTCGCCCAGCGCCTCGACATCGCTGGCGTGCTCGACAAGTACCCGTATCAGATGTCCGGCGGCCAGCAGCAGCGCGTCGCAGCTGCCCGCGCCCTGGTCACCGACCCCGCCATCATCCTGGCGGACGAGCCCACCGGCGCCCTCGATTCCAAGAACGCCCGCCTGCTGCTCGAGAGCATCGAGGCCATGAACCGCCAGTACCAGGCGACCGTCCTCATGGTCACGCACGACAGCTTCGCCGCGAGCTATACCAACCGCGTCCTGTTCATCCGTGATGGCCGCATCTTCACCGAACTTCGCCGCGGCGATAGCCCGAGGCGCGAGTTCTTCGACCGCATCATGGAAGTCGTCGCGATGATGGGTGGGGAGGGTTCCGATGCTCTGTAAGCTCGCTTGGGGCAACGTGCGCCGCGCGGGCAAGGATTACCTGGTCTACCTGCTCACGCTCACGCTCGCCGTCACCGTGTTCTACGCGTTCAACACCATCTCGCTGCAGGCGGATCTGGTGCTCGAGGAGGAAGGGCTGCCCGAGCTTCTGGGCACCATCATGTCCGGCCTCACCATGTTCCTGGCCGTGGTGATGGGCTTTCTCATGGTGTACGCGAACAGCTTCATCATGAAGCGCCGCAAGAAGGAATTCGGCCTGTACCAGGTGCTCGGCATGAGCCGCGGCCAGGTGTCGCGTGTGATGGCCATCGAGACGGCAATCGTCTCCGGCGGGGCCCTCGTACTCGGCATCGCGCTGGGCGTCGGGTTCTCGCAGCTCATGACGTTCTTCACGGCATCGTTGTTCAAGACGCAGATCCGCGACTTCCACTTCTTCTTCTCCATCGAGGCGTTCACCCTTACGGTGGGGTGCTTGGTCGCGATCTTCTGCGTTACGCTGCTGTTCAACCTGGGGGTGGTGCGCCGCGCCAAGGTGATCGACCTGATGAGCGCCGGCCGCAAGAACGAGGCCATCAAGACGCGCAACCCCATTCTGTCCGCCGCGATCTTCATCCTCGGCACCGCGCTCATCGGCATCGCGTATTTTCGCCTGTTGCGCGACGGCCTGCCGGTCGACGTGGCCCCTAGCGATGTGGATGCTGCCCTCAACCAGTTCATGCTCACCACTGCGATCGTGGTCGTGGGCACGATCTTGTTCTTCTTCGGGCTTTCCGGCTTTTTGCTCAAGGCCCTGCAGGGCGCGCGCGGCCTGTACTGGAGCGGCCTCAACATGTTCACGTTGCGCCAGCTCTCGGCCAAGGTGAACACGGTGAGCTTCTCGATGGCCGTGATCTCGATGATCTTGTTTTTGGCCATCACGAGCGTCACGGGCGGCATGTCCATCGCCAGCGTGATGAACACGAGTGTGGAGCGAAGCACGATTGCGGACTATTCGCGCGCGGTGATGTATTTCGCGCCCGACATGCTGGGCAATCCCGAGGATGCGGCGATGCGTGCCGAGGAGGGCTTGGCGCCCATGACGCTCGCCGCCCAGCCCGTTGACATCCTCTCTGCGAGTGAGAACAACGTCGTGTACCCGGACACCGCCGACGAGCGCCCGTTCGACCTCTCCTCCATCTTGGATCGCCATGTCCAGATCGAGGTGTACGATTCGCGTCCGGTGGGCGCCGAGTACCCCACCGTGAGCCTCAATGCCCTCGCCGAGGCCGTGGATATGCCACTGCCCAAAGGTACGGGCTCAGGAAGCGCCAGCATGATGGGCCTAGTGGCCATGCGGGAGAGCGATTACAACCGCTATCTCGACTTCCGCGACATGGACCATGTCGACCTGGGAGAGAACGGCTACCTGATCACGAGCGATATGGGAGAGTCGGTGAACAATATCTACAACGCCGACATGCGCGAGGGCGTGATGATCGAGTTCGGCGGGCGCGAGCTGCACCCTGCGGCCGATCGCGTCAACGAGGCGGCGAGTTCGCTTTTCAACTCCTCCATGGGTTCCAATTCGGGCACCATTGTCGTGCCGGACGAGTTGATCGACGCCCAGTCGCTTCCGCTGTACGCGAGCTACTTTTTGGGTGAGTACAAAGAGGGCCTTTCCTATGACGAGACGGAGGGTTACGTGCGGCTGAATCGTTCGTGGGGCAGCCTCGTCAACCCCGATGGGACCGAGAGTGCCATTTGGGGTATGGAGGCTACGCGTGCGCAGAGCTACGAGTCCACGAACTCCATGAATGGCCTTATCAGCTACCTGGCGATCTACATCGGCTTCGTGCTGGTGGTGGCGTGCGCCGCGATCCTCACGATCCAGCAGCTCTCGGGGGTGGCCGACTCCGGTAAGAACTGTCGCATCCTCTCCGAGCTGGGCACATCAAATCGCGAGATCATGCGGTCCGTTTTGGTGCAGCAGTCGATTTTCTTCGTGTTCCCGTTGCTGATGGGCATCGCGCATTCGCTTGTCGCGTTGAAGGTGGTCATCGATATCGTCGCGCTGTTCGGCGGCATGTCTATCGGCGGAACGGTCAGCATGACCTGCGTGATCTTCCTGTTGTGCTATGGCGGTTATTTCGCGGTCACGTATTTCATGAGCAAGAGCATCGTGACCGATGCGATTCGCGCAAGGCACGCGCACTAACTGACCCGGCAGGTTAGGGAGGGCGTCGTGCGTCCTCCCCAGGATCGAGAAAGGGGGTTATTTCGAATGCTTGAAGCAATGGCCAGGTCGTTGGATGTCGGGATGTTGGCGGTGGGTGTGATTTCCGTCATCTACCTGCGTGCATTCGACTCCCCTCTGGAGGGTCCAGACGGCAAGGAGGGTGCGGAAGACGAATTTGACGAGACGGTGCGACGCGCAGAGGCGGGCAAAGAGGCCTGAAAAAGTAAAAGGGTCGCCCCTGGCGAACGTTTCGGTCCCATTTTGAACCTCGAGACATTTCCGGATTATTGTGACCTGCGGTTTTGTTACAAGAGTTTGGCATGGATGCCGCGAGAGGCCCCTAAACGTTCGCCAGAGGCGACCCTTTGCCGCACAGGGGGCTGCGAGGGGGTGCTCGAAATGCACTGGGTGGGCACATCGGGCACAAAGATGCAAAGTTCGATGCGCTGGAGGCTGCGTTTTGAGCTGAAGGAGCGGGGACGGATTATGTGCTGGAGTCGCTGCCTACGCTGCCGAGGGCCGACCCGCCGCTTGAGTTGCTGCTGTTTTTCCCGAAAATACTAGCATGTAGCACGTTCCGGCGTTCGAGATAGGCCGCGGTGCGGGTGGCGAGAGGAAACCCGAGTGCTTCCGCCCGATGTCTGATGACGGCGTCGTAGTTGTTCAAGTCCGCAATTTGGTCGTTGGTAAAGGTGACCACGTGATACCCCATGCTCTCGAGCGCGGCGACTCGTCCGGTCTCTCTCTTGAAGCTCAGATCCCTCGAGTGATATCCTTCGCCGTCCACCTCGAGCACGCCTCTTGTCCTCGTATATAGCTGATCCGCCACGCAATAGGATTGGTTTCCTAGTTTTTGCCCGGCCTCGTCGAAATCGATGTGATGGTTGAGTTTGGGCTTGGGCCAGCCTTCGCCGCCGATTTTCATGCTTGCGGTGAGAAACAACGCGACCTTGGACTCGAGAGGCGACCCTGAACCGTTCATAGCGAGCCCCAAGGCTCGTTCGGCAACTCGACAGCCGGCGGTGCCTCTTAACTCGTGTGCGAGCGAGGCGATTGCGTCCAAGGTGGTGAGTGGCGGACGCTTCCATAAGTTGGAATTCGAACCAGAATGCGGAACGCACAGGCTCCAGGGCAGCTCCGACCCGTCCCCATCGAGGAACGAGGACCTACGTCCGCGTGCGTCATAGTATTCGCAAACCCGCGATCGGGGGTTGAGCACCCCACCATCATCGAGCCCGCCGTTGTTCTTGAGCATGCCAAGCACAAAATCCATGCGCGAATTCTCAGGAGAGACGGCGTAGAGCCCGCATGCCTCGAACATCGCAAGCGCGAGTTCAACCCCGCTAATGCTACGACAGGGTGCAGCGAGCAGCAGGTCCACGCAAATTACTCCAAGGCCACCGCCAATGTCGATGATGCAATCCTTGGGCAGGTGCTTTGGAATGCGATGCGCTTTTATGAGGCCGGAGGAGTACCTGACTGAATTGGGGAGCATCACGTGGACAGGTGTCGAGAGTCCTTTGAGATCGGTGAGCAGCCGGCGCCGAATGCACTCTTCGACGGGTCGCGCGTTTGATCGGATGCTGCCCTTCGCCCAATCGAGGCCTAGTCCGTCAGGCTGTTCGGCAGTGGCGATTTCCAATGGGATATCGACATCGCGAACCGCTGGAGGCGTCCCCCAGTATTCCCAACCCGATATGTCACAGACAACTGCATCCATGTTCATACGATAGCAGCACTCATGGATATATAAAGTGAAAATTATATAATCTACCTGCGGAAATGGTGGCAGATATGAGGCAGAAAAATTCGGATTTTCCTCTGGTGCCAACCCGTACTTCCGCTAGGGTGCCTGAGCGGACGCCTAACTGGGCGCCTGCCCGGTTGCCTGTTAGGGCACCTAGCTAGAGTGTCTTGTCGGGTGCCTGCTCGGTTGACTACGCGGTGATGAACCGCCCGATCTTGCGGTCGTGTTCGTCGCAGGGGACCTGTTCGACTTCCTGTTCGGCAAACGCGACGCCGAGCACCCGGCAGTCCTCGCGCAGCTGAGGCAGGTAGCGGTCGTAGGTGCCGCGGCCGTAGCCCAGGCGATTGCCCTGCGCGTCAAAGGCGACGGCGGGGACGATGGCGAAGTCGATTTCCGACGGCGGCACAACGGGGAAGCGCGTGTCATCCTTGGGCGGAACGCTGCCCTTTACGCGTGAGGGGATGAAGCGCCGCGTGGCGCCGGCGCGCGTGCTGGTGAGGGCCTGATGCTCCTCGGTGACGGCCGGGCCCCAGGGCTTGCGCGGGTCGACGATGAACGGCACGTTGCCGCCAAGGTAGTTGTTGCAGGAGACGGAGCGCATGCACATGGCGCCGGACGCTGCGTTGGGGATCATGCATGGGAATACGATGCGGTATCCGTAGGCATAGGCGCCGCGGATGAAGCGGTCAAGGTCGACCTCGTAACGCAGGGCGGCGTAGACGGCCAGGGTCGGCGGCTGCCCGTTCTTTCCCTTGATACCGCTGGAACGAAGCTCTTCGATGAGCCGGTTGCAGATCTCGCGCGATTTGTTGGAGCGAGCGGCGGGGCGCAATTCCTGGCGCGTCGTGAGTGCAGCGCGGCGCACGTCGGCCTTGCGGTCGAGAATCTCCCGCGCGGTGTCATCCTGCGATTTTGCCGTCGTGGGCGCAACGGTGGTTTTTTTCGCTTGCTTTGCAGTCGCCATGGTGCGGCTCCTCTCGACGTCTCATTGCTTCATTCTACCGCGTGGGCGACCGGCGTTGGGTGCCGTCGCGCCATGCGATTCGGGTGGACGGAATCACGCCGTCTCGCCGAAAACCCCGCTCGCGCGATACGCGGCGACGAGGTCGTCCAGGTGCATGCGGGCGTTGGCGGGGCTGGTGGAGGGGAGCTCGACAAGTTCGATCCCGCGTTGGGTGAGCGCAGGCCCGTCAAATCGGCGGCAGAGTTGGGCGGCTTTGCCGCCGGTGGTGCAAACCGTCTCGATGGGGGCGGCATCGAGGATTCGCGCGAGGTCGTTGGGTTCTGGGTTGGCGATGCTTGCGTCGCTCGCCCCAGCGATGTCGCATGCCGCCAAGACGTCCCACAGCGCGATGCGGTGCGCCAACAGGAACGCGCGCCGCGCGTCGTTATCGATGAGCTCGTGATCGCGAAGGCCGTGCAGGCGCTCCATCACGCGCCAGAAGCGGTTTTGAGGGTGGCCGTAGTAGAAACCGACCTCGCGCGAGCGGGGCGAGGGCATGGTCCCGAGCACGAGCACGCGCGACCGCCCATCGAATATCGGGTCGAGCGTATGGGCGACGCGCGCGGCCGCCGCCCCGTCCTGCAAGCCAACGCGCGCGGCCGCCGCCCCGTCCTGCAAGCCGACGCGCACGGCGGCCGCCCCGTCCTGGAGGTCCCCCTCTTTTGCGGCCTCACTCATCGGCTTCGTCGGTTCCCATGAGGTCGATGGCGTTCCAGTTCGCCTCGCTCGCCTCGATCGCCTCGCGCCCGGCGAACACGCAGGCGGGGGCCTCGCGGGCGATCCGCGCGACGTCGCCCGCCAGGGCTCGAAGCGCCTCGGGCGTGGCGTCGAGCATCTGCTGGCGACGCTTCGCGCGCGTGCCTTCGGGCGTCTTGCAGAAGTACTCGGCGTTGCGGCGCTTGGTCAGCGCGTACGGCTTGAGCGGGGCGTCCATGCCCGAGACGCAGCTCACGATGAAGCCCTCGAACGTGTCGGCGTCTGGGTTGAAGGCGGCGAGCCAGTCCCCCGCCGCCTCGATGCGCGCCAGCGAAGGGTCGATGGCGGGGTCGCGATAGGTGTAGAAGCTCGCGTGGCGCGGGCTGGGGGAGCGGAAGCCGCAGCCGTAGGCCCCGCCCTTTACGCGGATCTCGTTCCACAGGTAGTCGTAGGAAAGCGCGTTGGAGGCGACGCTCCACACGCCGTCGGTCTCGATGCCGAGCGCACGGGGGTCGCAGGCGCGGGCCAGGTACGTCACGTCGCTGGGGATGACGAACGCCTCGTGTTTGTCCTCGGGCCACGGCACGTAGAGCTCCTTGGCGGGCGCGGTGCGCGGCTCGAGCCCCAGGTCGCCCGCCGCGGCCCAGTAGCGGGCGTAGTCCTCGTCGCTTCCGGTGAAGCTCGCGACGGTGCCCGTCGAGGTGAAGACGCGGTCGCGCAGGTCGCGCAGGGTGTCGCACAGCTCGTCCTTGCGCCCGTCGAAGTTGTCGAGAAGATCGCGCAGGAACAGGTAGAAGTCCACGCCGGAGAGCTGCTGGGTGAGGATGGCGGCGGGCGAACCATAAGACATGGCGCGGGCGAGCGCGGCGCTGTGGCCGTTCATGAGGAAGCTCTGCTCCATGCCGATGCGCGTCTGCGTGAGCACATCGCGCATGCGCTCGGTGTCCTCGAAGACCGTTTCGGACCACACCTCGCGCGGGATGCCCGCGAGCGCGTCCATCTTCTCGGACAGCGCGCCGGCCGCGACGAGCAGGCGCGGGCGCGCGAGTTTCCAGTTGGGCTGCGTGGCGACCTCGGTCGTGAAGGAGAGGAAGCCCAGGTTGGCGCACACGTAGCTGTCGAGCTCGCCGGCGCTCATGCGCTCGGTGGCGAGCTGGTTCATAAGGCGCGTGAGCACGGTCACATAGGGGAGCTCGGCAAATGAGAGGTGGGAGAGGTCGAAGTAGGTGAACGCGTAGGCGAGCTGGTGCGTGGGCAGGTCATGGCGCAGGCAGGGGACGGGCGCCTGCTCGTCGATGGCGAGTTGTGGCTCCGGGCGGGCGGGGCCGATGTCGCTCACGTGAAGGCGCGGCAAGGTGGCGCGGGCCTCGGGCGCGTCCTCGGCCTCCTGGCGCTCCCGCAGGGCGGCGACATCTTCGACGATGCGCTGCAGGTCGGCCTCGTCCATGGCGGCCTTTGCCGCGGAGAGTTCGGCCTCCTCCTCGCGCGAAGCCGCGGCGTCGTCGGCCACGGGGACGAGCTCGACGAGCGCGCAGTGGTCGCTCTCGAGGACGAGCTCGCGCAGCAGGTCCTCGAAGTAGGTGCCATCGAGCTCGCGATTGAGCTGCTCGTAAATGGGGCCGTACTCGATGCCGCGCGTGGCGGCCTCATCGGAATCGTCGTACAGCCAGGTGCCGAGCGCGTCGCACGCGAGCGCGACGCCGTCGGCATAGCCGTAATCGCGTTGGCGCAGGTCGAACTCCTCGTTCGCGAGCACCGCCTTGAGGCGTTCGCGCGGGATGCCATCTTCGACCAGGCGGCGGCACTCGTCTTCGATCACGCGGCGGAACTCGCGCGCGACCTCGGGTTTTGCATTCTGCAGGATGATGAGCGTGTGCGGCTGCAAAAGATCGCCGGATGTGTAGCTCACCACGTTGCCGCCCAGGCCGGCGGCGAGGATGGCCTTCTTCACGGGCGCCTCGTTGGTGCCCATGAGCGCGTCGATGAGGACGTCGGCTGCCACGAGGCGCTTGCGATCGGACGCATCGCCGATCACGTACGCCATGCCGACCAGCGCGTTGTCCGGCGTGGTGGCCATCTCGACGCGTTCGTAATCGCAGACGAGCGGCTCTTGGCGGTCGAGCGGGTTGGGCTCGCCCGTCGTTGCGGCGCCATCGGTCGAATGGGAGTCGGGCGTCGCATCGGCCTCGGCATCGCGGGTGGCCTGCAGCGCGCGGGCGCGCGACGCCTCGTCGCGCAGGCGGGGTGCGTCGCCCAGGTAGCGCTCGTCCAAAAACGCGAGCTCACGCTCGACCGACATGTCGCCGTAGAGCACGATGTAGCTGTTCGCGAGATTGTAGTGGCGCGCGTGCGTGTCGAGGAAATCCTCGTAGGTGAGTTGCGGGATGGCGCGCGGGTCCCCGCCCGACTCGCAGGCATACGCGGTGTCGGGGAACAGCGCGCGGTTGATCGCGTCGTCGAGCACGCTCATCGGGTCGGAGAGCGCGCCCTTCATCTCGTTGAAGACCACGCCGTTGTAACGGAGGGCGCCCTCCGTGAGCGGTGCGCCCTCGGGGACGTCGAGCTCGTAGTGCCAGCCCTCCTGCTCGAAAATCGCCCGCTTGGTATAGATGGCGGGATTGAGCACCGCATCCATGTAGACGTCCATGAGGTTGAGCAGGTCCTGCTCGTTGGTGGTCGCCACCGGGTAAACGGTCTTGTCCGGATAGGTCATGGCGTTCAGGAACGTCTGCATGGAACTCTTGATGAGGTCGACGAACGGCTCCTTTACCGGGAACTTTGCCGAACCGCAGAGCACCGAGTGCTCGAGGATGTGGAACACGCCGGTATCGTCGGTCGGCGGGGTCTTGAAGGCGATGGAGAACGCCTTGTTCTCGTCCTCGCAGGCAAGGTAGAGCAGGCGCGCGCCGGATGCGCGATGGTGCATGACGTAGGCGTCGGCATCGAGCTCGGGAAGCACCTTGCAGGACGTGACGTCGAAACCGGAGATGGTCGATCCCGCGGGCAGGGTGGCGCGGGCGTGCTCGCGGGCGGGGGAGGGTTGGTTCATATGGGCTCCTTTATGGAGGTTGATTGCTTCGCCCAGTATACCCACTTGTCGCGCGCGCCCTGCCCGCCTCAAAGGAGGCGCCGCCGACCCGTTACCCGCTGCACATTGCTCGCCGCCCCGATGCCGACAACGCCGCCTGCCGCGTTCGATCCCGTCGCCCGCCGCGCGCGACCGGCGCCCGCTGCGCGTGGTTCGCCCGCTTTAAAGGAGCTCTGCAAAGGCGTGGATCTCACGGTTCGACAGTGGTCATTTCGACTGGAAAATGATGCCTGGCGTATAACATACGCCTCTGGCGAACGTTTTGCCCTGAAATCGGAGATCATTGCTAAAGCGGTCGTTTGCGAACTGGGGTTTTGTCGCGTCTGGTGCTTCGCGATTCGAGAAAAGGGGCCAAAACTTTCGCCAGAGGCGATGGTTTGCTCCACGCTCGCTTATAGCTTGCGGTATCGTTGTTCAGATTGACGACAAAATGGGGGATGTGCATGACGAATACGCAGCTGGAATCGCGTGACGTTGCCGCCGGTGCGGGGCGTGGCGGTGGTGAGCCGGGATCTCTTGAGGAGCGCGAGCGCATGGGCCTGGCCTCATCCATCAAGCCCGGTGCCGACGCCGACGCCGCCTCGCGTGCCCGCCGCCGCACGGTGCGCGAGCGCCTGAACGACCGCGATTCGCGACGTCTGCTCGTCGGCGTGGTCGCCACGCTGCTCGGCGGCATCTTCTGGGGCTTCTCCGGCACTTCCGCCAGCTACTTGTTCGCCCGCTACCAGATTGACACGATCTGGCTGCTGAGCATTCGCCAGCTTCTCGCGGGGTCCATGTTCATGGCGGTGATCCTGCTGTTCGACCGCGCCCGATTCGTCCAGTTGCTCAAGAACCCGCGTCATCTCGCCGTCATGGCGGTGTTCACCGCGTTCGGCGTATTCGGCAACTCGTTCTCCTACCTACTTGCGGTCCGCCTGACCAACGCGGGCACGGCGACGGTCATGCAGTGCCTGCAGCTCGTGATCATCATGGTGTACACCTGCATTGTCACGCATCGCCTTCCGCGCCGTCGCGAACTCGCCGGCGTGGTGCTGGCCTTTGCGGGCGCGTTCCTCATCGCCACGGGCGGTGATCCGAGCACCCTCGTGATCCCTCCCGAGGGCCTCGCCGTCGGCCTCATCTCCGCGGTTGGCGCCGCCTGCATGTCGATCGTGCCCACTAAGATCCTGCCGATTTACGGCTCATCCATCGTGACCGGATCCGCGATGTTCGCATCCGGCGTCGCGATCTCGGTGTTCGTGCGTCCGTGGGAGAGCGTCCCGGCGTTCGACGCGTCCGGCTGGATCGCGCTCGCCATCCTCATCGTGGTCGGGTCCTTCCTGGCGTACAACCTGTACATGCAGGGCGTCAAGGACATCGGCAGCGTGCGCGCGAGTCTCATCGGCACGGTCGAGCCCGTGTCCGCCACGGTCACGAGCGCGCTTGTGCTGGGCACCGTGTTCGCCCCGACCGACCTGATCGGCTTCGCGCTGATCATCGCCATGGTGTTCCTCACGGTATAGGTTGACCGACCGCTGCATATCGCTTGATCGAAAAAGAGGCGCCCGGCTCGAATCGATATCGAGCCGGGCGCCTCCTGCGTTGGCGCGCCTGCCGCCGCGGGAGGTCGCGGCGCGCTTTTACCTGCGGCCGGTGCGCGCCTGAGCACGAACCGGCATGAGCGCGGCCGGCCTGCGGCGAGCCAGTCCGCGCTTTACAGCCGATACAGGTCGCCGAACTTCTTGGCGAGGTAGTCGCAGAAGAACGTCGCGTCGAACGGCGCGCCGCACGCGCCCTCGATGATCTCGGGGGCGTCCTTGCCGCGGCCCCAGCGCCAGACCTTATCGCCCAGCCAGGCGCGCACCGGGGCGAGGTCGCCGCTGGCGCACGCCGCCTCGAGGTCGATGCCGTCGCGCTCCATCGCCGGCACGAACTGCGCGTCGTAGGCGGAGCCGAGCGCGTACGTGGGGAAGTAGCCGAAGCTGCCGCCGCTCCAGTGCGTGTCCTGCAGCGCGCCCATGGCGTTGTTGGGGACTTCGAGGCCGAGGTACTTGCGGGTGAGGTCTGCCCACAGGCCGGGCACGTCCTTGGCGGTCGCCTCGCCGGAGAACAGCAGGCGCTCGATCTCGTAGCGGATCATGATGTGCAGCGGGTAGGTGAGCTCGTCGGCCTCGGTGCGGATGAGCGACGGAGTCGCGATGTTGACCGCGCGGTACAGCTCGTCCTCGCTCACGCCGTTGTAGACCTCGGGGACATGGCGGCGGAGCAGCCCCAGCAGCGGGGTCATGAACGCGCGGCTGCGGCCGACGGTGTTCTCGAAGAAGCGGCTCTGGCTCTCGTGGATGCCCATGGAGGTGCCGCCCTCGAGGCAGGTGCGCGCGTAGGCCGGGTCGACCCCCAGCTCGTAGGCGGCGTGCCCCGCCTCGTGGATGATCGAGTAGACGTTGGACATCAGGTTGTCCTCGTAGATGTGGGTCGCCACGCGGGCGTCACCCACCGAGAAGCCCTCGGAGAAGGGGTGCTCCGTAAAGGCGAGGCAGGTGTCGGCGTCGTTCAGGCCGACGAGGCGCATCAGGTCGAAGGACAGCGCGCGCTGGGTGGCGTCGCTCACGCGTGCGGTGAGGAAGGGCGCCTCGGGCTGCTCGCCGCGCTCGCCGATTGCCTGGACGAGCGGCACGACCGTCTCGCGCACCTGGCCGAAGAAGCGGTCGAACGCGGCGGAGTCCATGCCGCGCTCATACTGGTCGAGCCAGACGTCGTAGGGGTCGCGCGTGTCGTCGAGATAGGCGGCTTGGCGATTGAGCGCCTCGACGATGCGGTCGATATAAGGCTCGAAGCTCGCCCAGTCGTCCGCGACCTTCGCCTTGTGCCACACGGCGTCGGCCTCGCAGGTGAGGCGGCTCCATGCCTCGACCTCCTCGGTGGGGAAGGCGAGGGCCTCGCGCTGGTCGCGCGCGAGGGTGCGGACCTGGGCCGCGAGTTTGGGATCGCAGATCTCGCCCGCGGCGACGCTCTTCTCGAGCTCGCCCACGAGGGCGACGGCGTCATCGCTGGTGAGAAGCTCGTGATGTTCGCCGGCGAGGGCCGCCATCGCCTCGCCGCGCGCGGCGGCGCCGTTCTCGGGGGCGATGGTGGCGCCGTCGAACTCGGCGATCTTCATGAGGTAGGAGCGGGTCCAGAGCTTGTTCTCGAGCGCATCGAGGCGCGCGGTGAGCTCGGCGGAGTTGGTCTCGGGCATGAGGCCTCCTTTTCCAGGTGGATGTGCGGTCATTGCCCTTGAGTGTACCCACTGATGTGCAATAGGGGACGGGTGCGTTTTACACATCGTCCGTACCCGCGATCGCCCCATCGACCCACGACCGCCCATGTGTAAAACGCACCCGTCCCCGATCGCACATCCGACCGGCCCGCCTGCCGCCGCTTGTAGCACTCTGGGGCGCGCCGTGTCCCTCCTCTCGCCGGAGAGCTCAAAACGTACACCCATGTGTTAACGGCGAGGTGTTCCAGATGCCGTGGTCGGTGGTGTACAACCTCGACCGAGGCACGGCGAAGGTCTGCATGGGCGGCAAGTGCGACGAGGCTCACGAGCTCAAGATCGTGGAATAGCGGAGACGCTCGGCAGAGAGGGCGCGCGACCCGAGCTTCAGCCGGCGCGCGACCCGAGCCGGCTGAAGCACACCGCGGGCGGGCCCATCTCGCCCATCGCGATGTGCTATCATCTTGACCACTGCGTTGACGGAGAGGTCGGGCCTCACCGCATCGCCGCAAAGAGAGGGAGGGCCACCGGCTGCGAGCCCACCCGCGGCGATGAGCCCCGAGTTCACTCCCGAGCTGCGACCTGAACGGCAGTCTTGCGGCCAGGGGCCTCGGCCCCAGATCGCCCGAGACGTCGGGGACGCGATGTGTAATTTGCACCCGTCCCCAATTGCACATGCCAAGTAGGGGAGCCGCGCGCCCGCGCGACATCGGGCAAAAGAGGGTTCGCCGGGCAGACATCCGGCGGCCAAGCAAGGTGGTACCGCGGAATTTCATCCGTCCTTGGGAGTGCGAGCGATCGCACGATCCCGAGGGCGGATTTTTCTATGGAGCAAATCGGCGCCGCGCCCCGGCGCCGTTTGAAAGGAGAGGGGATACGATGAGTCTGATCGACGAGCTTGAGGAGCTCGAGCAGCGAGCCCGCGAGATGATCGAGAGCGCTGAGACGACCGAGAAGCTCGAGGCCGCCCGCGTGGCGCTCATGGGCCGCAAGGGCGAGATCACCGGCCTCATGCGC
The DNA here is from genome assembly GCA_958443615.1 of uncultured Collinsella sp. Lineage (GTDB taxonomy): Bacteria > Actinomycetota > Coriobacteriia > Coriobacteriales > Coriobacteriaceae > Collinsella. The sequence continues at coordinate 256,080 of CAUCLI010000001.1, forward strand.
ATGATGGGCAAGATCGAGCCCGAGGAGCGCCCGGTGCTCGGCAAGCGCGCCAACGAGATGCGCCGCATGGCCGAGACGCTGCTCGACGGCCGCATGAAGGACCTCAAGCGCGCCGCCGTGCGCGAGCTCATGGCCACCGAGGCCGTGGACATCACGCTGCCCGGCGCCCGTCCGCAGATCGGCCACGCCCACCTCATCAACCAGATCATCGAGGAGATCGAGGACGTGTTCTGCGGCATCGGCTACACGGTCGAGACCGGCCCGCAGGTCGAGTCGAGCTGGTACAACTTCACCGCGCTCAACGCCCCGCTCGACCACCCGAGCCGCTCGGCGCGCGACACCTTCTACGTGAAGGACAACGCCCCCGGCACCGCGGCGCATCCCGAGGAGCACGCCCACGGCGAGTCCGACGTGCTGCTGCGCACCCAGACCTCCGGCGTGCAGGTGCACACCATGGAGACCCAGGAGCCGCCCATCTACATGATCGCCCCGGGTCGCGTGTACCGCCCCGACACGGCCGATGCCTGCCACCTGCCCCAGTTCCACCAGATCGAGGGCCTCGTCGTGGATCGCGGCATCACCTTCGGCGACCTCAAGGGCACGCTCGATTACTTCGTGAAGTGCATGTTCGGCGAGGACCGCGCCACGCGCTACCGCCCGCACTTCTTCCCGTTCACCGAGCCCTCTTGCGAGGTCGACGTGAGCTGCGGCGTGTGCGGCGGCGAGGGCTGCCCCTTCTGCAAGCATTCCGGCTGGATCGAGATCTTGGGTTGCGGCATGGTCGATCCCAACGTCCTGCGCAACTGCGGCATCGATCCCGAGGTCTACTTCGGTTTCGCCTTCGGTGCCGGCGTCGAGCGCATCGCGGCGCTCCGCTACGACCTGCCCGACCTGCGCACGCTCGTTACCGGCGACATGCGTTTCCTGAATCAGTTCTAAGAAGAGGTTCGAGACCTCAATTTAGGGACAGTCCCTAAATTGAGGTGCATATAGAAGAGGTTTGAGATGAAAGTTTCTTACGACTGGCTGTCCAGCATGGTCGAGCTGCCGGAGGACCCCTCCGAGCTCTCCCGTGAGTTCATCCGCACCGGCACCGAGGTCGAGGCAATCGAGACGGTGGGCGAGTCCTTCGACCGCATCGTGACCGCCAAGGTTCTCTCCAAGGAGGCCCATCCCGATTCGGACCACCTGTGGGTGACCATGGTCGACGTGGGCGCCAACAACGTGGACGCCGAGGGCAACCCGGAGCCTCTGCAGATCGTGTGCGGCGCGCAGAACTTCAACGAGGGCGACCACATCGTGACCGCAATGATCGGCGCGGAGCTCCCCGGCGACATCAAGATCAAGAAGGGCAAGCTGCGCGGCGTCGTGTCCTGCGGCATGAATTGCTCCGCGCGCGAGCTCGGCCTCTCCGCCGACCACGAGGGCATCATGATCCTGCCCGAGGGCTCGCCCGTGGGTATGCCGCTCGCGCAGTACCTGGGCACGTCCGACACCGTGCTCGACTGCGAGATCACCCCGAACCGCGCCGACTGCCTCTCCATGATCGGCATCGCGCGCGAGGTCGGCGCGATCTACGACCGCGACTTCCACGTCGAGCTGCCCGCCATCGCCGCCGAGTCCGGCACTCCGACCGCCGACACCGTCTCGGTCGAGCTCATCGACGAGGGCCTGTGCGATCGCTACGTCGCCCGCGTGGTGCGCGGCGTGAAGGTCGGCCCGTCGCCGGAGTGGCTCGTGCAGCGCCTCAGCGCCTGCGGCGTCCGCACGCACAACAACATCGTGGACATCACCAATTACGTGATGATGCTCACCGGCCAGCCCCTGCACGCCTTCGACCTCAATGCGTTCGAGGAGAAGGACGGCCGCCGCGCCGTGGCCGTTCGCGCCGCGCGCGAGGGCGAGGTCTTCCGCACCCTCGACGACGTGGAGCGCACGCTTTCCGCTGGCATGGGCCTCATCGCCACCGGCGAGGCCGGCGCCACCCCGGTCGCGCTCGCGGGCGTCATGGGCGGCATGGACTCCGAGGTCACCGACGCCACCGTCGACGTGCTGGTGGAGAGCGCCTGCTTCAACGCCGGCCGCACCTCCCACACCAGCCGCGACCTCGCGCTGATTTCCGACGCCTCCATCCGCTTCGAGCGCCAGGTCGACGAGACCGGCTGCGTGGACGTGGCCAACATCGCCTGCGCCCTCATCGAGCAGCTCGCCGGCGGCCAGGTTGCCCCGGGTTGCGTGGACGTGTATCCCGCGCCCAAGCAGCTCGCCCCCATCGACCTGCGCCTCTCCCGCGTGCACGAGCTGTGCGGCGCCGCGATCGAGCCGGCCTTCATCGAGCGCGCGCTCACGCGTCTCGGGTGCTCCGTCGAGACGGCAGGCGAGGGCGATACGCGCGTGTTCACGGTCGCCCCCGCGACCTTCCGCCCCGACCTCACCCGCGAGATCGACCTGATCGAGGAGGTCCTGCGCCTGTGGGGCATGGATCGCGTCGAGGCCACCATCCCGGCGGCCAAGAACCACATCGGCGGCCTCACCCGCGAGCAGCAGCTCACCCGCAAGGTCGGTCAGGTCCTGCGTGCCTGCGGCCTCAACGAGACCATGAACTTCTCCTTCGCTGCCCCCGGCGACATCGCCCGCATCGGCATGTCCGAGGAGGGTCGCGGCTGCCCGGTCGAGATCATGAACCCGCTCGTTGCCGAGCAGACCGAGATGCGCCGCTCGCTCATCCCGGGACTTTTGCAGTCCGTCGAGTACAACATCAAGCACAGCACCGCAAACGTGCAGCTGTACGAAATCGGCACGCTGTTCTTCGGTCGCGAGAACGCCAGCGCGCCCAAGGAGCGCGAGTCCGTGGCGGGCGTGCTCTCCGGCTCCATGGGTGATGTGAGCTGGAATTACAAGCCCATGCCGCTGCGCTTCTTCGACGGCAAGGGCGTGGTGGAGGAGCTGCTCGCCCAGCTGCGCACGCCTAAGGTCCGCTTCCGCCCGGCTGAGGGCGACGGCTACGCCTTCCTGCAGCCGGGACGCGGCGCCGAGGTGCTCTCCGGCGGCACCGTGCTCGGCTGGGTCGGCGAGATCCACCCCGATGCGCGCGACGTCTACGGCATCGACATTCCCGTGGTCGCGTTCGAGCTCAACCTCGAGGCGCTGCTCAAGGGCGCCGGCGCTCAGGAGGCCTACCGCGAGTTCTCCCAGTTCCCGAGCGTCGAGCACGACCTCGCGATCGTCGTCGATGATGACGTGACCTGCGAGGACCTGGAGCGCCGCCTGCGCTCGGCCGGCGGCAAGCTGCTCGTGGGCGTGCGCCTGTTCGACGTGTACCGCGACCCGGTTCGCGTGGGCGTGGGCAAGAAGTCCATGGCGTTCGCGCTCACCTACCGCGCCGATGACCACACCCTGACGAGCGAGGAGGTCGAGCGCGCCCACTCCAAGCTGGTGACGAAGGTGTGCAAGGCCACCGGCGGCGAGGTTCGCAGCTAGTGCCCAGCTGGAACATACATATCGCGCATGCGGAGCGGCTGCTCGAGGGCGGCGGCTCCGTTGCGCGTGTCGTGCGCGACCGCAATGCGTTCCTGTTCGGCAACCTGATCCCGGACATTTACGTGGGCTATATGGTGCCCGGCGTGGTTCGGGCGGTGCCGTACCGCGTGACGCATTTTGCCAAGCCCGAGCACATTCCCAAGCCGCGTGCGGGGGAGTTCTTCGATGCGTATGTGCTGCCGCTCGCGCACGAGTGCGGGCTGTGGGGTTCGCTCGGCGACGGTTGCGGGGAGCTTGGCGCGCGCGAGCGCGCGTTGCCGGGCGCGCATGGATGCGGGACACCGGAGCTGCCCAACATCGGGCTCGAGGCGAAGAGGGGTACCGAGGCGGTTCGCCCGACCGATGACGCTTCCGGCTCCCCTTCCGCCGGGAAGCAGGGCCCGGTGATGCCCTGGCACGCCCCTGCCTCCCTCGCTTCCGAGGTCGCCCATGTGTCTCCCGCGCACACGCCGGCGTTCGAGTGGGATTGCGATGTGGCCGATACCGCCGAGGTGCAACGCGCGGCATACGGGGCCGAATGCGGCCCTCTGGCTGAGTCCGAGCTGCGCCGCTCTCTGCTGGACATGGTGCTCGGCACATGGGTGCACCTGCTCGCCGACTGCACGTGGAATCAGGCCGTGAGTGATTTGCTGGACGAACGCGGCGAACAGCCCAGCCGGGATTTTCGCATCAAGAAGCAGGGCGATTTCGACCTGTTCGGCAAGTCGCTCGAACTCGATCTCATGCCGCGTCTCACGCCGCAGCTCATCGAGGTCGCGGCGGCGTTTCCGCAGTACGGGATTGATGCGGCGTCGGTTGCTGCGACCTGCGCCATCGCCCACGAGACCGTGCGCACCAACCATCCGGTCACCGGCGCCGCGTACCGTCTGCTCGACGAGGACTTCTTCAACCGTGTCTTCGCCGAGGTCAGCGCCCGAGTGGAGCGCGAGGTGCAGTGTGCTGGGGTTCGATGAGAACTCAGCGAACCAGCTGTTCCCAGTTCGAAAGGACCTCGCACCTCAGGTCGCGCTCGGCGGCTTCCATGCGCGCCGATTTTGGCTTCCGCCGTATTCCGAGCAACGACGACAGGTGGCTCGACAGGCGATGGAATCTCCCCGGGTCATAGAGTTGCTCGGCCGTGACCATGATGACCTCGACGCCCATGCGCTTGAGGCCGAGCATGCGGTTGGAGTCTATCCCACCAGCTTGGCCGCCGTCGTGAACCATATGGCCCTGAAGCTCGATATCGATTGCCGGATGGGTGCTGCTTTCGGGGAACAGGATGTCGGCGTAGCAGGTTGATTGGCCGGCGAGGATGCGGGCGTCGCGGTCCAGCGCGATGGGGTGGTTGTTGAGAATGGGCCCCAGTCCTTCGCCGCCGCGCCGTCGCGTAAGGTTCAGCAGCATGGATGCCTGTACTTCGAGGGGAGATGCCGCAACGCCCGTGACCGCGCGTGCGGCCTGGCAAAGCCGGCGATGGCCGTGCATGCCCTTGCTTTCCTCGCAGAACCCGCGAAGTTCATGAAGCGTCACGAGTGGGTCGCGGTGCCAAAGAGACGTCGGTTTGCCCGCGTGGTCATACACCTGTCGCCATCCTCCCGGCCATACAAGGCGCTGATTGCGCAAGCGATCGAGTTCACACTGCATTTCTGTGCTGGGCGCGTAGACGGCGAATGACCCGCAGAGTTCGTACGCGGCCATGGTGAGACGGTGCACCGAGACGAGCGGCGCCAAGGTGAGCAACGTCATGAGCGGTGAGGTATACCGAACGCCGATCTCGTTGTTTTCCCAGATAGCTGAACGCGGGAGGTCGCCGCTCCAGACGTGGTCCTTGATTGCCGAAGACCGTGTTCGGGCTGACGGGCTGTCGCACAGGGTGTGTATTGGAAGATTCAGCCAGGGACCCAGGTCATTCGATCGGGAGATGGCGCTGCGTTGCCGGCGCGTCGAAAAATAGGGAAACTCTGGGAGCAGCAATGTGACCTGGGGCGGAATCCGATAAAGCTCAAAGGCGCTGGCGCCGCAAATCACCTGTTCCATTAAATACCCCCTCCCTCGATGAAGGAGCTTGTACCCAAATGGGGAATCGGGTTGCGCAAAGGCGTCTGAAGTCAATTCATCGACTTTTGGTAATTAGTTTTTCAAACTGGCTGACAGTAACGCGTTTCGGGGCACAAAACGCCTGGTCGGGAGAAGCCAAATGGGCCTTATATCTCGAGGAGGCGATAAGTAATTACCAAAAGCCGACGAATTGAAAACAGCGTGCTGGAGAAGTGCATCAATTGGGCTATTTCCGCCTAGCGGATGCATAACGGCCAGAAGATGTGGCCCGAGGGGCTCTGCGCCATTTTCCAGACGGACGATTATGCCTTTCTTGATCCTTTGAAAGCGCTGGATTTCGCTTGGCGGGATTGAGACGGTGGTTTTACCTGCAAGAGGCGTTGCTTTCAGAAGGTCTATTGGCGTCGGGCACCGGACGTGCTGCCGAGATGGCCGATGTCACAAAAGGAAGGGGCGCCGAAGGTGTTCGGCGTCCCATAAGCGGATATATGTTGTTCCGAGCAACGGGTTGGCAGGCGTCCCGGGTTAGCAGGCGTTCTGTTCGGCCACGGCCTGCATGGCCACGGCGCCGATGAAGTTCACCGGCTGGCAGAAGTTCGGTTGGAAGAACAGGTCGACACCTGCGAGCTGATCGATGGTGAAACGCGCCTGGATGGCGATGGAGATCGCATTTGCGGCCTCGGCTACGTCGTGGCGGCACAGGAATTGGGCGCCCAGCACGCGGCGGGTCTCGGGATCCCAGGTGAGTGTCGCGGTGACGGGTGTGGTGGTGAGCATGAAGTCGGGACGGTAGTCCTGGACGATGGTGGTGGAGCGGGCGTTCACGCCGCGGGCCTCGGCGCCTGCCTGGGTGAGGCCGCTCGCCGCAAGGGACAGGTCGTAGAGCTGCACGGCGCTGGTTGCCTGCGTGCCCATGTACTTCTGCACGGGCTCCTCGATATTGGCAGCCACGAGCAGGGCCTGGCGCACGGCGTTGGTGGCCAGCGGGATGTAGTCATAGGTGCCGGTGGGGTTGTAGAGCACGGTGCAGGAGTCGCCGGCGGCGAGGATGTCGGAACTTGCCTCGGTGCTGCCGGCCGGGAATGCGCGCATGTACTCGTCGGTCTTGATGGCGCCGTTGGGAAGCGTCTCGAGCTGTCCCGCGAACAGGTCGGTGCGGGGAAGGAAGCCAGCGCCCATGATGGCGTAGTCGACAGCGTACTCACCGGCGGTGGTCACGACGGTGACGCCGGTGCCGCCCTCGTTCAGGCGGAGCTCGGTGACCATCTGGCCGAGTGCGAGCTCCACGCCGTGCTCGGCGTACACGGCTTCGACCTGCTCGGTGATGGGCGCGTCGAAGTTTTTGGCGAGCGCGCGATCGAGGCCGTCGATGAGGATGGCACGCACCCCGGCCTCGCTGAACTGCTCGACAAGCTCGGCGCCGATGTAGCCCGCGCCGATCACGGCGACGGAATCGGCTTTCATGGCGTGCTCCTTGATCGCCTTGCCGTGGTCCCAGTTCTTGCACAGCATCACGCGGCCATCTTCAAGGCCCTCGGCCAGACCGGGGATGGGCGGGGTGACGGGCTTGGAGCCGGTGGTGATAACGAGCTTGTCAAAAGTGTAGGTCGATTCTTCGCCGCTGGCGAGGTCGCGCGCCACGAGGGATTTGCCGGCGACATCGACGGAAAGCACGTCGTGCTCCATGTGCATCTGCGCGCCGAGCTCGGCGAGGGCGGCGGGGGAGGAGTAGAACATGCGGTTGGGATCGCTCACATGACCGCCGACCCACAGCGCGATGCCGCAGGAGAGGAACGACAGGGTGTCGTTGCGCTCGAAGACGTGCACGGTCCAATCCGGGTGCGCGGTGAGGATCGACTGGGCGGCGAAGGTCCCGGCGTGCGTGCAGCCAACGACGGCGACGGTCTTGGAGGTGGAGGCGGTGGCCATGGATGCTCCTTAGAGTAAAACGTGTAAGCAACACAAATGATACAAAACAAATAACAGTTAGCAAGTGGTAACCGGCGGAAGGCATGGACGGCCCATCCCACTTGCCCGCACCTGCGGCGGAAATCTCCAAATGGGCTAAGATGCTGCCGAATAGGACCTTGCGACATCAGCGCACGACGAACAGGAGCTCATATGTCCCTTTTGAATCGCGGGGAAGACTCGGCTGCGACCGCCGCCGAGCGTCTGCTCGATTTCATCTCGGAAAGTCCGACCATGTTCCACGCTGCCGCGGCGATCCGCGCCCGCTTGGACGACGCTGGATTCACCTACCTGCCCGAGGGCGCCGTATGGGAGGTCGAGCCCGGCGGGACCTATTACACCCAGCGGAACGGCTCGAGTGTGGTTGCCTGGCGCGTGGGCGAGCGGGTTCCCACGGGCGAACCGGTTCCCATGGGCGAGCGGGTTCCCACGGGCGAACCGGTTCCCATGGGCGAGCGGGTTCCCACGGGCGAACCGGTTCATGATCGTTCCGCGACGCCCCCGTATCACTTCAAGCTGACGGCCTCGCATTCGGATTCCCCTTGTTTCAAGGTGAAGACGAACGGAGAGACGGAGGGTCCTGCGGGATATTTGCGCTTGGATACCGAGGCGTACGGCGGTATGATGGATTACACCTGGTTCGACCGACCGCTGTCGCTCGCCGGTCGCGTGCTTGTGCGAGAGGGTTCCCGCATCGAGAGCCGCCTCGTTGCCCTCAACCGCGATGTCGCCCTCATTCCGAGCCTCGCCATCCATATGGACGGTAGCGTGAATAAGGGTTTCGCCCCCAACCGCGCGAACGACCTGTTTCCGCTTGCGTCCGCGGGAGACCTGCCTGCGGGCTCGCTTGAGATGATGGTCGCCGACGCCCTCGAGGTCGAGCCGTCGCAGATCGTGGCGCGCGACTTGTTCCTGGTGAATCGCGAGAGGGGCCGCGTGTGGGGCGCCGCCGGTGAGTTCATCACTTCGCCGCGTCTCGATGACCTGATGTGCGCGTACGCCTCGCTCACCGCCTTCCTGAAGGGCGGTAACGACCGCGCCGTCTCGGTCTACGCGTGCTTCGATAACGAGGAGGTCGGCTCCGGGACCAAGCAGGGCGCCGCATCGACCCTGCTTTCCGATGCGCTCTCGCGCGTGAACGCCGCTCTTGGCTTCGGTCCCGAGGCGTATGCCCGCGCGCTGTCCGCCTCGATGCTTGTGAGCTGCGATAACGCGCACGCGATGCACCCGGCGCACCCCGAACTCGCCGATGATCTCAACGCTCCGCGGCTGAACGGAGGCATCGTGGTGAAGGAGGCGGCGAATCAGCATTACTGCACGGACGCGTTCAGCCGCGCCGCGTTCACGGCGGTGCTCGATGGCGCCGAGGTCCCGCATCAGGCATTTGCGAACCGGAGCAACATGGCCGGAGGCTCCACTTTGGGCAACATCTCGAATATGCAGGTGAGCGTGCACGGCGTGGATGTGGGTTGCGCCCAGCTCGCCATGCATTCGTGTATGGAGACTGCCGGCGCCCGCGACGTCGACTTCGCCATCGACGCGCTCACCGCGTTCTACAATGCCGACATTCGCATCGACGGCGCCGATACGATCGAGCTTGGCTAGGCCGCGGTTGCGGACCCCTAAGCCCCGTGCTCCCCAAACGACCGGAGGACCGCATCGGGCTGCAGCGGCGCCCCACCGCCGCGGTACCGAGCCGCTGCCGTAGGGGGCCGCCGCCGTACGGCGCGCGATGTATAACCTGAAGATGCAAAGAGAGGGGCGTCGCGATTCGATGCGACGCCCCCTCCGCTTAGCGAATGAAGCTCGTGAACGTTCCGTCTTCCCGGTCAGGAAGGTCGATCCCCGCTTCACGCCCGGCTTCGATCGATTTCAGCAGCCAGGCCATATTGCGTCCGAGCTGGCGCATGGTCCACAGCCCCTCACGGTCCTGCTCGACCTCTTCTGGTGTGCAGCCGTGGACCATGTTCCAGTAGCGCGAGCTCACGACGGGCATGTTGGAGATGGTGAAGAACTTCTGCAGGTCGTCGAGGGCCGCTGTTGTGCCGGCGCGCCGGGCGGAGGCGACTGCCGCCGCGGGCTTGAAGCTTAGGACATCGGGGGCGCCGGCCTTGCCGTTGGAATAGAACAGACGGTCCATGAACCCCAAGAGCGAGCCCGCCGCGTGGGCGTAGTGGACGGGCGCGCCGAAGACGAAGCCGTCGGCATCCTGCGCGAGTGTGCGGAATTCGTTCACGCTATCGTCGAAGATGCACGCGCCGGTCTCGCGGCAGCGGCCGCACGCCATGCAGCCCGCGGCGGGCTTGGCGCCGATCCAGAAGATCTCGCTGTCGATCCCCTCGTTTTCGAGCGCCGTGGCGATCTCGGTGAGCGCCCGGTGGGTGCATCCCTTTTTATGAGGGCTTCCGTTGACGAGCAGGACCTTCATGGGGGCTCCTTCCCTATGGCCGCGCGTCGATGCGGCCTTTCTGTTGCGTTCTCCTCAGTTTAGGGCCTTATGGCCCCGCGTGGCTCGGGGTTCGGCGGGCATCTGGTATAGTTCCGCAGGTGAATGCAGTGACGAGGTCGTTAAACGACTTCGGTTGAGAAAGGAGCGCCCATGATCAAGGAGCTCGTGAAGGACGAGGCCATCCTCTCCACCCCGTGTGAGCCCGCCACCGCCGCCGACGCGGAGATCGCCCAGGATCTGGTGGATACCCTGCTGTCCATCGAGGACGCCGCCTGCCTGGCTGCCAACCAGATCGGCGTGACCAAGGCCATCTGCGCTCTTGCCGACGACGAGGGCAACACGCTCGTGATGTACAACCCCAAGGTCCTGTTCGGCATGGGCGCGTTCAAGGCCGAGGAGAGCTGCCTCACCCGCGAGGGCTCCGTCAAGGTGACCCGTTTCGTCAAGATCAAGGTCGCTTTCGACGAGCTGGTTGATGGCGAGCTCAAGCCCCGCAAGCGCGACTTCGTCGAGTGGCCCGCCGAGCTCATTCAGCACATGTGCGACCACTGCCAGGGTAAGCTGGTTTAACTGCATGGCATGACCCCGGCTGTCCAAAACGCGATGTGCGGCTTGGATTGAGCTCCAACGGTGCCGGTTCCGCCAGTTCCCGTTCCGCCGGGCTCGGCATCGCCGGTCCCGTTCCGCCGGGCTTGGCCCCGTCGGTTCCCGCTTAGCACGGTGAGGCCCGGCGCATCCAACGGATGAGCTGTTGGGTGCGCCGGGCCTCTTTGGTTCGCTCGGCTTCGCTTCCGCGCCGTCCGTGTTAGGCTTTGCGGCGGACGCGCACCGCGGTGCCGCAGGCGGTGGTCATGATCATTTCGGCGAAGGTCTCATAACCGACGTTTGCGCCGATGACGGCGTTCGCGCCGAGCGCCTCGGCGCGCTGGGACATCTCGCGCAAGACCTCCTCGCGCGCCTGCGCCATCTCATCCTCATAGCCGGCTGAGCGACCGCCGAAGACGTTGCGCAGTCCCGCGCCGATGTCGCGGAACATGTTGATACCGCTCACGGCCTCCCCGGTGACGATCCCCAGGTATTCGACGACCTCGTAGCCGTCGAGGTTGTTGGTGGTGGTGATGGTGAGCACGGTCCCTCCTCACAACGGGAAATGTTGCGAGGGTTATACCCTCAACGGGTGGAAATCCGTGTGATTTTCGCCCGATGGTCAAAATACCCCGTTTGTGCGCCGAAAACCGGCCGCCTCGAAAACATGCATAACGCCGGTAGATCAAAACCGCAGGTCGGAAAAGCGCGCAGGATGGATGGGGATGACTGCGTGGCGCGTGCTTTCAATCTACGCCAGCAACGTCCGACTGAATCCAGGGCTTTTGTTCTCTGAGCAACGATAGACTGGCGCACAAACGGGGTATTTTGACCACAACTATGAAATCACATGGAAAGGAGCTGAAATCCTATGCAATATGATGCCAATCTTATGCAATCTCTTGTTTGGGCGGCGATGGGCTGCGGGTTCACGTGGCTCATGACGACCGCCGGGTCGGCCGTTGTCTTCTTTTTCCGCAAGGACCGTGCGATCACGCATCGCATCTTCTTGGGCTTCGCCGCCGGCGTTATGATCGCCGCGAGTGTGTGGTCGCTGCTCAATCCGGCCATTGAGCAGGCAGAGGGACTCGGTCAAATCGGTTGGATTCCGGCTGCCGGCGGTTTCCTGCTCGGTGTGGCGTTTCTCATGGCGCTCGACACCTTCTTGCCGCATCTGCATCCGGATGGCGACGAGCCTGAGGGTGTCAAGACGGGATGGAAGCGCACGACGCTGCTCGTCTCCGCCGTCACTTTGCACAACATTCCCGAGGGCATGAGCGTCGGCTTGCTGTTCGCCATGGCGGGGCAGGCCACGGGCGTCGAGAGCGCGGCGTATCTCGGTATGGCGACCGCTCTTGCCGTGGGAATGGGCTTGCAGAATTTCCCGGAGGGCGCCGCTATCTCACTGCCGCTTCGCCGTGAGGGCATGAGCCGTGGGAAGGCGTTCCTGCTGGGGAGTCTGTCGGGCATCGTCGAGCCGATCTTCGGCATTTTGGTGGTGCTGGTGAGCGGGCAGATAGCGCCATTTATGCCCTGGATGCTGGCGTTCGCCGCCGGCGCCATGATCTACGTGGTCGTCGAGGAGCTGATACCCGAGGCGCACTTGGGCGAGCATTCCAACATCGGAACACTCGGCGTGATCGCTGGTTTCGTGGTCATGATGGTGCTCGACGTCGCGTTGGGCTGACCAGACGTCGCGTTGGGCTGACCAGACGCCGCGTTGGGCTAATCGTCGCTGCGGCGCGCCTCGTGGAACTCGCGGGCGGCCGCCACGCGCGCCTCGCGGGCATCGCGAAGGGCGTGGTGCGCATCCAGCGTCTTGTTGCGCGCGCCGCGGATCGTTTCTGCGAGCTGCGGGTTGGTCTCCGCGACGCGCGTCACGAGGGGGCCGTCGAGCTCTTCCTGCGTGGGCTCGGCGAGGAAGTCGACCGCGTATTGCGCCGCGACCATGGAGCCCTTGGCGAGCACGGACTCGTCGACTTTGAAGAAGCATGAGTGCTGGGCGAACGTCGCCCCGATCTGCGGGTTGCGGCACCCGACGAAGGCGAGGACGCCGGGCACGCGCCGCAGGTACTCGGAGAAATCCTCGCCCGACATCGTGCCGCGGTAGCTGCCCACGCCCTCGGCGCCCAGCGTTTTGAGGACGGCCTGGCGGCAGCGCTCGCTCGCGGCGGGCTGATTCTCGACCTTGTAGTTCGCTATGGTGTAGTCGGAGAGCTCGGCTTCGGCGCCATGGGCCTGCGCGATGTGCACCGCGATGCGCTCGATGAGCGCGGGCATGAGCTCGTGGGTCGCCGTGGAATAGGTGCGCACGGTGCCCTCCATATGGGCCTCGCCGGCGATGACGTTGCGCGCGCTGCCTGCATGCAGTTTGCCCACGGTGACCACGGCGGGCTCGTAGGGGGAGAGCTCACGGCTCACGATGGTCTGCAGCGCGTTCACGATCTCGGCGGCGACCATCACGGCGTCGCTGCCGCGCTGCGGCATGGCGCCGTGGCAGGAGGTGCCGTGGACGTCCACGCGGAACCAGTCGGTGTTGGCCATGCGCGGACCGGGCTCGCAGCTGATGGCGCCCGCGTCAACCTCGCTCCAGATGTGCATGGCAAACGCCCCGTCCACGCCCTCGCACACGCCCGCTTCGCACATCATGCGCCCACCGGAGCCGTTTTCCTCGGACGGCTGGAACACCACGCGAATCTCGCCGTGGATGTCGTCGGTCATGTGGCGCAGGATCTGCAGCGTGCCGAGCATCATGGCGATATGGCAGTCGTGACCGCAGGCGTGCATGCAGCCCTCGTTGACGCTCGCGAATTCGTCGTCGGTGCGCTCGGTGACGGGCAGCGCGTCGATGTCGGCGCGCATGAGCAGGCGCCGGCGAGGAGTCCCGTCCTCGCGATAGGCATCCGGGGCGGTGCCGCGTAGCGTCGCCACCAGGCCGGTTTTGAGCGGGCGCTCGTAGGGGATGTTCATGGCGTCGAGCTGACCTGCGATGTCGGAGGTGGTGCGGACCTCCTGCAGACTCAGTTCGGGGTGTTTGTGAAAGTGGCGGCGCTGCTTGATGATGTAGGGCTCGAATTCGGCGGCGATGTCTTGAATCGCAGCTGTGATTTGGTCGGCGCCCCGGCGCTCCCGGTCGGCCATGATCTGCTGCGCTCTGGTCTTGGGCATGGTGTCCGCCTTGCTCTTGGGGGCGCTTCGGCGCCCGTGTGTACCTGCTGCCCTCTTACGATACTCCTAGAAATGCGAGAACGGGCCCCGGATGTGGGGAGGACTGGATTGGAAGCGCCTTTCGATGCGCGAAATGGATCCGAATGCGAGTTGCCCTTCACGATAAGGCGGGGCCCAAAACGCGAACCGCCCCTACCTCGCGAGCGCAGGAGGTGGGGGCGGTTCGGCTTTGGATGAGCATGGGAACTGGGGCGGCCAAGGCGCGGGCCTGTTAAACGGGGGTGCCGGTAATTTGCAGGTGCCTACAGTTCTTCGGTCGCGTCGGCTTTGTCCTTCGCGGCCGCCTGTCCTGCCTCATTCGCAGCCACGCGCCCGGCGTCCTCGGCGGTGGCCTTGCCGTTCTCGCCCTTCACGCGCTTGGCGATCTTCTTGGCGCTGCGCTTGAGGTTGGTGAAGAGCCCGCCTGCGGGGTGCGCGGCGTTGAAGGCGTCGCGCTTGTCGCGCTTCAGGCGCTCCTCGACCAAGATCTCACCGTAATCGGCGAGGAACTTGTCGTAAAACTCGACGGCCCCGTCGATGTCCTCCTGGTTGGGGCGCCCCTTGTTCATGCCGCCCACGAGCTTGTACGGGCCGAAGGTGTCGAAGCCGGGGCAGCCGTAGGTGCACATGAGGGTGGCCATCTTCATGCGGCACACGCCGTCGAGGTCGCCGCCGTTGAATTTGGCGGCGCCGCCGTAGGTCATGAGGCCGATCACGTTGTCGCCGTCGCGCAGGCAGTGGTCGCACACGCGCAGCACGTCCTTGTCGAACTTGGTGTAGTAAATGCCCGACCCGACGATGATGATGTGATAGGGGGAGAAGTCGGGGTACTCGTCCTTTCCGAGGGTCGCGACGTCGATCACGTCGATCTCGGGATGCGCGGCGACGAGCGCGTCTACCAGCTTCTTGGTGTTGCCGTGGTGCTTGGACCTATAGAGGATGACCGTTCTGACGTCCATGTTCGAGCCTTTCGTGGTGGCGTGCCTGTTCGTTCGCGCGTTCGGGCTGGGGCGCGAGCCGCGTGCGATCGCGTCCCCTCCCAGATGGGGTGGTTGAATCAATAGGCATCACTGGTACTAAAAATTCTTGTACCTGATACCAGAAATGCAGACCAATCAATTCAAATCTTCACAATTGTATAGGCATGGCCAGTGCCAAGCGCCGATATTTCCCCATTGTCGGCCGAGAAGCAGACAACCTGCGCAAATGGGCATACATGATCATTTGGTAGCGTATATAGAGGTAAACGAACACGTACAGGATGAACGGTAGCTATTCGCCGATGAACGGTCAGAATACAGAAAAAGACGAAAACCCTGAGACAGAACATTCACAACTGGTATAGTGAATAGCGACTTGTTACGTGGTTACTACCAGTACCGCACCAGATAATGCGGTGGGAACAGGAAAGAAGGATTAATGGTCGGCTTTATTTTGACTGGTCATGGCAACTTCGCCAACGGTATCAAGAGCGCGCTCGACATGGTCGCCGGTGATCAGGAGGCGTTCGAGATCGTTCCCTTCGAGGGTTCCCAGGCTGCCACCTATGGTGACGACCTCCGCGCCGCCATCACCAAGATGCGCGGCGAGTGCGAGGAGGGCGTCATCGTCTTCGTCGACCTGCTCGGCGGCACTCCCTTCAACCAGTCCATGATGATTGCCAACGATGTCGACAAGCTCGAGATCGTCACCGGCTCCAACCTTCCCATGATCATCGAGCTCCTCTTCGCCCGCAACGGCGCCACCGACGTCACCGCCCTCGCCGAGCAGGCCGTCGCCGTGGGCCAGCAGGCCATCACCCGCCAGTCCCTGGCCTCCGTCATGGGCGCGGCTGAGGACGACCTCGCCGAGGACGGCATCTAATGGAGAACTTCGGGCAGAACGTTCTCGCCTCCTCCGTCGCCCTGCTGCTCATCATGGCGGTCATGGGCGTCGTCTACTTCCTGTGGTCCAAGGCCAACATGAAGAAGAAGGTCAAGTACTTCGAGCACATCCACACCGACCTCGCCCCCGGTCAGCGCGTCATGTTCGCCGGCGGCATCTTCGGCGATGTGAAGAGCGTCAACGGTGACGTTGTCGAGGTCAAGGTCCGCTCCGGCGCGACCCTCGAGGTCTCCCGCTACGCGATCCAGGAGATCGTCAAGTAGCAAGCGGGGACGCGCCTCGTCAACGCGAGGCTCAATTCCTTAGGTTGTAAAGGCCAGTACGCGAATACGAAAGGACGGATCGCAATGGCAGAGCCCAATATCCTTCTCACCCGTATCGACAATCGACTGATCCACGGTCAGGTCGCCACCCAGTGGAACTCCACCCTGGGTTCCAACCTCATCCTCGTGGCCAACGACGAGGTGTCCACCAACACCATGCGTCAGAACCTCATGAAGATGGCCGCTCCCACCGGTGTCGCCACCCGCTTCTTCTCCATCCAGAAGACCATCGACGTGATCCACAAGGCCTCCCCGGCCCAGAAGATCTTCATCGTGCTCGACTCCCCGCAGGACGCGCTCAAGCTCGTCGAGGGCGGCGTGCCGATCAAGAAGCTCAACATCGGCAACATGCACATGGCCGAGGGCAAGCGTCAGGTCGCCACCACCGTCGCCGTCAACGACGACGACGTGGAGTGCTTCCGCAAGCTCCAGGAGCTCGGTGTCGAGCTCTCCATCCAGCGCGTGCCCAGCACGCCCGTTGAGGATACCAACAAGCTGTTCGCGTAATTTGGGGGTTTAGCGAACCAGTTTGTTTGTATACGGGATGAAATCATCCCGGTCGTAAATCTCGTACGAGAAAGTACATTTGAAAGGAGGAGCAAAAGATGGATGCGAATTTCCTTCAGATCGCTCTGGTCTTCCTGGTGACCTTCGTTGCCGCTATCGACCAGTTCGACTTTACGGAGTCCCTGTACCAGCCCATCGTCACCGGCCCGATCATCGGCGCCATCCTCGGCGATGTGCAGACCGGCCTCGTGGTTGGTGGTACCTATCAGCTCATGACCATCGGTAACATGCCCATTGGTGGTGCTCAGCCGCCGAACGCTGTCATCGGTGGCATCATGGCCGCCGTCTTTGCCTGCACCCTCGACATGGATCCCAACGTCGCCGTCGCGACCGCGATTCCGTTCGCGCTGCTCGGCCAGTATGGCGTGACCCTGTTCTTCACCCTTCGTGCCCCGATGATGGAGTCCTTCCGCGCCGCGGCTGTGAAGGCTGACACCAAGGCCATCACCAAGCTGACCGTCATCTCCGAGGTCATCCTCGGCCTCATCTTCGCCGCGATCGTCACCCTGTTCTTCGTCGGTGGCCTCGCTGCTGGCGACGCCGTCGTCAAGGCCATCCCCGCATGGCTCAACGCCGGTCTGTCCGCCGCTGGTGGCATGATGAAGTTCGTCGGCTTCGCGATCCTGCTGAAGATCATGATGTCCCGCGACATGTGGGCCTTCTTCCTGCTCGGCTTTGGTCTCACCACCATCGTGCACGGCATCCCCGCGCTCGCCAAGCCCGAGCTCCTGATCATGGCCATGATTGGCTTCGGCCTCGCTTTCTGGGACTTCCAGCAGCAGACCGAGCTCAAGGGCGCTTCTTTTGACGGAGGTGATATGAGCGATGGCATCTAATGAGTTTGTCGTCCCCGCGCAGTACGAGGATCTCACTCCTGCGCCGAACGTCGATAAGAAGACGCTCAACCGCATGGTCTGGCGCTCCTACTGGCTCCAGTCCTCGTTCAACTACGAGACCATGCAGTCCGGTGGCTGGCTGTTCGCCATGGTCCCCGGCCTCGAGAAGGTTCACACCAACAAGAACGACCTCGCCGCGTCGATGTACCACAACCTGGACTTCATCAACACGCACCCGTTCCTGGTCACCTTCGTCATGGGTATCGTTCTCTCCCTCGAGCAGAACAAGGTCGATACCCAGACCATCCGCTCCGTGCGTATTTCCGCTGCCTCCCCGCTGGGCGGCATCGGCGACGCCCTGTTCTGGCTGACGCTCGTGCCGATCACGGCCGGCATCACCTCGAACATGGCCATCGAGGGCAACATCATCGCCCCGCTCATCTTCCTCGTGGTCTTCCACGCCGCTCTGTTCGCCTGCCGCTTCGGCCTCATGAACTGGGCTTACAAGATGGGCACCTCCGCCATCGACTCCCTGACCGCCAACATGCAGGCCTTCACCCGCGCTGCCGCCATCATGGGCTGCTTCGTGGTCGGCGCCCTGACGGTCAACATGGGTGGCACCCAGATCAACCTCAACATCCCGAACGGCACCACCCGTGGCCTCGCCGCTCACACCGTTGTGGTTTCCAACGAGGACGCTGCCAACTTCGAGTCTGAGCTCGACACCGAGACCGCTGAGCCCGGTAGCCTTGGTCTTACCGACCTCGAGGGCAACCCCCTCACCGCTGCCGACGCTGACGGCAACGCTGTCGAGACCGGCATCGTCGACATGGGCAACGGCATGAGCACCGTCACCTACGCTGAGGTTACCGAGACCCCGGTTTCCTTCTCCGTGGCCGACACGCTCGACACCGTTATGCCTAAGCTCGTTCCTCTGGCGCTCGTCATGCTGCTGTACTTCCTGTTCGCCAAGAAGAACTTCACCCCCATCAAGGGTATCGTTCTGATGCTCATCATCGGCATCCTCGGCGCCCTGCCGCTCAACGAGTGGTTCGGCCTCACCTGGTGGACTGGTCTCTGGTAATTCCAGCTGACCGATGAGGTGACATCTCCCCCAGATGCGCCTGCAAACCCGGCGTGGGCTTCGTACTCACGCCGGGTTTTTTTCTAACTTTTCCCGTCACTTCAATTCGTCTGCCCGGGAACGGAATCCCGTCGGCCGACAATTCCCTATCAGTATCGGAGGCGAAGCTCATGGCAGCCACGGCGCGCAAGCAGCCCCTGTATGACCAGCTCGTTGATATCCTCGCCGATAAAATCGAGCATGAATACCATGCTGGGGACATGATCTCCTCCGAGCGTGAGCTCTCCGAACGCTATGGCCTGTCTCGCACGACGGTTCGCCTCGCCCTGCAGGAACTCGAGCGCCTGGGCTTGATCGTTCGCCAGCACGGCCGCGGCACCTTCGTCGCCGATCGCTCCGCGCAGACCACCAACCTCATGCAGTCGTACAGCTTCACGGAGCAGATGCGCGAGCTTGGCCGCGACCCCATGACTACCATCTTGGAGTTTTGCGACCTCGAGGCGGACAAGAACCTCGCCGAGCATATGGGCGTCCGTTTGGGCGAGAAGCTGTTCAAGGTGAAGCGCCTTCGTTCGGCAGATGGCATGCCGATGATGGTCGAGCGGTCCTATCTGCCCGTTCGCAAGTTCCTCTCCCTCAAGCGCCCGCTTCTCGAGCGAAAGCCCCTCTACGACATCATCGAGAAGGACTTCCACGAGAAGATCAGCGTGGCTGAGGAGGAGTTCTTCGCCAGCATCGCGCGCCCCGCCGACGCTCGCTTGCTGGGCATCTCCGAGGGAGCCCCCGTGCTCGACCTCGTCCGGACCACGTACAACACGTCGAATGAGATCGTCGAGTACACGCTGTCCGTCGCGCGTGCCGACCAGTTCAAGTACCGCGTCCAGCACCGTCGCGGCGAGTAGGGCACGGCATGAGCAGCCGAGGGAATTTCCGTGCGGCCGCAGGGTTTTCGCATGCATCGCATGCGCACGCCCACCCGCTCTCGTGCGGGTCGTTCGGCAGGGTCCTCGACTGCCCAGGCAGTTTTGGCATGAATTGTGTCCAAGAGGTGAAATCAAGAACAACTGGTTATAACCAGAGAACCAACTTATAATAAAAGCAGCTTGTAAAACCACAAGTCAAAAGGAGTGGTATTAATGTTTGAGATGACGACCGACCAGCTCAACGAGATTGGTGGCTTCAACACCACCACCGAGATCAAGCAGCAGCCCGAGCTGTGGCTTGACACCCTGAACATCTACAAGGAGAACCTCGAGGCCATCGAGGCCTTCCTGGCCGAGGCCCGTGCCATGGGCGAGGGTCGCCTCTCCATCGTGTTCACCGGTGCCGGCACCTCCGACTACGTCGGCGACACCTGCGCTCCCTACCTGCGTCACGCCGGCGACACCAAGCTGTACGACTTCAAGCCCATCGCGACCACCGACATCGTGTCCGCTCCCCGCGACTTCCTGAACCCCGACGAGCCCACCGTGGTCGTCTCCTTCGCCCGCTCCGGCAACAGCCCCGAGTCCCTGGCAGCCGTCCAGGTTGCCAAGAGCTTCGTGAAGAACGTCAAGTTCATCAACATCACCTGCGCCCC
Organism: uncultured Collinsella sp.; assembly: GCA_958443615.1. Lineage (GTDB taxonomy): Bacteria > Actinomycetota > Coriobacteriia > Coriobacteriales > Coriobacteriaceae > Collinsella. Next base: position 276,142 of record CAUCLI010000001.1, read on the forward strand.
CGAGGGCAAGCTCGCCGTCGAGTCCGAGGGCGACGCCGACCAGCTCACGCTGCTCATCCCGCGCGCCAATGACAAGGGCTTCGCCATGACCGGCTCCTACAGCTGCATGACCCTGCTCTCCACCCTCATCTTCGACACCGCTTCCCTCGAGCAGAAGACCGCTTGGGTCGAGGCTGCCGCCAAGCTGGGCGAGGACGTCGTCGCTCGCGAGTCCGAGATCGCCGAGTTCCTCTCCGGCGACTTCAACCGCGTGACCTACCTGGGTTCCGGCTCCTTCGTGGGTCTGGCTCAGGAGGCTCAGCTCAAGATCCTCGAGCTCGCCCACGGCCTCGTCGCCACCTCTTGGGACTCCTGCATGGGCTACCGTCACGGGCCGAAGTCCTTCGTCGACGACAAGACCATCGTGTTCGTGTACATGAACAACGACGAGTACACCCGTCAGTACGACCTCGACATCCTGAACGAGATCAACGGCGACAGAATCGCCGCCAAGACCATCGCCATCCAGCAGGACGGCGCCACCAAGTTCGACGGCACCTCCTTCACCCTCGCCGGCGAGGCTCTGCCCGAGGGCTACCTGGCCCTGCCGTTCGTCATGGTCGCCCAGGTCATCTCCCTGCTCAACTCCGTGCGCGTGGGCAACACCCCGGACACCCCGTCCCCGTCCGGCACCGTGAACCGCGTCGTCAAGGGCGTGACCATCCACCCCTTCGAGGCGTAATAACCTCGCAGGCCCGATGTGTAAAGGGGGACGGGTGCGTTTTACACATCGGGAAGGGCGTTTCGCCCACATTTGGCTTTCAGCGCGGATGCGTAAAACGCACCCGTCCCCCTTTACACATCCGCATCTGCTCCCATGAGGCGCCCGCCCGGTCTGCAAGGACGGGCGGGCGCTTTTCTTGCCGCTCGTTCGCTGCTTTCTGGGTACAAACCCAGTATGTGCGTCAATTTCGTGTTAGGAGAACACATGAGCACTTATGCAATCAAAGCCGATGCCTTCTACCTGCCCACCCGTGTCGCCCGCGGCGGCTACCTCATGGTCGAGGACGGCGTTTTCGGCGAGCACGTGACCGAGGCCCCCGACTGCGAGATCCGCGACTACTCCGGTCACGAGATCGCCCCCGGCTACGTTGACACCCACATTCACGGCTTCGACGATCATGACATCATGGACTGCGAGCCCGAGAGCGTCGCCATCGTGTCCCGTGGCATCCTGCGCAACGGCGTGACCAGCTACCTGCCCACCACGCTCACCGCGAGCACCGAGCAGCTCGAGAAGGCCTGCGCCTCCGTCGCCGAGTACGTCGAGGCCGGAGACGACACGCCGCATGCCCGCATCCAGGGCATTTTCCTCTAGGGCCCCTTCTTCACCGCGAAGTACAAGGGCGCCCAGAACCCCGCCTACCTCTCCGCCCCCACCATGGAGAAGCTGAACGCCTGGCAGACCGCCGCCAAGGGCCTGGTGAAGAAGATCGCCGTCGCCCCCGAGTACGAGGGCGCGGTCGAGTTCACCGCCGAGGCCGTCAAATCCGGCGTCGTCGTGGCGCTCGGCCACTCCGCCGCCACCTGCGAGCAGGCCCAGGCCTGCCTGGACGCGGGCGCGAAGCTCTTCGTGCACACCTACAACGGCATGAGCGGCCTGCATCACCGCGAGCCGGGCATGGTGGGCGCCGCGCTGGCCAGCCAGGACAAGTCCTTCTCCGAGCTCATCTGCGACGGCCATCACGTCAACCCCATTTCCGCGGGCATCGTGATGCATGCCAAGGGCCATGAGCACGTCGCGCTCATCACCGACTGCATGTGCGCCGGCGGCATGCCCGATGGCGACTACTTCCTGGGCGAGCTGCCCGTCGTCGTTGCTGGCGGCACCGCCCGCCTGAAGGACGGCGGTTCTCTTGCCGGCTCCATCCTCAACATGAAGGACGCCGTGAAGAACGTGGTCGATTGGGGCGTCGCCACCAAGGCGGAGGCCATCTACATGGCCACTCAGGCTCCCGCCGAGGCCAACGATATCGCCGACGAGTGCGGCTCCATCCGTCCCGGCCGCCACGCGGACTTCGTGGTGCTGAACCCCGATATGACCCTTGTCGAGACCTACCTCGCCGGCGAGAGCGTCTACACGGCGTAGCTTTCCCACGCTGCGATACCTTGCGTGATTGAACAAAGATAGAAGTGCCTGCGCATGTATTGAACTGCCAGCGCATGTATTGAACTGCCAGCGCATGTCGGATTTGTGCGCCCTGGGAACTCCTGGGGCGCATTTTGCTAGGGCGAATAATCGAGTGAGCGGTTTTCCTTCCTTTGAGCCATCTGAAATGAAGGAAAACCGCTCACTCGATTTTGGAAAGTCGGGTCGATGTGCGTTGGCGGAGAAGCGGGAGCCTCTAAAGAGGTTGTTGGAGAGGACGTGGCGGGCCCATCATGCCGGTGACGGCGTGTTGGCGAGGAACGCGCCTGCGGGGGGCGTTAGATGCGATCGCATCTCGAGGGTTTCTATGGAGGCTATGTGCGTGCCTCCGTTCGCGGAACGCAAGCGGCCGCGCGCCGATTTTTGAGAAGTGTCGCACGGCATCTGAACTGCGCGGTCAGACGAACCCGGAATTACGGTAAGGATATCAACTTTGTCGGGCTGTTACGGTTGGCCCCTCTCTGAATTTCGGTGAATTGAGCAAGGGGGAGCCGTGCGGAGCAATCACGCGGTATCAGAAAAACTGGAGACAGCCGGGCGGTCCGGTTGGCTGTATGCCCCGGATACAGAGGCGGAGCGCCTTTCGGTGCGTCGCAAGTTGAAGAAGGGCGAGGTTGTCGAGCCTTATCCGGGTTTGTACGCATTGCGCTCGGCATATGATGGCGCATCACCGCGTGCGAGAGCCTTCATGCTGATCAAGGCACTGGCAAAACTGCATCCTGATTGGGTGTTTTGCTCGTTCAGCGCCGCGGTGGTGCACGGTATTCAGGTCCCGTATGCGCATCTCGCCATGGTGCACACGGAGGTAATGCCCGGGTGCAACAGAAATCGCTGTCGAAAAGTTGCCTGCCGATCGTCTGAAGCGCTCGCCGCAGACCGACAGGCGGATATTTCCCCTGTTGAAATGGTGCACGGTATTCGCGTGACGTCGATTGAGCAAACGGTGCTCGAATGTTTGTGCCAAGCGGATTTTAGAGACGGACTGGTGATCGCCGATTCTGCCCTGCGTTGCAGGCTGACTTCAAAAAGTCTGGTTGAGCGTCAGTTTTTGGAATGGGGCAGGGGCAGGCGCGGAATCCGTCAGGCGCGCATCACGCTGTCGCATGCAAGTGCAGAAAGCGAGAGCGGCGGCGAATCGATAGTGAGGGCGATTATCATCGAACTGGGTTTCGAGGTCCCGCAGCTTCAGGTGGTCGTACACGATCCAATGGAGCCCAACAACCCGAAACGGGTCGACATGGCGTGGCACTTGAAAAACGGAACTCTGGTGATTCTCGAGGTAGACGGCAAGACCAAATACTATCGAGCGGCGGGTGGGCGAGAAAAGACGATGCGGGAAATGGCGACGACGTTCTCAAGGGAGCGCTTGCGAGAATCCCATCTCAATATGACGGGCGCGATGGTTCTCAGATGCTCGGTCGAGGATGCACTTGATACCGCCCGGTTCCAGATGATGTTGGAAAAGGCGGGGATTCCAAAGGCTGGGCGAAGCAGGTGTCAATGAGAGGTGATCAAAAATCGAGTGAGCGGTTTTCCTTCATTTCAGATGGTTCAAATGAAGGAAAACCGCTCACTCGATGAATTGCGAGAGCTGTTGCTCGCGCTGCCGGCAGGTCGCGCTGCCGGCAGGTCGCGCTGGTCGGCAGGTCGCGCTGGTCGGCCAGCTGGCGCTCACCGGGGCGCTACTCCGCGACGATGAGACTCGTGACGGATTCGACGGCGGCGCGCTGCGCGGGTGTGATCCCGTCGTCGGTCACCACGGCGTCGATGCGGTCGAGGTTGTAGAAGTTGTAAAAGTCGAGCTGACCGAGCTTGCTGGAGTCGCACACGAGGAAGCGCGACGCCGCACGATCGCATGCGAGGGCCTGGAGGCGCCCCTCCTCGAGGTTCGAGCAGGAGATGACGCTGGACATGACGCCGTTGGTGCCGATGAAGCACTTGTCGATGCCCAGCGGGGCGAGCGAGTCCTCGGCCACGGGCCCCACGAACGAACCCGACCTGCGGCGATATTGACCGCCGATGCAGCAGATCTCGAGGTCGGGATGGATCTGGAGCATGTTGAGGGCGATGATGCTGCTCGTGACGACGCGCAGGCGCATGGAGGGAAGCGCGCGGGCGATGGCCGCGCAGGTCGACCCGGGACCCAGGAAGATCGTGTCGTCGGGCTCGATGAGGGCGCATGCCGCCAGGGCGATCTTTTGCTTTTCGGCCTGGCGAATGGCCAGCTTGTCGAAGTAGGGCGCCTCGGAGGGCGTCGAGGGCGTGTCGTCGGAAAGGCGGATGCCCCCGTGCTCGCGCACGACGACCCCCGTGGCGGCGAGTTCATCGAAGTCGCGGCGGACGGTCATCTCCGAGATGTCGAAAATCCTCGCGGCCTGGCGGACGGAGACGACGCCTCGCTGCGCGCAGAGTTCCATGAGTTGCTCGTGGCGTTGGGTTTTAAGCATGTGTCGCGGCTTCCTATTCGGTGATGACGGTGGTGTACGCGCTGAGCGCTTCGACGGCATCGGGGGTCGCATCGGGGTTGACGAACGCCGCGTCGATCTGCTCGAGCGTGGTGAACATGCAGAAGTCGCGCACCCCGACCTTGTCGGCATCGAGGACCAGGTAAGACTCCGCCGCCCGCGTGCAGGCATCGCTCAGGAGGGCGCCGACATCCGGGTGGGAGCCGAAGACCTCGTTGCCGAACACGCCGGTCGCCGAGACGAAGGCCTTGTTGGTCGAGATCCCGTGGAATCCACGGCTGCCGTAAGGGGTCGTGAACACGCGCGTGTCCTGGCGAAGCGTCCCGCCCACGAGAAACAGCTCGACGTGGGGGTTGTCGGCCAGGAGGTTCAGCACGGGCATGCTGTTGGTGACCACGCGGATATCGGCTTGGGGCAGGTAGTCGCACATGAGCTCGAGCGTGGTGCCGCCGCCCAAAAAGATGGTGTCGCCCGGTTGGACGATGCGGGCCGCGGCTTTGGCCGCAGCGCGCTTCTGCTCGACGGAGCGCAGCTTCTTCTCGGCGTGCGAGCGCACGCGCAAAAGGGAGCTGCCGCGCGCGGAGCGGGGGAGCTGGGCGCCGCCGTGCACGCGGACCACCAGGCCCTCCTCGGCCATCTCACCCAGATCGCGGCGAACGGTCATATCGGAGACCCCGAGCGCGTCGGCGATGGTTTTCACGGTGACCGTTTGGCGCTGTTTGAGCAAGTCGAGAATGACCTGCTGGCGTTCGGATTTCATGGCTCCTCCGTCTTGGTGGGCATCGGCGCGCGGTGCCGGCAAACGGGCGCGCGATGTTCGTTTGTGTGAAACGCTCGAGAACGCGTGATGTTCACTTTATTAAAAGTAACAACATTATTAAACATCTTGTAAACAACACCAAGGAAATACCGTTCATGGCGAAAAACGCTACGTTCGCGGAAAAATTAGCAGGATTACGCATTAAAACGGGAGGTCAGAAAGAATGGGCAAAGACGAAGCTTGACAGAGAATCAAACATCAACGAACATAACCGTAACAAAACGAACAGAAACCAACACTGGTTTCACACAGGAAGGAATCGCAGATGCGTATCGGTGTCATCCTCGCAAGCCACGGAGAGTTCGCTCAGGCCGCCCTCGGCGCCGTCGAGATGATCGCGGGCAAGCAGCCCGACGTCATCGCCCTCGGCCTCACCGCCGAGAAGAGCCTGGAGACCTTCGAGGCCGAGATGCGCGAGGCCTACGAGACCCTCAACGCCGAGTGCGACCTCGTGGTGACCCTGTGCGACATCTACGGCGGCACCCCCTTCAACGTCACCACCCGCTGCCTGCTCAACGGTATGGACATGGTGGCCTACACCGGCCTGTCCATGCCCGTGGCCGTGGAGCTGCTCCTCACCCGTGACGGCCTCGATTCGGCCGACGCCGTGCGCAAGCAGCTCGAGGGCGCCCACGCCACCGCGCAGCAGCCGATCTGCGCCCCGGTCCCGGCCGCCGAGGACGAGGACGACCTCGACCTCTAAGGCCTGCGGCTCAAGCCAAGGTACCTCGGGGCGGGCAGCGAACTCCCATGCGATGCGCGCCCCTTGCCGCCACGCGGCATATACGCGAGTACGAAGCGAAGTGCGAACGACAAGGAGAACATCATGGCACTCAAACTCGTCGACATCGATGACCGCCTGATCCACGGCCAGGTCGCCACCACCTGGATCCCCGATTTCGGCATCGAGTCCGCCATCATCGTTTCCGACAAGGTCGCCAACGACCCCGTCCAGAAGTCCGTCGCCGGCCTCGCCGCCCCCGACATCAAGGTCTCCGTCTTCGGCGTCGAGAAGTTCATCGAGGTTCTCAAGAAGACCGAGCTCAAGAAGGCCACGATGGTGCTCTTCACCAACCCCATCGACGCCCTCAAGCTGCACGAGAACGGCCTGCCGTTCGACTACCTGAACGTCTCCGGCATGCGCTTCAACGACCAGCGTCACCGCCTGCACAAGAACATGTCCGTCACCGCCGAGGAGAAGGCCGCCTTCGAGGAGCTCATCGGCCTGGGCGTCGAGTGCTGGATGCAGACCACCACGCGCGATTCCAAGGAGCCCGTGTCCGAGCTCCTCAAGAACTACTAAGTAGGTAACCATCTCCGGGCATGTGGGCCCGGGGTGTGCCCATCGAAGCGAACGATGGGCGAATAGGGAAGGAGAGGCTTATGCTTCAGGCACTTCTGCTCGCCATCTGGGCGGGTCTGTGCACCTGGGACCAGTTCGGTCCCCACCTGGGCTTCCGCAAGCCCCTGCTGGCGTCCGTCGGCGTCGGCATCATCCTCGGCGACATGACGACCGCCATCATGATCGGCGCGACCATGGAGCTCATGTGGCTCGGCGTCAACAACATCGGCGCCTATGTTCCGCCGGATGTCATCTCCGGTACCATCTGGGCGCTGCCCTCGGCATCATGGGTGGCGGCGACACCGCTTCCGCCATCGCGCTCGCCGTTGCCATCGGCATCCCGACCGCGACCCTCGTTCAGCAGCTGAACATCCTGGTCATGACCACCAACGTCTCGCTCGTCCACGGTGCCGACAAGGCCATCGAGTCCGGTAAGTTCAACGCCGTGAACAAGTTCTTCTGGACCGGCGCCTTCTGCTTCTTCCTGACGCGCGCCGTCCCGGTCTTCATCGCCACGGGCATCGGCTCCTTCGTGATCGAGGACATCATGAACTTCCTGCAGAACCAGGTTCCGTGGGTCCTCTCCGGCTTCTCCACCGCCGGTGGCATGATGCCCGCCGTCGGTCTGGCCATGCTCCTCACCATGATGATGAAGAAGAACATGTGGATCTTCCTGCTCGCCGGCTTCATCATGGCCGCCTTCCTCAACGTCCCGACCGTGGGCATCGCCCTGGCCGCCTGCGCCGCCGCCGGCGTGTGGGACGTCATTACCGAGGGCCAGAAGAATCAGCCCGCCCCTGCCGCCGCTGCTGCCGCCGGCTCCGATGATGACGAGGAGTACGATCTCTAATGGGTAAGATCTCTAAGTCCACCCTGAACAAGGTCCTGCTGCGCACCCAGGGTTGCCAGTTCGCGCACAACTACGAGCGCATGCAGTCGCTGTCTTTGACCTACTGCTTCGCCCCCGTTCTCGAGGAGCTCTACAAGGACGCCCCCAAGGAGGAGCGCGTCAACGCCATGAAGCGCCACCTCGAGTACTTCAACACCCACCCGCTCGCGATCCCCTTCATCCTCGGCATCACCGCCGCTCTGGAGGAGTCCACGGATGAGGACCAGAAGGACACCGTCGTCGGCATCAAGACCTCCCTCATGGGTCCCTTCGCCGGCCTGGGCGACTCCCTGCTGAACCTCACCTGGTTCCCGATCGCCGGCTCCATCGGCGCCTCCATGTGCGTCGACAACGGCTCCATCGTGGGCCCGCTCGTGATGTTCCTGCTCATCAACCTGCTGTACTGGCCGCTGAAGTACTTCGGCCTGCACAAGGGTTACGAGATGGGCATGGAGCTCGTCGAGAAGGCGGGCGTCCAGGTCTTCGACCGTCTGGGCAACCTCGCCAACGTGCTGGGCGTCATGGTCACCGGCGGCCTCATCGCCACGACCGTCAAGCTCAAGCTCGCCGTGCAGTTCGCCTTCGGTGAGGGCGACCCGCTGGTGCTCCAGGATCAGCTCGACAAGGTGCTGCCCTTCCTGCTGCCCGTGGTTCTGACCTTCATCTGCTACCGCCTGCTCAAGAAGGGCCAGGGCAAGAACTCCGCTCAGATCATCATCGGCCTGATCGTGTTCTCCCTCGTGTTCGCCGCCATCGGCTTCTACTTCCCGGCGTTCAAGATCTTCGCCTAATCGCGAGCTTGCCATAAGGCAAATCGTTCGAGGCCCGCGACCCGCATGTCGGGCGCGGGCCTCGTTGTCTCACGTGCAATCAGGGGCGTGTGCAATTGGGGACGTACCCCTTTTACACATGCCGTCGCTGGCCTGCCCTTCGCCTTCGGCACCTGCCAGGCGCCGCCCGGCGCCAATGGCACATCTATCGAAAGGATGCCAATGAGAACCGTCCTCGTGCTCATGGATACCCTGCGTCGCGACGTCCTGTCGTGCTACAACCCCACGACCGACGTCCAGACGCCCAATCTCGACGCCTTCGCGGCCCAGTCCTGCGTGTTCGACAACCACTGGATCGGCTCGGCGCCGTGCATGCCGGCCCGCCGCGACATCCTCACCGGTCGCTACAACTTCCTCGAGCGCCCCTGGGGCCCCATCGAGCCCTTCGATGTGACGCTGCCCGCCTGCCTGCGCGCGCAGGGCAACTTCTGCCACATCACCACCGACCACTGCCACTACCTGCGCACCGGTGGCGAGGGCTACCTGCAGGAGTTCAACACCTGGGATTACTACCGCGGCCAGGAGGGCGACCCGTGGGTCAGCCGCATCGACGAGCCGAACAACATGCCCGAGACCTTCTACGGCCGCGTGCGCGAGCAGTACCAGAAGAACCGCCAGCTGTGGCCCAACGAGGAGGACATGCCGAGCCCCAAGACCTTCCAGTCCGCCTGTGACTGGATCGACGGCAACGCCGGCGCCGACGACTTCTTCCTCATGGTCGAGGCCTTCGATCCGCACGAGCCCTTCGACGTGCCGGACAAGTACATGGAGATGTACGGCGGCACCGGTGAGCTCGACCGCGATTACTTCGAGATCCCCGAGTACAAGCGCGTGTCCGCCACCGATGTGAACGCGGATGCCGAGGATTACCTGCAGCGCCGCTACAAGGCCCTCGTCACCATGACCGACCACTGGTTCGGCAAGCTCATCGACAAGCTGGCCGAGCGCGGCATGCTCGAGGACACCATGGTCATGGTCACCACCGATCACGGCTACTTCCTGGGTGAGCGCGACTACATGGGCAAGAACTACATGCACCTGTACAACGAGCTCGCGCATCTGCCGTTCATCGTGCACTTCCCGGGCAACGCCCGCGCCGGCGAGCACGCCCATCAGCTCACGCAGGCCATCGACATCATGCCCACTGTGCTCGAGGCCCATGGCTGCGAGATCCCCTCGGACGTGTGCGGCGCCTCCCTGGTCCCGCTCATGACGGATGCCGACGCGCCCACCCGTGACTACGCCCTGTACGGCGTGCACGCCATGACCGTCAACGTCACCGACGGCCGCTACACCTACTTCCGCGCCCCGGTGGCCGGCAACCAGCCGTGCTTCGAGTACGCCGCGCTGCCGCACACCATCCGCAAGAAGATGGGTTCGGACTGCCCGGAGGAGATCGAGTGCGGTCGCTACTTCAAGCGCACCAAGTACCCGCTGTTCAAGATCCCCTGCAAGAAGCCGGCTCAGATCGAGGGCGCCACGCCGCTCGCCGAGGTGGAGCAGACGATGCTGTTCGACCTGGAGAACGACTACGGCCAGGTCAACAACCTCGCCGGCAAGGGCGATCCGGCGGAGCAGCATATGATCGACCTGCTGCTGCGCGGTCTCGAGGAGCACGAGTCTCCTGCCGAGCAGAAGGAACGCCTGGGCTTGGCCTAAGACGTATACGGTGATTGTGCGGGCCGGACGCCGCCGCCTCGGGTAAGGTGGTGGTGTCCGGCCCGATGAGTGAGGGCGAGTCTGCGCGAAGGGGGCATGTGCCATGTGCGCGAAGCATATCGGCTTTTTGATAAAACCGGCATCGAGCGCCTGCAACATGCGGTGCAGGTACTGCTTTTACTGCGACGTCGCCGCCCATCGCGAGGAGCGCCGCGCCCGCGTCATGGGCGAGGACGTGGCGGGCGCCATCATCGACCGCGCGCTCGCCGTGGCGCCCGACGCCCGCATCTCGTTCGCCTTCCAGGGCGGCGAGCCCACCTTGGCCGGCCTGGACTTCTTCCGCTCGTTCGTCGCGCAGGTGGAGGAGCGCCGTGAGGGCCAACAGGTGAGCTGGGCGCTGCAGACCAACGGATATCTGATCGACGAGGAATGGGCCGAGTTCTTCGCCGAACACCGCTTCCTCATCGGGGTCTCGGTCGACGCCTATCGCGACCTGCATGATTCGATGCGCCCCGACGCGCATGGCGACGCGACGTATTCGCGCATCATGCGCGGCGTGCGCCTGCTGCGAGATCGCGGCGTGGACGTCAACATCCTGTCGGTCCTCACCTCGCAGATGGCCGCGCACCCCCAGCGCGTCTTCTCCTTCATCAAGCAGGAAAAGATCTCGCACATCCAGTTCATCCCGTGTCTGCCCGGCCTCGACGACGAGGCGGACACCTTCTCGCTCGCCCCGCGCGAGTTCTCCTCGTTCTACCGCCGCCTGTTCGACCTGTGGTGGCGCGAGCTGGGGTCCGGGCGCTATGTGAGCATCTGGCTGTTCGAGAACGTCATGCAGATGGCGCTCGGGCAGTTCCCCTCGCAGTGCGGCATGCTCGGGCGCTGCGCCCCGCAGTTCGTGGTGGAATCCGACGGCTCGGTGTACCCGTGCGATTTCTACGCGTTGGACGAGTACCGCGTGGGCGACATCCGCACCGATAGCCTGGAGGACATGGCGACGTGCGAGACGATGCGCGCGTTTTTGGGCGAGCCGCGACGCGCCTGCTCACAGTGCGCGACCTGCCCCTTCGAGGGAATCTGCCATCGCAACTGCAAGCGCCTGAACATCGCTTACTATGACGAGGGTTACTGCGGTCTGCGCGAGTTCCTGGAATACGCCTATCCGGGCCTGCAGCGCGTGGCGCGCATGCTCACGCGGCGCTAGGGCCCGCATCGAGGTCCCGCGCCCCGCGGCGTTTCGCGGTGCCGGGTCCGCGCGCCCAAGCGCCCGTGCCTTGTGCCGCCGCCCGCGCCGCCTGTCCTCCCGCGGCACCCGTCCTCCCGCGGCGCCGCCCGCCTACCGGTCTCTTTGTCCCGACCTTCTTCTCACGAGCTTGGAGGTTTTCATGACCAAACAACCGAACGTCCTTCTCATCATGTGCGACCAGATGCGCGGCGACTGCCTGGGCATCGACGGCCATCCGGATGTGAAGACGCCCTACCTCGACACGCTCGCCGCCGACGGCATGCTGTTCGAGAACGCTTACTCCGCGTGCCCGAGCTGCATCCCCGCCCGTGCGGCCCTCTTCACGGGCAAGACGCCCGCCGGCACGGGCCGCGTGGGCTATAAGGACGGCGTCGCGTGGGAGTACGACCACATGCTCGCGGCCGAGATGCGCGACGGCGGGTACCAGACCGCCGTGGTGGGCAAGATGCACGTGCACCCGCCCCGCCTGGGCTGCGGCTTTGAGCACATGCGCCTGCACGACGGCTACATCGGCCACTACCGCCGCGCCAACCTGCCCTACTGGATGCACCAAAACGTCTCCGACGACTACATGCGCTTCCTCAAAAACGAGCTGGGCGAGTTCGCCGACGTGAACGGCTCCGGTGTGGAGAACAACTCCTGGATCACGCATCCGTGGGCCTATGAGGAGCGCCTGCACCCCACCAACTGGGTGGTCGACGAGTCCATCCGTTTCCTGGAGACGCGCGACCGCACGCGCCCGTTCTTCCTCATGACGAGCTTCGTGCGGCCCCATCCGCCGTTCGACGCGCCGCAGACCTACTTCGACCTGTATCGCGACATGGAGCTGCGCGCCCCGGCCGCCGGCGACTGGGACGACGCGGAGGCCACCGAGCGCGACGGCATGATCTTGGACAGCGTGCACGGCTGCCGCGACGCGGAGCTCCGCCGCGAGGCCATGGCGGGCTACTACGCCTGCATCACGCATATGGACCATCAGATCGGCCGCCTCATCACGGCGCTCGAGAACGACGAGACCTACCATGACACCGTGATCGTGTTCTGCTCCGACCACGGCGAGATGCTCTTCGACCACAACCTCTTCCGCAAGGTGCTGCCCTACGAGGGCTCCACGCGCATCCCCTTCATCGTGCACGTGGGTAAAAACGTCGAGGTCCCGGGAGGGGAGCGCGCTTGCGGCGTGAGCGAGAGCACCGTGGAGCTCATGGACCTCATGCCCACCATCCTCGAGGCGTGCGGCCTGCCCGTGCCCAAGGGCGTTGAGGGCTCCTCGCTTATGGGCGAGCTCACGGGATCGGCCCCGCTCGACCGCGCGTACCTGCACGGCGAGCACAGCGGCAGCCGCGAGCAGTCCAACCAGTGGATCGTGACCCCGCATGACAAGTACATCTGGTTCACGCAGACGGGCGTGGAGCAGTACTTCGATCTCGATGCCGACCCGCGTGAGAGCGCGAACCTCATCGACGACCCGGCGCGCGCCGAGCGCATCGCCGAGCTTCGCGCGCATCTGGTCGAGGAACTCGCCGGCCGCGAAGAGGGGTATGTTAAGGACGGCGAGTTGGTGGTGGGCCGCACCCCCGCCGTCAATCTCGAGCATCCTCGTCGCTAGCAGAAAGGCAAGAACATGGACATGAAGACGATCGGCATCGTGGTCGTGGTGGTCGCGCTGGCGTTCACCATCTACATGGAGGTGCAAAAGCGCACCACCTTCGCCAAGCTCGAGGCCTACCTGCGCGACGGCGACCTCGAGAATTACCTGAAGGTCCTGGACCGTCCCCTCACCAACGTGCTGTACCCCAAGTACAACGTGCTGTTCATGCGCCTGAACGCGCTGCTCGCCATGGATGACGCCGAAAAGACCGCCGCCGTCATCCGCGAGATGGGCTCGCTCAAGATGAACGACAAGCAGAAGCTCGCGCTCGCCGCCAAGGCCTTCACCTTCTACGTGGAGGTCGAGGACGAGCCCCATGCGCGCGAGGTGCTGGAGTACCTCGAGGCCAATGGCGACGAGCCCATGGCCAAGGCCAACCGCCGCACCTACGACATCTTCCTCAAGGGCTCTTCCGCATACATCGGCGAGATGGAGCGCGCCCTGTCCGACGCGAGCGGCGTCGAGGAGGCCATGCTGTGCCAGATGCTGGCGATCCAGTACGACAACAAAGGGGACAAGGCCGCATCCGCGACGTACCGCGAGCGCGCGGAGCGCCTGGTCGACGCGGCCATCACCAAGTAATATGGAAGGATTCGAAAGCCTCATATGTTAGCGATTGTATTTGCCATTGCGTTTTTCGCCTCGACCATCGGCGCCATCTGCGGCATCGGCGGCGGCATCATCATCAAGCCCGTCATGGATGCCGTGGGTGCGGCCGATGTGGCGACCATCAACTTCCTGTCTGGCTGCACCGTGCTTTCGATGACGTGCTACTCGGTGATCAAGTCCAAGGTCTCGGGCGACTCCAAGATCGACGCGGCCATCGACACGCCGCTGGCGATCGGCGCCGCCCTGGGCGGCCTGGCCGGACGCCAGATGTTCTCGGCCGTCGCCGCGTTCTTCGGCGACGCCAACATCGCCGGTGCCGTGCAGGCGGGCACGCTCATGCTCGTCACGATCGGCACCCTGCTCTACACCTTGAATAAGGAAAAGATCGCCACGCGCCAGGTGAGGGGCGCCATCCCCTGCGTCGCCATCGGATTGGTGCTGGGTATCTCGTCCTCGTTCCTGGGTATCGGCGGCGGCCCCATCAACCTGGTGGTCCTGTTCTACTTCTTCACGATGAGCACCAAGCGCGCGGCGCAGAGCTCGCTGTACATCATCTTGTTCTCCCAGGCCACGAGTACGGTCTCGGCGTTGGTGGGCGGCGTGCCCAACCTCGACGTGGTGCTGCTGGCCGGCATGGCCGTCTGCGGCATCCTCGGCGGCGTGGCGGGGCGTGCCGTGAACAAGCACATCGACGATGCCGCGGTGGACAAGCTGTTCTGCGGGCTCATGGTCGTCATCATCCTCATCTGCGGCTTCAACGTGTTCCGCTATCTGGGGTAGGGGCCTGCTCGGTCCGCTTTGACGATCCGGCCTCGTCCGGGGGTCCCCGCGCCGCGCCATGTGGGCGCGGAGCGTAACGACAATTTGACAGGTTTTGTGCGCACGTGATTGTTCATGTGCGCACATTTGTATGAAAGTGTGCAAAACAGGCGCTATCTTTGAGCGATTCGGCAAAATAACTCGACAAAAATGTTCAGTTATGTTTATATTTGTTTACAAGCTCACAGTCGCAGACCGCGACGTACAACGCCTCAGAAGGAGGACCAATGAGAGTCGTAATCGCTTCCGACGCCGAGGGCATGCCCTTGAAGGAGATCGTCAAGGAGACGCTCCTCACCGACGGTCACGAGGTCGTGGACCTGTCCGAGACCCCTGCCGCCGACTTCGTCGACTCTGCCTGCGCCGTCGCCGCCGACCTGCTGGCCAACGATGGTTCCCAGGGCATCTGCTTCGACGCTTACGGCGTGGGCAGCTATATGGCCGGCACCCGCGTGAAGGGCATGGTCGCCGCCAACATCTCCGATGAGCGCAGCGCTTACATGACCCGCGAGCACAACAACGCCCGCATGATCTGCCTGGGTTCCACCGTCATCGGTTCCGAGGTCGCCAAGAAGATCGCCCGCGAGTTCCTGAAGGCCGACTACGCCGCCGGCCGTCACCAGATTCGCGTCGACATGCTCAACAAGATGGCCTAAGGGGGACTAGCCATGACCAAGAAGATCGTTGCCCTCGGCTGTGACCACATCGTCACCGACGAGAAGACCTACCTGCACGACCGCCTCGAGGAGGCCGGTTACGAGGTGCTGGATTGCGGCCCGTACAGCCACACCCGCACGCACTACCCCATCTACGGCAAGGCCGTCGGCGAGGCCGTGGCCTCCGGTAAGGCCGACCTGGGCGTCGTGCTCTGCGGCACCGGCATCGGCATCACCAACGCCGTGAACAAGGTCCCCGGCGCCCGCTGCGCCCTGGTCCGCGACATGACGAGCGCCCTGTACGCCCGTCGCGAGCTCAACGCCAACATCATCGGCTTCGGCGGTAAGATCACCGGAGAGTTCCTCATGGCCGACATCATGCTCGCCTTCCTGGAGGCCGAGTACGAGTCCACGCCCGAGCGCGACGCCCTGGTGGCCAAGCTCGACGCCGTGAACAAGGCCGACGCCGAGGCTCAGGCCGACCCGCACTTCTTCGACGAGTTCATCGAGAAGTGGGACCGCGGCGAGTATCACGACTAATTCGCTGTCTCAGTGGGTGAAGGCGGGCGTTTCCGATCAGCTCGCATGCTCATGACTGCGAACCCCCTTTGAGCCCGCGCCCCAAAAGGAGCGCGGGCTTTTCGTTTGCTTGCGTTCTTCGCCGCGCTCGGGCGGTCTTGGGCGCTCGCGGTGCGGTTGGATGCGGCCTGCGAGCGGTACAATCAAGGGACGCATAACGCATGCATGTATTCCTTCGTTTTCGCACGTCGCATCGTGCGGAGAGGAGAAGGCGATGGCCGATTTCGCTTTGGACAACGGCGTCCTGCGCGTGGGCTTCACCACGGCGGGCGGCTCCTTCACGTCCCTGGTCTCCCAGGGTCGCGAGTATCTGTGGCAGGGCGACCCTGCCGTGTGGAGCGGTCAGGCTCCCGTGTGCTTCCCCATCTGCGGCGGCCTGCGCGAGGACGTCGCCCAGACCCGTTCGGGCAAGCAGATCAAGCTGGGCCGTCACGGCTTTGCCCGCAAGCAGGAGTGGGAGCTCGCCGAGCAGGGCGAGGACACGATCGCCTTCAAGCTCGCCAGCGCCGATCATCCGGAGCTGCTCGAGCAGTTCCCCTTCCCGTTCACGCTGGTCGCCCGCTACGCGCTGGACGGCGCCAAGCTCAACGTGAGCTATGAGGTCACCAACGAGGGCGAGGAGGATATGCCGTTCTTCATCGGCGGCCACCCCGGCTTCGCCTGCCCGCTCGACGAGGGCGAGGCGTATTCCGACTACGAGCTGCGCTTCGACGCCGACGAGGCCGACGCCCTGTGCACCGCAGTTCCCTCCACGGGTCTGATCGACGTCGAGAACCGCACCGCCAACCCGATGGTCGGCCGCGTGCTGCCGCTCACCCATGAGCTGTTCGACTTCGCCGAGACCATCTTCGACGTGCTCAACAGCCGCACGGTCGACCTGGTCAAGAAGGGCGAGGAGAAGGGCCTGCGCGTGAGCTTCCCGGACTTCCCGTACTTGATCGTGTGGAGCAAGCCCGAGGGCGATTTCGTGGCCATCGAGCCGTGGGGCGGCCTGTCCACCTGCTCGGATGAGGGCGATGTCTTCGAGGACAAGCGCGGATGCATCATCGCCAAGCCGGGTGAGACCGTGGCCCGCACGTTCTCAATCGAGATTCTCTAGCCCGCCCGCGCCGCCGGCTTGCATCGGATTGTGTTGAACCGGGGTCCATACGGATGGGGCCCCGAGAAAAGGAGTGAACATGATTCTCACCGTCACCATGAACCCCGCCATCGATACGGCGTATCAGCTGGACAAGCTGATCATCGACGACGTCAACCGCGTCGCCCCCAAGAAGACCGCCGGCGGCAAGGGCCTCAACGTCAGCCGCGTGTTGTGCCAGCTCGGCGATGACGTCGTCGCCACCGGCCTGCTCGGCGGCCACATGGGCGCCTACATGGGCTCCCTCATGGACGCCGACGGCATCAACCACGACTTCACGCCGATCGCCGGCGAGACCCGCATCTGCCTGAACATCCTGCACGAGGGCAATCAGACCGAGCTGCTCGAGAGCGGCCCGGAGATCTCCGCTGAGGAGCTCGCCGCCTTTTCCGCCAAGTTCGCCGAGCTCGTCGCCAAGGCCGACTGCGTGACCATCTCCGGCTCCCTGCCCAAGGGCGTGCCCGCCGACTTCTACGCCGGCATGGTCGCCGAGGCCGCCAAGCACGACGTCCCCGTGCTGCTCGACACCTCCGGCGCCTCGCTCGACGCCGCGCTTGAGGCCGAGGTCAAGCCCACGCTCGTGAAGCCCAACCTCACCGAGATCAACGCGCTGCTGGGTACCAGCTACACCCCCGAGCAGGTCGCCGACCTCGCCGCCGCCCTCAAGGCCGACGAGCGCTTCGCCGGCATCCCGTGGGTCGTCGTGTCCATGGGCGCCGCCGGTTCCTTCGCCTTCCACGGCGACAAGATCTACCGCGCCGTCACTCCGCCGATCCCGGCCGTGAACGCCACTGGCTCCGGCGACTCCACCATCGCCGGCTTTGCCCACGCCATCGCCGCGGGCGCCGACGACGTGACCGTGCTCAAGACCGCCAACACCTGCGGCAAGCTCAACGCCATGGACCCGCAGACCGGTCATTTGGTCATCGAGCGCTGGGACGAGGTCTACAACGCCGTCGAGGTCACCGAGCTCTAATCGCGACCGGCGTCTCGGCAACATCTGATTTCCCGCGCGATCTTTCGCGCGCGGTTTCACGCACATCGCCCCCTTCGGATGCAGCCATGCAGTTCCAAAGGGGGCTTCTCCATGCCGTGAGACGGGCTTTGCGTTGAAACGGGCTCGCGATATGTTCGTTTCTGCTCGGTGCTCCATGTGTTTGCATATGCGGCTGGTGGGATAATCGAACATCAAATAATCGCAGGTAAATCATATTGTCTACCGTTTATATGAGAATAAAAGCCGCTTGCCGAGCGATTGCAGCGTGTTCGGACGTGTTCGGATAGATTCAGGGCGTTCCGGAAATTCGATTCTGCGCCGACGTACAGAATTGGAGCTGCATATGCGCGAGAGCATTCGAGTCATCCCCCGTTGGGCCGCCGCGGCGGCGATCGCCTCGGCGTTGACATTCACGCCGGCAGTGTCGTTCGCCGCCGAGACCTGGGTGGGCGATGGCGGGCTGAGCACAGGCCCGGTCGCCGCGCCCGAAAAGGACGGGGTCGTCCCCAACACCTGCCAATACACCTATGCCAAGGAGGAGCTTGCGGCGTTTTGCCACTTCGGGCCGAACACCATGGCGGACATCGAGTGGGGAGAGCACTACGGCACCACGCACAACGGCGTGCAATGGAAGACAGCGACTGAGTACATGAACGCGCTCGAGTCTTTCGATGCGGCCGAATACGTCAAGACCATCAAGGATGCGGGTTTCAAGCGCCTCATCGTGACCGCCAAGCACCACGATGGCTTCCGCATGTGGGACAGCGCCTCCAGCGAGTACGACATGGCGAGCACCAAGTCCAAGATCGACGTGTTGGCCAAGATCTCGGAGGAGTGCACCAAGCAGGACCTCGACATGGGCCTCTACCTTTCCCCGTGGGATATCAACGACCCCACCTACGGGAAAGGAGAGTGCACGAACAGCTGCTCCAATCCTTGTAAGGAAGACCATAACGGCAACTACAACGATTCTTACGTGAAGCAGCTCGAGGAAATCCTGGGCAACGACAAATACGGCAACGGCGGCAAGTTCGTTGAGGTCTGGATGGACGGCGCCAAGGGCACGGGCGGCGGATACCAGGAATATGACTTCGAGGCGTATTACAAGGTCATCAAAAAGCACGAGGGCGAGAGCTGTCTGGCGTTCCAGTGCGGTGAGCAGGGCGAGGCCCGCTGGGTGGGCAACGAGGACGGCGTGGCGCATGACACCACATGGAACCGCGTCGAGATGCGCCAGAACTGGGATCAGTCCAAGGACAACCAGCCGTTCGTGCAGAACAAGACGACCGACCCCTCCACGGGCAAGTCCGTGATCGTGGGCAAGGCGGATGGCGAGAAGTGGTTCATGCCCGAGTGCGACGCGCGCATCACCTCCGGGTGGTTCTGGGGTCCCAACAAGGCGGCGCCCAAATCGCTGACCGAGCTGGGCACGATGTACTTCATGTCCGTCGGCCGCGGTGCGCCGCTGCTGCTCAACGTGCCGTTGGATACCAAGGGCCAGATCACACCCGAGATCAAGAAGCGCGTTGAGGAATTCGGCACGAGCATCCGCACGGGCTTCGCCGACGACCTCACCCGTGCCAACGCCGAGAAGGACCGCACTGCCGCCACCGCGCAGGTGACGTCCGTCCACCAGAGCAACGCCGCCTACGGCCCGAGCAAGCTGCTCGATGGCGACGATGCGACCTATTGGTCCGCCGATGCGGCGGGCAAGCAGTCCGTGCTCATCAAGCTCCCCGCGGCCACGCAGTTCGACGTGGTCTCCATCGAAGAGGCCATCCAAAACGGTCAGCGCATCAAGAGCTTCAAGGTCTCCTACCGCAATGGCAATGGAGAGTGGTCCGAGTTCGGGTCCGGCGGCACGGTGGGCGCCAAGCGCCTCGTGCGCGCCTCCAAGATCACGGCCACCGAGGTGAAGATCGAGCTCACGCCGCTCGACGGCAAGGTCGTCCAGCTCTCGGAGGTCGGCCTGTTCAAGATGGGCCGCGCGCTCGAGGCGCCGTCGGCCATCCCCGAGGGCATGGAAACGCTCGACAACACCAAGATGACGCTGGGCAACGAGGCGGATTGGACCAAGAACGGCGGCTCCCAGTTCGTGGACAGCACGAACATGTTCTCCAAGAAGAAGGGCGCCACTGCGACGTTCACCTTCACGGGCAGCAAGTTCCTCATCATCGGAACCGTCGACCCCGGTCACGGCCCCATGAAGGTCACGATCGACGGCAAGGACGCTGAGGCTCAAACCGTCAACACGTCCGGTGCGCGTAAGACCGGGCAGGTGCTCTTCGCCTCTCCCACGCTCACACAGGGCGAGCATACGGTGAAGATCGAGGTGGCCGAGCAGGACAAGGCGGTTGCCATCGACGCGGCGGCCATCCTCAACAACGGCGGTGTGGGCATGCTCGATTTCGCCGAGCCCGTCATCACCATGGATGAGGACACCACCTACGATTTGGGTATCAAGCGCTCGGGCGGCACGACCGGTCCGCTCGAGGTCGTGGTGAACTTCGAGCCGGGCACGGCGGTGCAGGGCGACTTCTACACCGACCCGGTCCGCGTGAAGTTCGCCGACGGCGAGGCCGAAAAGACCGTGCAGGTGCGCACCAAACGCAAC
Organism: uncultured Collinsella sp.; assembly: GCA_958443615.1. Classification (GTDB taxonomy): domain Bacteria; phylum Actinomycetota; class Coriobacteriia; order Coriobacteriales; family Coriobacteriaceae; genus Collinsella. The sequence goes on from CAUCLI010000001.1 coordinate 296,644, forward strand.
AACACGGGCGCCAACGCGGCGGTCAACACCCAGTTCTCCGTTTCCATGACGGTCGTTTCGCCCAATAACCTGGTGATCGGCCCGCAGGGCGTCACCACGGTGAACATCATCGACCGCGATTCGAATTACACGAAGGAGAAGCTCGACGAGGCGCTCAAGCGCGTCGAGGCAACGCCGATCAACGAGGGCAGCCATACCAAGGCCGATGCCGAGGCGTACCGCGCTGCGCTGGTGAACGCCCGCGCCATCCTGACGGACGGCACCGCCGGGGTGGATCAGTACTTCCACGCGATCAAGGCGCTCGAGGCGGCGATCGCACATCCCGCGCTTCGCACTGAGAAATACACTGCCGAGAATCCCTTCGCCTTCCCGAGCATCGTGGGCGAGATCCAGACCATCGAGGCCGAACTGGGCGAGTTGAAGGACGATACGACGAGCAACGGCGATGGCGGGAAGTACCCCGTCGAGGTCAAGGAGATCGAGGGCGCCTCGGGCGGCAAGGTGGTGAACTCGCTCAACGACAAGGACACGCTGTCCATCCCGTTCGTGGCCCAGCGCGCCGGTGAGTACGAGGTCACGCTGCGCTATATGAGCGGATCTGCCGACAACAAGCTCGTGTGGGGCGCTGCCGTCGAGACCGACGCGGATGATGCCGTGCCGGAGGGCGAGGGTCAAAACGCCCCCAATGCCAACGCCCCGAGCGGCGATGACGCGGATGCTTTCGGAAAGCCCGAGGCACCCGAGCAGGACGATGCGCCCGATCAGGGTGGGGCGCCCGAGCCGAATGACGCAACCAATCAGGGCGAGACGCCTGAGCAGGGAGACACCCAGGATGAGTCCGCTGCGCCGGAGCAAGGCGACGTTGCCGGTCAAGATGCTTACGGTGAGGAGGCATCCGCAGGGGACGCCGGGCAGGCTGCCGCGTCGACGATTCGGGCAGGAGGCGATGCGGTAAACAAGGATGCCGATTCACAGGACAACGTGATCCTCGAAGCGGGCGAGAAGGTTGCCGGCAACACCGACCAGAATCAGTTCAAGACGGTCACCTTCACTTTCAAGGTCAACAAGCCCGGTGCCACCACGCTGGTGTTCACCGGCCCCTCGCAGGGCTCCCCGCGCGTTGACAAGCTCGATATCAAGCTCAAGGGCGACACCCTCACCGAGTTCGGCATCGTGGCGCTCGCCGGCACGGGCGGCACCATCGATCCCTCGGGATATATGCGCCCCGCCGCCGATTCCCAGCAGTTCACGGTGACGCCGGCGGAGGGCTATCGCATCCGCACCGTCACCGTCGGTGGCACGCCGATCGAGGTCGAGGACCCTTATGCCGCCCTCGCCATTAACGTGCCGTTCGACATCAGCGCCAAGCGGGACGTGGACGTGCGCGCGATATTCGACAAGAAGATCGTCATCCCCGCCACGCCCATCGAGCCCGCACCGAGCCCTGAGCCCGATCCGAACCCCGACCCGTCTCCCAATCCCGGTCCCGGAGGAGGCCAGCAGGAGGGCGGGGCGTCAGGCGGATCCAGCTCGGTCAACGGGGCGCTTCCCCAGACGGGCGACCCGTTGATCCTGACGGGCGGCATGGCGTTGGCGGCGATGGGGCTGTTGTCCGCCGGCATGGCCGCGCGCAAGAGGTCTCGCGAGGCATAAGGACGCGCGAGGCATAAAGACGGGCTTTCATGTGGCAGATCCGGCTCACGGCTCCTTTGGGCTGTGGGCCGGATCTTTATGTGGGGCAATGACGCGGTCCTGCCCATATCGCGGCCCTGTCGCACATCGTCCACGGCGGTCAGCGGGCGAGGACCAAGCGGCAACCTCTCCCGCCTTCCGCTGCGGCGCCGCTGCCGCTGGCCGTCGCGCCCTCGGCGATTGCCTGCGCGACGATGCCTTCGGGGTCCTCGTCCATCACCACGTAGCGCACGTCCTCGATATGGGCGAATGAATAGATGCCGCGCGCATGCAGTTTGCTCGCATCCATGAGGACGGCCGATCGGGCGGCGGCGCGGATGGCCGCCCGTTTGATTTCCGCCATCTGCGGGAAATCGGTCATGAATCCGCGTGAGGGGACGAAGGCCCCCGGGCAGATGACCGCGAGGTCGGCGTGGAGCATCTCGAGAGCTGCCATGGTGAGCGGCCCGTAGAGGTACCGATGGCCCTTGCGCAGTTCGCCGCCGAGCATGATGACGTCGACCGTAGGCAGGCTCTCATCGATGAAGTCGGCGATGGTGATGTCCGCCGTGACGACGGTGATGTCGGAGCGCATATCGAGCATGCGGACGAACTCAAGGGCGGTGGTGCCTGAGTCGGCGAAGACCGTGTCGCCATCGCGCACCAGGTCGAGGGCCGCGCGTGCGATGGCCTGTTTGGCGTCCACATTGATGTTGACGCGTTGGTCCTGTACCGAGACCGTAAGCGTCTTGTGCAGTGAGACGGCGCCGCCGTGCGTGCGGCGCAACTTGCCCGCCGCCGCCAGAGCGTCAAGATCACCGCGCGCCGTGACGGTCGAGACGCCGAAGGCCTGCGCGATATCGGCGACTTGCACCGAGGCGCCGCGCTCGAGCATGTCCATGATGGCCGTTCGACGCTCCTCAGCGAACGTGCGTGATGCGGTTGGCGGCATGACGGTCCCCCTCGCCAATCGTGTGCAAAATGTGATGACGCTATTTTGCATTATTTTCTTTTAAGAAAAGAAAACGAGTTCGTTTCTCTTTCGTTTCACCATGAACGCAAATATCGAAAAATGACGGAAGAACGCCGAATCTTTCGTTTCGCTTCTCATACCGCCCATGTCGGCACCGTGTACCCCGACCTTGCCGCGGCAGGTGAGAGGCCATTTTTGTACAATATAAGCAGCAATTGCGCCGGCACGGTGCCGGCGGTATGGCAGGTGCCCGCGGGTGAACCCGGGCCGAGAAGGGAGCGATCGCTCATGCTCGTAACCACCAAGGAGATGCTGCTCGACGCGCAGAAGAACCACTACGCCGTCGGCGCCTTCAACGTCGAGAACCTCGAGTTCGTCATGGCCGTCCTGGCCGCCGCCGAGGAGACCAAGTCCCCCGTCATCATGCAGACCACCTCTGGCACCATCAAGAAGACCGGCCTGGATTACTTCTACGGCATGGTCAAGGCCGCCGCTGAGCGCGCTTCCGTGCCCGTGGCCCTGCACCTCGATCACGGCGACGGTTACGATCGCTGCATGAAGGCCCTGCGCACCGGCTACACCTCCGTCATGATCGACGGCTCCCACGAGACCTTCGAGGACAACATCGCCCTGACCAAGTCCGTCGCCGACGCCGGCGCCTGCATGGGCGTGCCGGTCGAGGCCGAGCTCGGCAAGGTCGGCGGCAAGGAGGACGACGTCGAGGTCGAGGGCGAGTCCCCCTACACCGACCCGGTCGAGGCCAAGGAGTTCGTCGAGCGCACCGGCTGCACCTCGCTGGCCATCGGCGTGGGCACCGCTCACGGCGTGTACACCGAGGAGCCCCACATCGACCAGGACGTCGTGAAGGCCATCCGCGCCGCCGTCGACGTGCCGCTGGTCCTGCACGGCACCTCCGGCGTGCCGGACGAGCAGGTCGCCGAGGCCGTCAAGAACGGCATCTGCAAGGTTAACTACGCCACCGAGCTGCGTCAGGCCTACACCAAGGGTTACATGGCCTACATGGCTGAGAACCCCAACAACTTCGACCCCAAGAACCCGGGTCAGGCTGGTATGGCCGAGATCACCAAGATCGTCAAGATCCGCATGGAGAACCTCGGCTCCTGCGGTCGCGCGTAAGCTTGCGGTAACAACTTACTCCCATCGGAGGGCCGGCGTGGTTTCCATGTCGGCCTTTCTGCTCAAGGTTGTCAGTCCCTTCTGCGTGGCAGCGTGGCATATTAGTGCGGATCGTGCCAAGGAAGACGAAATGTCCGCAATGAAGCCTGTTGGCGGGGATGTAGCGCAATGTGGCGGCACTGGCATGCCGTGATCTGAATATAGAAGATCCTGTCCAGCACGCTCACCCCGGCATCGAGACAGGGGTATCCATGAACGGGGTCTACCTTGACTGCATGTCTCAGACGCGCTTCAGGCAATTCGACGGAGGGATGACATTCTGCGCGTGCACAGACGACTTACTATGCTGTGCGAGGAAATGCTTCATTGGATTGTGTGCAGTTCTGTTAATTGATTGGCTCGACTACCGTGTCAGATCCTGTTAAATTGCACTGGATGATTTGGGTTTAATTCCAAACGAAGCAGCTGTCCGCGCATACCGTCAAGATTGAGCGTATCGGGAGGTCGCGCACGGATCCATTGCATGAGTTCGGCCAATAAGCCAGTGCGATTCTTAGGTTGATTCTATCCTTGTGCCAGCGCTGCAACGGTCGGAATGCTAAGAATCGCGAATACGATGGTGAGGAATGTGCACTGCACCATGGGCTTGGAGTCCACGTTGTATTGCAGACAGTAGAGGATGCCGTTGGTGCCTACTGGCATAGCGGCTTCGAGTACCAGGATTGCGACGATCTCTGTATCAATGGGCAGTAGACGCAGGATGCTCAGGCCCACAAGTGGGGCAACTAGGAGGCGGAACGCGCAGGCGATGTACGCGCGGGCGTTGGTAAGCATGTCGAGTGGGTTATAGGACGCGAGCGCCGATCCAGTCACCAGCAGCGCGAGCGGGGTCGTCATCTGGCCGATGAGATTGAGGGAAGTGTCCACCAGCCCGAAGTCGGTGATCCGCGACAACGAGCATAGGAGTACCACGATGCTTGCAATGAGGGTCGGGGATTTCAGGCATTGCGTGATGTGGTGCAGCTGCCTGCCAGTCCCGCCCCCGCCGCCGCCAGAGAACATGAGCACTCCGGCAGTGAACATGATGATATTAACGGGGATCAACCCAATGGAGGCAATCAAGAGGGCATCAGATCCAAGCACGGCGGAAATGATTGGAAATCCGATGAGCCCGCAATTGCTGAAAGTGATGGCAAAGCGGTACACACCCTCAGTGAAATCTGGAGGGCACATGGCTGCGGTTACGGTGTAGCCAAGTGCGGCGGCGATGAACAGCAAGACTGTCTCACCTGCTATGGCCCAGAGCATGTCGGAGGGCGCAGGCAGTCCCTGTTGCGTAGCCAACGATGCCAAGATCATGCACGGCAGACCAATGTTCAGGATTAATCGCGACAGCTTGGTATCGAAATCGTTGTCCATTAGTCCAAGTTTACGTGCGCCCCATCCTATCAGAATGGGCAATGAGATGGTGATCATTTGTACGAAGACAAATGAGGGGTCCACGATGTCAGGTCCTTTCAGACGGGTTATGGGCGCAGAGCGCAGTGTAGTGGGTCGCTGCACAGTGTGGGGTAGAGCGGCTGTGCGCAGTGCGTGGGTTGCGAGGCGAATTGGCGCCGACTGGCGAGTCGGTCCGTCGGTATCCGACGGCTGAAAGCCGGGTGCTCGGGGCACCCGGCTCGTCTGAGATGTGTCACGAACTTACATCTCGTCGATGGGAAACATAGGGCGCATGATGCGTTTGAACGCAATCAACTTAGTGTTTTGAGGTGTGGCGCCATCTGTGAGTGACATGACAGACAACGCTCCAGCTGCCTTGAGCTCAGGATGGATGTAGCCCTGCTTGACGACGATGACGTCGATATCATGCCAGTCGATGCCGCAGCTCGCCAGGTTGCACGCGTCGAGCTGGTGCTCCTCCACGAAGGAGTGATTGTTGTCGGTGATGACGATGTAGATGGGGTGACCTTCGATCTGCACGGTCACAAGCGGGCCGTAATCGCCATGCTCACCGTACATATGAGTGCCCTCTTGGCGTCCCGTTGCCCGTACGGTCACTATGAGGTTCACCGGTTTGCTCATGTGGTCTACGCCCGTTCCGAGCATGATGGCAACCGTGTCACCAATCTGGTGTTCTAGCAGCTGATGGCAGGTGCGCGCATCGTGGATGGCGGCAAAAAGGAAGCTTTTGCTCGCACGTGCCTCAGCGGAAAGGTTGAGCACCTGGCGTAGGACAAAGGTGTTGGCGCCCATGGAGCCGGAGGTCACGTTATCGCCGGAATCGGTGACGAAAACGGGTGTGTCCGTGCAAGAAAGGGCCATGGCGAGAGCTTCGTCCGGCTCGGCAGTGGTTCCGGTGTAGTGGAACTCGCGGCGGCGCTCCCATACATAGGCGACGAGTTCGTCGGCGACTCGCTCGGCATGCGCACGATCGGTTGCGGTGCGAGGCACGACCACGATGCCACAGCCCGCCTCAGGGCAATCGTGCCGCAGATAGCCCACGTGCCAAGATGCGGAACAGATTTGTTCGTCGGCTTCCAACTCGTCAAGATGGGCGTTGATGGAGCGCACCGGTTCATCGGCGGAGACAGACTGCTCGCCGCCCAAGATGAGGGGCAACTTGCGGTAGGCTGGCACGGGGCGGCGCCCCTCATCGATACAGGCGATCAGTTCACGGCAGGTGCGCTGGACGGATTCTGCTATGTCGATGTGCGGGCTCTCGCGATAACTACGAATGAAGGTACAGCTTTCCACATAGCGTCGAGTGAGATTACCGTGTGGGTCGCAGCAAACAGCGATGGGCAGATAGGGTCCCACGATATCGCGAATGCGAGCGACGAGCTCGTGTTCGCCCGAGCCGACTCCCTCGACGTAACTGGCGCCATGAAGGCAGAGATAGATACCGTCGAGCGTTGCGAGGTTGGCGCGAACGGCATTGGTGATGGTGTCTGCAATGTGCTCGTAGGCACGACGACGCATGACGCCACTGCAGGCTGCATCGGCACAGATGGTGGGGATGACTTCGATATCCGCGCGGTCGAACACGTCGCCCAGCTGCATGTGCGTGAGCGACTCGGCTCCATAGGAAAGTGCGACGTTTTCTAGGTCACACATCATGGGGACATGTTCGTTCGACTCAAGTGTGAACTTACCGACAAGGATTCTCATATGGCTCCTTTCATTAATGTTGTGATTCACATCCTATCACAATTAATAACAAATTATGTGAAACTTATTTTGTGCTGTATCGTGCAGATGAAACGTAGAATGTTATAAGTAACGACGGAAGGGTGTGAATTTGAAAATCGTTGAAAGAAGAAGAGCAATGCTGGAGGTGCTCCAGGAAGAGGAGAGCGTGGAGATTAACGAGCTCGCGCAGCGCCTGGGCGTGTCGAGTATGACAGTCAGGCGCGATCTCAAGGAACTCACGGAAAACGGGTCAGTGAGTATTTCGCAAGGCGTGGTTATGTTGAACGACGGTGCTCTGCGCGAATACGATATGCTGCTCAAACACGATATAAATGTTGAGCAAAAGCGCGCGATCGCCTTGCGGTGTCTTGACTATATCAGTGAAGGGGATTCGGTGTTCCTGGATGCCGGCACCACGGTGAAGGAGCTGGCGCAATTACTGGGGCGTAAGCGCAACATCAATGTACTAACGCATTCCCTGCTCGTTGCCAACGCAGTCGCGAATATTCGAGGGGTGAGAACCATTATGTGTCCGGGTGAATATCGCGATATGTCCATGGCGTTTATGGGTCCCCTGACCGATGACTTCGTCAAGCGCTTTCAAATCGATATCCTCTTTTTGAGCGTCGAGGGCGTGAGTTTGGAGCATGGTGTGTCGGTCATTGACGTACTCGATGGCCATTCCAAGCGCACGTTGATAGAGCAGGCAAAACAGGTAATTCTCATGGCGGATAGCTCAAAATTTGGCAGCTCGTATTTTTACAAGATTGCTTCGCTACCGGAAATAAATCGCATTGTGACAGATGCGTATTTAGATGATGCGACAATGAGTGAGTATGTGCAAAGTGGTATTGCTATAGAGCGTGTTCCAGTTAAATAATTTGACGCTTTTTGAAATGGGTGGGCAAATAACATGCCCGCCCATTTAATTTACCGTTTGCCGTTTGGAAAATAGCTGATAAACCGGCAATCTAGGCCGACTGTGACCGTTCACCGGGTAGAGTGCCTTTTGATCTTGACATAACAAAAATTCTCAAAATAATGATAAATACGTGTTAAGTACTGTTTAGCACGTGCGGCGCCATTCGTATCGTTGGGACGCGAAGGAAGGGTCAACATGGCAAAGTATACCGAGATGGCCAAGCAAGTCCTTGAAAAGGTCGGCGGCCTAGACAACATTAAACAGGTTGAGCATTGTGCCACGCGCCTGCGCATTCATTACGTGCAGAAATCCAAGGTAGATGTCGAGGGTATCAAGGAAGTCGAGCGTGTTGTCGGCGTTGTAGACAAAACGGGACAGATCCAGGTGATTATCGGCCCCGAAGTCACCGATGCGTACTACGAGTTCTTGGCGGTTTCCGGCTGGAAGGGCGAGGGCGGAGCCGTCGAGGATGTGCAAGAAGAGGAGCCTGAGGTCAAGAACGCCTTGTATTGGCTCAATAAGCTCGGCAACTTCTGCGCTGCCATCTTCATGCCCATCATACCCGCGCTCATTACCGGCGGTTTGATCCTTGCCATCAAGAACCTGTTGGTGAATTACTTTGGTGTGAGCGCCGATAGCGGATTTGCCGTCATCTGCACTACGATCCAGGCGGCGGGCTTCTCCATGCTGCCAGTCTGGATCGGCTACACCCTGGCCAACAAGCTTAAGATGGAGCCGATCATGGGCGCACTGCTTGGCGCAGTGCTCGTGCATGCCAATATCAGCGGGGCGGAAGGGCTGGACTTCTTCGGTATTCCCGTGCCTGTAGTGAACTACGCCTCGAGCGTGCTGCCTATCGTCATGGGCGTCGTGCTCATGTATTGGGTTGACAAGGGCTTGAAGAAGATCATTCCCGAGATGTTCGTCTATTTCTTAAAGCCGCTGTTCACGATGCTGATTGTGGTGCCGATTACCATTATCGTGCTGGGGCCGATCGGCACGGAGCTTTCCGGCGCTGTGGGTGCGTTCATCCAGATGCTCTTCGAGGCTGCGGGCATCATCGCCATGCCCATCTGTTCGGCGCTCAATCCTTACCTGGTGATGTTCGGCCTCGATAAGGCTATCACGCCCATCATCGTGCAGAACCTGGCCGAGCTCGGCTACGACCCTGCCATCATCCCGTTCAACTTCATCTCCAACATCGCCGTGGGCGGCTCGGCGCTCGCTGTCGCCCTATCGCTCAAGGACAAGGCTCGTCGCGGCATGATCGGCTCCTTCGGCATCACGGCGCTGTGCGGCGTGACCGAGCCCGCGTTCTACGGTTCCCTCATCATGCGCCCCCGCGTGCTCGTGGGTACGGCAATCGGTGGTGTCATCGGCGGTCTTGTTGCGGCGGTGCTTGGGCTCAAGAGTTTCGTGATGGGCGGCTGTCCGGGCTTTCTCGCGCTGCTCTTCTTCCTGCCGCCGAGTGGTGAAATCTGGCCGATGGTGGTCGCGGTTATCTCCGGGTTGGTGACGGTCGCGGCGTCCTTCATCGCGTGCACCATCATCTTGCGGCGCGGTGAGAAGCCTGCGGCGGAGTAAGGCGAACGACTGTTGTTGTGGGAGGCGGGGCTCCGGTGCCTCGCTTCCCGCTCCGAGAAAGGTGATCCCATGAAGATCTTGGTTGCGCAGTTCATCGCGGAGTGTAATGAGCATATTCCGCACAAGATGACACTCGATCGTTTCGATACGCGGTATGGCGCCAATGCGATCGCCCAAATGAACTTGGGAACGGCATTTGAGGAGGCGGGCATCGAGGTCATCCCGTCCATCTACGCCAACGGGTTTTCCGGCGGCATCATCGAGCGCGGGGCGTTCGATTACCTGGAAGGCCGCCTGTTGGCCGACATCCGCGAGCATCTGGGCGAGATCGACGGCATGATGCTGCACTTGCATGGCGCGGGGGAAGTCGAGGGCTTGGGCTCCAGCGAGCACCATATCCTGCACGAGGTGCGTAAGGTTGTGGGTCCGTACATGCCCATCGTGGTGCCGTGCGACCCGCACGGCAACCTTTGCGAGCGCTATGCGCATGAGGCGACGGTGATTCGCTCGTATCGCGAGAGCCCGCACACGGATTTGGCCGATACGGTAAAGCTCTGCTGCCGTATGCTGGTCGATTTGCTGCAGAATCGCCAGAACATCCGTCCCGCCTATCGCAAGTTGCCCCTCATCTTGGGCGGCGAGCAGTCTGTGTCCGCCGACGAGCCGGTGCGCTCCATCAACGCCTTTATGGATGAGATGGAGCGCGATCCGCGCATCCGCTCTGCCTCCTGGCACGTGGGTTACATCCGTCACGACACCGACGTAGCCGGCTGCGGCGTCGTGGTGGTGCCGCAGCGCACCGAGGACCAGGTGTACGCTGAGCAGAAGGCCGATGAGCTTGCCGCTTTCGTGTGGAGCCGCCGTCGTGAATTTCATTATACGGGGCTGACGCAAGATCCCAAGGATGCATTGGCAACGGCGCTCTCCATCGATTCGGGTACGGCGTTTCTCACTGATTCGGGCGACAATGTGACGTCGGGTGCCACGGGTGCAAACACTCTGGTCCTTCGTCAGGTTTTGGACGAGCCGAAGGCGAAGGGCAAGCGTGTGCTGTTCGGTGCAATCACCGATTCTGCCGTTGTGGCGTATTTTGCAGGTGAAAAGCCCGGGACGCGCGCCCATGTAAAACTGGGCATGGGTCTGGATGAACTGTCGGCGTCTATCGAGCTCGATGTGGAGCTCAAATCCCGCGGCCGCATGGAAGGCTTCTTGGGCTATGAGGGTGATTACGGCGAGGGTATTCTGTTGTCCGTTGACGGCCTAGTCGATCGCTCGATTGACATCATGGTCATCGAGTCGAGTCATTGCATGGTGGAACGCCATCAATTCGAAGCTATCGGTGCAGCATGGGAGAACTATGACCTCGTGGTTGTTAAGCAGGGCTACATCTTTCCAGAGATGAAGTCGTTTGGTTCCCTATCTGTTATGTCGCTTACTCCTGGAGCGACCTATCAAAACACCGCCAAGCTCCCTCTCAAGCGCATCATGCGCCCCATGTTTCCAATCGATAATATATAACCCCCTAGGGCCCCTTGGTTTGCCCGAGGGGCCCTGCCCGGGGTGTTTTAAGAATTGTCTCGGGCGGGGTCTTGTGCTCGATGAACATCCGTAAGACATATACGTTGTGCAGAGAGGCAGTCATCTATGAACGTGCTCATTGGCGAGTTTATTACGGAATCTAATGCCAATATTCCCATGAAAAACAATCTGGGTTCATACAAGCTGATGTACGGCGAGGAGTGCCTCGATGCGATGCATCTGCGCGATGTGTTCGAGGAGAAGGGTGTCAATCCAATTTCTGCCGTACTTGCCGATGCCGGCGCCTCTGGCGTGATTGAACGTGCCGCATTCGATTATATCGAGAATGATTTTGTACAGGCAGTACGGCATCATCTCTTTGAAATCGACGGCATCCTGCTTATGCTGCACGGGGCGAGTGAGGTCGAGGGTCTCGGCTCGGGCGATCATCATATCCTAGCGTCGGTCCGCGAGGTGGTGGGGGACTACCTGCCCATCTTTGTCGTGTGTGATCCGCATGGCAACATGAGCGAAGAGTATGCGTCGGCAACGACGCTGATTCGCTCGTATCGTGAGAGCCCACATACCGATAGCGTCTCTACGCTTCGTATGGTTGCGGGCTGGCTGTGCGATTTTCTGCTCGACCGCCAAAACATTCATTCGGTGTATCGTAAGCTTCCGCTTATTCTGGGTGGCGAGCAGTCTGTCTCGACAGACGAGCCGGTACGTTCAATTAATGCGTATATGGACGAGATGGAGCGCGACCCGCGCATTCGATCGGCTTCCTGGCATGTTGGCTATATCCGTCATGACACTGATGTGGCCGGTTGCGGTGTTGTGGTTGTGCCGCAAACCGGTGCCGACCAATCGTATGCCGAGCAGAAGGCTGATGAGTTAGCTGCCTATGTGTGGGAGCATCGCCGCAAATTCCACTATACGGGGTTGACCGCCTCGCCAGATGAGGCGCTGCAGATGGCGCTGGACACTCTGGATGAGCCCGTATTCATTACAGATTCCGGTGATAATGTGACATCGGGTGCCACGGGATGGAATACCTATATTTTGCGTCAGGTTCTTAATCTGCCAGACGGACGGCTCAACAAGAAGGTCTTGTTCGCCAATATCTGCGACCCGGCAGCATATGATGCGCTGGCTGCGCTGCCTGATGGCGCACATGCAGCCATCAATCTGGGTGTTGGGTACGATGAGATGTCGCGTCCGGTGAAGCTCGATGTGACGATAAGATCGCGAGGAGCTCTTCGTGGCTATTTGCATCATCCGCATGATGAGGCGTATGGGAGTGCGGTGGTTGTGCACATTGAGGGCACGTCGGTTGATGTGTGCGTGGCCAGTACGCGTCAGACTATGTGCGAGCGTCATCAGTTCGAGGCGTTGGGCCTGTCCTGGGATGGTTATGGAATCGTTGTTGTGAAACAGGGCTACATTTTCCCAGAGCTGAAAGAGGCGGCTGCATTGAGTGTGATGTCGCTCACAATGGGTGCGACGCCGCAGGATACGAAGGCCATTCTCTTTAAGCGTATCATGCGGCCGATGTATCCGGTGGATGAGATTTAGGTAGCGTCGACGAGGTTTATTGGTATTGAGGTTTGGCTGGAAGCGCTTCTGCCGATATGAGTACGGGAAGGCTCGGGCACCGATGCGGTTTCTGGACATGAGTATAAAGACAGAAAAGAGTGACGATGGATATGAGGCGTATTGAGCTGACTTCCGTTCCCGCCCCGGAGCGTGATTGTCCGGGAGCGCCGGTGGCGTTGACCGATGCAACCATGCGCGAGCGCGTCGAGAAGGTGCTAGTTGGGATGCGTGCGCGGGGACTCGACCAGTTGATTGTGTACTGTGATGTGGAGCATTCAGGTAACTTCAATTACCTCACCGGATTCTTCACGCGCTTCGAGGAGTCGCTGCTCGTGGTGAATGTCGACGGCGCTATGTATATGGTGTTGGGCAACGAGAACCTGAACAAGGCGTCCAAGGCGCGCGTTGCCATTGAACCCGGGCATGTGGTGCATGCTCCTCTCTTCTCGTTGCCCAATCAGCCCGATACGGCTGGCTGTTCGTTGCGCGATTTGTTGTGCGAGGCGGGCGTGCGTCCCGGTTCGCGCGTGGGCGTTGCTGGTTGGAAGCTGTTCACCAGTCCACATGAGGAAAATGGTGCCCGCCTCGATGTGCCGGCGTTCATCGCCGACGACGTGCGGACGATCGTGGGCGCGCAGGGCGCGGTGGTGCATGCCGGCGATGTCTTTTTGGGGCCCGATGGTGCGCGCGTGACCAATAACGCGAATGAACTTGCACACTACGAGTTCGGCGCGTCGCTCGCCTCCGATTGCGTGTTGGATGCCATGGATGCACTTGCTCCCGGTGTGGCCGAGATGGAACTAGGCGACAAGCTCACGCGTTACGGCCAACACACGAGTGTGGTCACCATCGCGGCGGCGGGGCCGCGTTTCGTCAAGGCCAACATGTTTCCTACGGCAACATCGGTGCGGACTGGTGACCCCGTCGCGTTGACGGTGGGATACAGTGGCGGTTTGTCAAGTAGGGCTGCTTATGCGGTCGAGGATGCGAGTCAGTTGCCGCAAGGGTGCGAGGATTATCTGGGGCGAGTAGCGATGCCGTACTTTAACGCTTACGCGCATTGGCTCGAGACAATCTGTGTGGGCTTGAGCGGCGGTGAGTTGTTTGACGAGATCGAGCGCGTGCTCCCGCGCACCGAGTACGGCTGGAGCCTATGCCCGGGGCATCTGACTGCGGAGGAGGAGTGGCTGTGCTCGCCGATTTATGAGAACTCTGATGAGGTGCTGCGTAGCGGCATGCTGCTCCAGATCGACATTATCCCGTCGGTTGCGGGGTATGGTGGCGTGAGCGCCGAGAGCACGGTCGCTCTAGCCGACGCAGCTTTGCGCGCTGATTTGGCCGAGCAGTATCCCGAACTGTGGGCGCGTGTCTGCAACCGCCGCGCCTATCTGCGTGATGTGCTTGGAATTGGCCTGCACGAGGACGTGCTGCCAATGTGTAGCACGGTGGCCTATCTGCGACCTTATTTGCTTGCGAAGGATAAGGCTTTGGTCGTTCGTTGATAGGTTATGCGCCATGGTGGGCCACACTGCTTGTGCGTGAGGGTTGGGTGCTCGTTGCTTCGATGGCGAACGGCTCGGCTTTCGAGCCGTTCGTTTGTTGAATTCCCTCTATGCGTTTGTGTATTGCTGAAGTTTGCGCCCCCGTCCGCAAGCGTGCATACTGGCAGGAGCAACGTGGCAGGAAAGGGTGGCCCATGGCGGAGCATACAGCGGTTATACGGCTGGCGCGCATCGAGGACGCCGAGGAACTGGCCGCGATATACGAACCGTACGTGCGCGAGACGGCGATCACCTTTGAGTACGTTCCGCCCACGCCCGCGGAGTTCGCCGAGCGCATGCGCAAGACCATGGAGTTCTACCCCTATCTAGTCGCCGAGCTCGACGGACGCTTGGTGGGGTACGCCTACGCGGGGACCTTCAAAGGCCGTCCCGCCTACGATTGGGCGGTCGAGACCTCGATATACGTGGCGCGGGGTCATGCGGGCGAGGGGATCGGCCGCGCCCTGCATGACATGCTCGAGACGTCGCTGCGCACGCAGGGCATCCTCAACATGTACGCCTGCATCGCCGTGCCGGATGGCGAGGACGACGAGACGCTCACCCGCAACAGCCAGCATTTTCACGAGCATATGGGATACCGCCTGGTGGGGGAGTTCTACAAGTGCGGTTATAAGAGCGGGCGTTGGTACAACATGATCTGGATGGAGAAGATGCTCGGAGAGCATCGCGCGGACCAACCCGCGGTGACGCCGTTTCCCGAGACGTCCGTCACATACACGGAACGCTGATCCCCGGCGCCTCTCTCGCCGCCTGGTGGACCCTGTGCGCCAGGGGCGAGACTTGGGGCGCGCCGATACCGATAATCTTGCAGCTAGCCAGCTCACGCTTTAGCGTGGTGCGTTGAGCCGGTCTAACGCCGTATGGTAAGGTTTTTAGACGTCGGGGGGCCGACGCTAGAACTATATGATGCCGAGTGGCGCCCAGGCGGCGCGGACACCACGCTCGGGTGCGCGAGGGAGCCGGTATGTCCAGCTGCGATCGCGAGCGTGGGGATGACATCGCCACCGTCAAAACGATAGAGGACGTGCGCGCCATGAAGCGCGCGCACAAGGGTGGCACCTGGAAATACGCCTGCGCCTGCAGGTCCGGCGTGCGTTACGAGGGAGAAAGCGAGGCGTGGGCTCAATTGAAGACCATGATCGAGGAACAGGTGGCCAAATCCGTCACCGAAGTCGAGGAGACCGACCCGTTCGCGAGCAAGGACACCGTCCCCGTCCCGCCCGAGGACCGCGCACCCGGTAGGCTCCGAGGCGCGGGCGCCCGCTCGCCGCTGTTCTGGAAGCTCATGCTCGTGGCCATGGCACTGGTGTGGGGATATTCGTTCCTCACCATGAAGACCGTGCTCGACACCGTGCCGACCTTCATGCTGCTGGCCTGCCGCTTTCTGTTGTCGGCGGTCATCATGTTCGCCATCTTCCACAAGCGCATCAAGGCCCACTTCAACCGCGAGTACGTTGGGTTCGGCGTGCTCATGGGCTGCGTGATCTGGTCGGCGTATGCCGCGCAGACGCTCGGCCTGGTGGACACCACCCCGGGCAAGAACGCGTTCCTTACCGGAACCTACTGCATCCTCGTGCCGTTCATCGCTCTCGCCCTGTTCCGCGAGCGCATCACCAAGTGGCACATCGCCTCGGCGCTGCTGTGCCTGGTGGGCGTGGGGTTCGTGGCGCTCGACAACTTCAGCATCCAGATGGGCGACCTCATGACGCTCGTGGGCGCGGTGTTCTTCGCCGTGGACATGGCGGTGGTGGGCCATATCGGCCGTACGCGTGACGTCAGCGTCCTGACCTCGTGGATGTTCCTGTTCGTGGGTCTGTTCTCCACGATCGCCACCATCGCGTTTGAGCCGCGCGTCCCGCTTGAGCAGTGGACGCCCGAGATCATCGGCCAGCTCGTGTTCCTCGCCGTGATCTGCACCACCGTCGGCCTGCTGCTGCAGAATCAGGCGCTCTCACACGTCCCGCCGGCGACCGGCTCGCTGTTGCTCTCGCTCGAGAGCCCCTCGGGCGTGCTGTTCTCCGTCCTCATGGCGGGCGAGGTGCTTACTGGCAAGCTGATCTTCGGCTTTGTGCTGATCTTCCTGTCGATCGTGCTGTCCGAGACGCACTTCAGTTTCCTGCGGAAGTGGTTCCCCAAGAAGTAGTTCTTGTCCGTTGTAGCTTACGTTAAAACCGCAGGGCGCCCGGAAATGGGAGCCCCGCGGTTTTTTGCAGACGGGGCGAATGGCCATAACGTTACGGCGGAGTGGGTGGTGTCGGAAAAGTTGGTGTAGCTCGCCTTCATCCCTGTCTTTATCTGAAAGAGCCGCCCTTCGGGGCGGCTCAGCATTTGGCGGTTTCGAGCCTGTAGGGAGTTGTTAATTATTTTGTGTGGGCTTATTTCGGGGCGGGTCGAGTAGAGAGGCGTATTTCGCAGTCGAATCCTGGGATTTGTTGGGCAAAAATGCCTCCTATTTAAGAGGATCCGAAAGAACCCCTCACATTTTAATTAAAGACCTCCTATAAAGCCCAAAAGCTCTTCGACGTGCTCGGGCTGGCATGACCAGCTCGTCACGAAGCGAAGCGCGATGCGGTCCTGGCCCGTGGGGTCGACCGCGGGCGTGACCTCGGCGCCACATGCCTCAACGATGCGGACGGCGCGGTCGGAGTCGAACCAGAAGAACTGCTGGTTGCCCGTGGTCTCGATGAGTGATTCGAAGCCAAGGCCGCGAAGCCCTTCGCCAAGCTGGACGGCCCGTGCGTTGGAGCGGCGCGCGTAGGCGAAGTAGGGAAGGTCGCCCGAGTCGTCGCGTAGCGCGGGGTCGAAGGCGGCTTCGTACTGCACGCCCATGAGGCGGCCCTTGGCGGTCATGTGCCCAGCGCGTTTGGTGAGGTAGGGAATGCGCTCGATGGCGCGCCGCCCGCGCTCGGAGCGCGGACTCACCACGAGTGCCTCGCCGAAGAGCATACCGGCCTTGGTGCCGCCGAGGGTGAAGGCGTCGGCGCGCGAGGCGAGGTGATCGAGGGTGAGGTCGCCGCCCGTCGCCGTCAGGGCGCTCGCCATGCGGGCGCCATCGACGTAGACCGCCAAATCGAATTTCTCCGCGACATCGCACAGCGCGTCGAACTCGGCGCGGGTGTACACATGCCCAAGCTCGGAGGTGTTGGAGAAGTAGAGCATCGCGGGGCGCGTGGCATGGCAGCCGCCTGCGACGCTCGCGTGGTACACACGCTCGACCTCAGCGGGGGTGAGGATGCCCAGGAGATCGGCGGTGGCGAGCATACGACGGCCGCAGGCCTCGATGGCGCCGGTCTCATGCGCGGTGGGGTGCGCGTCGGCGGCGAGAATGGGCCCTTCGAAGTCGTCGGTAAACGCGGTGATGCACACGGCGTTCGCGGCAGTGCCGCCGGGGATGAAGCGCACGTACGCATCTGGCTGTCCGCATGCCTTGCGGATGAGGTCGGCAGCGTGAGCGCAGTGCTCATCGGTGCCATAACCGGGTGCCTGCTCGCCGTTCGTGCGGATGAGCGCCTCGAGGACTTCTGGACAGGCGCCCTCGGAGTAGTCGTTTCGGAATTGGTGCATGGCGTCCTTTTCGCTGGCTTGCCGACGCGGGGTGGCGGCGGTGTGAGATCGGTTTGCACTATGGTACGTGCACTATGGTACGCGCACAGGCGGCGCATCGCCATCGCGCCTGCGAGCGGGTTGGTCGCAAGGCGCGATTGAGAGATATTGGATGTTCGATTATGTGAGTCCAGGATTGAGCAAACATCAAGAAATGGGCATGTGCACACGTTGCGAAACACTGCGCTAGTGTAGTGTTCAATATGCCGAATAACAGCAGAAATAAACAAATACCGTCTATCGGTTAAATGTCGCCGTTAGTGGGATGGTTCTACCTACCAACTAATGTTATAGAAAGAAAAATGTTAGATTTTGTTCGTTTAGCCCAAGATAGGGAGCGTTATGCCACGCATGCTCATATAGGAGGCGACATGGCACATTTTGAAGTACTGTCAACCACGCGAAGGGTGGTGCTACCGCGTTTGGGACGCGTCGCCACGGGAGCGGCGCTCGCCATCGCCCTCGGCTGCGGTGTGGCCCCCATCGCGTCCGTCGTGGCGCCCCCCCCAGTTGCGTGGGCGGATGAGGCGGCGCAGGGAGACACGACGGAGGCGAATCTCGTTGCCGACGACGCTGCTGTCAAAGAGACCGAGCCCGTTGCAGTTGCCGCGAACACGGCGCTCACCCCTCGCGGCAAGTGGGCGTTTGACGGGGATGACCTGAAGACAAATACGGGCAGTGAGAACAGCCTGTCCATGAGCGAACACACTGGTGTTACAGCGGTTCAGAGCCCCGTGAAGTCCCTTGGCAAGATGATGCGCTTTGACAGCAAGACAACGGACACCAACGTCAGGATTCCCAGCGCCATTCAGATCGGCAGCGATTACACCATCTCGATGTGGATAAAGGCCGACGCGGGCATTGAGAACGGCGAGAAGACCGCCATTCTGCAGATGGACACCGATAATGGTCGCACGCTGCTATACCAACTGGCGGACGGGCGATACGCCACATTCTTCAGGGGCGATAATAACGGTGGCGAACATATCTTCAACATGAAGAATCCCGGTCGAGGAAGCTGGCACCACGTTACATTTGTTAAAAACGGACAGGGCAATAACGGTACGCAGGCTAAGTCTTTCCAGCTTTACATCGATGGCGAGCTTGCCGGTCAGGGAACTTGGCAGAACAATCTCAATGGCGGAACTACCACCCCCGCTCTTCTGATTGGCGAGCACAAAAATGTTACCGATATGGACCGCTTCCAGGGCGACATCGACGAGTTCTGCATCTTCGGTACTGCTCTTACACAGGCGCAGGTTAAGGAACACTACGACTCTTATGGACAGGCAAAGAGCGACATCGCCCTTATCAACGCCAAGGCTGAGCTGCAGGCGCTTATCGGTCGTGCCGAGTCTCTTGCCGCGCAGAGCGATGGCAACGAGGCTTACGTCGAGCTCAAAGAGGCAATCGATCACGCTAAGAACCTAAGTGAAGCTGCGACCCTTGACCAGGTCAACGCTGCCAAGTCCGAGCTTGAAGATGCCATCGGCGGCGTGTTCGCACTTGGCATCAAGGTGAATGTTGACCAAAGTAAGACCATCGAGACCGTCGACAAGGGCATCTTTGGTATCAACCATCGTTACGCTTTCAACGGTTACGGTTCTTACGACTCGGTGAACCAGAAGGTCAAGGATGACTTTGCCGAGCTGTATGACGAGTCAAACTTCGGTTCCATTCGCTACCCGGGCGGCACGATCTCCAACCTGTTCAGCTGGAAGGAGACGCTGGGCGAGCAGAGCAAGCGCACCCCGCAGATTCACGGCTTCTATAACAACAAGGGCCAGGGCGGCATTGCCCCGAACTTCGGCATCTCCGAGATCGGCACCTTCGCTGCCGACCATGGAAGCGAGATCATCTACGTGTACTCGCTCGGCCGAGGCGATGCAAATGATGCCTCGGATCTCATCGAGTTCCTGAACGCCAAGGTGGGCGACAACCCCAACGGCGGCACCGATTGGGCGCAGGTTCGCGCTGACAACGGACATCCCGATCCCTACAACGTTCGCTATTTCGAAATCGGTAACGAGATGAATCAGGGCGGCGAAGACGGAACCCGAGGCCAGCAGTACTGGACAACCACCGTTATGTCTGACCCGAACAACGAGGGCGGCGGCAACAAGAGTGCAGTCGACGCATATATCGAGGGCGGCACCGTTAAGCGCGTCCAAGAGTATGCGGTCGTTCGCGGCGATTGGAACAAGGCAAAGTCCAAGTCGACGGGCGAGCCAAACCAGGAGTTCGGCATGCGCTACGCGCTGCTTCCGCGCGATGAAAAGGCTTCTGATTACGAGAATTGGACTGCGATTGACCCAGAATCCGTTGAGGTGAAGACGTATACCGTCACAGCGGGGCCCAATGAAACTGAGACGGACTCCAATCCGCAGGACTGGATTAAGGTCAAAAATTTCGACAACAGCTCTGCGGCCGACAAGCACTATGTCCTCGACGAGAAGACCGGTTTCATTAAGTTCGGTGATGGCAACAAGGGCGCTATTCCCACAGCTGGACACCGTGTCAAGGTTTCCTACAAGGTAAAGCGTGACGGTTTCGTGCAGATCTCTGAGGCCATGCGCGACACGATGATGGAGATCAACGAGCAGCGTGCCGAGGACGGTCAGGAACCCGGCGAGATCCACGTATATTCGAGTTTTGAAGGCTCCTCCTTCTACAACGGGATGAACAACAGGGGCAAGAATGACCTCTACGACGGTATCGCCATTCATCCGTACAGCGGCGACTTGGCCAAAACGCTTGCCGGTAACGATTTCTACCTTCAGGCGATGAGCCTTGGCAACGGCGCAGTTGATAGGGTGCGCCGTGAGACGGAGGAGATGCGTGGAATCAGCGATGACGAGACCAAGGTCCCAGTTATCAGCGAGTACGGCATCTTCAGGTCGGAACACACCATGGTGCGTTCCCAAGCGCACGCCCTCTACATCGCCCGTCAGATCATGGAGTACATCAAGCTCGGCAGCCCCTACATCCAGAAGCACTGCCTCGTTGACTGGTACTCGGACGGTGGTGACTCACTCGGGCCTACCCAACAAGCGGTGATCCAGGCCGTTGCAGGTGCTGATGCAGACACGAAGACCGGCGAGGGCTCCTTCACCTTCTTCAAGACGCCCAGCGCGCTCGTGTTCGAGATGTACAACGGCAAGGGAGACACGCCCGGCTTCGGCGACCAGATCCTGTCCGCCACGACCTCCGAGCTGCCCACGCTCGATAACGGCGTGAAGTCCTACGACGTGCTCACCTCCAAGGACGTCGAGGGCAACTATTACGCCGCCATCACCTACCTCGATCTGGAGGAGGACGGCGCCTTCACCCTCAACGTCAAGGGCGAGGACTTCACCGGGCGCAAGATCGAGGTCCGCTCCATCGTGGGCGACAGCTACGACACCGAGAACACGCCCGACGAGCCCAACAAGGTGACGGTCAACTACGAGGACGCCTATACCTCCACGGAGGCCAACCCGCACTTCACGCTCAAACCCCACTCCTTCACCATCGTGAAGGTCTGTGCGGAGGAGCCGCCCGCGCAGCATACCGTGACCTTCACGGTCGACGGCGCCACGTGGGCGACCCAGACCGTGACCGACGGCGGCCTCGCCACCGTTCCGGCAGAACCTGCCAAGGACGGCTACCGCTTCGTCGCCTGGACGCTCAACGGCGAGGCCTATGACTTCAAGACGCCCGTGACGAGCGACCTCACGCTGGTGGCGAGCTTCGAGAAGATCGATGAACCCGCACCTCCTGCTCAGCATACGGTGACCTTCACGGTCGATGGCGCGGTGTACCACACCGCCACGGTTGCCGACGGCGAGTGTGTGACCGCACCGGCCGACCCAACCAAGGAAGGCTGCACCTTCAAAGGTTGGACCCTTGATGACAAGGCGTTCGATTTCAACACGCCCATCACCGGCGATGTGACGCTTGAGGCGGTCTTTGCCAAGGACGCCGCCGACCCCGGCACGACGGGCGGCGGCAAGCCCGGCACCTCCGGCGGGCTGCCGCAGACCGGTGACCCCGTTGCCCTCGTGGGCGCGGTCGCGCTCGCCGGTGCGGGTGTCGCGCTTGCTGGCAACCGCCTCCGCCGCCGCAAGTAGCGCTCGGCCCCTCGGCGGTCCGCTGGCCTGATAGGCGAGCCGGCCGCCTGAATCCACCCTCCCCCTCTATGCGGGTCGTCGCCTTTGGGCGGCGGCCCGCTTCTTTGTTCGTGTTTGTTCGAATCAGCCGGCGACAAGGTGAACAACGCTGGTCTTTACCTATCAATACCAGCAGAAATCCTAAATCCTAAAAACGAACAAAAACGAACCTTTGGCGGGAAATACTCGACCGTTCGCCAATAACCCACCTGGGGGGGGGTAGATTCTCAGGCAAACTTGGCCTGATTGAAACTAGGGGTACGCTCTGCCTCGGCGCCACCACGTTCACGTGTGACGTGTGCGGTCCTACGGAGCGCGTCTCTTTCAAAGGGGGCCAACATGAGAAAAGGAATCAGGCGCGCGCTCGGGGCTTTCGCCACGGCCGCGCTCGCATGCGTGGGCATGTGGGTGGCACCCGCCACCGCACACGCCGCTGAGGACGGGTACCAGATCTACCCCACGCCGCACAGCGTGGTGTATGACGAGCGCGACGCCACCCAGACGCTGCGCGACTCCGCCGTCGCCGTCATCGAGGACGGCATCGACGCCGACACCGTGAACCGCATGGACGAGGCCCTCAAGCTCAAGGGCATCTCCTTCGAGCGCGCGGAGCAGGTGCCCACCTCCAAGGGCACCACGGCGGTGCTCGTGGGCGTGAAGGACTCGGGCGGCGCGGTCGATGCCCATGTGGATGCGCTGGAGAAAAGTGGCAAGCTCAAGGTCACCGAGGGCCTGTTCTCCAAGACCGATGCCTACCTGCTCGCCTCGCTGCCCTCCGACGGCAACGGCCCCGACCAGCTTATCGTGCTCGGGCGCGACACCGACGCAGCCTATTACGGACTCACCACGCTCTACCAGATCTTCCAGCAGATCGAGGGCGCCAAGCTGCGTGCCTTCACGGCGTGCGATTACGCCGACGTCATTACCCGCGGCTTCATCGAGGGCTATTACGGCAACCCTTGGAGCACCGAGGACCGCATCGCGCTCATGGAGTGGGGCGGCTACTACAAGCTCAACGCCTACATCTACGCCCCCAAGGACGATCCCAAGCACAACAAGCAGTGGCGCGACCTCTACACGGACGAGGAGCTCAAGAACCTCATCGAGCCGCTTGCGCAGGCGGGCAACGAGTCCAAGTGCCGCTTCGTGTACGCCCTGCACCCGTTCATGCACAACCCCATCACGAGCGGCAACTACGATGCCTCCGTGAAGATCCTCAAGGAGAAGTTCACCCAGGTTATGGATCATGGCGTGCGCCAGATCGCCATCCTGGCCGACGACGCCGCCAATCAGGGAGACGCCCTGTACATCAAGCTCCTCAAGGACATGGACGCTTGGCTCAAGGAGCAGCAGAAGCTCAAGAACGACGACGGCTCCTCGAAGTACCCCGGCCTCAAGGACACCCTCATCTTCTGCCCGGTCAACTACGGAATCGGCGGTCAGAACACGTCGGGCGAGGCGTGGTACAAGCAGCTGCCCGAGAACATCCAGTTCGTGAACACGGGCGGCCGCGTGTGGGGCAAGATCGACAAGGCCTTCGCCGACCGCTTCAAGGCCAACTCCGGCGTCGCCCCCTTCATGTGGATCAACTGGCCGTGCTCGGACAACGACAAGGACGCCCTGCACATGGGCGGCCACAACAACTTCCTCGGCTCGGACGTGGAGCCCGGCTCCGTGAAGGGCGTCGTGCTCAACCCCATGCAGCAGTCCGAGCCCTCCAAGCAGGGCATCTTCATGAACGCCGATTTCACGTGGAACCTGTGGGAGTCCACCGAGCATGCGGATGAGACGTGGGAGGACTCCTTCAGCTACATCGACCATAACTCGCCCGTCGCGAGCAAGGGCTCCAATGCCCTGCGCGAGCTGTCCGGCCATATGAAGCGTATGTACGGCGGTGGCGCCACATGGGAGAACGGCGAGTCCGCCGACATCGCCCAGGCGCTTTCCGACTTCCGCGCCAAGCTCGGCTCCGGTACCGTGCAGGCCGCCGACATCGATGCCATGGTGAAGGTCTTCACCGATCTCAAGCAGGCCGCCGCCGACTTCCGCGCCAACGCGGGCACGGCGCGCATGCTCACGCAGATGGAGCCCTGGATGGCTACGTGGGACGACCTCACCACGGCCGCACTGGAGGCCCTCGAGACGCTGCGGGCGGACCTTTCGGGCGACTCCTCGAACACCATCGCCCACTATGCCGCCGCCTCGACCGCCTATGACAGCGCGAACGGTCACGGGTTCAAGTACGTCGACCATACCGAGTACGCGCGCGTGGGCAAGCTCCACATCACGCCCTTCGTCGCGGCACTCATGGACGATGTCTCCATCCGCGCCACGGCGGCGTCCGACCCCGACGCGATCCTGCGTCGCTTCATCACGAGCCGCGAGGACGTGCCCACCGGCAAGGCCGCCAACGTTTTCGACGGCGACAAGACCACCGGCGTGACCTACGAGCACCCCAATACCATCACGGCGGATACGTACATCGGCCTGCGCCAGACCACGCCGTTCGACCTCACGCGCTTCACCATCACCTACGATTCCGGCCATCGCAACGGCATCATCAACACCGGCAAGCTCCAGGTGCTGACTATCAGCGAATCGGGCGAGGAGACGTGGAGGGACGTCACGGGTAAGACCGTCTCGGGCAGTACCGCGCTGAGCGTCGACTTCGACGGCATGAACGAGAAGGGCGTCTACGGCGTCCGCCTCATCGCCACGGCGAACAACAGCGTCAACGGCTCGCTCACCATCAACGAGCTCGAGGTGAATAAGCCGGCGGAGGCCGAGTATCAACTCTACACCGGCACCGTGACGAGCAACATGGCCATCGGCTCGGGCGGCGGTCAGTTCTCCAACGCCAGCGACAACAACTCCAAAACGGAGGTCATGCTCTGCAACGGCGGCAGCGGTTCCGACAAGGACCACACGAAGGTGGATGCCTACGTGCAGGTGACCTTCGACTCCGCCAAGAAGATCGACAACATCGTCTTCGAGCAGGGCGACAGCGAGGCCGGTGACGTCATCTCCTCCGGCAGGGTCTCCTATCAGGACACGAGCAACACATGGCACGATCTGGGTTCCAGCGTGACCAGCGCCAAGCATCAGGAGTTCCCGCTGGGCGGGGAGAAGGACGTCAAGGCCGTCAAGGTGACGAACGGCGCCGTGACGAACCACTGGTGGCGTGTGGGCGAGCTCCATGCCACGCGCGGCGAGGCCCCCGAGGGCCCCTCGGGCACCCCGACCATCACGAGCAGCCTGGGCGTGCACGACTCCAACAGGCTCACCAACATGATCGACGGCGATGAGTCAACCAAGTTTTACAGCAACGGCAATGTGGTCAATGGCAGCTGGGTCATGTACGCCTTCGGCGGCGCGAAGAACATCGACCGCGTGCGCCTCGTGCAGAACCAGCCCAACGACCACTTCCTGGCCGCCGATGTGTTCTACACCACGGATGCGAACCCGAACGCCGCGAACGGCGCGTGGACCAAGATCGGCTCCCTCAACAGCGATCCGGATCAGTCGCTTGATTTCGAGACGGTGAAGGCCACGGGCATAAAGGTCCAGGCGACGCAGAACACGAATATGTGGGTGCAGGTGTACGAGCTCGAGGCTTTCGAAAAGTACGCGTACAGCGCGGACGGCATCTTCGCCACGCAGAAAGACGGCGTCAACCTCGAGGCGCGCGTGGGCGGCGGCGAGGCCACGGCCTCGGGTTCCCCGGTGACGCTCGCGCATGAGGGCGACGTCGTGGCGATCGACCTCGGTTCGGTGCGTCGAGACGTGACCGCCCGGCTCCTTTCCGAGGCGGCCGCGCCCAATGGCGCCAAGCTCGTGTGTTCGCAAAACGCCGTCGAGTGGACCGACCTCGCCGGCACCGAGCCGACGAGCGCCCGTTACGTGGGCTATCGCGCGACGAGCGCGGGAGCCTCGGCCGACCTGTCCAAGCTCGCGGTCTCCTATCTCGACTCCCTGAAGCAGGGCATGGTGTCGAGCGACGTGCGCGGCATCGTTGCGGACAGAGTCCTCGATGGCGACGTGAAGACGTCCGCGAAGTCCACCACCGCGCCCGCCGAGGGCAACACCATCGTGTTCGACTTGGGCCAGACGCGCGCCATCACCAAGCTCGAGTACTACGTGCCCGAGACGAGCCTGGACTACATCCGCAACGCGGTCGTCGAGGTGGCCGACGCGCCGGATGCCCAGGATTGGACGCTCGCGCTCGATATCAACAGCGCCAAGGAGATCGATGCCGAGGCAAACAAGGACGTCGAGGCGAAGACGGCCGTCGACTCCTCAGGCAACGTCCTGTTCACGCATTCCGGTACCTTCGCCGGCAACATGATGATCGGCTCCGAAGAGGGCCTGAATGTGTCCGGCCGCTACCTGCGCGTCCGCTTCACCAAGGGCTTCGCGGGCCGCAACGTCGAGATCGGTGAGCTGCGCATCAATGATGGCGAGTACGTCTCTCAGTATGCGGGCGCGGACTTCGAGTCCGAAATGCCGGAGCAGCCGGGCATGCTGCCGAGCAACATGCTCGACGGGAATATGGGCACCTCCTGGGCTCCCCAGGGCACGGGTGCGGGTTCCATCACGTATCACGTGTCCGCCCCCGTCAAGGCGGACGGCAGGCCCATCGAGGGCATCCGCATCATCTCGCGCGGTGCGCCGAGCGGTGCCGAGGTGAAGGCCACGGTGTACACCGATGAGGCGTATGGTGCGACCACCGAGATCGCCCTGGGAACCATCACGCAGACGTCGCAGGAGTTCCGCTTTGGCGAGCCTGCCGCGCGCGCATCAGTGAATTTCCGTGCGGTCAAGGACATCGTCCTCTCCTGGCCCGAGGGCGTGACGCCGCAGGTTGCCGAGATCTACCTGCTCTCGAATGCCCCCGCGGCGCAAGAGACCGACACCGACGCGCTGAGGGCAAAGGTCGTTGAGGCTGAAAAAGTCGACGCGGCTGTGCTGACCACGGATTCCGCCGCCGCCCTCGCTACCGCGATCGGCAACGCGAAAAGCGCGCTGGACAATCCCTCCACTTTGACGCCCGCCGCCGCCACCACGCTCGTCAAGCAGCTTGAGAACGCCATGGCAAATCGCGTGGAGAAGTACACGGGCGCTGAGCTTTCCGAGCTGGTCGCGGGCGCCATCGCCGACGGCGGCCTGTACACCGAGGCGACCTGGAAGGCCTATCAAGACGCGTTGGCCGCCGCAAAGGACGCCCTGAAGGACGCCGGCAACATCGGCAGGGACGCGGGCGAGAAGCTGGCGGCCGACCTTTTGGCCGCGCGCGATGCCTTGGTCTTCAACACCACGGCTTCCGACCGCGCCGCGCAGGCCGCCGAGGACGCGCAGGCCATCTACGGCGGCGGCACCTACACAGCCGTGAGCCGCAAGGCCTACGACGAGGCCCTGGCCGCCCTCAAGGTCCTGGTGGATATGGGGGAGAAGAGCCCCGAGAAGCTGACTCCCGCCATGGAGGCCCTCGAGGCCGCGGGCGAGAATTTGGTGGACGTGAGCGCCCTGGTCGCCGAGCGCGACGAGTTCGCAAAGACGGACGCCGCCGCCTACACGGCCGCGAGCTTCGACGCCTACCAGCAGGTCTTCGACGATTCGACCCCGTTGCTCGAGGAGGCCACTGCCGAGCAGGTGGCGGCTGCCGTCGAGGCGCTGCGCGGTGCCCGCGCCGGCCTGGTGGTCCTCGACCTCGACGCGCTCATCGCCGAGTGCGAGAAGCTCTCCCAGGCCGATTACACCGAGGCCTCGTGGAACGCCTTCGGCACGGCTCTGGCCGCCGCCAAGGCGGGCAAGGACGGCGCTGACGCCCCGCACCTTGCCCAGGAGCTTGCGAGTGCGCGCGTCGCGCTGGTGAACGTGGTGGCCCTGAACGACGCCATCGCCCGTGCCGAGAGCATCGACGCATCGCGCTTCACGGCCGATTCCGTGGCGGCCCTTAACAAGGCGGTCGTCGCGGGCAAGGCCGCGCTCAAGGCTGGCTCTGCCGAGGAGGTCGAGGCCGCGCGCCAGGCGATCCTGTCCGCCCTCGACGGCCTGGCGGCCAACGGCGGCACCGGTGGCGCCGGCAACGGAGGCAGCACCGGCAACGGCGGCAACGTCGGCGGTAACTCCGGTAACAGCAACGGCGGTGGCAGCACCGGCAACGCCGACAACAACGGTGCAAAGCCGAACGGCGGCCTGCCCACCACGGGCGACGACTCCATGGTTCCCATCTTCGTCGTGGGCGTGGCCGGTGCGGCCGTGGTGATCGCGGGCGTGATCGTCGCCCTGCGCCATCGCAAGTAAATACGAGTGGATAGAGCGGGCGCCACCTGTGAGGGGCGCCCGCACCGATAGAAAGGGAGTGTGCATGAAGCGGAAGTTCACCACGGGGGGGGGTTGGCTCGCCGCCTTGTTCGCCATCGCGTTGAGCGTTCTCTGCCTCGGGTACAGCCCCGCAGGGGCCTTCGCCGCGCCGACGAACCTTGCGCAGGGCAAGACGGCCACGGCGGACAGCCAAGAGGCGAACACCGTCCGCGCCGAGCTCGCCGTTGACGGCAACAACTCGGGTTCCGCCTCGCGTTGGGGCAGCGCCAAGGATGAGAAGAACCCTCACGACCCGCATTGGATCTACGTCGACCTCGGTTCCGAGGAGCAGGTCAAGACCGTGAAGGTGTACTGGGAGAACCGCAAGGCGACCAAATACAAGGTGCAGTACGCCGTGGGTGAAAGCGCCCCCGAGGCGACGAGCGATGCCTGGAAGGACATCAAGGTCTCAACCGAAAAGCCCGCCCAGAAATACGAGGTGTTCACGCTCGGCACTCCCGTGAGCGCCCGCTATGTGCGCCTGTACATCGAGGACTTCCAGGCGCAGGATCCGGACGACACGAGCAAGTCTTGGCCGACCGTCTCGATCTATGAGCTCGAGGTCTATGGCGAGGGCGGCTCCGAGCCGTCTGAGCAGGACCCCACCGCAAACGTCGCGCGCGGTCGCACGGGCGGCCAGAGCGACAGCGAGAACAACGACCTCGTCGCCAACAAGCTCTTCGACGGCGACACGACCTCGCAAGCATCGCGTTGGGCCAGTCGTGCTTCGGCAACCGCCCAGCAGGACGGCGGCGCCCATTGGGTCTACGTCGACCTGGGGCAGGAGCGCACGGTGAAGACGGTGCGCCTGTACTGGGAGCAGCGCAAGGCCACCGGCTATAAGATTCAAATCGCTACGGGCGATAGCGTCCCCTCTGCATCCGACGCGAACGCGTGGGAAGAGGTGTGCTCGTCTGAGAATCCGCCGCAATCCAAGACCGATACCATCACGCTTCCTGAAGCCAAGACTGCGCGCTACGTGCGCCTGTATATTACGGGGCACACCTACGCCGATCCCGACGGGGGCACCGCCTGGGGCACGGTCTCCCTCTACGAGATGGAGGTCTACGGCGGCACCCCGGCCATGTCGCTCTCCGAGTTGGCCGACAGCATCAAGGTGCCCGCGCCCGCCAAGGGCGCCACGACCCTGACCGTCCAGTATCCCGACTACGACAAAGAAGCCTTCGAGATCGTCTACAACGGCACTGACTACGAGCAGGTGGTGGGCGAGGCGGCCGAGAACGGCGGCATCCCCATCTACCAGCCAATCGTGGACACCCAGGTCAAGGTCTCCTTCAAGGTGACGGACAAGAAGACCAAGCAGTACGCCTTCTCCGAGATCCCCGTGACCATCCCCGGTGCCAACCAGGTTGCCGAGGGCGACAACGCCGCGCCTGCCGTCGTGCCCGAGCTGCGCGAGTGGAAGGGCGGCGCCGGCACCTACACCGTGGCGGCCGGCGCGCGCGTGCTCTACGCCGACGCGTCGCTCAAGTACGCGGCCGAGGCGCTCGCCACCGACTACGCCGAACTCTTCGGCGGCGAGTTGGCCGTCGCCCAAGGCGGCTCCGATGCCGCGAAGGCCGGCGACATCGTGTTCACCCTCACCTCCGATGCCTCCAAGGGCCTGGGCGAGGAGGGTTACCTCATGCAGGTGACCGACCGCATCGAGGTCGCCGCCGCCCACAAGACCGGCGCCTACTGGTCCACCCGCACCATCCTGCAGGCGCTAAAGTCCGGCAACGGCTCCATCAACCAGGGCACCGCCCGCGACTACCCGCTCTACAAGGTGCGCGGCTTCATGCTCGACGTGGGCCGCAAGACCTTCACCCTCGACTTCCTCAAGCAGATGGCCGAGGAGATGGCCTGGTACAAGCTGAACGACTTCCACGTCCACCTCAACGACAACTACATCTGGGTCGAGGAGTACACCGACGAGATGGTCGACGAGGCCTATTCGGGTTTCCGCCTTGAGTCCGACATCAAGAAGGGCACCGACGGCGGCAAGAACAAGGCCGACCTCACCTCCACCGACGTGTTCTACACCAAAGACGAGTTCCGCTCCTTCATCAAGGACTGCCGCGCGATGGGCGTGAACGTGGTGCCCGAGTTCGACATGCCCGCGCACTCCCTGGCCTTCACCAAGGTTCGCCCCGACCTGCGCACGCCCAACAGCGCGATGCTCGTCAACCGCCCCAAGCGCGGCAACGACCACCTCAACCTGCTGGCCGACAAGTACGGCGAGACCCTCGCGTTCGCGACGTCGGTGTGGGACGAGTACCTCACCGGTTTCGACCCCGTGTTCGACGAGCAGACGACGGTGCACATCGGCGCGGATGAGTTCGACGCCGACGGCAACCAGTACCGCAAGTTCGTGAACGACCTGTTCGCCCATATGGAGGAGAAGGGCCGCGACGTCCGCGTGTGGGGCAGCCTCACCACCATCAAGGGCGACGGCACCGTGAAGGTCTCCGGCGTGAACGAGACGACGGGCAAGCGCCGTCAGATAAACCTGTGGAACGCCGGCTGGGCCGACATGCGCGAGATGTACGACCTCGGCTTCGAGCTCATCAACTGCAACGACACCCAGTACTACATCGTGCCGAACGGCGGGTACTACCACTCCACCGGCCTCGACCTCAACACGGTGTACAACAACCCGCTGAACACCATCGGCGGTACCACCATCCCCGCCGGTGACGAGCAGATGGTGGGCGGCATGTTCGCCATCTGGAACGACATGAGCGGCAAGAAGGACAACGGCATGAGCGAGTACGACATCTACGAGCTCATCCACGAGTCCGCAGGCCTGTACGCCTCCGCCTCGTGGGGCAAGGGCGGGCGCAGCCTCGACGCGGCCAAGCAGGCCGTGACGGGCGTAGGGGCCGCACCGCATACCAACTTCGGCTACGCCGCCCCCGCAAATGAGGCGGGCGTGCATGCCCAGTGGAACATGAGCGACCTTGCGGACGCCTCCGGCCTGGGCAATGACCTGGTGGCCGGCAAGAACGCCAAGGTCGTGGATGCGGGCGGTAAGCAGGCGCTCGAGCTCAAGGGCGGCGAGTCCTGGGTGAAGGTCAACGACGATTCCGCCCTCAAGACCGTGGGCCTCAACAGCAGCCTGCGCGTGAAGGTGAAGCGCATGAGCGCGGGCGACGGCGCCCAGGTGCTGTTCAGCAGCCCCTACGGCCAGATCATGGCCGTCCAGGAGGGCACGGGCAAGGTGGGCTTCACCCGCGAGAACCGCGCCTACTCCTTCGACTACGAGCTGCCCGTGGGCGCGTGGGTCGAGCTGGAGTTCAAGAATGAGAAGAACTTCACCTCGCTGTACGTGGACGGCACCTTCGTGCAGAAGCTCGGCGAGGCGGGGGACACCAAGCTCAAGGCCACCTGCATGTTCCCCGTGCAGTACATCGGTTCCATCGAAAACGCCTTTGAGGGCTACGTGGACGACGTCCGCGTGACGCGCAACAGCGGCGCGGCGGGCGAGGGCGCGAGCGCCTTCACCTCCACCATCGAGCTCGACGGCTTGGTGCGCACGGCGCGCGGCATCCTGGAGAGCCAGAAGGCCGGGCGCGCCGCCAAGGCCGGCGGCTGCGACCTCTCCGCGCTCGTCGACGAGGCCCAGGCGCTGCTCGACCAGGCGAACCCTGCCGCCGACGCGGTGGTCGATGTCGCCGCGCGCCTCAAGGCGTGCATGGGGCAGCAGGAGTACCCTAAGGCCGACTACACCGACGTGGATGCGATCATCGACGCCCTGCCCTCCCGCGACACGCTCCTCGCGGTGTACGGCGAGGAGTCCGTCGCCGCGCTGTTCTCCCTCATCGACGGCCTCGACCGCAACCTGCCCGCGGGCATGCAGTCCGAGCTCGACGATTTCGAGCGCCTGCTCATCGAGGCGCGCAAGGGCCTTGAGCCCAAGAGCGCGTCCGACCTCTTCGCCGAGGGCCTGACCGCCACAGCGTGCTCCGAGCGCCCCGCCGCCGCCCCCGCCAGCCAGGCGGTTGACGGCAACAACGACACGCGCTGGCATACCAGGCTCGCGGAAGGTGGCGGCGAAGCCGACAACCACGACGGCGCCCACTGGATCAACCTCAAGCTCAAGGCCCCGGCGACGGTAAACGGGCTCAAGTATGTTCCGCGCCAGGATTCTGAGGTGAACGGCCGCCTGGTCGACTACCGCGTCGAGGTGAGCACCGACAACGGCGCCACCTACACGCAGGTCGCCCAAGGGACGGTGGCGAACCCGGCCGAGATCTCGCTCATCGCGTTCGATGAGCAGAGGAACGCGACCGACGTGAAGCTGTGGTTCGACAAGTCCCAGCCCACGGAGGGCGCCAACGCGAACAAGTTCGCCTCCGCCTCCGAGATCGCCGTGCGCGTGAAGGACGAGACCGTTGACCTCGAGGGCCTGAAGGCGCTCATCGCCCATGCCGAGGGGCTCGAGGAGTCCGTCTACATCGCCGAGAGCTGGAAGGAGCTCGCGAGCGCGCTAACAGCCGCCAAGAAGGTCGCCGCCAAGGACAGCCCGAGCTTC
This sequence comes from uncultured Collinsella sp., assembly GCA_958443615.1. Classification (GTDB taxonomy): domain Bacteria; phylum Actinomycetota; class Coriobacteriia; order Coriobacteriales; family Coriobacteriaceae; genus Collinsella. The sequence goes on from CAUCLI010000001.1 coordinate 329,444, forward strand.
GATGAGGTGGACGGCGCCAAGACCGCGCTCGCCAATGCGCTCACCGGTCTGGCCCCTTATGAGGAGCCCGCGCCCGGCCCGAATCCGGAGCCCGAGCCGAATCCGGAGCCCGAGCCGAATCCGGACCCGAATCCCGATCCCCAGCCCGGTCCGGATCCTGAGCCCGATCCGGATCCCGATCCCCAGCCCGACCCGAATCCCGGCCAGGGTGACGATGGTAACGGCGCCGTCGATCCCTCGAAGCCCGGGCAGTCGCAGGGCAAGCCGGGCTCCGGCCTGCCTCAGACGGGCGATGCCTCCATGCTTCCGGTGATGATCGCCGGCGCCGCCGGGGCTGCTGCGGCAATTGCGGGAGTGGCGAGCACATCGCGCCGCCGCAACGGCAACCGTCACTGAATGTAGCGGGCAAGACCTCTTCCGTTGCCACAGGGGTGCCGTCTTCGGGCGGCACCCCTGTTTTGCTGCCGCACTCTCCTGCGGGCGGCTTCTTTCCTGCGGGCGGCTTCTCTCCTGCAGGGTCTCCCTCTTCCGCGGGCGGCCTCTTGGTGCCGCATGCCGATAGAAGCTTGCCATTTTCTTTCGGGGGGGGGTATCTTGAATTAAAGCTGTCGCGAAAGCGCAGGTAACAACAGGGAAAGGATTGGACATGAGGCTCAAGCGCACCGCACATGTCGCCGTGACGGCGGGCCTGTGCACCGCCATGATGCTCAACTCAACGCCGATGGCCGCCATCGCCGAGGAAATCGTCGGTTCTGACGCCCCCGCGCTCGAGCAGACGACCGTCGCCGAAGGGCAGAATGCCGCGAGCGAAGCGGCTTCGAAGGACGTGGACCCGAAGGGCGCCGTGGCCGCCGAGGGCACCGATGGCGCCGCTGCCGGTGAGACCTCTGACACCGATGCTGCCGGCGAGACTGCAGTGCCCGTCGCGGCCGCTGAGTCTCCTGCGACCTCCGAGGACGACACGACCGCCGATAGCGCTGGTCGCGCTGCCGCCGCCGGTGGCACTGCTGCCGATGACGTCGTTGCTGATGAGCCCGCCGCAACTGCCGATGACGCCGCCTCGGAGGGCGACTTCAAGATCGGGGGGCAGGCATACGCGTCTCTCAAGGAAGCGGTCGACGCCGTCAAAACATCTACGAACAAGACCATCGTCCTTTCCAAGGACGCTTCCGGCGATGGCGTAGCGGTGCCCTCGGGTACTGATTTCACGCTCGACCTCGGCGGGCACACCTATACGGTCGACGGGGCGACGGTCGGTTCCCCGAATACCGAGACCAATGGCTTCCAGCTTCTCCAGAACAGCACCATTACCATCAAGAACGGCACGATCCGCTCCGACAATGCCGCCATCCTCATCCAGAACTACTCCAACCTCACGCTCGAGAACGTCAAGCTCGTCGGCGGCACGGCGACCCAGTATACGTTGAGCAACAACAACGGCAACACCGTGATCGGCGCGGGTACGCAGATCGTCGCCGGCACCGCCGGGGGCAAGGTGGCCTTCGACGTATGCGGTTTCAGGTCGTACAAGTCCGTGAGTGTGACGGTCAAGCCCGGTGCCGTCATCACGGGGCCCATCGAGCTGTGCGTAGAGGCGGGGGACCATACCGCCAAGCTCGACATCCAGGGCGGCGACCTCTCCCAGGCCTCGCTCGTGGCTGCCAGCGGTGCTGAGAAGGTCCAGGTCAAAAAGGCCGATTCCGTCCAGCTCGCCGCGCCCGCAGGGCATCAGTGGGTGGGAAACCAGCTGGTCAAGGCCGAGCAGGACAAGGTCGCCGTTGTGATCGGCGCGGATGGCACGGCTACGCAATACGCCACGGTCTCCGATGCGGTGAAGAGCGCGAACGGCCAGACGGTCTCGCTTCTTGCCGACGTTCAGGAAGACGTGGTGGTTGAAGAGGGCGTCACGGCCGCCATCGACCTCGCCGGTCACAAGATCACCAACAACGGCAATCACACCATCACCAACAAGGGCACGCTGACGGTGCGCGATTCCGCGGGCGGCGGCGTGGTGGATAACATCACCCACGCCCGTGCGGCCGTCTTCAACAAAGTCGGTGCGACCGCGACCCTGGAAGCGGGCACGTTCTCCCGTTCCATGGAGGCGAGTAAAGACGAGAACAACTCCGGCGGAAACAGCTACTACACGCTTTTGAACCACGGCGCCATGACCATCAAGGGCGGCGTGACCGTGTGCCAGGGCAGCGACAACAAGGGCCAGTTCTCCAGCCTCGTCGAGAACGGCTGGCAGAACGGCGGGCAGAACACCACCAAGGCCCCGTCCATCATGACCATCGAGGGCGGTAGGTTCGTCGGCGGTCTCAACACCATCAAGAACGACGACTACGGCCAGCTCACCATCAAGGGTGGTTCGTTCGAGAACGTCAAGCAGGCGGCGGTCCTCAACTGGAACGTCGCCGAGATCTCCGGCGGCACGTTCGACTCCCAGAAGGTCGCGGTCCTGAACGGCAAACTCGATGACGTCGCCGACAAGGGCGAGCTCGTCATCACGGGTGGCACGTTCAAGGCGCCGACCATCGTGGAAAAGATGAGCGGTGCAAATACCTCCGGCTCCGTTGAGATCTCCGGCGGCACCTTCAAGGGCGCGTTCCCCGCTCCCGAGAAGATCGACGGCTCGCTCGAGATCTCGGGCGGCACGTTCAGCCATCCGTCCGCCGAGGAGTTCGTCGTCCCGGGCTCCGGCCTCGAGATCGACGAGAACGGCCAGCTCGGCGTGGCGCAGGTCAAGCTCGTCTTTGCCGAGTCCGTCAAGGAGGGCGTCTACACCTATGACGTCAAGGGAGGCAAGGCTCCCGCGATCGACCTGCTCTCGCTCGTCCATCTGAACGTCACGAACCAGTCGGGCAACTACAGCGTGGTGCTGCCCGATTCCGCCGCCAACGAGGCGCTGCACAAGGCAGTGGCCGAGGCGGACACCTCCAAGGTCCACGAGATCAAGGTCCAGGCTCTCGATGGCAACAAGGTCGTCGATGAGCAGGTTCTCAAAGTCCAGCTCACCGACTCCGCCGCACCCGCGCCCGTCGCCAAGGTGACCGTCACCTTCGAGACCGGCGCCGGCGACTCCTTCACGCGCGTGGTGGAGGCGGGCTCCAAGCTCGAGCGCCCCGCGGACCCCGAGCTCGAAGGCTGGGAGTTCAAGGGCTGGTTCAAGGTCAAGAACGCCGACGGCACCCTCTCGGACGAATGGAACTTCGATGAGGACGCGGTCTCCGAGGACATGACGCTGTACGGCGGTTGGGTGAAGAAGGGCGCCGCCGCCAGCCAGAAGCCCGCCAAGCCCGGCTCCGCCCTGCCCACGACCGGCGACGCCTCGATGATCGGCGTTGCCGCCGCCGGAGCCGCAGGCGCGCTTGCCATCGCCGGCGGTTACCTCGCTTCCAAGCGCCGCAAGCAGTAAGCCGCCGCGCGACCTGTAAACCCCGGACGCCAGATGGCTCATCGGGCCCGCCGCCTCTTGACGGCGGGCCCTTTGCGCTGCGCGCCCGCGGGATGGGACGGCGGGCCCTTTGCGCTGCGCGTCCGCGGGATGGGACGGCGGGGTCGCCGTGTATGGAAAATGATGGGGAATGCCGGTGAATGCCCCTATAATGGGGAGATTGACGATTCACCTCCTGGCCGTCGATGCCGAGGGGACATGCGAAGGGGAGGCCACATGCAGGCACAGAAGGCAGAGGGCACCAAGGACCTGATCGGGCGCGAGATGCGCGCCTGGCAGAAGATGCAGGAGGTCGCGGCGCGCGTGTTCGGGCCCTACGGGTTCGACGCCATCGAGACGCCCGCCATCGAGCAGCTCGACGTGTTTGTGCACGGCATCGGCCAGTCCACGGACGTGGTGCGCAAGGAGATGTTCCGCGTCTTTTCCGGCGCGAACTTCGCCCGCGTGCTGGAGGAGGGCACCGACGCCAAACTCAAGGCCAAGCAGCGCTTGGCGCTCCGTCCCGAGGGTACCGCCGGCGTCGTCCGCGCTGTGGTGGAGAACAACCTGGTCCCGCAGGGGTCCGCGCCGTTCAAGGCGTGGTACGCCGAGGCGATGTTCCGCGGCGAGCGTCCGCAGAAGGGTCGTCTGCGCCAGTTCCACCAGGTGGGCATCGAGTGGCTGGGCGCGCCGAGCGCCGCTGCCGACGCCGAGTGCATCATCATGCTCATGGAGTTCTTCAAGCAGCTGGGCTTCGACATGAGCCGCCTGCGCCTGCTCATCAACTCGATGGGCGACCCGGCGTGCCGCCCCGCCTACCGCGACAGCGTGAAGGCGTTCATCCTCGACCACGCCGACGAGATGTGCGACGAGTGCCGCGAGCGCGCCGAGCTCAACCCGCTGCGCGCGTTCGACTGCAAGAACGACCACTGCCGCGAGGTCATGAAGGGCGCCCCGCTCATGGGCGACAACCTGTGCGACGAGTGCCGCGAGCACTACGAGCAGGTCAAGCGCTACCTCGATACCGCGGGCATCGAGTATGTGGAGGACCCGACCCTCGTGCGCGGTCTGGACTACTACACCCGCACCGTGTTCGAGGTCGAGGTGCCCGACGCCGGCGTGGGCTCCATCGGCGGCGGCGGTCGCTACGACGGCCTTGTGGAGCTCGAGGGCGGCAAGCCGACCCCGGGCGTGGGCTTTGCCGTGGGTTTTGAGCGCATCGTGCTGGCCCTCGAGGCGCAGGGCGTGGATTTGGGCGCCACCGGCGATCAGTGCGTGTACGTTGCCAACGCCGGCGCGGAGCTGCGCGACGAGGTGTTCGCCCTGGCGCTCGAGCTTCGCGCGCGCGGCGTCCGCACCGAGTGCGACTACCAGGGCAAGTCCCTCAAGGCGCAGTTCAAGCAGGCCGACAAGCTGGATGCCTCCCACATAGTGATCATCGGCGGCGACGAGCTCGCCGAGGGCAAGGTCAAGCTGCGCGACATGGCCACGCACGAGGAGGACCTGATCGAGCGCGCGAGCGCCGCGGAGGTCATCGCGGCGCTGTAGCGCGAAAGTCGAATCGCATGGTTGCGGCGGGGCGAGTGGCCCCGCCGTTTTTTGACGCGAGTGCGGCCATCCGTCGGGACATCTGCGCCGTCCGCCGATAATTTGTTGAAAAGCGGGAGATGTACTCTAGTGCACTAAAGTAATTGGTAGCGGTCGCATCGCCTGCCTATAATAGTGCGGTCCGCGGGACTGATGCGTCCCGCGCCAAGCAACGAAGGAGGTAATGTGGCAGAGAATACGCAAGCGGCCCCGCGTCTGGGCGAAGCGCTCACCGGCGACATGATCGCCGAGGTCATGTCGGGCACCCGCCGTATCGACCTGACCGATCTTGAGGCGGCGGTCGAGGTCCTGTCCGATATCGACATCCCCGTCGAGCTCCGCGACAACCTCGCGCTGTTCCTGCGCCTCGAGCGCCGTATCCTGCGCGAGTACGACGCCCGTGTGCTCGACGTCTTCGACGAGCTGATGATGAGCGTCATCCGCGCCAACGCCGGCGACCCCGGCGCCGAGGCGGATGGCGAGGAGGTGGACGAGCAGGGCATGCCCGCGGGCGAGACTCCCTCCGCGCGCGCCTTCCGCGACGCCGTGTCCCTCATCGACTCCCTCCCCATCGACCAGGCGCAGGTCATCGTGCGCGCCTTCACCACGTTCTTCCATCTGGCGAACCTGTCTGAGGAGAACTACCGCGTGGCCCAGCTGCGCGAGCGCGAGCGCCATGTGTCCACGGAGGACGCGGTCGACCCGGCGAATGCCCTCACGGTCGCGTTCCGCCAGCTCACCGATGAGGTCGGCGGTGCGAAGGCGACCGAGTTGCTCTCCCGCCTGGAGTTCCACCCCGTCTTCACCGCGCACCCCACCGAGGCGCGCCGCAAGGCCGTCGAGGGCAAGATCCGCCGGATCGCCCGCCTGCTGGAGGAGCGCCCCTACATGGGCGGCTCCGACCTGGTGGAAAACGAGCGCCACATGCTGCAGGAGATCGACGCCCTGGTGCGCACGAGCCCCATCGCGCTCAAGAAACCCACGCCGGTCGAGGAAGCCGACACCATCATCGACATCTTCGACAGCACGCTGTTCGACACCATCCCGGTGATCTACCGCCGCTTCGACGACTGGGTCCTGGGCGAGTACGCGGGCACGGTCCCGCCCGTGTGCCCGGCGTTCTTCCATCCGGGCAGCTGGATCGGCTCCGACCGCGACGGCAATCCCAACGTCACCGCCAAGGTGAGCCGTCAGGTCGCCGCCAAGTACGCAACGCACGTGATCTCCAAGCTTGCGGATAAATGCCGCCGTGTGGGTCGCAACCTCACCCTCGAGGCCGCCTACACCAAGCCGTCCGACGAGCTGCTGAACCTGTGGAGCCATCAGGTCGAGATGAGCGAGGTCCTCACCGAGCGCGCCCGTGAGATTTCGGATGCCGAGCCGCATCGCGCCGTCATGCTCGTCATGGCCGCGCGCCTGGATGCGACTGTGACCCGCAATGCCGATACCATGTACCGCACGTGCGACGAGTTCCTCGGCGATCTGCGCGTGGTGCAGCGCTCGCTTGCCGCCGCCGGTGCCGTCCGCGCCGCCTACGGCCCGGTTCAGACGATCATCTGGCAGGCCGAGACCTTCGGCTTCCACATGGTCGAGATGGAGTTCCGCCAGCACTCCGTGGTCCATAGCCGCGCCCTCGCCGACATCCGCGAGAACGGCATCCACGGCGAGCTCGCGCCGATGACCCGCGAGGTGCTCGATACCTTCCGCGCCATCGGGTCCATCCAGAAGCGCTACGGTCAGAAGATGGCCAGCCGCTATATCATCTCGTTCACCAAGAGCGCCCAGCATGTCGCCGACGTATACGAGCTCGCGCAGCTCGCGTTCGCGCATGCCGAGGATGTTCCCGCGCTCGACGTCATCCCGCTGTTCGAGCAGCTCGAGGACCTCGAGGGCTGCGTGGACGTGCTCGAGCAGATGCTCGAGCTGCCCGCCGTGCAGGCGCGCCTCGCCCAGACCGGCCGCCGCATGGAGGTCATGCTCGGCTACTCCGACTCCTCCAAGGACGCCGGTCCCACCACCGCCACGCTCGCGCTGCACTCCGCCGAGGAGCGCATCGTCGCCTGGGCCGATCGCAACGATATCGACCTCGTGCTCATGCACGGCCGCGGCGGCGCCGTGGGCCGTGGCGGCGGCCCGGCCAACCGCGCAGTGCTCGCCCAGCCCGCCGGCTCGGTGAACTGCTTCTTCAAGGTGACGGAGCAGGGCGAGGTTATCTTCGCCCGTTACGGCAACCCGGCGCTCGCGCAGCGCCATGTGGAGTCCGTCGCCGCGGCAACGCTGTTGAACTCCGCGCCCTCTGTGGAGCGCGTGAACACCGAGACAACCGCCCGCTATGCGGACATGGCCGCCCGCCTGAACGATGCGAGCCACGCCCGCTACCTCGACCTGCTCAACACCGAGGACTTCACGCCGTGGTTCTCGACCGTCACCCCGCTCACCGAGGTCGGCCTGCTGCCCATCGGCAGCCGTCCGGCAAAGCGCGGCCTCGGCGCCAAGTCGCTCGACGACCTGCGCACCATCCCGTGGGTGTTCTCCTGGAGCCAGGCGCGCATCAACCTGGCCGCATGGTACGGCCTGGGCACCGCCTGCGAGGAGCTCGGCGATCTTGAGCTGCTCCAGCGCGCCTACCGCGAGTGGCCGCTGTTCAGCACGTTCATCGACAACATCGAGATGTCGATCGCCAAGACGGACAACCGCATCGCCAAGATGTATCTCGCGCTCGGCGACCGAGCCGACCTGGCCGACAAGGTCCTCGACGAGATGATGCTCACGCGCTCCTGGGTGCTGCGCATCGTGGGCGACGCGTGGCCGCTGGAGCACCGCCGCGTGCTCGGTCAGGCCGTGCGCGTGCGCAATCCGTTCGTGGATGCGCTGTCGCTGGCGCAGGTCCGCGCACTGCGCGAGGTGCGCGCCAACCAGGACGAGCTGTCCGAGGAGGCCAAGGCCGAGTTCATGAGCCTGGTGCTGGAGACCGTCACCGGCGTTTCCGCCGGCTTGCAGAACACGGGGTAAGGTCTGCTGCCTTCGCAGGCGCACGTTGGCTTCACGGGCTCGTTGCCCTTACAGGCGCACGTGCTTCACATTGCCTATGGAATTATGCCGTTTGGGGGTCCTGAGCGGCATTTTTTCATAGGCAAAATCCAGGGAGGCAAAGGCAAAGCCGAGTGCTGCATAGGCAAAGCCATCGCGACCAAAGCCGAGGGCCTCTAGCTGTGGGCGGACCTCAATGTGGGGACAGTTCCTAAATTGAGGCTGCAAAATGTGCGCGATGTTCTATCGAACGAACAGGTGTGCCAGGACCATGAGGATCCACAGGTGAGCGGGATAGAACCAGTAGAAGAGGTTCTTGGCCCCGCGCGTATTCCGCCCGCGCTCGCCGCTGTACAGCAGGACAAACGGAATCACGGCGACCGTCATCCACTCGCTGTCGAAGCACAGGGTACTCATGAGCGAGATGCCGGTCGCGCCGGACTGCCAGCCCAAGAACGCGTTTGCGAACAGGACGGTGCATCATGCCGCGATGCCCGCGCAGGCAAGTCCGCGGCGTTCGTGCAGAAAGTAGAAGCAGCCGAGGACGGGCAACAGGTACAGGCCTTCTTCGCACGTGAGGGAGAGCCCACAAAGACCGATCGCGCCGAACAACGCACCGGTGCGGACAACCATACTCGCATCACGGTCGCGCACGCGCTCGATCAGGCACATGATCGAGCGCGTGCAGAGCATGGCGATGAGCTTGAGCGTGAAGGCATCGATGCCCCATGTGCGTGCCGATTCGTTTGAGGGGTGAGAGGCGAAGTGTGCTCCCGTACAGGCGGGTCCTTTTTATCGCGGTGAATACGCCGTAGGGAATTGTGCGGGATGGTCGGCTGTCCCTCCATCGAATCGCCTTACGGTTTCCTTGCAGTCTTGTAAGGTGGAGCGAAAAATGCCGCCCTTCGTGAAGTGCTTGTGCTCCTAGACAAATTATCTCGAAAACGAAATAATTAATGGCAGCGGAAATACATGCCTGCAACATAGGGGAGGTTGTGATGACTGTTTCTCAAGCTGCAGAAATGCTGGGAGTGAGTGCTGCTCGCGTTCGCAGGATGCTCAGGGATGGCGTGCTCGATGGCCATAAGGCGGGGGGCACTTGGGTGGTCGATCGCTCGTCTGTGGTTCTTCGGCTGAAAAGTGGGGTGCGCGTTGGCCGCCCGTCTCTTGACATGAAGGATGACCCCGAGGAATCGACTCAATGCCAACGTGGTGCTCGGGCGCATGAGCTCTACGAGGCCTGCCGCGAGGTTCTGGCTGGGGCATATGATGCGACCGTCCTTGCTGCGGCGGAATCGGATGACGAACGCCGGTTTTACTTGATGGTTTCCGACTTCTTCCTTCAGCAGAGGCAGCGAGAGCTGGTGGCGCAGGGTGTCTGGTGAGATGAAGCCGCGCTATATCGTCTTTGCCGGTATCAACGGCGCTGGTAAGTCTACGCTATACCGATCGGGGTTGTGGGCGCGTAGGGAAAGCGATCTCGGCGCTCCCAGGATAAATCCCGACGAGATTCTCGTTGCGAATGGCGATGACCCCACGGATATTCGAGCTCAAATGCGCGCTGGTCGAGAAGCGATCAAGCTCATCAATGAGTACTTTGGTCGGGGTGTATCGTTTAATCAGGAGACAACGCTTTCCGGCAGGTCGTGTTTGCGAGATATAAAGCGCGCTCACGACCTGGGCTACCATGTTGTTATGTGCTACGTCGGCGTTGATTCACCTGAGGTTGCAAACGAGAGGATTGCGCATCGCGTTGCATTGGGCGGTCATGCGATTGATCCTCAAGAGGTCGTGTCGAGGTATCGTAAATCCATTGATCACCTGCTTGAGGCCGCTCCGCTCTGTGACGAGTTGTATCTGTTTGACAATACGCAGCGCTTGACCGTTGTTGCCGCTTTTGGTCATCGGGGCGCTACGCACTCTGCATACTCAACGCAGTGCAACTGGGCCGCTTGCCTTCTCGAGCGCTTGGATTGCACGTTCGGGAGCAAGTAACGTCATTCGCGATAATGGGTCTGTTAGGGGTGGGTCTATCGGCAACGTTGAAATGGTGCCTGTGCAGTGATTTGGCCGAGCCTCATACGGTAATAGCCCTCCTCCAATGTTCCCAGCCTGTTAAGAGCGCGTGAGCCGGGTACTCTTCTGTGATGAGGCGCTCGGCTTTCCTGTATGCTTGTGAGCTGTCGCACTCGAGGGGCGGCTTTTGCGCCGCGTGTCGATCTTGCCTAAACTTTGTTGCTGGGTGCTGGTTCATCTGGAGCTGCGCCCTATCGAATGCGGGCATTTTGCGTATCGAGTCCCGTCATGCGCGACAACGCATGCCGAGCCGCGCTGTCTACGCGCCCCGGCAGTCTGTACACCAGCCGCCCGCTACGGCACGGGGCGGCGCAGATCCAAAGGAGGGCTTATGGCCGAGATGCCTGCCACCAACCCCGCAAACCTGCACTCCATGCATACTCGTACCTGCGGCGAGCTGCGCGCCGCCAACATCGGCGAGGAGGTCACCCTTACCGGTTGGGTGAGCCGTCGCCGCGATCACGGCGGCCTGATCTTCTGCGACCTGCGCGACCGCGAGGGTATCACGCAGATCAACTTCGACCCCGAGCATTCCGACGGCGACGCCTTTAGAATCGCCGAGACCATGCGTCCCGAGTGGCCCATCCGCGTCCACGGCGTCGTGCGCGATCGCGGCCACGACGCGGTGAACCCCAAGCTCGCGACCGGCGAGATCGAGGTCCTGGTCGACCATGCCGAGGTACTCAACCGCTCCAAGACCCCGCCGTTCCAGATCGAGGACGGCATCGAGACCGCCGAGGACACGCGCCTGCGCTATCGCTACCTGGACCTTCGCCGTCCGGAGATGGCCGCCCGCCTGCGCCTGCGCTCCGATTTCACCTTCGCCATCCGCTCCGCCCTGCACGACCGCGCCTTCACCGAGGTCGAGACGCCGGCGCTGTTCAAGTCCACGCCCGAGGGTGCGCGCGACTTCGTGGTGCCCAGCCGCCTGCAGCCGGGCAACTTCTATGCCCTGCCGCAGTCCCCTCAGCTGCTCAAGCAGCTGCTCATGGTCGGCGGCGTCGAGCGCTACTACCAGGTCGCCAAGTGCTTCCGCGATGAGGACCTGCGCGCCGACCGCCAGCCCGAGTTCACGCAGGTGGACATCGAGATGAGCTTCGTCGAGCAGGACGACGTCATGGCCCAGCTCGAGGACGTGCTATCCGATGCGTTCGCCCGCGTGGGCGTGGAGATGCCCACGCCGCTGCGCCGCATTTCTTATTGGGATGCCATGGACACCTACGGCTCCGACAAGCCCGACACCCGCTACGGCATGGAGCTTACCGACCTCACCGACGTGTTCGCCAACTCCGCCTTCAAGGTGTTCGCCTCCGCCGCCACCACCGAGGGCCACGTGGTGAAGGCCATCAACGCCAAGGGCGCCGGCGCCTGGCCGCGCGCTCAGATTGACAAGCTCGCCAAGGTCGCCGCGACCTTCGGCGCCAAGGGCCTCGCCTGGATCGCCTTCCGCGAGGACGGCTCCGTGAACAGCCCGATCGTCAAGTTCTTCACCGACGAGGAGATGGCCGAGCTCCGTAGCCGCTGCGACGTCGAGCCCGGGGACCTCGTGATGTTCGCCGCCGGCCCGCGCCTCGAGGCCAACGAGATCCTCGGCGGCATGCGCTCCCATATGGCCGACGCGCTGGAGATCCCGCGCGAGGGCCACGACTTCCTGTGGGTCGTGAACTTCCCGCTCTTCCATTGGGATGAGGAGGGCCAGCGCTACGAGGCGGAGCACCAGCCCTTCACGCTGCCCCATGTCGACGAGCTGCACCTGCTCGACGAGGACCCGCTCAAGATGGGCTCCTGCACCTACGACTTCGTCATGGACGGCTTCGAGGCCGGCGGTGGCGGCATGCGCATCCACGACGCCGAGCTTCAGCTCAAGATGCTCGAGTTCATGGGCTTCACCGAGGAGCGCGCCCGCGCCCAGTTCGGCTTCCTCATGGAGGCCCTCGAGTTCGGCGCCCCGCCCATGGGCGGCTTCGCGCTCGGCCTCGACCGCGTGTGCATGCTGCTGGCCGGCACCGACTCCATCCGCGACGTCATGGCGTTCCCCAAGACGAGCAGCGGCAGCGACCTCATGTCCGCGGCTCCGTCCGAGGTGAGCTTGGCTCAGCTCAAGGAAGTCGGCCTGCGCCTGGAGTAGCCCGTCTGGTGGGTGCTCGTTCCCGTCTCGCTCTCATCATCATTGTGATCAGCGCCGTTCGGTTTATCCGGGCGGCGCTTTTCGCGTGCAGGCGCTTGCTGTCGGACATGCTTATACACGTTGACCGGGCGCTTACCCCGTCCTGACATCGGAGCGGTACCTTCAGGTTGGTGAATTGGTCCGCGCCGGTGGCGACTCCCCGCGCGGCCGTTCGTGCCGCCGCAGACAGGCGAAGGGAGGGCCGTGATGTTGCTGAACGCGTCCATCGTCGCGCTGGAGGGCGCCGTCACCCCAGGGAGCCTCATGCTGTACCTGGCGACCCTGTGCGCGCTCACCGCCATCGCCATAGCGGTGGGCATCGTCTTGCATCGCCGCGTCTTGCGCTGAGCTTCGCGCCGCCCCGCACGTCCGCCGGCTAATGATTCAGCTTGCGCAGCGCGTCATCGACGAGTGCGTCGAGCATTCCCTGCGTGCCGGGTTCGAGGGTGAGGACGTCTGTCTGCCACGATTCCGGCGTGAGCGAGATCCCCAGGCCGTCGCCCTCGAGAACTTCGACGGCCAGGGTGCCCAAGAGCGCCTCGAGTTGCTTGCGCATGCCCGCTGCGGCGCTCTTGCCCGCGGCGCCGCAGATCACCGCGTGTTTGCCGCGGATTGCGGAGGGGCTCGTCCGGTCGTGCTCATCGGTGGGGCGCGAGAGCCAATCGAGGAGGTTCTTGAGCCCGCCGGGGATTTGATAGTTGTATTCGGGCGAGCAGAACCAAAGGACGTCGGCTTGCGCCACCGCGTCGCGTGCTCGCTGGACGGCCTCGGGCGTCGGCCATTCGATGTCTTGGTTCATGAGGGGCACATCGTGCCAATCGAGTTCTTCGACCTCAGCGCGATCGCCGATAATGTGGATGACCTCGCGGGCGAGTTGGCGATTGAAGGAGTGCTCGCGTAGCGAGCCGACGATCATGAGGACGCGGGGCATGTGCGCTCCTTTCGACGGGGTATTGCATATCATTCCCCTAGGGAAGATGGCCAGACGCTCATTTGGTCGTCAATGGGAAATCTCTGAAATTATCCAGCGTCGCGCCCACCTTGCGTCGGCACGGAATACAACCGCGGATGCGTCCCTCGTATCGGTCTCAACAACCACGGATGCGTCCCTCGTATCGGTCTCATCTTGTTCTATACTCACTGTCGTACCAACGGGGAGCTGGCGGAGGCCGGCTGAGAGGAAGCCCGTGGGGAGCAGGAAGCGCTTGCCCGGCAATCGAAGCCGCCGCATCGCTTCGGGTGGCCGTCGCGCCGCATCGCCCCACACCGCTTCGACCCGCAACCTGATCCGGGTAATGCCGGCGTAGGGATCGAGCAGCCTTGTTCCAAACCGACGTGGCGCTTGCTTAGAAGCGTTTGCCATGAACGAGCGGACGGGCCCCTACGGAAAACGAGGGGCCCGCTTTTTCGTGGCCTCGGAAAGGATGCTCATGGAAGCAAGTGTCGCGATCCAGGTTTTGCCCCAGCGCGTCAGTGGCAACGACGAGGTTTGCCGCATCGTCGACGAGGCGATCGCCTACATCCAGACCAAGTTCCCCGATGCCTACGTCGGCCCGTTTGAGACCACCATCCAGGGCGAGTACGACCTGTGCATGGAGGTCGTGGCGGGTGTGAACCGCATCTGCGTCGAGGCAGGCGCCCCCGAGGTGGCCACCTACGTCAAGATTTTCTTCGCGCCTGAGGAGGGGGTCCTCACCACCGAGGAGAAGATCTCCAAGTACCACGAGAACGATGCGTAAGGCGAGAACGATGCGCAAGGCGCCCGTCCGCAACCGCATGCTCTCTCGTGCCGCCGCCCCGATGACGATCGCCGCGCTGCTGGCGATCTGGCAGTTGGTGTGCTCTGCCGGTCTCGTGCCCCCGTTCATGCTGCCGAGCCCGATTCGCGTGGTACAGGCGCTTGTGGGCGATTGGCCCCTGCTCGTCGGGCATGCTGCGACCTCGCTGACCGAGGCCGGGCTGGGTCTTGCCGCCGGCGTTGCCCTCGGCTTCGCCGCTGCCCTCGCCATGGACCGCTTCGACCTGCTGTACCGTGCGTTCTACCCCATCGTGGTGCTCACGCAGACGATTCCGACGGTCGCCATCGCGCCGCTTTTAGTGCTGTGGTTCGGCTACGGGATGCTGCCCAAGGTGGTGCTCATCGTGGTGGCGACGTTTTTCCCCATCACGGTGGGAATGCTCGAGGGACTGCGTTCGGTCGATCCCGACGAGATCGACCTGATGCGCGCCATGGGCGCCACGCGCCTGCAGATCCTGCGCCATGTGAAGCTGCCCGCGGCCATGCCGCAGTTCTTCTCCGGGCTCAAGATCTCAGCCGCCTACGCCATCGTGGGTGCGGTGATCGCCGAGTGGCTCGGTGGGTTCTCGGGTCTCGGCGTGTACATGACGCGTGTGCGCAAGGCGTATTCGTTCGACAAGATGTTCGCGGTGATCTTTTTGATCTCGGGCTTGAGTCTCTTGCTCATGTGGGCGGTCGACGCTGTGCGCCGCATCGCCATGCCCTGGGAACGCCGCGCCGATACCAACCGATAGGCGGATGTAAGGGCCACGCGTCCATCGACCGAGGTCGTCCGCCGTTTCAATGACAAGGAGTTTTCCATGCAGAAGAGCAATATGAACACGCTGATGATCGACCGCATGGTTTCGCGTCGCGCGCTGCTGCGCGCAGGCGTGGCGGGGATGGGTGCGGTCGGCGCCGCCGCACTCGCGGGGTGCGGTGGCGCGGAGAAGCCCGCCGGCTCCGATGCGGTCGCCGAGGGAGGGCTGCGCAAGGTCACCTTCGCCCTGGACTGGACCCCCAACACGAATCACACCGGCGTGTACGTGGCCGCCGAGCGCGGTTACTACAAGGAGGCGGGACTCGAGGTCGAGATCGTCCAGGCCCCCGAGAACGGCGCGGACGCCCTGGTTGCCGCGGGTGACGCGGAGTTCGGTGTGAGCTTCCAGGACACCATGGCGGCCTACGTTTCCGGTTCCGACAAGCTGCCCGTGACCGCCATCGCCGCGATCATCCAGCACAACACCTCGGGCATCATCAGCATGAAGGACAAGGGCATCACGAGCCCCGCCGAGATGGCAGGCCACACCTATGCGACGTGGGAGCTGCCCATCGAGCAGGGTGTGATCGAGCGTTGCGTCGAGGCGGATGGCGGGGATTTCTCCCAGGTCGAGATGATCCCCTCCACAGTGACGGACGAGGTCACCGCTCTGTCGACCGACCAAGTCGATTCCATCTGGATCTACTGGGCCTGGGCGGGCGAGAAGTGCAAGCTCGCCGGCCTCGATACCAATTATTTCGCCTTTGCCGATATCGACCCCGTCTTTGACTTCTACACGCCGGTCATCATCGCGAATGACGACGTGATCGAGAAGGACGCCGAGATGGTGCAGGCGTTCATGGACGCCACCCGTCGCGGGTACGAGGATTGCATTTCCGACCCGAAGGGTGCGGCGGAGGTCCTGCTCAAGGCCGCGCCCGAGCTCGAGGAGGAGCTCGTGGTGGCGAGCCAGACCTACCTCGCCGAGCAGTATCAGGCGGACGCCGAGACTTGGGGCGAGATCGACCAAAAGCGTTGGGACGCCTTCTTCGAGTGGGTGAGCGACCAAGGGTTCGCCGACCCGATCGAGCCCGGCGCGGGCATGTCCGATAAGTTTCAGGCGTAAGGCCTTCGGATGATCTGGTGTTTGAGAGTCGTATCGGCTCGTGCGTTTGGGGATCGAAGTGGCTTGCAATGAGCCGGGTCCTCGAATGCATGTGATCCGGGGCCGCGACGCGGGCGGTTTGCCTGCCGAAGGGCGATGCAGGCACAGGTGATTTGCCGCCGAAGGTTTCCGAACGGGGTGTCAAAATAACGAGACCACGCCTCTGGCGAACGTTTTGGGCACGTTTTCGGTTCCGCTCAGGATGGGGCGGAGTAAAACTGCAGGTCGCCAAAAAGCGATGGCTCGTAAAATCCAAAATCGAGGGCAAAACGTTCGCCAGAGGCGGGGTTTCAATAATGGGAACGGGGAAACATGGCAAAACTTGAGATCTTAGACGTTTCTCAGGTCTTCGGGGAGCTTGAGGTTCTCCGGGGCATATCGCTTGTGGTGGAAACGGGGCAGGTGGCTTGTCTGCTCGGTCCCTCCGGGTGCGGCAAGACCACGTTGTTCCATGTGATCTCGGGCCTAGCATCGCCGCGCGCCGGCCGTGTTCTGCTGGATGGTGAGGATATCACCGGTCGTCCCGGCCGTCTGTCGTACATGCTGCAAAAAGACCTGCTCTTGCAGCACAAGCGCATCATCGACAACGTGTCGTTGCCTCTGGTGCTGCGCGGTGTGTCGGTTGAGGAGGCCCGCTCGCGCGCGGCCGAGCTCTTTGGGATCTTCGGTTTGGAGGGCACCGAGCACCGCTGGCCAAGTGAGCTTTCGGGCGGCATGCGCCAGCGTGCCGCGTTGCTGCGAAGTTATCTGTTCTCGCAGGAGTTCATGCTGCTCGATGAGCCGTTCTCGGCACTTGATGCCTTTACCAAGGCGGACATGCACACGTGGTTTCTCGACGTCGTGGAGCGCATGGGCACCACGGCGCTCGTGGTGACCCACGATATCGACGAGGCGCTCACGCTTACCGACGAAGTATTCGTCATGCGCGGAAACCCGCAGGCAGGCGAGCCGACGGGCATTGTTGGCTCGGTGCGCATCGATTGCCCGCGCGCTGGGCGCAAGACATATGCGTTGACCGAGGGGTTCCTTGAGAACAAGCGTCGCCTCCTCTCTCTTTTGGGCTAGAGCGTCGTCCTTTCGGGGCGAGTGAGAGAAAAGCGGCTCCCATTTGGGTCTCGGAGCAAGCGAGGCGCAGCTCCTACCTGTGCTCTCGTTTCGGAGCAAGCGAGAGGAAGCTCCCATTTGACTCGCGGGGCAAGCGCGTGGGAAACGGCCTCCCATGAACCGGATGGGAGGCCGTTTCTGTATCGTGAAAAATGTAGCGCATGGCAAACTTCTCGAGCATAATGTGCTTCCACTGTGCTAGTTTACATAGGTGAACATTCCATAGGAGGTGTTTTGTCATGCAGAAACATGGTTCGGCTATGCCGCTGTCGTTGTTCCGCGCGGGCGAGACTGTCACGGTCTGCCGAGTGCGCGGCAACGAGGACATGAAACGCCATCTGCAGGAGATCGGCTTTGTCGACGGCGCCGAGGTGCACGTCGTCTCCTCCTCGGTGTCCAATGTCATCGTGCTCGTAAAGGGCGCGCGGTTCGGCTTGGATTCCAAGGTCGCCCAGCACATCATGGCCGCCTAGGTGAGTTTGCATGGCGGCCCAGGCGAGGTCGCGCTCGCTGCCCGCGCCCCTTGGGGCACGGGTGCGGAGTCGTTATGTCGCGGGGTTCAACGTGCGCGTTGGTCGAGGCGCGTGGACGCATGGGATGTTCTTTGATCTGCGGAAAGGGGGAAGCATGAAATCGCTGGCAGATGTGAAGGTGGGGGAGAGCGCCACCATCGTCAAGCTCCATGGTGAAGGCGCTCTGCGTCGTCACCTCATGGATCTGGGCCTCATCAAGGGCACGCCGTTCAAGGTCGTGAAGGTCGCTCCGTTGGGCGACCCGGTCGAAATCACCGTACGCGGCTATGAGCTGTCCATCCGCAAGGAGGAGGCCGCCATCGTTGAGGTCGCCTAAGGCGCCGCAACGGGCATATTTCTACAGGTAGAGTTAGCCGAATCTAACATATATGAGATGCCAGGTGGCATTTCGATCGCGGCCCGACTCAGCAACGAGCACGTTTCAAAGCCAAGAGAAAAGAAGGATCGCATGGCGAATCCAATGCTGCACATCGCGCTTGCCGGTAACCCCAATTGCGGCAAGACGACACTGTTCAACCTGATCACCGGTGCCAACGGCTATGTGGGCAACTGGCCCGGCGTCACCGTCGAGAAGAAGGAGGCGCCCCTGTCGCGCGACAAGGGCGTGCTCATCACGGACCTGCCCGGAATCTATTCGCTGTCCCCCTACAGCCCCGAGGAGCGCGTGAGCCGCGACTACCTTATGGGCGGCGAGCCCGACGTCGTGATCCAGGTGCTCGACGCCACCAACCTGGAGCGCAACCTCTATCTCGCGCTGCAGGTCATCGAGACGGGCCTGCCCGTGGTGGTAGCGCTCAACATGGCGGATCTGGTTGAGAAGAATGGCGACAAGATCGATGTCGCTGCGCTCGAGAAGAGCCTGGGTTGTCCGGTCGTGATGATCTCGGCGCTCAAGAACGAGGGGGTCGACGGCCTCATCGCAGTGGCGCGCAAGGCCGCGGGGTGTGCTGGGGGAGGCGCGGCAAGGACCGTCGCCGCCTCAGACGCCGCGGGTCCGCGCCATGCGTTCGACCGTTCGATCGAAGATGTGCTCGCCCAGGTCGAGGCCCTGATTCCGGCTTCCGTCGACCCTGCTCGCCGTCGCTACTTCGCCGTTAAGCTCTTCGAGCGCGATGCCGAGGCGACCGCAGAACTCAACCTTTCGAGCGGGGCCGCATCTCGCGTGGAGGAACTCGTCTCCGCGTGCGAGCGCGCTTGCGACGACGACGCCGAGTCGATCATCACCGGTGAGCGTTACGGCCTCATCGCGCACATCGTCGACGGCTGCCTGCACCGGGCCCCCGCTCGCATGAGCACCTCCGAGAAGATCGACCGCATCGTGACTAATCGCTGGCTCGGCTTGCCGATCTTCGCCGCCATCATGTTCGCCGTGTACTACCTCGCCATTTCGACTTTCGGCACCGCCATGACCGACTGGGTGAACGACAATCTCTTCGGCGAGGGTTGGGAGTTCTTCGGCACCGCCATGCCGTCCGTCCCCGCGCTCTTCGAAGGCTGGCTCACCGCCGTCGGCGCGTCCGATATGGTCATCTCCCTGGTGTGCGACGGCATCGTCGCCGGCGTGGGCGCCGTGCTCGGCTTCATTCCCCAGATGTTCGTCCTGTTCGTGCTGCTGTCCTTCCTCGAAGACTGCGGCTACATGGCACGCGTCGCGTTCGTCATGGACCGCGTGTTCCGTCGCTTCGGCCTGTCGGGCAAGTCGTTCATTCCCATGCTCGTATCAACGGGCTGTGGCGTTCCCGGTGTACTCGCCACCAAGACGATCGAGAATGAGAAGGATCGTCGCATGACGGTCATGACCACCACGTTCATTCCCTGCGGCGCCAAACTCCCCGTTATCGCGCTGGTCATGGGCGCGCTCATCGGTGACGCCGAGTCCACGTGGATCGCCCCGTTGTTCTACTTCCTGGGCGTGGTCGCGGTCATCGTCTCGGGCATCATGCTCAAGAAGACGCGCCTGTTCGCCGGCCGTCCCACCCCGTTTGTCATGGAGCTTCCGAGCTACCATATGCCGAGCGCGCGCAGCTGGGCGCTGCATGTGTGGGAGCGCGTGAGCGCCTACATCAAGAAGGCCTTCACCATCATCTTCGCGTCCACCATCGTGGTGTGGTTCCTGTCCAATTTCGGCATGTTCGACGGTGTCTTCGGCTACCTGCCCGCCATGGAGGGCGCGCCTTCGGAGTTCACCGACTACTCGCTGCTCGCCATGGTCGCCGGTGCGGTGAGCTGGGTCTTCGCTCCGCTCGGGTTCGATACCTGGCAGGCAACCGCCATGTCCGTCACCGGCCTCGTGGCCAAGGAGAACGTCATGGCGACGGCCGCGTCGCTGCTGCATCTGGCCGATGCCACCGAGACGGATCCGAGCCTGTGGTCCGCATTCGCGGCGCTCTTCCCCAGCGCCGGTGCCATCGCCGCGTTCGGCGCGTTCAACCTGCTGTGCGCCCCGTGCTTCGCCGCCATGGGCACCATCCGAGCCCAGATGAACTCGGGCAAGTGGACCGCTGTCGCACTTGGGTATGAGTGCGGGTTCGCCTGGGTGGTCGGTCTCATGATCAACCAGTTCTACCTGGCTGCCAATGGCGTCTTCAGCGTGTGGACCATCGTTGCGGCGGCGTTCGCGGTCGCGATCGTCTTCCAGCTGTTGCGCCCCATGCCGAGCTATGCCTGGGACGATGAAGCGGCAGATTCCGCCGTTCAGCCCGTGATGGGGAACTAGGCGCGCCGAGCGTCGAGGTCCCGATGTCATTCAGTCGACTTTTGGTAACATCGAATCGAGGTTCGGGAGTAGCGGGGCATTATATGAGGGACGCATCTCGTGTTTTGCCGCGTTCGCCGGGGAATATGATCGCGTTGGCGAGAATGAAGTTGCCAAAAGTCGACATTTTGATTTCATGAACTCAACGCGTAAAGGAAATAATGCATAATGGGACCTATAGATTTCATAATTCTGAGTATTGTTGCAATTGCATTTGCTCTTGTGGTTGCTCGCGTGCGTAAAAAGGGCACGTGCGGTGATTGCGCGAGCGCCGGGTCATGCGGTGGATCATGCGCGAGCTGCGCGACTTCCAAGCGCTCGTCGTGCCCGGCCTGCGAGGGCGCCGATTCCATCGCCGACCGCCTTTCCAAGAACATCTCGGTTGAGCGGCGGTGAGCTTCGGGCCCTCTCACATCGGGAGTGATGTTTCTCCGCGCCATATGCACAACTCTCGAAAGCCCCCGCTTAGCACGGGGGCTTTTTGCGCCCAAGCCCCGATTCGCGCCTGTCCCCGTTTGGGGTTTGGCGGTCGTGTGACGGGGCGTGGTAACCTGAAGGTGCATCTCTGCCGTCCAGCAGAAAGGAGGCGCAGCGCCCATGACCGCCCGCGCCGACCAATCCCTCAAGTACCTGCGCCTGCTCTCGGAGCAATTCCCCACGCAGCAAGCGGTGTTCACCGAGATCATCAACTTGCAGGCGATTCTCAACTTGCCCAAGGGCACTGAGCACTTCATGAGCGACCTGCACGGCGAATACGAGGCGTTCCTGCACATCCTCAACAACTGCTCGGGCGTGGTCCGCGAGCATGTGGACGACATCTTCGGCGAGGATCTCTCCGAGGAGGAGAAGGGCGACTTGTGCACCCTCATCTATTACCCGCATGAGAAGCTCAAGCTGGCGCATCTGCAGCACATCGCAACACCGAGCTGGTACAAGGTCATGCTCGAGCGCCTGCTCCAGGTGGCGCGCTCCCTGTCCAGCCGCTATACGCGCTCCAAGGTCCGCAAGGCCATCCCACGCGACTACGCCTACATCATCGATGAGCTGCTGCACACGCATCCGGATGAGAATAACTACCGCGTGCGCTACCACGAGCGCATCATCGACTCGGTCCTCGAGACGGATGCGGGCGAGGACTTCATCTGCTCGCTGTCCGACCTCATCAAGCGCCTGGTCATCGACCACCTCCACTTGGTGGGCGATATCTTCGATCGCGGCGGCGGGGCTTCCAAGATCATGGACCGCCTGATGGAATACCACTCGCTGGACATCCAATGGGGCAACCACGACTTGCTATGGATGGGCGCCGCCGCCGGCCAGCCCGCGTGCATCATCACGGTGCTGCGCAACAACCTGCGCTACGGCAATTACGAGATCCTGGAGAACGACTACGGCATCTCCCTGCGCGAGCTGATGGCGTTCGCCGAGCGGACCTACCAGCCCGTGGCGCCCAACGCGACCGGTTTCACGGCGGGGCTCACGCCGATGGCGAAGGCGATCAACGTCCTCCTGTTCAAGCTCGAGGGACAGGTCATCATGCGTCATCCGGATTTTGACATGGAGGATCGCCTGCTGCTGGGCAAGATCGACCGCGACTACGGGACCGTGGTGCTGGACGACGGGCGGTCGCACAAGTTGGCCACGAACGACTTTCCCACGGTCGACCCCGCGCATCCGTATGAGCTTACGGGCGAGGAGCAGGCGCTGATCGATCGGCTGGTCGAGGAGTTCACGAGTTCGGGTCACCTGCGCCGCCATATCGAATTCCTGTACAGCCATGGCTCCATGCACCTCGCGCGCAACCGCAATCTGCTGTTCCACGGTTGCGTGCCCATGAACGAGGACGGCACGTTCTCGAGCATGAGCTGCCTGGGGACGTGGCGCAGCGGCAGCGATTACCTCGATTTTTGCGACGATATCGCGCGCCGCGCCTGGCGCGACCGCGACGAGGACTCCCTCGATTGGATGTGGTACCTCTGGATCGGCATGAAGTCGCCGGCGAGCGGTCGTTTGGTGAAGACCTTCGAGCGCTCCTACATAGACGATCCGTCGTGCTGGGTCGAGCCCATGGACCCCTATTTCGAGCTCACCAAAGACGAGGCGAATTGCGACGCCATCATGGCGGAGTTCGGCATGCCCTCCGGTTCGGGGCACATCGTCAACGGGCATACGCCGGTGCACACCGCCGAGGGTGAGCGTCCCATCCGAGCGAACGGCCGCCTGCTTGTGATCGACGGCGGGTTTTGCAGCGCCTACCACCCCAAGACGGGGATCGCGGGCTACACCCTCATCTCGAGCTCGCGCGGGTGCCGCCTCAAGGCGCATCAGGCGTTCGAGAGCGTCGAGGCCGTGCTCACCCGCAATGCCGACATCGTGAGCGAGACCGATCGCTTCGACGTGGCCGAGCGCCGTCGCATGGTGAGCGACACGGACACGGGCGTGCAGATCCGCGAGCAGATCAGCGACCTGCGGTCCCTGCTCGAGGCGTATCGCAACGGCGCGCTCGACGAGCGTCCCTAGCATTGCAATCGGGGACACGTTGCAATCGGGGACAGGTACAAATCGCGACTCGGGGCGATCGGGGACAGGTACAAATCGCGACTCGGGGCGATCGGGGACAGGTACAAATCGAGACATGAAGTTCTGCCGCAGTTTTTCGATGCTTTTGGAGTAGATTCGCAAATCTTCGAAATAAAACCCCTGTTCAGAGGGATGCGGTTGGCGTGTCTAGTCTGCAGGTCTCAAAAAACTGCGGCAAAACTTCGATTTGCCTTTCAGCGGCTCCCGTTTCGGTGCATTCCCCATGCGGGAAACCCAGCTGAAACATTCGTATGCGAACATGGACGAACTCTGGCGCCATCGCATGTGAAAGGGTTCGCATATGGATCAGCAGCAGAACATCGACTTTGTCCTGCGCACCGTCGAGGAGCGCGACATCCGCTTCATCCGCCTGTGGTTCACCGACGTCCTCGGCCGCCTCAAGAGCTTCGCGATCAGTCCTGAGGACCTCGAGGTCGCCTTCGAGGAGGGCATCGGCTTCGACGGCTCGGCGATCGAGGGCTTCACCTCGCCGGATGAGGCCGACATGCTGGCCTTCCCCGACCCCTCGACCTTTCAGGTCCTGCCGTGGCGACCCAAGCACGACGGCGCCGCGCGCATCTTCTGCGACGTGTGCACGCCCGACCGCGAGCTGTTCGCGGGCGACTCTCGCGAGTGCCTGCGCCGCATGTTCTACCGCGCCGAGAAGCTCGGTTACATCATGAACGTCGGTGCCGAGCTCGAGTTCTACTATTTCCCCGACGAGCGCACGCCGGAGCCCATGGACGCGGTGGGCTATTTCGACCTCTCGCCGTCCGATTCCGCGCGCGACCTGCGCCGCTCCACCGTCCTCATGCTCGAGAAGATGAGCATACCGGTCGAGTACACCTTCCACAGCTCCGGCCGCTCGCAGCACGGCATCTCGATGCGCCACGCCGAGGCGCTCACCATGTCCGACGCCATCATGACGGCCAAGCACGTGATCCGCACCTGCGCCTACGAGGCCGGTATCCACGCCTCGTTCATGCCCAAGCCCATCGCCAAGGGCTCCTCCTCGGCGATGCTGCTGCATCAGTCTCTGTTCGACCGCGATGGCAACAACGTCTTTTGGGGCGATGACTCCAAGAACCACCTGTCGCCCATCGCCAAGAGCTACATGGCGGGCATCCTCGCGCACGCGTCCGAGATCAGCGCCATCACCAATCCGACGGTGAATTCCTACAAGCGCCTTTCAGCGGGTGTGGGCAATGGCCCGCGCTACGCCACCTGGGGCATGCGCAACCGCGCGGCCATGATCCGCGTGCCCATCTACAAGCCCGGCAAGCAGGCGGCCGCCCGCATCGAGCTGCGCAGCCCGGACCCGATGGCCAACCCGTACCTGGTGAACACGGTCACGCTGGCGGCCGGACTGGACGGTATCAAGCGCGGTCTCGAGCTGCCCGAGGAGGCGACCTCCGACCTGTTGCGCCTGCCCGAGCGCGAGTTGCGCGCCCGCGGTATCGAACCCCTGCCCGGCAATCTCGACGAGGCTCTCGACGTGTTCGAGAGTTCCGAGTTCATGAAGGATGCCCTTGGCGAGCACATCCACTCGTTCTTCCTCAAGAAGAAGCGCGACGAGTGGAATCGCTTCAATTCCACGGTCACCGAATGGGAGCTCGACCACTATCTCGCCAATTCTTAAATACGCCGACCTGGGCTTTGGCGCGACGGTCGATTTGTTAAGATGACGCCAACGGAGGTGTGTTCATGGCGGAAAAATCAGTGCTGTTCATGGCCCGCACGACGCGGCTGCATGACTTTATCCGAACGCTCTCAACGTCTCTTGGAGTCGAGGTGCACGTGGCGACGCCCGATTCGCCCGCCGCGGCGCACGATTTCGACTTGCTGGTGCTCGACGGCGACGGGGTTCGCTCCGACCGCGTCGACGCGATGGCAAAGTGGCTCGAGTCGCGCGGCGGCGCGCCGATGCTGCTGGTGATGGATGAGGAGAACCTCGGCGACCTGCATCTTCCCAGTCAGGTCCGCGCCGATTTCATCTGTTCCGGCGCAAGCGAGGCGGAGCTGGAGGTCCGCGCCCGCCAGCTTTTGGGCGAGGGCGAGGTCGTGGCGGTGGACGAGGTGCTCACCGTGGATAACCTCACGATCAACCTCGCGACCTATCAGGTCTCGCTCGACGGCGAGCCGGTCGACCTGACGCTCATGGAGTACTCGCTCCTGAGCTTCCTGGCGACACACCCCAACCGTGCGTACAGCCGCGAGGCGCTGCTTCACCGCGTGTGGGGATTCGAGTACTGCGGCGGCACGCGTACGGTCGACGTGCACATCCGCCGAATCCGCAGCAAGGTGGGCCCGCAGATCGCGGCGCACATCACCACCGTCCGCGGCGTGGGGTACCTGTTCAAGGAGTAGGCGTCCCGATCGATCAATCGGGAAAGATCGATTGGGGGCAGGTGAATTCAATTGGGCACAGATGCAAAGTGCCCAATTCGCCCCCATCGCTTTAACGCGATCGTTTCGGCGCCCCCGGTTTCGGGGGCGTTCCCATATACCGCCACCGGTCTTGCGAAATTCTTAACGGCACTTACAACTTGATTAAGCTCTCCCGTTCATGCTGGGGAAAGCCGGGCTTTTGGGGTACAACGTTGAAGATCGAAGACGTCGAAAGGACCGCATATGAGCGATGAAAAGACCCCGCAGCGACCCGAGGGCATGGGCGGCGAGCCCCGTCCCGCCTCGCAGCCGCGCCTCGAGGTCGAGCCGACCCCCGTTCCGCCGGCGCAGGTCGCCTCCGGCGATTCCGCTGCACACGAGACGGCGCGCATCCCAGCCGATCCAACGGCCCCCACATCGGCGGGGTCGACCCGTCAGGTACCCCCGACGGACTACTCGTATGCGAAAGCCCAGCACAGCGCGACGCAGGGCGAGCAGCCGACGGGCGCCGTGCACACCGAGACTCGCACCGTGGTGAAGACGAAGAGCAAGAAGCTCCCGATCTTCTTCGCCTCCTTCGCGGGCCTGGTGTTGGGCGCGGTCCTCGTCATCGCGCTCGTGATGTCGGGCGCGTTCCGCATCACGGACTCCAACATCGAATCCACGGGCGGCAGCTCCTCCCAGACCATCGACATCAACCCCGAGGACACGACCCTGTCCGAGGCCGTGGCCGCCAAGGCCCTGCCCTCCGTCGTGTCCATCACCGCCCAGGGCGAGGATGAGAGCTCCGGCGGGATCGGCAGCGGCGTGATCCTGGACACGGACGGCAACATCCTGACGAACTATCATGTCATCGAGAACGCCACGGTCCTCGTGGTGAACACCGATGACGGCAACAGCTACGAGGCCGAGCTGGTCGGTTCAGACGAGTCGAGCGACCTTGCGGTCATACGCCTCAAGGACGCCGCTGCGGCCAACCTGACCCCCATCGAGATCGGCGATTCGGATGATATCGCGGTCGGCGAGTGGGTCATGGCGATCGGCAGCCCCTTCGGCAACGAGCAGTCCGTGTCCACGGGCATCGTCTCCGCGCTCTATCGCTCCACGGCGCTTCAGAGCGCGGGCGGCACGTCCATCTACGCGAACATGATCCAGACCGACGCCGCCATCAACCCGGGCAACTCCGGCGGCGCGCTCGTGAACGACGAGGGGCATCTCATCGGCATCAACTCCGTGATCGAGTCCTACTCCGGCTCCAGCTCGGGCGTGGGCTTTGCGATTCCGGTCAACTATGCCATCGACATCGCGAACCAGATCATCGACGGCAAGACCCCGGTCCATCCGTACCTGGGCGTCTCCCTCGTGAGCGTGAACGCGTACAACGCCCGCACGAACGATCTCGCGGTCGATAGCGGTGCGTACGTCGCCGAGGTCACCGCCGACGGCCCCGCCGCCGAGGCGGGCATCCAGGAGGGCGACATCGTCACCGCCGTCGACGGAGAGGGCATCGCCTCGGCGGACGGCCTGATCATCGCCCTGCGCGAGCATGAGGTGGGCGATGAGGTGACCCTCACGGTCGTGCGCGGCAAGGAGGAGATCGAGGTCAAGGTGACGCTCGGGTCCGACGAGGCCCTGCAGGCCGAGCAGGAGGACTCCTCCGACGGTCCCGGTGCGGGCACCGGCATGAGCCGCGAGGAGTTCTTCCGCTACCTCGAGGAGTACATGGGCGGCGGCCTGCGCTAACGCCCTGCTTCGTCTCAATTGGGGACAGGTACAAATTGCGACTTTTGAAGGCGGGCGCCGAGATGGTGCCCGCCTTGTCGTGTTTGGGCAGGGGCGATTCGGCGGACATGGGCGCGATGGGGGTCAGGTCGGCTGGCGGCTGCAATCGGCTGGCGCCGAGGCTCTCGCGCGTTTTTGCGCGCAGCGGGGTACGACGCTGGAGCGGGCTGTGGTTATAGCCGTCACGCCGATGGATTGCGAGGCCATGATGAGCGCAGGTAGGGCGCTCGCCTTGCATGGCGCCGGAATCGATGCGGCCGTGGCGGCGTAGCGGACGTTTTTCGCCCGCGCCACGAGCGGTCTCGTGCACGCGTTGAATGCGGCCGTGGCGATGCGCGTGTAGGCGTCGCTTCGTGGCGGCGCCGGGTTACTCCGCTCGGCCTACCACTCGTCCACGCGGTCGTGGTTGATGGGGCGGTAGAACAGGCGCTGCAGTTCGTCGGCGTCGCGCGTCTGCCCGAGGGCCCACATGGTCTTGGCCACGAGCGCCTCGGTGGTCATGTCGCCGCCCTTGAGGATGCCGGGGTGCTCGGCATATGCGCGGCCAACCTCGTACACACCCAGGTCCAGACCTTCCTCGGGGACCTGCGTGGTCATGACCACGGTGCGGCCGGAGTCGACCCAATCGAAGATGGCCTTCTGATAGGCGTCGTCGGCGCCCAACTCGGGCACGCCGCCCATGCCAAAGGTCTCGAGGATCACGGCGTCATAGTCGGGCTTGAGCAGGCGGAAGATGTCCGGCGTGAGGCCGGGCGTGAGTTTGAGGGCGCACACACGGCTGTTGAGCTCGGTGTAGAAGTGGGGACGCTTCTGGCTGGGTGCGGCCACGCCGTCGCCACTCACCGGTTGCGCGGCTGCCGCAATCTGACCGGCATCTGCATTCGCGCTGCCCTGCGTTCCGGCGATTTCTCCCTCGGCCAGGCCGGCGGACACGGCGACCGACCCGCTGCGGATGATCTTGTCCTGGCGTAGATAGGCCAGTACGGGGTAGTTGATGCTGTTGAACGCGTTGAAGCTCATGGTGCGCTGCTTGCGGGCGCGCGTACCGGCAATCGCATACCCGCCGAAAACGATGGACACGTCGCGCGAGCGGTCGGATGCGGCGTACACGAGACTCTGGTACAGGTTGATCTTCGCGTCGGTGAAGGGGTTGCCCATGGGCTGCTGGGAGCCGGTGAGCACGATGGGCTTGGGGCTGTCCTGGATGAGGTAGGAGAGCGCCGCCGCGGTGTAGGACATGGTGTCGGTGCCGTGCAGGACCACGAAGCCGTCGTGCGCGTCGTAGTTCTCGCGGATGACCTCGGCGATGCGCAGCCAGTCGGCGGGGCGCATATTGGTACTGTCGATGTTCATGGGCTGCACGATATCGAGTTCGCACAGGCCCTCGATCTCGGGCACGCTGCGGGCGAGTTCCTCGCCGGTGAGAGCGGGGGAGAGGCCGTTGCCGTCCTCGGCGGAGGCGATGGTGCCGCCGGTGGCGATCAAGAGGATGTGCTTCATGCGGGCTCCTTTGCTCTGCAGCTCCCTGCGGGTGCCTCGGCTTACAACTTGCGGCCATTTATGGGTGTGGCCGATGCGCGGCGAGACGCCATTATGGTAGCGCCCGATGCGCGGCGAGGCGCCATCGAGATATTGTAGGCCAAAAACCCTGTAGGATTTCTGCGTACGCGCAGCTCGGCGGGTATGATGTACCAATTATCTGACACGTGTTGCCGCTGCGGGGCAGCGGCATGGTTGGGAGGCTTCATGGCCCGTAACGTATCCGAGCAGGCTCAGCAGAAGGTGCTGGTCTTCGACTTCGGCGCGCAGTATGCGCAGCTCATCGCCCGTCGCGTGCGCGACCTGCATGTGTATTCCGAGATCGTCCCGTGCGACATCACGGCCGACGAGGTGCGCGAGATGGCGCCTTCCGCGCTGATTCTCTCCGGCGGCCCCGCGTCCGTGTACGCCGAAGACGCACCCACGGTTGATCCCGCCATTTACGACCTGGGCCTGCCCATCCTGGGCTTCTGCTACGGCCACCAGGTGACTGCCGTCACGCTCGGCGGCGAGGTGGGCCATTCCGAGATCGGCGAGTACGGCCCCGCAACCATCGAGCGCGACCGCGAGAGCGCGCTCTTCAACGCCACGCCGCTCGAGCAGACCGTGTGGATGAGCC
Organism: uncultured Collinsella sp.; assembly: GCA_958443615.1. GTDB lineage: Bacteria > Actinomycetota > Coriobacteriia > Coriobacteriales > Coriobacteriaceae > Collinsella. Next base: position 358,742 of record CAUCLI010000001.1, read on the forward strand.
ACCGCGACGCCGTGAGCCGCGTGCCCGAGGGCTTTGCCGTGACGGCGAGCACTTCCGTGTGCCCGGTCGCCGCTATGGAGAACGCCGAGCGCCGCATCTACACCACGCAGTTCCACCCCGAGGTCAAGCACACCGAGTACGGCCAGCAGCTGCTCAAGAACTTCCTGTTCGACATCTGCGAGCTTGAGGCCACGTGGACCATGGACAACTTGGTTGAGACCATGACGGACGAGTTCCGCGCGGCGGTGGGCGAGGACCGCGTGATCCTGGCGCTCTCCGGCGGCGTGGATTCCTCCGTGGTCGCGGCGCTGGGCGCCCGCGCCGTCGGCCGCCAGATGACCTGCGTGTTCATCAACCATGGGCTGCTTCGCAAGGGCGAGCCCGAGCAGGTTGAGGAGGTCTTCACCAAGCAGTTCGACGTCGACTTCGTGCACGTGCACGCGGAAGCACGCTACGCCGCGCTGCTCGATGGTGTGACCGATCCGGAGGAGAAGCGCCGCATCATCGGCACGCAGTTCTGGAACGAGTTCTTCGCCGTGGCCAAGGAACTCGAGTGCGATGGCCGTCCGGTGAAGTATCTGGCTCAGGGCACCATCTACCCCGACATCATCGAGAGCGGCGCGCGCAAGACCGGCGGCAAGACGGCCACCATCAAGAGCCACCACAACCTCATCCCGTTCCCCGAGGGCGTGCACTTCGACCTCATCGAGCCGCTGGACCACTTCTTTAAGGACGAGGTTCGCGAACTCGGCCTGGCGCTGGGTCTGCCTGAGCACATCGTGTACCGCCAGCCGTTCCCGGGTCCTGGCCTGGCCATCCGCATCATCGGCGCGGTGAGCCCCGAGAAGCTCGAGATCTTGAAGAACGCCGACGCCATCGTGCGCGAGGAGCTGGATGCGTACAATGCGCGCCTGTTCGAGCAGACCGGCGAGCGCAACTCCGAGCATTCCTGCTGGCAGTACTTCTGCGTGCTGCCCGACATCAAGTCCGTGGGCGTGATGGGCGACGAGCGCACCTACGCGCGTCCCGTGATTCTGCGTGCCGTGGAGTCCAGCGACGCCATGACCGCCGACTGGGCGCGCCTGCCCTACGAGGTGCTCGCCCGCATCTCCGGGCGCATCGTGGCAGAGGTCCCCGGCATCAACCGCGTGGCGTACGACATTACCTCAAAGCCCCCGGCGACCATTGAGTGGGAGTAGCGAGAAACGGCGCCGTCCAAGCCCCTGGCCTGCGAAAGGTTGGGGGCTTTTCTTTTCTGGCAACCTCTGGGCAACCTTTGCGGTTTCGCGCCCCGTGAACAGGGGGCGTAGCACTGTTCGCGTCTGGGCCCATGTCGGCAACGATTTCCGCTGTCAAAGTGCGCAAGATATTGTACGTTACCCGGGAATGCCGACGTCGCAATGGCGCAATTTGCCCGTTTTGCCTAACGCATAATGCAACGAAGGATATATCGTTGCATTATAATATGCAACGAAAACGCTTCGACGCATTATCATTCAGGCGAAGGGGAGAATCCATGCGAGAAACTAGGACCCTTGAATTTAAGGAATCAGTCACCAAGACGTTCCTCAAGACCGTGAGCGCCTTCGCAAACTACGGTACGGGTTGCATCTTGTTCGGGGTCGACGACTCGGGTGCCACAGTTGGCCTGGCAGATCTATCGGCGGACGCGCTCCGAATCGAGAACATGATAAATGACTCGCTCGACCCCGTTCCGCGCTACACCCTCAACATCGATGAGGCCAACAAGACCATCTGCCTGACCGTGAATGAGGGGAGGTCGAAGCCGTACTACTGCAACCGGAGGGCCTACCGAAGGGCGGATTCAGCGACTATCGAGGTCGACAGAATCGAGCTCGGCAGGCTGGTCCTCGCAGGGCAGAACCTCAGCTTTGACGAGCTTCCGTCCTCCCGTGCCGACCTGTCGTTCTCGCTTTTGGCGGAGCGGTTCACGAGGCATCTGGGGCTGACTACCTTCGATGACAACTCCCTTCGGACCCTCGGGCTCCTCGGGGTAGACGGGGCGTACACCATCGCCGGGGAGATCCTCGCCGACGACAACGGCCTTCCGGGTATCGATGTCGTGAAGTTCGGCTCGAGTATCAGCGAATTGCTCGATCGCAAGGCCGTCGAGGGCCGCTCGGCTCTCGAGCAATACGGCGCGGCACTTGAGATGTACGAGCGCTACCTCGTGTACGAGACGGTTTCGAGCGCTGCCAGGGAAAGGGTGGAGCGCGTCCCGTTCGAGGCGTTTCGAGAGACGGTGGCGAACGCGCTCGTCCATCGCGCATGGGATGTTCCTGCCAACGTCACCGTCTCAATCTACGACGACCGAGTTTCCGTGGTCTCCCCGGGCGGTCTCCCCAGCGGCGTGACCGAGGAGGAATATCTGAGGGGCGGTGTCTCGATTCCGAGAAATCCCGTCGTCGCCAACATATTCTTCCGACTCGATTACATCGAGCAGTTCGGGACGGGCATCGCGCGCATTAACGAGGCGTATGAGGGGCTGGCGGTTAAACCTGCCTTTGATATCCGCGAGAACTCCATCGCGGTGACCCTGCCCTTCGAGGCGGCGCGGCCGGAGGGGATGACCCTCGATGAGCGCAGGCTCATGGACGAGATGAGTCGGAGCATCCTGATGACCCGCGCGGAGATCGGGTTCCGGAGCGGTTTCAGCAAAGACAAGACCACCCGAATCCTGAACGCCCTTGCGGCGCGTGGCCTCGTTACGAGGGAGGGCGCCGGCAGGGGGACGCGGTACCGCAGGGTGTAGCGTATTCCCGTACGCTCGTGAGCCGCATGCTTGCGCTGGTGAAGGGTGGCATCAGCTACAAGTTTTCAATGGCCTGCCATTCGCGGATCATCGCGGTGGGGTATTTGACACCGAGTGGCGCCCTCGCCAAAATAATGTCGATAACGCCCGCACGGTATGTATTATACCTTCCGCGGGCGTTTTGTTTTTACCCCCGTAGATGGTCTTCCTCCCCTCTCTTTAAGGAGGCATGCAGGGAACGATTCCCTTGAGATCGGCTTTCTTAATCTGGGTACCGAATGGGTGCCAAGGAAATCGAAGCCCATGATTCGCGGAAATACGGATTGGAAACCCATGGTCTTCCGTACCGCCCATGAGACGGATTGTGTCATCGAGTGGGAATAGGGGAATATGGATTATAAAGGGAAAGAAACGTCAGGTAGGTAACCTGCTTTCATCTCTACGCACGGCGCGGTGATGACAAAACGATGTCGCGCGCCCGATTGCGTCTCATATGTATCAGGGGGAGCCCCGGCGAGCAGTCGCCGGGGCTCCCTCGAGACCCTTGACCTCCCTGATTGCTTCTAGGAGTTCCGCCACGTGCTCGGCGGGCTCCGGCGCGTGCAGCAATCCGTAGGAGACCGTCACGCCCCAGTCAGTGGGCACCGTGCGCAGTAGCGGGTGTACTTCGCGCCAGATGGGCAGTGCCGCCAGAGGCAAGTCCTCGTTCGCGGCACGGTTGAAGACCTCGGCGCGATACTGGGAGAAATCGACGAGCGTGATGTCGGGGTAGTCTGCTTGGATCAGGTCGCGCAGTGTGTCGATGTCAGCGTTCCAACCGCGGCGGATGAGCATGAGGGAGCTTCCGCGTAGCGCATCGAGCGTCACCAGGTCTAGCGCTGCGAGCTCCCCGTCGGCGGGAACCGCGCACCAAAGCGGCTCGCGCGAAAGCTCGAGCCCTGCGCAGGCGTGTTCCGTGAGGAAGTTGTCGTCGAAGGCGCCCACGACCACGTCCATGTCGCGCCCCAGGTCCGCGAGGCCGCGCGCGGCCTCCGGGCCGTTCTCAAAGGTCACGACCTGTATGCTCATGCCGGGACAGCGTTCCCTCACGCGCGGCCAGAGCCTGGCGAGCGGGGTCGAGGGAGTCATGAGCGACACACCCACGCGCACAATGCGTTTCTCGGCGCGCTCCGCCATGCGAGCGCGGGCAATGGACTCCTTGGAGTACTGCACGATGTGCCGCGCGTCGCGCAGTAGGCTCTCTCCGGCCTTGGTGAGCGAGAGCCCCTGGTGGGATCGGAGAAAGAGCGTGACTCCCAAGCGTGATTCCAGGAGGTTCATCTGCTTGATGACGGCGGTCGGTGTGATGAAGGCATCCTGCGCCGCCTTCGAGAAGCTTCCGGCCTCTGCCACGCGGATAAATGTGTCGAGCTGCGGGTTGTACATGCAGAGCCTCCTCCCAGCATCCCATGTTCCAAGTATATACCCTCGGGTTATAGCTACCAATCCAAGGTGAACTTCTGCGGGAGGGTCTTAACCTATAGAGTTTTAATTGAGCGAAGCCATTTCACAGAGAGGACTGTCATGGAGTACTTGAAGCTCAACAACGACGTCACGATGCCCATCGAAGGTTTGGGCACCTTCCTCATGACCCCGGCCGAGGCTGAGGCGGCCGCTACGGCGGCGCTCGTTGCGGGCTACGAGCACATCGACACAGCCAACGCCTACATGAACGAGCGCGCCGTGGGCCGCGCCATCGGCAAGAGCGGCGTCGAGCGCGACAAGATCTTCGTCTCCACCAAGCTCTGGCCGAGCGTCTACGAGGCGGGCATGCCGGCGGTGGACGCCACGCTTGCGCGCCTGGGGCTCGACTACGTGGACATGCTCATCTTGCACCAGCCGGTGGGCGACTACCTGGCGGCATGGCGCACGATGGAGGAGGCCTACCGCGCCGGCAAGGTGCGCGCCCTCGGCCTCTCCAACTTTCCTCAGGACAAGATTGACGAGGTCATCGAAGCGAGCGAGGTCAAGCCGCAGCTCGTGACCGTTGAGTGCCACCCCTACCACGCCCAGCGCGACCTGCGCGCCCACCTCGCGCCGCACGGTACGGTGATTGAGGCGTGGTACCCGCTCGGCCACGGCGACAAAGGCCTTCTGGAGGAGCCCGTCTTCGTCGCTCTCGCCGAGAAGTACGGCAAGGCCCCGGCCCAGGTGATCCTGCGCTGGCACGTGCAGATGGGCACCTCGATCATCCCCGGCTCCAAGAACCCCGTCCACATCGCCGACAACGCGGACATCTTCGACTTTGCGCTCACCGACGACGAGATGGCACGCATCGCCCAACTCGACGGAACCAAGAGCTACTACGAGCAGACCGATGAGGCGCTCGCGGGCTATCTCAAGATCAGACCGGATTTCGACGCCCAAGAATAGCCCAAGGCGGCCACGAGAGCTGCCTTTCACCTCACGAGCATGGAACGGAGAAGCACATGAACACCGCACGAACCCTTACCCGACGCAGCTTCCTCATGGGGGCGGCCGCCATCGCACCGCTCACCGTCCTTCTGGCCGGATGCAGCGCCGAAGACGATGCCACATCCTCTGGGAGCGCCGCCAGCGCACAGGGCGGCACTCCGAGCGCCTCGTCGGACAACGCGTCGGCACGGGGCAACGTCCTTGTTGCCTACTACTCGGCGCAGGGGCACACCGAGGCTGTGGCGCAAACAATCGCCGACGAGCTGGGGGCCGACCTCTTTGAGGTGACGCCCACGGAGCCCTACTCCGACGACGACCTCAACTGGACCGATGACAGCAGCCGCGTCACGCGCGAGCACGAGGATGAAAGCCTGCGCGACGTCGAGCTCGAGCAGGTCACGCCGGATGTCTGGGAGGACTATGACACCGTGCTCGTGGGATACCCCATCTGGTGGGGTATCGCGGCCTGGCCCATCGACAACTTCATCTCAGGCAACGACTGGGACGGCAAGACGGTGGTCCCGTTCTGCACCTCTTCCTCCTCGGGCCTTGGCCAGAGCGGCGGGCTGCTCGCCGAGGCCGCGGGCTCCGGCGACTGGCAGGAGGGCAGGCGCTTCTCGTCCAATGTGGACGAGTCCGAGGTTCGTGATTGGGTCTCCGGTCTCGGCCTGGCATAGGCTATCGGAAACGACAGCCCGCTGATAATCTGGGAGTTTCGAATGATTCTATACTTCACCGGGACGGGCAACTGCCTTTACGTGGCGCGTGAGCTGGCCGCGGAGGGAGAGAGGGTCCTGAGCATCCCGCAGGAGATGCGCCGCGGGGGCGAGCTCGTCTACGCGGATGACGCGATCGGCATCGTTTACCCCGTCTACGGTCACATGATGCCCGACATGGTGCGGGAGTTCATCAACCGCGCGTCGTTCGACGCGCCCTACCTCTACTTCGTCTGCACCTACGGAAGCCGGCACGCCAACGCCACCGAGCTGTGCCTGGAGAACGCGCGGGCGGCGGGGCTCAACCCCGCCTACGTGACCACGCTCCTCATGGTTGACAACTGGCTGCCCAACTTCGACATGGACGAGCAGCGCGCCCGCATCCCCGAGAAGAAGATCGGCGAGAACCTTGCGCGCATTCGCGCGGACGTCGCGGCGCGCCGCCAGTGGTTCGAGCCGGTGACCGACGAGGACCGCGCGGCCCACGAGCAGTTCATGAGCCGCGGCTTGCGCTTCGAGCCCTCAGTACTGGGGGACTTTCTCACCATCGACTCCGAGAGGTGCATCGGCTGCGGGATATGCGCTAAGGCGTGCCCTGCCGGGTGCATCGCGCTCGAGGGCGGCAAGGCCGTCCGCAGCGCGCAGGCGGGCTTTGGCTGCAACGCGTGCCTCGCCTGCATGCACGCCTGCCCGGCGCACGCCATCGCCTGCGCGGCGGGCGACAAGAACCCCGCGGCGCGCTTCCGCAACGAGCACGTGACCCTTGCCGAGCTGCAAGAGGCCAACAGCGGCCGCTGATACGCTTCTCGCCATGCCGAAAGCCTGAGGCCTCGGCTCGATCCATTCGGAGGGAGGAGCTATGCACGCGACCCATCTTTCACGAAGATCCTTTATCGAAGCTGCCGCGCTTGCTGCATGCGGGCTGGTGCTCGGCGGAAGCCTGGGCGGCGAGCACGTGCTCGAGCAGGCCGAGAAGATCGGGCTGGGCCGCCGCACGTACCAACTCGTGGAGGTTGGGGCATGAATATCACGAGAAGAACTTTCCTTGCACTCGCCACCTCGGCCCCCCTTGCTCTTGCCGGATGCTCTGCAACGGGGGATTCGGTAGCGTCGAGAGGCAGCGCCTCAGGCCTCGGGGAGGGCGCGGATGTCCGCGAGCCTGGCGGCTACGTCTTCATGGAGGGATCGCAGACAGACCGTGGTTTCGTGGTGGAAGACGCACTGCAAACACCATCGGGTGGGACACTGCACTTCTCGCTCCATGTGCCGGATTCCTACGACGGATCCGTGCCCTATGCGCTCTACGTGGCTTGCCCCGGCTGGGAGGGACTCTACTTCCAGGGCGTGGGCGCCAACCTTCAAGAGGACTATCCCTTTGTGGCGAACGACTACATCGCCGACATGATCGTGGCCTCACCCCAGCTCGACGACTGGGGCGAGCAATCCGCGGCTGACGTGGTGGAGCTCACCGAGTGGCTGCTCGGCACCTACAACATCGATGCAGGCCGCGTGTATCTGAGCGGCTGCTCGGGCGGCGGCGAGACCATCTCCCTCGTTCTGGGAACGCGTCCCGAGCTCTACCGCCGTGCGCTCCACACCATCTCGCGCTGGGACGGCGACATCGATGAGCTCGCAGCTGCCGAGGTCCCGGTGTATATGGCCATCGGCGAGCACGACGACTATTACGGTTCCGAGCCGGCGCGCGAGGCGGCGGAGCGCATGAGAGAGGCCTACCGTGCTTGCGGGCTCAGCGAGAGCCGCATCGACGAGCTCGTAACACTCGACGTGAAACCGACGAGCTACTTCGTCGAACACGGCTTCGGCGAGGACGCCGGCCAGCACGGAGCGGGCGGGTACCTGTTTGCACATGACGAGGATATTATGGGGTGGCTGTTCTCATGACGCGGAGAGTGAAGGGACCGGCGAGAAGGGCGCTGCGCCGCACGGCCGACGTAGCCCTTGCGAGCCTGCTTGTGGTTCAGATGTGCTATCAGCTGCTCCCAGAGGATTTCCATGCGTTTCTGGGTGTCGTGATGGTCGCGGCTGCGGGCGTCCACCTCTGGCTCAACGGCGCATGGATCCGCTCGCTTAGAACTGGGCGCTGGGGCGCCGCACGCCTGTTGCTCGCCGTGTGCGCGGGGGCATCTCTGCTCCTCATGGCATCGCTCGTCGCAAGCGGTCTTGTGCTCTCGGGTATCTTACCGGCGCTGCGCCCTCTCGATGGGCTCGCCCGTGCAGCGCACCTCAGCTCATCCTATCTCGCACTGCTCATCTTCCCCCTCCACGCCGGGTTCCATGCAGGCAAAACGCTTAGCCGCTCAACGAGCAACGTGGTGAAACCTGCTGAGAAGCTGGGACTTGCCGCGTGGCTGCTCGCATCATGCGTGGGCATCTACGAGTTCTTCTCGCTGCATATATGGGATTACGTGACGCTGCGTATGCCCTTCGTGCTTTCCGCCGACGCCCCGCTACCGGTTTACCTGCTCGAGCACGCGTGCGTCATGGCGCTTTTCGCGCTTCTGGGTGCCCTGCTCATGCGGGTGGTCGCTCGCGGCTCCCGCCCGATCATACGCTAGGCAAACGAAAAGGGGCGGTGGGCCTCCGTTTTCACGGGCCCACCGCCGCCGAACTGGGTTACGCAAGTCGGGACTACGCGAGCTTCTTCGAGAGCGCCCTTGCCTTGCGCGCGTTGTCGACCATGCCGCCGTAGGTCATGCCATAGAGCGCGGCGAAGCGCTTCATGGTGTACTCGCCCCAATCGAGCATCTCGCGCGTGGGCGCGCCACCTTGGAATACGAAATAGAGCGTCTTGCCGCTCATGCTGCCCTCGCGCACCGGACCGTAGAAGCGGTCGAGCAGGTTGCGCAGCATGCCGGAGAGGTTGTGCCAGTAGACGGGCGACCCCACGACCAGGGTGTCCGCCGCCTCGATGCGCGCGAGCACGTCCTCGAAGTCATCGTCACCGTAGCTCTGGCCGTAGCCGTAGACCTTGTGCTCGGCAAGGTTCAGCTGCTCGTACGGACGATCGCCGATGAGCTCGCGCGCCAGGCGCGCCGTGTTGCCATCCTTGTTGGGGCTTCCGTTGATGAAGAGAATCATACGTCTCACTCCTCACGTATTGTCTGATACCGCCTCTACCATAGGCGTGAGAAGATCCGGCGAGAAGTTCCTGCTCGTAGGCAGCTTATAACCGTGGGGTGCGGTCCGGCTACCACCGGTGTATTGGCTCCATAGCTGACACAACCGCCGCAGCCTTCACGCAACACCGACGAGCGACGCCTGACCTCGGCGGCGCCGAGGTTCTCGAGCAGTCGTTCGGGCTTGCGGCTGCCCGGGATGGGGATGATGTAGGGCTTCTTCTCAAGCATCCAGGAAAGGGAGACCTGGGCAGGCGTCGCCGCGTGTAGCCCAGACAACTCGCGCACGAGTCTCATGAGGGGCTCGGCGCGCTTCTCGCCTTCCTTGGTGTACTTTCGTGGCAATGACCGCCTCGCCGCGCACGGGCTCAAGCGCGACGCCCACCACGTCCTCGTTGTGTGCCTCGGTACCGTCAGCTCGTCGCCCGACGTGGCACTCCGCCGTGTCGAAGAAGGTGTAGCCCTGCTCGTACCCCGGCGTTATAGGCCCCTCACCAACGGAGACTTCCGTCGGCGCAGCGCCCTTCGTACGGTGGATACGTCAAGTTGTGAGAAAGGAAGGCACCATGGATTACATCACCCTGAACAACGGCGTGCGCATGCCGCAGCTCGGCTTCGGCGTGTATCAGATCCCGGACGCCGCCGAGTGCCAGCGCGCCGTGGAGGACGCGCTCTCGGTCGGCTACCGGCTGCTCGACACAGCCGCGAGCTACGGCAACGAGGAGGCGGTCGGGACCGCCATTCGCGCGAGCGGCCTGCCGCGCGACGAGGTGTTCGTGACGACCAAGCTGTGGATGTCGGACGCGAGCTACGAGGGAGCCAAGCGCGGCTTCGACGCGTCGCTCGAGCGGCTGGGGCTCGACTACGTCGACCTCTACCTCATCCACCAGCCGTTTGGTGACGTCTTCGGCGCGTGGCACGCCATGGAGGAGCTCTACGAGCAGGGCGTTATCCGCGCCATGGGGACAGCTAACTTCTATCCCGACCACCTTGCGAACCTCATCTCGTTCAACCGCATCGCCCCCGCCGTGAACCAGGTTGAGTGCAACGTGTTCTTCCAGCAGCGCAGCGCGCAGGAGTATATGGCCGGCAAGGACGTGGCCATGGAGGGCTGGGCTCCCTTCGCGGAAGGACGCAACGACCTCTTCCACAACGAGGTCCTCGCCCGCATCGGCGAGGCGCACGGCAAGACGGTCGCCCAGGTCGCGCTGCGCTGGCTGCTGCAGCGCGGCGTGGTCTGCATCCCCAAGAGTACGCACCGCGAGCGCATGGAGCAGAACTTCGACGTCTTCGACTTTGCGCTGGGCGACGGCGAGATGGCCGCCATCGCCGCGCTCGACACCGGGCGCAGCGCGTTCTTCGACCACCACGACCCCGCCACCGTCGAGATGATGGCTGGGCTCGTGTGCAACGTGTAGGCGGGCGGCCGGGCACATCGACCACACTGACCTCACTCGTAAAACGAATCGTCTACCAGGAGGAATTGCCATGAACGCATTTACCTATGACTACCCGGTCAAGAATTACTTCGGCGAGGGCGCGGTGGACCAGGCGCTCGACGCCGAGATGGAGAGCATGGGGGAGACCGTTCTTCTCGCCTACGGTGGAGGCTCGGTCAAGCGGACCGGTGTCTACGACCGCGTGGTCGAGAAGCTCACGGGTGCCGGCAAGCGCGTGGTGGACTTCGGTGGAATCATGTCCAACCCGACCTACGAGAAGTGCCAGGAAGGCGCTGCGCTCGCGCGCGAGGAGCAGGTCGATTTCATCCTCGCCGTGGGCGGTGGCTCGGTCTTCGACTGCTGCAAGGTCGTCTCCGCGCAGGCCATGCTCGATGAGGACATCGAGGGCTACGAGCACGTCCAGGGCAAGATGCCGAGTTCGTTCATCCCCATGGGCTGCATCGTGACGCTCTCCGGCACGGGCGCCGAGCAGAACAACGGCGCCGTCATCACCAACGAGGAAACGCATGTGAAGGGCGCCTTCTTCGGTGCGTTGCCCTCGTGGGCGGCGCTTGATCCGGCGCTCACGCTCACCGTTCCCCACGCGCAGTTCATGAGTGGCGCGTTCGACACGCTCTCGCACTGCATGGAGAGCTATTTCGGGAGCCCGCGCGGGCGCAACGTCACCGACGACATCAACCTCGCCATTCAGAAGAACGTCATCCGCAATATGCGGGTCGTCGCGGAGGACGACCAGAACCTCGAGGCGCGCAGCGAGCTCGTCTATGATTCCGCCATGGCCGAGAACGGCGTGCTCAAGATCGGCAAGGCCACGGACTTCCAAGCGCACATGATCCAGCACCAGTACGGCGCATACACCCACACCAACCACGGCATGGGCCTCGCGGTCATCCACCCGGCGCTCTACCGCCACCTTGCCCCCGAGGTGCCCGAGCAGTTCGCCCGCTGGGCGAGCGAGGTGTGGGGCGTCGACGCCGCGGGCAAGGGCGACCTCGCCATCGCGCTCGAGGGCATCGACCGCCTGCAGGCGTTCATCGGCGAGATGGGCCTGCCCACGAGCTTCGCCGAGATGGGCTCCGACGCGCCCGATGAGACGCTCCGCAAGGTAGCCGACACCTGCGTGCTCACCGGCGGCTGCGCCAAGAGGCTCGAGCGCGACGAGGTGTTCCAGATTCTGCTCGAATGCCGATAGGGCGATACGGGCGACTCCCAAGGTTCTTCTCAACCTCGTCTGAGCCCAGCCCTTAACGAGCCCTTTCCGGGAAGCGCCCTCTCTGCGCGCGTCGACTCCAAGCGGGGCGATGCTCCTTGTGGCCGGTGATGCCAAAACGATGAGAAAAATTACGGAGAACGGGCACAACGGGGACATTGTGAGGACTGACGTCAACTCAATAACAGCCTCCGAGCCCTCTGGTTCGGAGGCTTTCTTTTTCGTTCTGCCCAGAAAAGAGCTTCTTGCCGGAGTCCCATGGGTGGCGAACGGCTTTATCGAGCGTGCGCGTTCTCGTAGGCGCCTTTGATTTCTTCTGGCAAATCGTCGGGAATCAGCACCTTCAGCCTGTCCTCGCTGCCATCCTGAATCGCCTGCTCGTAGTACCAGCATTTGAACTTCAGCATGTCCAGCGCGCGGTTCATCTTCGCGATCTCCGACTCCATGTGGGCCTTCCGCTCCTCGAACATGGCCTTGCGCTTGGGATATGTCGATGGGCCTTCTGCACACCATTCCATGAACAGTCGGATGTCCTTAATCTCCATTCCAGCCTTCTTCAGGCATTCGATGACCCGAAGCGCCTCGAGTTCCGTATCGCCGAATCGGCGAATGCAGGACGTCCGCTCCAATCCCGGGAGCAATCCCTGCTTGTCGTAATAACGCAGCGTGGAAACGGGCAGACCGAACATCTCCGCCACCTGTCCGATTGTGTACATGAGTCCTCCGGATAAAACTCGATTTCATCCCTTGACCTAAAGTCAGGTTTAGGTATTACCTTCATTCTCGTCACTCGAAATCGGGAATGCAAGGAGTACTTCGTAATGGGCAAATCAGTTTTGATCGTATCTTCAAGTCCTCGAAAGAACGGCAATTCCGAGACGTTGGCGGACGCCTTCGCCAAAGGTGCGCGAGAAGCGGGCCACAGTGTGGAGACCGTGCGCCTGCGTGAAAAACAGCTTGGTTTCTGCAAGGGCTGCCTTGCCTGCTTAAGGCTGGGGCGCTGCGTCATCCAGGACGATGCCGTGGAGATTGCCGCCAAGATGCACGATGCGGATGTGTTGGTGTTCGCAACGCCTGTCTACTACTACAGCGTTTGCGGTCAGCTTAAGACCATGCTGGATCGCGCTAACCCGCTTTTCGACTCCGATTATGCATTTACCGAGGCATATCTATTGGCAACGGCGGCGGAGGACGGGAACTCAACCTTTGACGGCGCCAAAAAAGCGGTACAGGGCTGGGTTGATTGCTTCCCCCGTTGCACGCTTGCCGGAACGGTATTCGCCGGCGGCGTGGACGGCGTGGGCGAAATCGCTGGGCGTCCCGCTCTTGAGCAGGCGCGACGCATGGGCATGGGAATCTAGGCGCGGCTTAGCTGCGCGGAAGCGGATTTGCGTCTAGAACCATCGACAGGAGGAAATCGAATATGACGATTAAAAGCACTGGCACGGTGCGGCGCCTGACGGTTGGTTCTCCCATCTCGCGGTGGAGGTTCCGGGTGAGGAGACCTCCAATGAGTGGCTAGAGTCCGTGGATGACGAGCAATACTTTAATGCGGCTGACAAGGAGGCCTAAGCATGGAACAGTTGAATCTGGCGCAGGAATGGGACAAGGTGTTCCCTAAAAGCGACATGGTGGAGCACGGCAAGGTGACCTTCCATAATCGATATGGCATCACGCTGGCGGCCGATGTGTACGTGCCGAAAAATGTGGAAGGCAAGTTGCCCGCAATCGCCGTCAGCGGCCCGTTTGGCGCGGTGAAGGAGCAATCGTCCGGCCTTTATGCGCAGAAGATGGCGGAGCTGGGCTTTTTCACGCTTGCCTTCGACCCGTCCTATACCGGGGAGAGCGGCGGTGCGCCCCGGTATGTAGCATCGCCGGACATCAATACCGAGGACTTCTGCGCAGCGGTGGACTTCCTCTCGGTGCAGGAAAACGTCGATTCGGAGCGCATCGGCATCATCGGCATCTGCGGCTGGGGCGGTTTGGCAATCAATGCCGCAGCCATCGACACCCGCATCAAGGCCACTGCTGCGATGACGATGTACGACATGACCCGTGTGACCGCCAACGGCTATTTTGACGCCGAGGATTCCGAGCAGGCACGCTTCGAAAAGCGGAAAGCGCTGAACGCGCAACGCACCGAGGACTATAAAGACGGCAGCTACGCGCTGGCGGGCGGCGTGGTCGATCCGCTGCCGGAGGACGCGCCACAGTTTGTGGCGGACTATTACGCCTACTACAAGACTCCGCGAGGCTACCATCCCCGCAGCCTGAACTCCAACGGTGGCTGGAATGTGACGTCCTCGCTGTCGTTTATGAATATGCCGATTTTGCAGCACGCCTGCGAGATCCGCTCCGCCGTGTTGCTGGTGCACGGCGAGAAGGCGCACTCACGCTATTTCAGCGAAACCGCGTACGGCAAGCTGACTGGGAACAACAAGGAATTGCTCATTATCCCCGGTGCCAGCCATACCGACCTCTACGATCAGATGGATATCATTCCGTTTGAGAAGCTGAAAGCGTTCTTTGAGGAAAATCTGAAATAAGGTGCAGCTTGATTCAATACCAAGCCCCCCAGCAACGATTTTCCAGTCATGATCACAGCATACGACTTCTGACCTGCGGAAACGCGCAGGGATAAAGTCGCTGGCTACGATTCCCTCCTCGAAATAGGCGAAGAGGGGCCGAAATGGCGAATTCACGCCCTCAGCCAGGATGTCTGCAACCTGCAACCTGCCGTTTTTTGACCCCGGGACAAAAATGAAACTGCGGGCCTTCGGTGGCCGAATAGTTTGCTGCGCTGTTCCTGTTTTGTCCCAAACTCCTATGCGAAGACACACGGCGGGATTCGGTGGCAAGACACCTAAAGCCGACGACCCAACTGGAGTTGACTGGAATGGCACAACAACAAACGAGCGTGAAAGAGTGGGAGTGAGGTTTAAGAAACCAACTCTTTCAAAATCGAAAAAATAAGTGTCTTAACGGACGATTATCGCCTTCTCTGATAAGCGGAGCAGAGGAGGCGATTTTCATGGAGCTGTATCATCGCGAGCAATATCTGAAAAAGATTCGACCGTTCTACGATGATGACCTGATCAAGGTGATTACAGGTATTCGCCGATGCGGCAAATCGTGTCTCATGGCAAGGATTGCCGATGAATTGAGAAATCGCGGCGTCGAGGATAAGGACATCGTCTATCTCGATCTCGATAAGCGCGGCAACCGCTCAATTAAGAGGCCTGAGCGGCTGGAGGAAAAGATCGAGTCGCTTCTTGCTGACGACGATTTCAAATATCTCTTCATCGATGAGGTGCAGAACGTCCGAGGCTGCGAGGAGATCGCGAACGCTTACAACTCGGATGGCGGCTTCTCGATATTCATCACCGGATCCAACTCGTATCTGTTGTCTGGCGAGCTGATGACCAAGCTCACCGGCCGATACGTGGAATTCGAGATGTTTACCCTGTCCTTTTCCGAGTTCCTCGATATGAAGAGGTTTATGGGCAGGGAGGTCGGTGACGCGCGAATCGAATTTGACGAATTTCTGCGGTATGGCGGGTTTCCCCGGTCTCTCGAATACGAAGATCCCGAGGCGAAGGCTCGCTATATCGAGGATGTCGTCGGGCAGATCATCGACAAAGATATAATCTTGCGGACCCGGGTATCTATTTCGCTCGCAACGTCGATGTTCGGTTGAATTACGGGCACTCGTTGGAAAACGCCTTGTACATCTATCTCCGTTCGAGGGGATATAAGCTTTCCATAGGCCGTATCGGGAAGCTGGAGTGCGACTTTATCGCTCGTAGACGAAACGCCTACGCTTACTTCAGGTCTCGATGACAATCGCCGATAGGGATGTGGAGGAGCGGGAGTACAGGCCATTCCGCTACATCAGGGATGGGTACCCACGCTACCTTCTCACGCTCGACCCCCTGTTGCAGGAGAGAGACGGCGTCAGGCACCTTAACATGGCGTCGTTCATGAAAGACGGTGCAGACCTGATTTGAGTGGAGGCTGGATTTCCTTTCTCCCCGGTGCGTGGTAGGTGTGAGCATCAAATGAGGATCATCGATTCACGAAAAGTCAGCAGGTTGAGAGCTCGTGCTAAAGGTAACGGGCTTTTGATCAGTGGCTTCTGTTGTCGGGTGGGAGTAGCGAGAAACGGCACCGTCCAAGCCCCTGGCCTGCGAAAGGTTGGGGGCTTTTCTTTTCTGGCAACCTCTGGGCAACCTTTCGATGAATGCGGTGCTTTATGCCTCGGGGGCAGGCGCCTCATTTGGGCGTGCCCTGCAGAAATTATCGCGGTCTGAGGCGCAATGCGTTGCAGCGAAATGGGGTTCGAAAGCAAAGTGACCAGAGAAGTTGAGGTTTTTCGTACTAGATTCCGACAATGCCGAGTATGCGGCTCGACTTCAACTTCGTGACCTGCTGTTTTGCTGATGAAAAATAGCAGCTACTCGGCAAGACCGAGATTGAATACGAAAAAGCTCAACTTCTTTGCTCGGGAGTGATGAAATTCGTCTTTTTCGGCCTGCGTGAGCTCGGCTGATGCGCTAGCCATGGAAAGTGTGAACGTCTGGGTGCCTGATATGCAAGGATCGGCGGGCTGCGATGCAACGCGAGGCCCGCCGATCCGGGAGCTGTGAATCTTATGCCGTCCTTTGTCCCCTTACGTTCGAGGGTTTGATGTGAACGGTTCAGCCCGTTCGTTTCTAGTCGAACAAACTCGGCATGTCGTCGTCCTTCATGAGGGCGCCGGCGGAGGGCAGACTCTGGGCGGTGAACTTCTCCGCGGAGACGCCTGCGCCCAGCACCTCCTCGGCCGTGCTCACGGTGGTGACAACGCGGCCCTTCTTGGCCGTGAAGGCCTGGACACCCTGCGTGTTGGTGGTCGTCTTGGTCTTGAGCAACGACGTGTTGAAGTTCATCAGGCGGTAGTCGCTCGAGACCAGCGCGATGTCGCGATCCTCCTTGAGCACCTGGGCGTACAGCAGCTTGGCCCCGCCGTAGATGGCGTTCTTGAGGCGCTTGCGGTTGGTTTTGGTGACGTAGCCCGCCAGCGCCACGCGCACCGCGCGACCGTTCTCGAAGACGAACAGCACGTCGGCCTTGTAGTCCTCGGGGTCGATGACCCAGATCACGCTCTCATCCGGATCCATCTCGAGGTCCGTCGCCAGATACGACCCCAGCTGCGCGGATTTGGTGTCCTCGAACGCCGCGACCTTGCACTTGTACACCTGGCTCTTGTTGGTGAACACCAACAGCTCGTGCGTGTTGGCGGACGGGAACTCGATAAAGGGCTCGTCGCCGTCCTTGTACTTGAGGGCGGCGCCCTTCTTGAGCACGCGGTCGGTCATCTTCTTGAGGTAGCCCTCGCGCGAGAGCATGATGGTGACCGGGTACTCCTCGACCTCGGGCTCCAAGCTCACCTCGATGACGTCGGACGGCTCGATGCGGCCTGTGCGGCGCGGCATGACGTACTTCTTGTTGACCGCGGCCAGCTCGTCGCGGATGACCTTCTTGATGTTGTCCTCGCTCGACAGGATCTCCTCCAGGTCGGCGATCTCGGCCTCGAGCTTCGCGATGTCCTTGGTGCGGTTAAGGATGTACTCCTCGTTGATGTTGCGCAGCTTGAGCTCAGCCACGAATTCCGCCTGCGTCTCGTCGATGTCAAACCCGCGCATCAGGTTGGGGACGACCTCGGCCTCGAGCTTGGTGCCGCGGATGATGGCGATGGCCTTGTCGATGTCGAGCAGGATCGCCTCGAGGCCGTGCAGCAGGTGGAGACGCTCGGACTTCTTGCCCAGGTCGAAGTTCACGCGGCGGCGCGTGGACTGGACGCGCCACGCAACCCACTCGTGCAGGATCTGTCGCACGCCCATAACGCGCGGGTAGCCGTCCACCAGCACGTTGAAGTTGCAGGAGAACGAATCCTGCAGCGTGGTGGTGCGATAGAGTTTGGCCATGAGCTTCTCGGGGTCCACGCCGCGCTTGAGGTCGATGGCGATGCGCAGGCCGGAGAGGTCGGTCTCGTCGCGGATGTCGGCAATCTCGCGCACCTTGCCCTCCTTGGAGAGCTTGACGATGCGGTCGATGATCACGTCGGTCTTGGTGGTGTAGGGGATTTCATAGACCTCGATGATGCGCTCTTCGGGGACCCAGCGCCAGCGCGAGCGGATCTGGAAGCTGCCCAGGCCCGTCTCGATGATGCGCTCCATCTCCTCGCGGCGGTAGATGATCTCGCCGCCGGTGGAGAAATCGGGCATGGGCATGTACTCGAGCAGGTCGCAGTCGGGGTCCTCGAGGAAGTGCATGGTGGCGGTGCAGACCTCGTTGAGGTTGAAGCCGCAGATGTCGGATGCCATGGCCACGCCGATGCCCTTGTTGGCCGAGACCAGGATGTTGGGGAACGTGGTGGGCAGCAGGCGAGGTTCCTTCATGGCGCCGTCGTAGCTGTCCACGAAGTCGACCGGGTCCTTGTCGATGTCCTTGAAGATCTCGGCGCAGATGGGGGAGAGCTTGGCCTCGGTGTAACGCGAGGCGGCGTAGGTCAGGTCGCCCGAATAGTACTTGCCGAAGTTGCCCTTGGACTCCACGAACGGGGCAAGCAGCGCCTCGTTACCCGTGGCGAGGCGGACCATCGTCTCGTAGATGGCGGCGTCGCCGTGCGGGTTGAGCTTCATGGTCTGGCCCACGATGTTGGCGCTCTTCTGGCGCTCGCCCTTGAGCAGGCCCATCTTGTACATGGTGTAGAGCAGCTTGCGGTGCGAGGGCTTGAAGCCGTCGATCTCGGGGAACGCGCGCGAGACGTTGGTGCTCATGGCGTAGGGCATGTAGTTGGTCTCGAGCGTCTCCGTGATGGGCTGCGCCGTGACCTCCGAATGCAGGCCGATGACGTTATCGGTGTTGACCTGCTTCTTCTTGCTCTGAGTGTTGGTTTTCTTCTTAGCCACGATTTCCTCTTGGTGCTTTCTTTAGGGCCGTTGTGCCGCGGTTCGTGTGGGTTGACTGCGTTTGGTCGCCTTGCGGCGGGCGGTTCGGCGGCGGGGGCGGATGCGCCGCTCGCCTTGCCGCCCCCCGCCCGCCCGGGGCCGCGCCGCCCGTCCTTACTGCAGGTCCAGCTGGTCGAGGTACTCCTTGCCGTGCTCGGCGATATGGCGCTTGCGGCCGGCCTCATCGTTGCCCAGCAGCAGGTTGAACATGGATTCCATCTTCGCCACGTCCTCGGGTTCCACCTTGATCAGGCGGCGCGTCTCGGGGTTCATGGTGGTGAGCCACATCATGTCCGGGTCGTTCTCACCAAGACCCTTGGAGCGGTTGATGGAGCACTTCTGGTCGCCGATCTCGGCCAGGATGGCGTTCTTCTCGAGCTCGGTGTAGGCGAAGTAGGTCTTCTCCTTGCAGTTGATCTCGTAGAGCGGGGACTCGGCGATGTAGACGTAGCCCTCGTCGATGAGCGTGGGCACCAGACGGTAGAGCATCGTCAGGATGAGCGTGCGGATGTGGTAGCCGTCCACGTCGGCGTCCGTACAGATGATGACCTTGCTCCAGTTGAGGTTGTCCAGGTCGAAGGCGCCCAGGTTCTTGATGCGCTTGTCCTTGATCTCCACGCCGCAGCCCAGAACGCGCATGAGGTCCATGATGACGTCGGACTTGAAGATGCGCGGGTAGTCCTCCTTCAGGCAGTTGAGGATCTTGCCGCGAACGGGCATGACGCCCTGGAACTCGGCGTCGCGCGAGGTGCGGATGGCGCCCGCCGCCGAGTCGCCCTCTACGATGTAGACCTCGCGTCGGGTCTTGTCCTTGGAGCGGCAGTCGATGAACTTCTGCACGCGGTTGGCCATGTCGGTCTTCTGCTGCAGGTTTGTTTTGATGCTCTGGCGGGTCTTCTCGGCGTTCTCGCGCGAGCGCTTGTTGATGAGCACCTGCTCCATGATCTTGTTGGCGGCGTCTTTGTTCTCGATCAGGTAGGTCGCCAGGCGCTCCTTGAAGAACGCCGTCATGGACTGCTGGATGAAGCGGTTGTTGATGGCCTTCTTGGTCTGGTTCTCGTACGAGGTCTGGGTGGAGAAGCAGTTGGTCACCAGCACCAGGCAGTCCTGGACGTCCTGCCACTTGATGGAGCTTTCGTTTTTGTTGTACTTGCCCTGGCTCTTGATGTAGGCGTCGATCGCGCTGGTAAGCGCGCTGCGGGCCGCCTTCTCGGGCGAGCCGCCGTTCTCGAGCCAGGAGGAGTTGTGGTAGTACTCCTGCATCTGGAAGGTGCGGGAGAAGCATAGGCAGGCCGTGATCTTGACGTTGTAGTCGGGCAGGTCCTCGCGGTCGCGGCCGCGGCGGTCGGCCTCGATGAAGAAGGGCTCGGTCAGGTAGTCGGCGCCCACCTTCTCGAGCACGTAGTCCTCGATGCCCTTGGGATAGCAGAAGTCCTCTTCGATGAACTCGCCGTCGTCGCCCTCGATGCGCAGGCGGAAGGTCACGTTGGCGTTGACCACGGCCTGGCGGCGCATGGTCTCGCGGTACCAATCGTGGGGGATGCTGATCGAGGTGAAGACCTCCAGGTCCGGGCGCCACTTGATGGTGGTGCCGGTGCGGTCGCCCTCGGCGGGCTCGACCTCGAGCGCCTTCTTCTTGGCGCCCACGACTTTGCCCTTCTTGAAGTGAAGGGAGTACTTGTTGCCGTCGCGCCAGACCGTGACGTCCATGTACTCGGAGGCGTACTGGGTCGCGCAGGAGCCCAGGCCGTTGGTGCCCAGCGAAAAGTCGTAGTCGCCGCCCTCGTTGTTGTTGTACTTGCCGCCGGCGTAGAGCTCGCAGAAGACGAGCTCCCAGTTGAAGCGCTTCTCGGAGGGGTTCCAGTCGAGCGGGCAGCCGCGGCCGTTGTCCTCGACCTGGATGGAGCCGTCGCGGAAGGCGGTGAGGGTGATGAGCTTGCCGTAGCCCTGGCGCGCCTCGTCGACGGCGTTGGACAGGATCTCGAAGGCGGCGTGCGCGCAGCCATCGAGCCCGTCCGAGCCGAAGATGACGGCGGGGCGCAGGCGTACGCGCTCCTCGTCCTTGAGCTGACGGATGCTGTCGTTGCCATAGTTTGCGGTGTTCTTTGCCATGCTCGCTCTCTCGGTGGGTCCCTTGTGCGTCTTTGTAGCCATATAGATGAATACCGTAGCATAGCGCGGCCTGCGTGCGGTGGCGTCCAAGCTAAATCCATCGAACAGGGGTTCGTATGGCGAAGGAATGCCGCACCGGCCCCTGGGGCGGGGCCATCGGCGCGGTGAGCGAGCTGGGATGCGCCTCTGGAACCCCTGTTTGCCGCATGAGCCAGTGCCTGGTTGACCCGAGTTGACTCTCCGAAGCTGGAAGTTGAGGTTTTTCGTATTAGTTTTTGAATTTGCTGAGTATGCAGTTTGGTGTCAATCCCGATAACTGGGGTTTTGTGCAAGCGGGTCTGTTCCCTACTCGGCAAAACCGGAATCTAGTACGAAAAACCTCAACTTCTTTTCCAAGGGGCGATGCACGTGCTCTTTGCGACCGTGAAATCGTGGCGTGAGTCTACGTTGCTGGTCCACTGTGCTCCAGATATCCTCGTCAAACATGTTCGAAATGGTGGAGATACGCGTATGTTGGCGAGGACTCTATATTGCCATCCTGCTTGGCCGCTAGATGCGGGTGAGTGAGAGGACGCCGGCTTTCATCGTTGATCTGGTTATGAACTTCGACGAGATGGCGGACTAGGGCCTGGGGCGGGACGTGGCGATAATTACAGCCCAAGCTCGGCGATTGCCTGCCTCATGATGAGGGCCCACTCGAGCTGCTGTGATATGAACCCTGGCCATGCGTCTTCGTTGCCCTTGATCTTGCATCCGTTTTTGTAGAAGCGAAGTCCCGATGCCTTCTTGGCGTCGAAGGGCGTGGCGGTAAGGCCGATGCGATCCTCAAACAGATTGGTGTTCTCTATGGCTTTGTGGCCGATTCCCTTGTCGTCGGGCACATAGAACTCGATTCCGATGCGGCCATGCTGCGTGTCTATCAGAAGCGCGATATGGTAGGCGGAGGTGCCGCAACGCAGCGTGGCCCAGTGGTCCTTCGAGGGTTTTTGGGGATTGAATACCTTGAGGAAGTCAGGCGTTGCCAGGGCGATTTCGCGATACTTGGTCCAATACGAGAGTTTGATGCGTTCGGTCTCGGAGAGTCCCTCGCTGAGCTTGATAGCCTTCGCCCATTCGTTTGGCTGCTCGACTACGCTGAAGCGCGGTGCCGGCAACGAGTCGCCGATGGACCACAGCTCAATTTCGACCAGGAAAAAGCCAAAACTGCTGTCGGTGTGCTGGTTGAGCCATTCAATCGCCTGGCGGTGCTCATCGCGGGCATGCGCTACCACCCACATGACAATTTCGGCGCCCTTACCTGCGGCGTAGGTGATCACCTTTCCCAGGTGGTCGTGGTTAGTGTCCTCGAGTTGGTTTTCGATAATCGCTCTGCGCCCGGTTCCAACTTCCTGTGCATAGATATCCACATTGAACGAGCCTACGGACGACTCGGTTTCTATGAGTTCAAGCTCAATGCCGACAGCCGAGCTCAGCATGGCGAGGTTTGATTCCTCGGAGAGCCATTTGGTGAAGTCGAGTGCCTCATGGGGCCACACATCGCGGAGCTCAACTTTCTTCAGTGTGTCCAGGTTGTATTTCATGGAGCTCTCCTTCGTTTTGCCCTGTCCGCCTGAAGCTGGTGTCAGGTGCGGACGGGGTGCCCATGCTGCGGATTTCACGTTGGCTTTATCGTACACCTCAGAGGTGCTCCGCCATGAGGTCATCCGGCTCCCCGCGAACGTGGCCGTGGGGAGCGTTATACGAGCGAGATCACATCGCTCGCCGTCCCCTCGTCCCGTCGCAACAGGGGGGTCACAGAACATGATGTGAATCCTTCCAAACCGTAGTGTCACCGCCAAATGAGCTGTAAATGGCGAAGATACTTGAGCATTGGCGAGGATATGCCGAGGAGGTCGCGTGCCCAAATCCCCCGTGGGGCGGCTCGCTACGCCGGCCGCCAGATGCGGGTGAGCGGGAGGATGCTGCGGGTCTCGTCGTCGGTTTTGTCGTAGACCTCGACGTGATGGCGAACGAAGGAGTCGAGGTCGAGCAGGCGCACGGGGACATTGGTGCGGTCGGCCTCATGGCGGGCCTCCTTGGTGAAGCCCTCGGTGGAGACGTAGAGCCCGCGATCGCCTGCGCGAAGCCCGCCGATGAACGAGCGCACCGCGGGCGCGCCCATGGCTCCCTTGCGGTGCTTGACCTCCGCAACGGTTTGCTGCTTGCGAGTGGGGGCGCACGAAGCCATCCCAAAGACTTTTCCGTCAAAGCTATTCAATCAACCTGTAGCCCGCGAATAATCGGTCTTTCCTCAAGCGGAAACTTGTGCATGAGGTTCTTGCCATGATCTGGGTTGTCCATGGTTGCCCCGTAGGCAACCAGCAGGTTATTGATTGAGTTCGAGGGATTTTCAGTTCGCAGTCTCAAGTACATGGCAAAGTTCGCTCGTGAGGTGGATTCAGAATTGTGCAGCAGTTGCTGCACAATTCCATGGAGTCATATGATGCTGCTTCTTGACAAGACCGAGCCTGGGGAAGAGCGATTGTGATACCTGAACGCGACTATCGAAAATGGCTGGTCGCGTGCGGTTCTAGACCATCAGATTGACCTGTAGCTCTATGAGCGCCAACAGATCGCTGGCAAGGTGACCAACTTCTCTCGTACCTTGTCCGCGCCGGAGGGTGAACTCGCCCAGCAGGCGCTCAAAGACCCGGTAAAGATCCTGTAACGTCGGCTTTTGATTTCGGACCCCGAAAAACGTTCTCGATCGTGCATGGCTGGTCAGCGAACGTTGTGTCTGACGCTTGGTACGCCGGCGAACCGGTTCTTCGTGGCAGTGGATCAAGAAGGGGCTCCGATCCAATGGGGCGCGCCTTGCTCCCGCCCGCCGCTACAGCTTTCGCAGTCCGAGAACCTGCGCAATGCCGGCGACGAACGTGTCGAACTCCGGCGGGTAGGCGTTCGATCCGGAGCATTCCCTCCCATGCCATAGCAGGTGCCATTGCTCTCCGTCGAGCACGGGGCGCGCCATATGATTCGTTCCAACCGCTCACCCCGCAGCGCATCGCAAGCGCATCGATTTCCCTTATCTGCTCATCCGTGACGGGCAGGGTGGTCCGCCTGCCGGGACCTTCTTGTTTTGGCCAGCATTCGAATTCACAGGTCGGGCCTGTTGGGGTGTTTCGAATCGTCAGTGTATTGTGGCCCTGGAAGTACCCACCGATCTCGAATCGGAAGACAACGCGATCGCTCATGCCTAAACCCTTTCAGAGGGTGTCCGATATAAGCATGATAGCGGGGCCCACTTCAAGGCTGGGTTCAGATTCCGTCGCCGGTACGCTCATGTGGGGCAATGTCCTTGCCCAGCCGCAAGGAGCCCTGTATGTTCGCCTTGGATAGCGATGCGTTCAGCGTATATAGTGCCCGCTGCAGCGCCACGTGGGCACGTCGGTTCTTCAGCACAAAATCGTACGTAGTAAATCCGTACAGATGACGCGCTGCGAGAGGGGGGTGCGATACGGCAACGTTTGCTTTGGAAAAGCCCTGCAGGATGGATCTGAGACTCACTGGCTCCCAACGAGCCAGTTATGCACGAGCTGCTGAATCGCCCCAGATAATCGCCAGCGCCTATGCAGAGAACAATTCAGGCATGCCAATAATGCACGGATTCTTTATTCTGCCGGCCGTTCGTTTTTGGAACTCTGGTCAAAATACCTTGATTGTGCGCTAAGAGGAGTAGGTAAATTGCTGTGAAAGCTCTGAGGCCCGGCATTTCTCTCCCATTGCGGTTTCGGAGAGCGCCCGAGGGAAGAAGATAATGGACATATGATTGCTATCCGAGAAATGAATAGGGTTTTTACGCTCATCCCAGTGCCGCTTCGGCGCACAATCAGGGTATTTTGACCACAATCGAAAATGCGAACGGTGCACGATGTCTCAAAAGATGGAGGGACCCGTGTTGGATGTGGTTGACGTGATGCTTTTCTCTGCATAGGCGGACGGTCTTTCGTCCTAAAAATGCGGACATCAACATTATTAAGGACGCAGCCCGCAAGCGAACGTTGCTGGTGGCGGGTCGCGAGTCCTTCGAATCACCTATCATTGCGAGTGGACGAACGATAAGGAGACCCCCATGAAAGCCCTGGTACACGACGGCAACGGACATATCGCACTCGAGGATCGCCCCGAGCCGCGGCTGCAATCGCCCACCGACGCCATCGTCCGCGTCACGCGCTCGACCATCTGCACGAGCGACCTGCACATCATCCACGGCGCCGTGCCGCGCGCCACGCCGAATACGGTGCTCGGTCACGAGTTCGTGGGCGTTGTCGAGCAGGTGGGGGAGGGCGTGCGCGACCTCCGGCCCGGCGATCGCGTGGCCGTGAGCTGCGAGACTTTCTGCGGCGAGTGCTTCTACTGCGAGCGCGGCTGGGTCAACAACTGCGTGGAAGGCGGTTGGGAGCTCGGTTGCTGTGAGGACGGCTGCCAGGCCGAGCTCGTGCGCGTGGCGCATGCGGACCATACCTGCGCGCCCATTCCCGAGGACGTGACCGACGAGGACGCGCTCTTTTTGGGTGACATCGTGGCCACAGGCCACTGGGGTGCCCGGATCGCCGAGATCGAGGCCGGCTCCACGGTGGCCGTGATCGGCGCTGGCCCGGTCGGCCTCACCACCATGATGTGCGCCCGCCTGCACGAGCCCGCCTGCATCATCGCGATCGACATCGACCCCGCGCGCCTCGCCCCCGCCCGTGAGCGCGGCCTGGCGGACCAGGTGATCGACGCGAGCGGCATGGACCTCGCCGCGGTGGAGGCCGCTGTGCGCGAGCTCTCCTGCGGTCGCGGCGCCGACAGCGTGATCGAGGCGGCCGGCGGTTCCAACACCTTCGAGATGGCCTGGCGCATCGCCCGCCCGCACGGCGTGGTGGTGCTCTCCGCCATGTACGAGGGCCCGCAAACGCTGCCGTTGCACGAGATGTACGGCAAGAACCTCGTCTTCAAGACGGGCGGCGTGGACGCGTGCAACATGGGCGAGACCATGCGCCTGGTGCAGGAGGGGCTCATCGACATGAGCTGCCTGATTTCCGGCCGCTATCCGCTCAACGACATCGTGGAAGCCTATCGCGCGTTTGAGGCGCACGAGGACGGCTGCCTCAAGCTGGTCATCACGCCGTGGGAGGATCGCTAGATGATCTACTCGCTCGCCCCCATGGAGGGGATCACGGGGCACACATTCCGCCGCGTGCACGCTGAGTGTTTTGGCGCTCTCGACCGCTACTACACCCCGTTTCTCGCTCCGCCGCGCGTGGGTAACTCGTTTGGCGGCAAGGCATTCAAGGAGATCGACCCCGCCAACAACGAGGGCCTGAACGTCATTCCGCAGCTGCTCACCAAAAACGCGGACGAGTTCGTGTGGGCCGCTCGTGAGCTGGCCGAGCTGGGGTATCGCGAGGTTAACCTCAACCTCGGTTGTCCCTCGGGCACGGTGGTATCCAAGGGCAAGGGCTCCGGCTTTTTGCGCAACCTCGACGAGCTCGAGGTGTTCCTGCGCGATGTGTGCGACCGCTCGCCGCTGCCCGTCTCGGTCAAGACGCGCCTGGGCTTGGAGGACGATGCCGAGTACGAGTGCATCCTCGAACTGTATTGCAGCCTGCCGCTCGCGGAACTCATCGTGCATCCGCGTGTGCAGAAGGACCGCTATCAGGGCAAACCGCGCCTGCAGCCGTATGGCGAGACGCTTGCGCGTGCGCCCTTCCCGGTGGCCTACAACGGCGACATCTTTGGCACGGAGGACATGGATGCGCTCATGAAGGTGCACCCGCGGACCCGTCACGTGATGCTCGGGCGCGGGTTGCTCGCCAATCCGGCCCTCGCGCGCATGCTCGCCGGCGGACCGGCTGCGAGTGCGGACGAACTCAAGCAATTCCACGACAAGCTGTTCCGCGCGTACGTCGACGAGATCGGTGGCAATGCGGTCTTCCGCATGAAGGAGTGGTGGTTCTACGCCAAGTGCGCTTTTGCCGACCCTATGGCGGTTCATCGCGCGGTGCGCAAGGCCCGCAAGGTCGAGGAGTATGAGGCGGCGGTCGAGCGCGTGTTCCGCACCGAGCCCCTGGCCCCCGTCGCGCGATTCCACGGATAGGGGGCCGGCATGGAAATGAGGCCCATCGCGCATATCGAGACGGACCTGCCGCAGAAATTCGGCATTCCACGCAACAGCTTCTTGGCGCCGCATCTGCAGGGGCGCATCGTGTTCGAGCCTGAGTTCGCACTGCCGCAGGCCGTGGCGGGCTTGGAGGAGTTCAGCCATCTGTGGCTGCTCTGGAAGTTCGAAAACGGCGCGCCCGGCGGCACGGCGGCCGATATCGCTGCGGACGCGGCGACTGCCAGCAAGTCCGGCACCACGGCGAAGTGGACCCCAACCGTGCGCCCGCCGCGCCTGGGAGGCTCCGAGCGGCGCGGCGTCTTTGCCACACGCAGTCCCTTTCGGCCCAATCCAATCGGTCTGACCTGCGTGAAGCTCGACCGCATCGAGATCGTCGACGGCGCCCCTGTGATCCACGTGCTCGCTGCCGACCTGCGCGACGGTACGCCGATCTTCGACATCAAGCCCTACATCCCCTTCGCCGACAGCCATCCCGAGGCCACGGGCGGCTGGATCGACCACGCGCCATGGCAGGAGCTCGAGGTCGATTTCCCCGCCGAGCTGCGCAAGATCGTTCCCTCGCCCAAACTCGCAGGTCTCATCGAGGTGCTGCGACAGGACCCGCGCCGCGCCGGCAGCAAGCACGAGCCCGAGCGCGTGTATCATTTGGCCTACGCTGGGCTCGACGTGGCGTTCACCGTCGATGGCGAGTCGCTGCGCGTGGTCGACATCACATAAGGGCGGGGTGCGGCCCAGAGACTGACCATGCCCCGTTGGCGCCTGATGGCAGTGATGTTGCTGGCGAGCTGGCGGGCCTGCGGGTTGGTAGGTTTGCGGGTTGTTGGCTTGCGAGTTGGCGGCGGGAATCCCAACGCGCTTATTTCTCGACCTCGTAGGGCCAGCTGTAGATGCCCCCGAACTCGACGACATTGGTGTAGCCGAGGTCCACGAGCGTCTGCGAGGCCTGCTTGCTGCGATTGCCGCTGCGGCAGTATACGAGGATGAGCTGATCCTTGTCGGGCAGTGCGTCCTCGGCGGCGGTCGTCACGGTGTCGTGCGGGATGAGGATGGCGCCGGGGATGTGGCCTTCGTCGTACTCGGCCTGCGTTCGAACGTCGAGGATGACGTAATCGTCCTCGGTATCCATGAGCTCTTTTGCGGTTTCGGCGTCAACCTGCTGGTAGGAGCTAGAGCTATTACCGGATCCGCCGCTGTCGCTGCCAACGTTGCCTATGCCTGCATTACCGCTGCTGCCGGCGGCCGCGCCAAAGCAGGCGGTGAGCCCGGCGAGGGAGATGGCGCCCGCGAGGGATGCGGCGATTAGGAGTGTACGACGGTCCATGCCGTGCCTTTCTCTTGGCTTTGTTCGATTTCAGCATATCAGGAAATGATTGTGACTTTGTCACATAGAGGAGCGAGCGGGGCTATGCACGAGCTGCCGAGTCGTCGCAGGTAATTGACACCGATTATGCAGGGCAGAAAAAGCACAGGCTGAAACGCGCGGAATTTGATCGCCGGCGGCCGTTCGATTTTCTGGGTCTGGTCAAAATACCCTGTTTGTGCGCTAAAGGAAGCCGGAAAACAGCTGCGGAAGTCCCGATGACCGGCGTATCTTCCGCTATTTCCGCCTTGGGGAGAGGCCGGGGTGCGAAGATAATAGACATATGATAACTATCCGAGAAATGTATAAGGTTTTGGGCACATTCAGGTGTCGAATCAGCGCACAAACAGGGTATTTTGACCACAATCGCGAAAACGTATGACACCCGACCCTCAAAAGATGGGAGAGGCCGTGTTGGCCTCTCCCATAGCTGCATTGTTTTGTTGTGGCGCTGTGCCGCGCCGTTGCGATTCGGCGAGTCGTACGCTCGCGACCGATTGCGGTTGTCCTAACGACGCCAGAGGTACTCATCCATCTTCTCTGCCAGGTGAAGTGGCGCGGGCAAGTTGACCATCATGCTACCCTTGAACAGCTGCACCATATTTGCGCGGCTCGCCTCGGCGCGGTGAACGCATTCGAGCGCCAGGTCCTCATTATCGCTGGTGAGTAGCACGTATTCGCTCAATGATTTTGTATGCACGAGCATATTGGGGTGCTCGACGCTCGATCCGCGGAATGCATTTTGATACTGCGTGTCGCCCGGCTTGGGTACGAGCGCGAGCAGGTGCCCATCTGCCTTAAATACACCCTGCTTTTGAGATCGCTTTGATTCTCGCGTTTCGTCGTTCAGGCTATCAGGGGAAAGATCGGTGAAGTAGTCGGGAACTTCATCGCCATCCCCAAGACGGATGCGCAGTATGTTCAAATTGGTGTTTTCGCAGTCAAACAGATGGTCCTTGATGGGCTCTTTGCTTCTGTCGGGGGAGACGGTTGGCCCGTAGCGCAGCGGGCCCTTGGCAAGGCCTTCGTCTGAAATGCCCGGCCACCAGGCTTCAAAGCGAATGTGCCCGTACGAGTGAACGAGCAAGAGCGCATCCTGGGGTGCTTCGTCTTTTAGCTTATCGACCAACCGCTTGAGCATGAGCCCGTCCGCGCAGAGATGGTCACGGGTATCAAGGGGATTGGTCATGCGAGCGAGCTCCAGCTGAGCCCGCCAGTAGGGAATCCAATCCATTTGGAGCTGCGGTAGAAGTGCGTCGGTTGTGCCACGTTCGTAGTCAAGCCGCGTTGCGATGAGCGCCTCCTTGCCCCAGTCCTGCTTCTTTTTCAGGGAGGCGAGGTGGATGCCATATAGGGGAGCCGAGGACTTGAGGGCGGGCGAGTCCTTGAACTTGTGCACGAATCCAAGTTGACGCATGAGGTCGCGCACGGCGACCGCTACGCGATAATCAAAGGTGTCGCCAGTCTCGTCGGCCTTGTTGCCCCGGGGATCTTCGGTGCCGCAAACGATGGGGCCGTTGTCCTCGCGCGCCGCTTTCCCGCTTCCGCGCGGAACTAGGAACTGCGACAGCCGCCCGCTGAGGGCAAGGCCCATGCGGATCGCCTGCTTTGGGTCGAGCTGTTCCGTTTCATAGTTGAGCGAGTAGTTCGGCAGGACAACTATGCATGCGGTCGGAACCCCTCTGTGCACCGTGTCCAGCGCCTTGCGTATTGCATCCATCCGCTCTCGCATGCTGGCAGTGGAGTTGTTCGGAAGCAAGGCCAGGAGCTGGTCGGGCGTGTGCGTGGTCATGCCGATGTTGATTCCGTCGAGATCGCCTTCGGGTCCTAGGAATGCGACGGCCTCCCTGCGTGCGGCATCGAGCTCGTAGGAATCAGCTTGCGTGCCTATGAATTCAAATTCGATATGCTTGCTGCCCGTGGCGGCGGCAAGGCGATGCCTGTTGGCGAGCGCCCATGCGCTGCGTTCATCATCGGTTTCGAACTTCTTTTCATCAAACAACCTGGTCAGGTTCCTGCGCTTGTAGCACACGGGGTCGGGAGAGGGTGTGGCGATTCCCTCCAGGCACGAGGCGACAAACTCAAAAAGTTCCGCCTTGTCGTTGATGGTCAGGCCGACCTTGACCCTATGGGTGGTCTGCCACGTTGCCGAAGCCGCTTGCGGTGACAGAATCTGAAGCTCGCGCCCGGGTTGACCCCAGCTGTCCATGTGATGCAGGTAGTCAATCAAATCGGGCAGTTCAATGCTGGCGAAGTCTCTGAGGTTGCAAGCACTCGCCCCGTTCCAGTCAATGCACTTTCGCCTTGAATCGCGCCCATAGGGCACACGGCACCATCGCGATCCGGGCCAGCGAACGAGTGCGTTGACGTCATTTCGAATGCTGAGATCTCGCCCCTTATCAAAAACCCAGGTCCCTTGGGCAAAACGACGAATCGATGCTTTTACATTGAGACGCACCTCTCGGTGGGGTGGCACCGTTTGGGTAGTGAGTTTGAGACAAATGGCATAGGGGAAGCCATCGTGCCAAAGAATCTGAGAGAGCAGCTCGCAAGGGGATTTGCCGTCGCTCATGACGCGCTCAAAGACAAGGTCCTGCCCGCAGGAGAGGTGGCAGGTCTTGCCATCGATGTGATCCGACACGGAGAGGGAGAATCCATTGAAGGCCAGCTTGCTGGCGGGACGGCGGTTCTCGTCAAAAAGGGCGAGGCGCTTGGAGTGCATGTGCTGTGCCAACACATCGGGCGCGATGAGTTCGAGAACGCGGCCGTGATCCGGGCCTCCAAATTTGCCTTTGGGACATACGCCTGCGATCCAGTTAGTGAGGATCGCGCGCAGTCGTGGCAGGTCGATCGGCGCGTTTGCGGTGAGCCACCCGGGAATGGGGTCGTTGCGGTACCGCGAGACGGGCTTGACCTGCACCGGCTGATCGAGATACTGCAGCAGTTGGGCGTCGAGCGCCCAATTGCTGATGTTATACGGCGTGCGCGCGTCTCCCACCAAATCGATGAGCGCATCGTGCAATGCGGCGGACATGTCGAGCAGGTGGTAGGTTGCCGTGAACGAGGGGTCGGGGACGAGCGACATGAGGTGCAGCGAGCTGCTTCCTCGAGCCTTGTGATTCTTCATTTCGGGCTGCTTTTTGCTGGTCATGGTTTGATTCCTTTCGTGAGGGCGGAGAAGAACGGTCCGTAGAGTGCTTGCGCTACGGCTGGTTGCCCGCTATTGCCAATCAGTTCTCCCATATAGCCGATGAGCAGATCGAGCGTGCGGAAAGACTCGCGGTCTGGGTCTTGGTTGCCCGCGAAGGCGGAGTCGGCGAAGTAGATGTGCGGTGGCCGGCGCTCCAGGTCGCGAACGCGGGCAAGGCGGCCGAAGATCTGCACCAGCAACACCATGAGCGTGGCGATGATGTCGCGTGTCAGGTAGTCGTCGAACGAAGCGTGGTCCCTCAGGCTGAGGGCTTCATCGCGCTCGAGCGTGACCCAGCGCCGCCACGCGCCCTCGCGAATCTCGCGCTCGAACGAGGGCGACTTGGCGTCAAGGTGCCGTGCCTGCTCATGTACCAGGCCGACCATGCGCTTGAAGCGGACAACCAGGTCTTGCGGGATGCCCATAGGACGTACGGCAAAGACGAGTGTGTCGATGGCGGAGTGGCCGCAGTCATCCACGATGTTGAATCCGCGCTCGATCGCCATGGCGGGCGCCACCAGGATGCGCGCCTCGTGATGGGCGAATCGATACACCTCGGCGCGCGGGAGGACGTCGTTGCTTTCCAGGGAGAACGGGTCGGGCGTGGCGTCTTCGCGATTGCTCACAAGTGCACACACCCTCTCACTGCGTCCGCAGCGGCGCAACTCGCCCTGCAGGGTGTCGCGTGCCAGGGTTGCTTGTTCGTAGCTGTTGACGATGACAAGTGCCTTGTGCGAGCGCGGATCGTCCATCTCGAGAACCAGGGTGTCTACAACGCCCTTGAGCACACGACGAAGATTCTCGCCGCGTTGTGGGCCGCTTCCCGAGACCGCAACGCCCAGCTCCAGGTCGCGTACGGTGGAGCGTGTGAGGAACTCGGCGAACTCGGGCTGCGCGTCGAGCAGGTAGTCGACGGGCTGGTTGATGTGGAACTGCAGGCAACCCGGCTCATAGCTCGAGCCCGAGAGCATCAGCGCATGCGGTCCGCAAGGATTGCCTTGCTCGTCGGTGTCGAGCCACGGGAGCGCGGTCATAAAGGCGCGCCCGGTTCCAAACTGGCGATAGAGCTGGATGTCGTGCTCGTCGGTGATCTTAAAGCCGCACAGATTGCCCACGGGAGAGGCGGGCAGGTAGGGGGCTTGGCGGCTTGTCGAAGCGTGGATAAAGTCGTAGAGCATCTCGATCGACTCGTCCCGAAACGCGAGCATGTCGGACGCATGGTCGAGGTCGTGCAGGTGGCCGTCAAAACTCACGGCCTTGAGCGTGAAGGCGAGGCGTTCGCGCAGGATGGGGGAGAGCTCCACCCCGCGCTGCTTGAGATAGCTGTCGAATTCCTGCCTGAAGTGCGCGTCATTCGCCCCGTCGCGCACCGCGTGGATGGCGCTGCGCAGGTACACGTCGCCCATGTCTTCGTCCTCGCGGCGGTAATCGCCGCGCGTGTCGACGCAGTGCTGCAGGTCCTCGATGAGCGAATCGGGCAAGCGCCGGTCCTCGGGGGTCTCGTCGGTTCCCTTGAGCATCTCGAGTAGGGAGAGCGTGGTGAATGTGTGGCCCTTGAGCTCTTTCCACTCGGCGATGGCGGGCTTGCGCGCCTCCGCGGAGAGGGCCTTGGCGATGGAGTCGGAGCTGCCGCGCAGGTCGTGTAGGTACTCGAGGTTGGGGTCGTCGACCTTCTCACGCGGTGGACGCTTGAGCGCTCGCGCCACGGCATCGGCCGATTCGCGGATGTATGCCCCAAAGCTCTCGGAAGGGGCAAAGAGAGCGTCGAGCTGGGACTGGACGCGGTCCGCCTCATCAAAGATGACGAGATCGAAGTCGGCCAGGGCATGCTCGAAGAACGGTTGGCGTTCCGCTCCCACCGTGGTCAGTGCAAAGCCCGCGGGGGTGGTGATGACCACGCGCGAGCTGAACGCCGCGCGCGCCATGGATTGCGCGGGGCATATGTCGAAGAAGGGGCAGGCGCGCCTGTTGCCCCGTGGGTCTTTGAGGCCAAAGCAGGGGCAATCGCCATAACCGGTGGGGCTGTCCGCATGTTCGGCCATGCCGTCCAGTAGGCAGGGCGCCTCGAGATAGCGGGCCACAGCGTTGTCCAGCAACATTTGGCCGTTTTTGGAGGCGAGCTCGTCGAGATGTTCGAGCCGGCAGTTCTTGGAGATGAGCGGGGAAGCCTCAACGCCGAGGCTCTCAAACAGCTCGAACGACTCGATGACATCGGAGATGGAGTTGTGCACCGTTGCCACGCGCAGCCCGCGCTTGGCGCACGCGTAGGTGAGGACGTTGGCGAACACGGACTTGCCCGAGCCCACAATGCCCACCATGTTGATCGCCCGCTCTATGGTGACACATTCGGCGACGGACGCTGAGGTGCCTTCGAAGCGTTTGAACAAGCCTCGTTTGTGGGCGGTCTCGAGCACGTCAGCGAGGTGCGTTTGCCCTGTGAACTCGCCCATCTCGCGCGCGGCGGAAATGAGCTCGTCGAGCGTGAAAGATATGGCGGGCCGGACGCCCTTGTGTGGGATGTCGCGGATCGCGCGGGATCCCGCCGCCGCAGCCGCCTCAATCATGGCTGGGGGAATGGAGACCGCGCGCAAACTTCTGGGCGGGGTGTCGCTCACGCTCCGGGGCTTATCGCGCTTTTCACGCTCGGGTTTGGTCCAGTAGGTGTGGCGCACGTCCGCCTTGGCTTGGGGGCCGCGGGTCTTGCAGGGCGTGGGCTCAAGCACGCATGCCATGTATAGGTCCTCGCGTCGCTCGCCCTCGCCTGAACCCTCTCCAAAGGCGGTTTGACGGCGAATGATATCGCCATCAACCACGTCGAACATGCGGAACGCTCGCGCTCCCTCGTCCATGTATGCCTCGAGCTTTTTAGTCCAGCTGTATCCAGAGGAGAGGTGCCTGAGGTGCCGCCGCGCCATTTGGAGCACGTGCTCGCGCTCGCCAAAGGATTCGGGCTGCAGCAGGTGGTAGTTGCACAGCAGCAGGTTGGCCTTGTTGGCGCGATGCGGCTCATCGTATCTTTGCGAGAGGACAAGCAGTTGTTCGACATCGGTGATGGTCCGCGCAACGCGGCGCCCCTCCTCGGGGTCATCAAAGCGCATCGCAATCTCGGTCCGGAGTATTTCGAGGTTCTTCCTCGCATCCGACATGCTCATCACGCATCTCCCATCTTGGCCTTGAGGTGGCGGGTGAGCTCGAGCAGCGTTTTGCACGAGTAGCCGGGCTTGTTGGCGAGCCGGCGGTTCGCGGTGCGTCGCTGGGGCGGCGGCGTATCGGCGGGGACAACGTAGATGGCCTCGCTCGCCGCCATGGCCTCGCGCATGT
Source organism: uncultured Collinsella sp. (assembly GCA_958443615.1). GTDB lineage: Bacteria > Actinomycetota > Coriobacteriia > Coriobacteriales > Coriobacteriaceae > Collinsella. The sequence goes on from CAUCLI010000001.1 coordinate 393,612, forward strand.
TGTCGAGCTCGATGCTGCGCACGAGCCGGTCGATATCGCGATGGTCCTTTGCGTCCACGGCTATAGTGTGGCCATCTGGCAGGGTGATGAGGATGTCGCAGACGTCCAGATGCGGCCAGAGCTCGAAGGCGAGGCCGAGGGCCTGGACCTTGCGGGCGATTTGGAGCTCGAGGATGCCCGGTTTGGCTATAAAGCGCATTACGCCTCGGCGCAGGCGGTACGAGTTTGGCGGGACATCGGGCAGGGTCTTGTACTCTTCGGCGTCGACGTGCGCGGTGCAGTGGGCGTCGAGGCACATGGGTCGCAGACCATGCAGGGACATGGTCCACCCGCAGACGGGGCAAACTTTAAGGCCGAGGGGCGCCCGCTCGTAGGCAGTATCGATAAGCTCCTGGACCCATGTCCCGTCGATGTGCGCCATTTCCCCTTGGTCGAGCCGATCGACCTCGAGCGCGACGAGGTTCGCGTGGGCCGCCGCGGTGCGTTCCTCCCAGCTAAGCGTGGGGTGCAGGATGAGGAATTTGCGGCCGAACACATACGCCGCCTGCCCGGCGTCTCTGAGCATGGAATACACGCGGTTCTCGTGGAAGTCATCGGTGCTACCGTTGCCGTTGAGCCTGAGGAATTCCAAGCAGTCCTCGGTGATGTTGAAAAAGCCCCCATCCACCTCGGCGAAAGGTCCGAGCTCGAGGCATTCCAGGTTGCCGAGTTCCTCGCGCGCGGCAGGGGTCCACTGCTCGATCCACGTTGACAAGTCGCGCGTGCACCACGTGCGGATGAAGCTCGACTCGCTGAGGCCGTCCAGCAGCTCAAGAAGCGTCTGGCTGCCCGCAGCGTATTGCGCATGTAGTGCTGCGAAGCGCTGGATCCCCAGCCGTAGTTCGTTGCAGTAGGGATAGCGTCGAGGGTTGGCTGCAAAGAGCTCCTCACGTTTGCGCAGGCCAGCGGCTATGAGGAACACGGCCTCGATGAATCGGGTGCGAAGCTGGGCAAGTTCGCGGTCATCGGCCGTGGGGTCGCGGTCGGCGGTCGTGGCCCCACCGGTTGTTCCCGCGGTTTCGATGCGCTCGCGCGTCCCATAACCCATGGTGCAGTCCCTTCGACTCAGTCTTCCTGCGGAAAGGCGGGCCCAAAACGATGAGGTCCTCCGCATGTCGAGTATGCGGTTCCGTGCGGACAAAACTATGCGGTTGAGGTGTTGAGCACATCACCCCGATCGCGGCGTCCTGCGATGCTCTCGTCGGTTTCACTTTGCGGGATCGGAATCCTGGACAGGTCGAGAATCGTCGCTATTTAGCGGTGCTTGAGTATCGTCAGTGTGGGACGGATTGTCTCATGCTGTCCGCAGCACAGGATGCGCCGTTGGGTATCGACGAAGTCGTCAAGTTGTTTGATTTGGAAATCCGGGCGCGCGTGTCGGGCATGCTTCGGAACTTCGCTTCATAAAACACGTAGCCGTGCGGGTTGTGCGTAACCACGTCGAACTCGCCGTTCGTCTTGTTGGCGGGGTCGTCGTACCAATGGCGGCTAAATATGAGCTCGATAACGTTTTCCGTACAGAGAGCTTCGGGTTGATGAGACGTGTGTAGTACGGGATGCCGCCGAACACGTTTCATACTCGGTCCTCTCCGACTCGGTTTTAACCGAGTAAAAGTCTAATGATATCGGGCGGCTATCGTTTGGGCATGCACAAGTTGATAAAGGCGATGATCCATGTCGCGATGGGCAATAGGGCGAGGATGAGCGCAACCTGAAGTAGAAATGCCAGACAGTCGAGAATGAATGGGATGAACCCCGAAAACCATCCAATTGCAATCAGCAGTAGGAAACCGGCAACGAGGATTGCATATTGGGTAAAGCGATGCATCTTGGCTCTGTTCGTTAGTTTTGCGATGGCGGGCATGTGGTTCCTTGGGGTGAGGATACCTTGCCGTTAGTACAGAAATTCGTGCCGAGCGATTTCTTCGGCCTGCAGCTCGATCTGCCTTTCCAAGATGGGCTGCTGTTCCGTCCCGCGGATCTCGGGATTTTTGGCAAGGGCGTGATTCAGGCCGATTGCTACGAGTTGGTCGTATCGTTGCTGATAGCTCTCCGCGACCGACTGGAGATAGTCCTCCAGCTCCTCGTTCGAGACTTGCTCGACCCATTCGGGTTCTATGTCCAGGAGTTGCAGGTATTTGGCATATGCCACTCCTGCGAAGGGGAAATCGTCCGTATACGTTGCCATGGTGTTCCTCCAATGCCATCTATGGCTCCCTGTATCTTTAACGGATATACTACATCCAAAATTAGGTCAAGAATAGTAGGACGCTGGCTCACTCAAAATCTATTAGTGGATTTGCCATATCCCTTTGTGCCTATACTGTGAGCAGTCTTTTGCGAGCTGCGTGCGCCAAGGAGGGCCTTATGCGACTGCCCAATTCTCACTATGCTTCCAATTCGCCCTTGCCGCGGGAGTCCCTGGACGAGCGCATCGCGCCCGTTGTGGCATATCTGCTCGCCCCCGTTCGAGACGATCTTGAACGGACTTTCATTTCCCTGTGTTCGCGGGATCACAGTGCGCTGATAGGTATCTCCGAGACCCGCCCCGCGCGCGCTTTCATTGGCGTTGATCGCGATCCGGCGAGCGATCCTCATGAGCTTTGGGGGCTTACGGCCAACGACGGGGCACCTTCGCGCGCAATTCCCTTGAGTGGCGAGCCAAAGGGCGCCACCCCCTCAACGTGTGAGGTTGGGGCAAGGACGGGCGGCGCACTCATTGCAGACGTGTTTGCCGGGGAGGATGTGTTTGAGCGCATCGAGGAGGCTGCCGTTGGCAGGCGGCTGGTGTTTTGTCGTCCGCCCTCGACGATGCCGCGAACCAAGTTCCGCGATTCGATCCGGGACGCGTCGCGCGTCGCTCAAAGCGTGCTCGGTTCTCGCTGTGCTGATTTTTATGCCGTTGAGTGGTATTACGCCGCTGCGTGCGTGAGGGCGATGGGCAAAGAAGGCCGCGCGGTCATCCAGGTATCCTCTCGTCTGCTCAACCTCGGAAAGTGCGAGCGAGACCGTCGTGAGTTCATTGAGGCCGGCCTCATCGAACAGGTTGTTCGCCTGCCCGAGGCGCTCTCGCACGGCAAGGGCGAGATGACGGACGCCCTCATAGTCTTAAGCCACGGAAATCACGAGCGAATCGAAGTCATAGACGCTCGAGACATCGACGATGGTCGGGCTGTGAAAACCCTGCTGCGCCGGCTGCGCGAACGCGACTACTCAAAGCGCGACGGCGTGCTTTCATCGCGGCTTGCGACGATAGACATCGATTCGATGTGGCGGGACTCATGGTCGCTTGCGCCCTTTACCCGCGAGGCGGGCGAGGATGAGACGCAGGTTGTCATGATGGGAGAGCGCTTCTCGGTCATGCGAGGAGTGCCACGCACTGCCATTACCGGCCTTCCCGATCCGAGTGTGCCTCTTGGCAATAGGGGGATGCCGCGATGGGACTGCTATTACCTTAAGGCTGCGACATTTGAAGATGGCGTGCGGGCGAGCGCAAGCGATATTCCCGCCATTGTTGAGAGCGAGAACGTGTACAACCTAGCCGACCTGGTCTATGCGGAAGGGGATGGCGGGAGGCGCGCGCTCGACAAGCTCAAGCTGGTGGACCCTTACCTTCCTCATGTCCTTATCGCGCGAAGCGGCAGCCCTTTCAAAGTGTTCATGCTCGACGCGGTGGGACGGGCGGATGAATCGCAGGGCGGGGATGAGAGTTTCGATTGGATGAGCCAGGGGATTGCCATCCCGGACAGCATGCTCTGCCTGACGCCGATGCCGCTTTGGGACCTTGCTGCTGGCGAGACCCCCTGCTTGCCCGAGTACCTGCTGGCGTATCTCTCATCTGGCGAGGGGCAGGCGCTGCTGAGGGCGACCGCCCACGGCGCAACGGTGCCGCAGCTGTCGATCGGAGACGTTAAGCGCATGCGCATTCCTGTTCCCAGCTTGGAAGCACAGCGCGAGGCGGCGCGCCGATTCGCAGCACGCCAGCGTCGCTACGAGCAGGCTCTGCGGGATCTGTCCCAAGCCCTTGAGGACAAGCGCGCGTCGGTTTTGTAGGTGGGGGTGGCGAGGGTCCTGTGCGAGGAAGGCCGCCGGCTCAGTGCGCGGCGGCCTATATGCTCTCAAGTTGCGGAATTGCGTTCGGGCGGAAGGGAACACGGTTAGTGTGTTTGTTAGCCTCTAGCTTGCGGGTTCGAGCACGGTGAAGTTTCGGAGATGAGCAGGAAAAAAAGTTTCGGTTCTGAGCGCGGGCACACCGACCACCCCGTTCGGCTTACCGCCGTCGTTGCTTCGGTTACGACGATTGGAGGCTGGGAGGGGAAACGATCGGCGTGAACAAGGTCGACGATATCAGAAGGATCGGGAGGAACGGGGCGAGCGTTGCTTCAATCTTCCGGGGCACCGGGGCCTCCGAGCCCACAGGCGGGAAGTACCTGCGCGAGGTGGACCTCTCGGAGAGGCCGCCCGAGATTGGCAGGCCGCTCGAGTCGCCCCTGCTCGAGCCCTTCGAGGACCTGGTCGACTCGTGGTTCCTGGAGGGCAGGCGCTGCTTACGCGGCGCGCCGAGGTCGGCCTCGAGCTCCGCGCGATCCATTCCCTGTGGCCCTCCAGCGCCGGCCTGACGCGGTCCGCCGACAGCGGCGGGACGGTTGGCATGCCCTCCATATCGGGGCACTCGGCGACGGCGTCGCGGCCGACGTGCAGCTTTCGCGCTATCTCGGCGCATGGGGCCCCGTCGGCGTCCATCGACCGTATATCATTCATCATGTCCAAGGGCACGGTCATCTCCTCCATCCTTCCCGGGCGGGCTCGGCAAAGTCTCCGCCCGGGAACACCATACGGCGAGGGCCGCGCCCCCTGGTCCCAGGGGGGCGCGGCCCTCATGCTCTTTCTGCTCAATTCTTAATGACTACGATGCTCAAAAAGCGATGGCCATTCGGACCAGTTCTTAGTGAACATCAACAGCTCAGATACCGGTGCTCATTAGGACCATTTCTTATTGCACATCAACAGGGCTGGGAGTACCCGCACTTCGCCTCCCTCGACGGCTTCAGTGCCGGCTTCCGCTACGAGGCCGCCGGCACCCCGCTTGGATGGTGACCAACAACAGCTTTATGCCGACCTGAGATTCTGAGGTGCTCCACCGAAATATTTGGAATGATAGAATGAATCGCAGTTCCTCATAATCGCACAGACGATAAAGATAATAGAAATATTCTTCGGCATATTCTCTAACACCCTACTTTTAATGGTCGCATAAAGAGGAGGCACGGGTGAGCTATCAATCTATTGACGCTATGCAGGAAGCGCTATCAACTGGAATATTCAAAGAACGCAAAGACTCTCGAAAAGCCGCCGGCAGAGCGCTTGGCACACTTGTAGAGCTTATTACGTTTTATCTACTAAAGGACTATGGCCTGCTTCCCTATATGTGCATCGAGCGTCCCTTGGCAGAATACGCAAATAACGAAATTAGCCATAATGTTGAATTTACGTTACACCCCTCTGTAAAACTGGGAAGCGCAACCTTCTCAACAAGCGACAGCTTAACAATGAACTATCTAAAGCGCGCCACTGGACTGGCCCTCAACGAAACGGGCTATACAACGAAAAATAATAACCCCTACAGAAGGGGCAATCTTTGTAATGCCGCCACTTTGCTTGAATCCAACGATAGCCTCATCAATGCCTACGCCGATTGCTCGAGCAATATTGTGTCCATTCGGAAGCTTTCCCTTCTCCCGTTCGCCATGTTCGAATGCAAGCGCGTTGGAGTCGAAAAAGGAATGAAAAAGGGCCCCCAGACTATAGAGAAAGCCAAGCAGGGTGCCTACGTCTCCAGAGTCGTTTCAAAACTTCAACGTTTTAGGCGAGCCGACGGCACAGTTGCGGGAGTGTATGAAGACTGGAATGGAGAAATAGTTGTCGGAGAATACGACTCGCTTCTTGCCCAGCTCATTCAAAACGGGGATGTTGCAAGTTTAAAAGACCTGGTAATCACCGTGGGCATCATCAGCGATCATGGCAATTGGTTCACAAAAGACTATCAAAACAAAGAGACAAGGGTGCTATCGCAGTCGTACGACTGGCTTCTATTTTTGACCGACGATGGGCTAGCCAAGTTCATCCGTGATGCCATACTGGGTGATGACCCCAGCCTGTCTAGTACGAAAGAAGCTTTTTTGAATTGCTACGATAACGCAGGGGGAAAGGCTAGCTTTACCAAGAAGTCACTTCCAGCGGCAGCGGACAGAGAGCTCACCCGCTACTTTAAGACCAATCGCAAAGAAATCGCTTCATGGTTTAACATTTTGACTCCATCAAACGGATCCCTTGTGCAACTCATGGACGAATTGCTCACTCTCGCAATATCTCAGACTAGAAATTGGAGTTAAGCCATTGACTGCTGGACGTCACGCAATCAGCGAAACAAAAAACTGGTGCACACCTAAAAAGTACGTCGACGCCGTTTCTGCGGTATTCGGCGGTCGGATTGATCTCGATCCGTGCTCGAATCGAGATTCAATTGTTAACGCAACTGTTGAGTATATCTATCCTGAAAATGACGGACTAGTTGACAGCTGGGACTATCAGAACATCTATGTCAACCCTCCCTACGGCAATAATCGGGAGAACAAGACGTCAATTAAAAACTGGTTTGCGCGCATCGCGCAGGCAAGGTTAAACGGATCGCAAATCATCGCCCTCGTGCCAGTCGCCACAAACACATCGCACTGGAAAGAATATGTCTACCCAGTCGCTTCGAGCATCTGCTTTCTTTATGATACGCGACTCAAATTTTTTATTGATGGCCGCGAAGACACAAAAGGTGCGCCAATGAGTTGCTGTGCAATTTATTACGGAGACGACCAGGATACATTTGCTAAGGTTTTCTCTAACTACGGAGCAGTCGTGAGCCTTTCCCGGATTAAGATGCCGAAAACAATTGATGGAAGAATCATCAAGCAGGCTCAAGAGGATTCTTACGATGGAAGCAGATCCTCACGTGGCTCCCAGCAATGACTTGAAGGCAGTCTCGATAGCAGGAATGATCAACCTCAACTCAGCTGAGGAGTGCCTTACAGACAGAATCGCCGAACGAGTAATGATTATTCAGCATGGAGCGGGCAGCTCGTAAACGCAACAGGTCTTTTTCGAATGGGAAGGTGTTCCGCAAAGTCCCGGTTGCCAAACTCAGCTATCCAGTGCTTCTCGGCGGCGCGAGACCATTTTGTCATTGGAGTATTCAGCAATGGTGAACGGTGGACCGCACTAGCATCGAGCCTGCATCCTATGATGTCGGTCGGCTGGAACCTATTAGAGATGCTCGCGCCTCTTTTTTGCAGAATAATGAAGCGGCTTGATTGGTTGCTAATCGCAGCACGCACTGATGGGTCTTGCGAGCGTTTTGCTTAGGGTGGATTTCAGCCAGTGAAAACCACGGCGGGGGCCGATCGCGCCGGAAATGCTGGTGTAACGAGGTCGATGACTTTTCGACCCAGAGGTGCATCTCGCCCGAGCCCATGCGGAGGGTCTCGGAGCCCGCGCGCCCGAGTTCGCGGAGAGCGAGGAGTCGCGCAGGAGGGGCCTGATGATCGTCGAGACCGCGATGGAGTTCGCCGACGGTGGAAGGAGAGCCGCGTGTTGCTATGATGCGGGTGGATTCGGGTGGCGGCGTGTCCCCGGAAGACGATCTGCACCAACTTTTCCGACACTACCTAGCGCCGTTCCGCCTCATCTCGAAATCGCTAACCCACCAAACTGGGGCCGTGTCGTCACGTGACGACACGGCCGCGGTTCTCTTCCGCTACTGCTGCTTACGGCGGCGCATGCCGCTTGCCAGGGTCATGGCGCCGGCGGCACTGGCGGCGAGGGCGATGGCGGCGGAGGCGTCACCCGTCTGCGGCAGGCTCTTGCCGGCTTCGCTCTTGGCGTCGTTTTTGTTGGGTGCGGGCGCAACGCTGGCAACAATGCGGTCGTAGGCGTCTTGCGCCATGGCCAGGTCGGCAAGGCGCTCGGCCAGCTCCTGCTCCGTTGCCTGCTTGGAAGCGAGCGCGTTGTCGTATGCCACCTGGGCATCGGCAACGTGTGCCTGGGCGGCCTCGAGCTGCTTCACCTTGCCCATATAGGCGCCATGAGCGGCGGCGAAGGCCTTGGAAACGTCCTTGTTGTCGACGCTTCCGGTAAAGCCGTTCAGCACGATCGACTGCGCATCCTGCTGCGCGAGCGCCTGCTGCCAGGCGTTCGCCTTCTCCTGCGCGGCGGGCAGCTCGGCCAGCGCGTCAACAAGGGTCTTTTGGGCCTCGGCGATTTGAGCGCGGACCTGCTCAACCTGCTTGTCTGCAGCCTGCTTGTCCGCCTCGGCAAGCTCGACGGCCTTGCTCGCGGCATCGCGCTTGGCCGTGAGTTCGGCGAGCTGCCGGCGGGCCTTGTCCAGGGCGTTCTGCGCGGATTGCAGGCGCTCGAGCTGCTCTGCCGTGGCACCCGGGTTGTTGGCGAGATCGGTCTGCTTCACCTCCACCACCTTGGCCGCTGCATCGGCGTCCTTGCGGGCCTGGGCTACCTGCGCCTCAAGCTCAGGTATGCGGGATTCTACGCCTGCCAGGGCCTTGTCGGAGGCTGCCTTATCGGCCTGGGCCTTTTCCAGGGCCTTGTGGGCGGCATCCACGGAGCTTGCGGCTGTGCGCGCGGCCTCAAGCTCGGCGTTTTTCGCCTCGGCCTCCTTCTGCAGCGCATCCAGCGAGGCATGCAGCTTGCCCAGGGTCTCCTGCTTGTGTGCCTTGTCCTTCTCGAGCTTGGCCACCGCTGCGTCAACGTTGTTCTTGGTGGCCGCAAGCTCGCTCTCGGCAGCGGCCTTGGTCTGCTCGGCCGCCTTCAGCTCGGCCTGCGCCTTGCTGAGCGCCTGCTGCAGTGAGTCGTCTGTGGGGCGCTCGCCTAGGGCTGCGAGCTGCTCTTGGGCCTGGGCAAGCGCCTGCTTGGCCGCCTTAACGTCCGCGCTGTGGCCCTGCGCTGCGGTGTTTGCGTTGGCGAGCTGGGACTCAACGCCCGCGAGCTGCTGCTCGAGCTTGGCGATCTGGTCCTTGATCGCCTGGGTGCCGCCTGCACCATCGGGCAGGGTGGCGTACGGGTCGTTGACGCCTTCGGCGCGGGAGCGCTCGATCAGCGCGCGGTACTCGGCAACGGTGTATCGCCCGCCGTCGCCGTTGGCCTCGGGCCAGCTCATCGCCTTATCGGTGAACGTGTTCTTGTAGTTGTAGACCTGGTCGGTCACGTTGCCGGACATGGCGGCGCCGGTCACCGTGTAGCGCGGGTTCAGCAGGTTCACGTAGTGCCCCACCTCGTCGCCATGCTCCTGCAGCTCGGGCGTGGAGAGGAACGTGTCCCAGGCCTGCGCGTCCGAGACCTCGTGGCCAAGGTGCTGGCGGCACAGGTCCTGGAAGATCTCGCGCTCGGAGTACCAGGCGTTCACCACGCCGGACGGGGTGTAGCCCGCGCCCAGGTTCTCGGCAACGTTCAGGCCGTTGCTCATGCTGGGGTTGAACTTGGAAATGGTGTTCGCCGCATGGTCGAGCACGTGGTTCGCCTCCAGGTTGGCGCGAGACCAGTTGGTCTGCAGGATGCTCACCACCATCATGTCCTGGGTGACCTTGAGCTCCTCGAGGCCCGCGTTGCGGCGGATCTTGTTCGCCTCCTCGATGATGTCGAGCGCCTTGAGGATGTTCTCGAGGGAGCTGGCATCGTTGGGGTCGTTCAGGTTGGTGAAGTTATACAGGAACTTGCCGGCGAACAGCTCGCCGTCCCACACGCCGTCCATCTGGATGTTGGTGTTCAGGATGGTGTGGCCGGGGTTGTGGGGGAGTCCGTCGGGGCCCTTCTCGAGCTCGCTCCACACGGTTCCGTGCAGCATCATGATCGCGTTGTTCACGCCCTGGCGGCCAGACTGGTTGCCGGTCTGCATGCACCAAACGAGAAAGCCGCCAAAGTCGTCGATCGCCAGCTTCTTGTTCTGGCCGATCTGGGCTTTGAGGTCCTCGATCTGCTGCTTGAGCGAGGCCACCTGCTTTGTGAGCTCAGACACAACGCGGTTGGCTTCATCGAGCTCGGCCTGCTGGGTGGCAAGCTCCGCGCTGGCCGCGTCCACGGCCTGCTTGGCCTTGGCGTGGGCCGCGTCCCATGCCTCCTGCTGACCCTGCAGGTTGCCCAGGGCCGCCTCCGCCTTGGCAACGGCGTCCTGCGCGGATGCGGCCTTGGCCGTGGCGGCGTCCACGGCGCCCTGTGCCTGGGCGACCTTGTCTTGCTTGGCGCTGATCTGCTGGGCGATCTGCTCGATCTGCTCGGGCAGCGTCTCTGCCTGGGACTGCGCGCTTGCCAGCGCCTGGTTGGCCGCGTCGGCGGCGAGCTGCGCGTTGGCAAGGGCCTGTTGGGCGTCCTCGAGAGAGCTCGTGCCCGCCTGGTCGAGCGCCTCCTGGTAGGCATTTTGGGCTGCCTCGAGTCCAGCTGCAGCGGCAGAGGCCTCCTCGCGCTTGACGGCAAGATCCTGCTCAGCCTGCTTAAGGGCGCCCTGCAGTTCGTCGAGCTTGGCATTCAGCGCATCGAGGTTGGCAGCAGCCTGGTCGAGCGCCTCCTGCGCGGCGCCGTGCGCGGCCTGGGCACGGTCGACCTCCTCCTTGGCGGCGTCGTAGGCCGCCCGTTCATCGGCGGTGGGGTTGTCGCCCAGCGCGTCGAGTGCGGCCTGGGCGTCCTTGAGCTGCTGGGCGGCCTTGTCCAGCGCATCCTTTTTGTCGGATGCGTTCAGCTCTGCGTCCTTGAGGGCACCGTCGAGCTTGCTCAGTGAAGTCTCGGCGTTGCTCTTGTCCTGCTGGAGCTTGGTGACATGATCGAGCGACTGCTGAAGCTCGCGCTTGAGTGTGTCGATCTGGGTCTGCAGTTCGGCTGCCACTTGCTCGTTTGCGGCCTGGGAGCGCTCGATTGCCTCGTTGAGGGCCTGTTGGCGCTTGCGGAGCGCCTGCTCCTGCTCGGCGTCTGCCTTCTTGGCCGCCTCGGTTGCCTCCTTGACCTGCTCGAGAGCGGCGCGAGCCTCGTCTGCATTCATGGTTGCCTGGCCTGCCGCAGCGGCCAGGAGCGCCGCCATGCCGCGGGTGGGGGCAGCGCTTGCACGATGGGCGGTTTGCGTGGTGTTCGTATTGGCGGGGGCGTTCTCCTGTGCGATGGCGGTCATGGGCGCAAGAAGGCTGGGCGCCAGCATGGCGCTCACAAGCCCCGCCGTGATGGCTGCGTTCGCATGCGCTCGTGCGGTGTGCTTCATGATGTGCTCCTTCTCTTTGCGGGGCAAAGCCCCTGTTGGGCGCGGCCCCTTGGTCTTGAGGGGCATTGTTCCGCGCGCGTCTATGCCCTTAGTCTAGGTATTGGTTTGGTTTTGCAAGGAAGCGTATGTCTGTATATAGCGTTGTATGGCGAGTTGCGGGAACTGGGCTTGCCATAAACTCCTTATTGTAGAAAGACCTGCCAAGTCGAAGGAGCTTCACATGGAGAACGTTGCGTATATCGTGAGTGCGGACACGGACGCCCGCAGAGTAGTGACGCCCAAGATTGTGTGGTACTGCGCTTCGCTGTTGTTTATGTTTGCGGCAGTTGCGGCCGCCGGGCCCCTCATGCTCACGCCGGTTGGGGCGCAGACGGTTTACCAGGCTGCCGTGGGATTGACCGTGGACATATCCACTGAGGCCTATCTTACGAGCATCGCCCAGGTCCTCACGGAGGGAACTGGCATGTGGGCCGTGCCCGTGCTGCTGTGGACCCTGGTTGCCTTGTACATTACCGTAGATGCCACGCTGGTTTTTTCTGAGTGGCTGGATATGGGGGATGAGCGTGTGAAGAGTGCGCTGCTGCGCGTTCGCCCTGTGCTGCGTTGGGCGGCGGTGCTTGCGATGGCGGTGCTGCTCGTGGCGGGTTTTGCGGCATTTCTTCTGCGTGAGGGCTACACGCGCTATCCCGAGGCATGGTTTGCCGAGGAGAGCTCTGCCATGCCGGGGGTAATCGCGATTCTCGTGGGAGGTCCCATGCTTCCCGTGTCGCTCGCCATCACGGTGTGGCTCAAGGGCCGTGCTGCGCGTCTTGTTCGTAGGTTGGAGTACGCCAGCCCGATGGGCAAGAAGCTGGTGCGCTTTGGGCGTGTGGCGGGCAACGGCGTGCTCGGGCCGATGCTCCTCGCCGTTGTGATTGCGGTTGGCGCGTATGTGTACCCCGTGATCGCTCTGGGCTTGTTGCTTGTCGCCGCGTTCGTGTTCGCGCTGTGGCTCACGATCAAGCTCCTGCCGTTCTATCTCTTGGTCATGCTCATCGCATCGGTTTCTAGGAGGGATTAGCCGCTAGGGATTAACGAGGGGCGCCCGCCCGGCCCAAGAAAGGCCGGGCGGGCGCTTTGATTTTTGAGGCGCATACGTATGGACGTTTACGATTCGGTTTTATCCTTATTCGAGTTATAGACCTTGAGGGCCTTGATTAACGCGCTGTATGAGTACACGGGATAGATGAAAGTCGTGCCGTCCTTATTGTGACCTTCTCGTTCCTGCACGTCCCAAGAATCTAATGCCTTTTGGGTGAATCTGGTTGGCCTGTAGCTGATGTAGTCCTCCCGCTCGAGGACCTGGTTGATCTTCGTTGCGCCGTCGCTGAGTCCTGGATAGCTATCTAGCTCGTCTTTGAGGTAATTTGTTTTCCATTGGGAGATGGAGTGATACTCGCCTTCGAATCGATGAAGCTGATCGCTAGCAGGAGTCCTATCAGAGCTGGATTCCGAAGGAGAGGCCATATTGGTGCTTTGCGTAAGGCGCGCTGGAGTTTGCTCTGTTTGATTCTCCGATTCTGAAATCGCTTTCTGATTGTCAATGAAAGCTGCTTTCTCTGGTTGCTCCTGACGAGGCGTTATTGAATTGGCAGTTTGGACCGGCGTTTCGAGATTGGTTTCAACGAGTTCTTGCATTGTGCGTGCAAAGCTCTGCGAGTTTATGCCTTCCTTGGCGATTTCGAGCGTGCGGCCCTCGCACAGCAGTGCGACATGTGAACCCTGTTCTTCCCGCTTGATGTGGTTGTTGAAGAGTCTGGCCAAGAGCTTCTTGATGTTGGGATTGGTGCTGCGGCCCGCGTGGCAGAAATCGTTGCGGGTCCCTGCCAGTTTTTCAAGATTCTTGCCGAACGACTCCCACCATTCAGGGTCTTGCGGTGTTGTATTGCTGATGATGGCTCCCGCCTCGCTGGTATCATTTCCACATCGATAGCCTGCTGCCATTCCGCAGGTGGTCTGTGACCCCTTATCGCACAGCGCATGGTAGTACTGCCCCAGGCTTAGCTCTTTTCTCTCGGCGATTGTTTGTTTTCCACCAACCGCCAGTTTCGGATTGATCTCCTTGAGTGACGGCAGCAGCTTTAGCTGTAAGAAGAGTTCGGCAGCGCGGCAGAACATGATGGCGCAAAATGACCAATCCTCCTGATCTTCCTCGGAAGACCTACGGTCGATGTCAAAGAGGTCGTAGAGGAACATTCCCATCTTGATGTTCGATAGGACTCGATTGGATGAAGGGTCATTGGGGTCCGCACATGCTGAGAAGGCGCTGTTGAGCGCGTCTTCGTCTTCAAAGCCAAAGAGCATGCATACTGATTTGCTTAGGGTGTGATGCATGAGGAGGGGGCGAGCATTTTTCAGGAAGACATCCGTGTCGAATCGCTCGTTCTCGTAATCCGATCGAGCGACGACGTCTGGATTGCTTGCCGCGCTGTTCGAAATTCTGCTGGAGGTTGCAGGGGATATGAAATTGCTCGTTGGCAATGATTCAAGGTGCGGAAGAGCTCGACGTGCATCTTCAATGCCTTTGCCGCCGTTTGCCTGCGATTCATTCCATAGATCGATCCATGTGGTGTCCATGATCCGCTTCATCGTGCGAATGCTCTCGCTGTGCTTCCAGACGTTGTAGTCGGCAATTACGTAGAGACGTTGCCTTGCGCGGCTGGCGGCAACGTTGACGATGTTAGGGTTGACCCATCTAACGGCTCCTGATGCCGAACTGTCGCACCCGAGCATAAAGATGACCTCTTGGGCTTCTTTTCCCTGGAATTTATGGACCGTTCCAATGTTGTTATCTAGGAAGCTGTCCCACGTTTTCTCGTTAACCCCATGGGGGCGACATTCTTCAAGTGCTTTGCGCACGCCCTTAGCGACGGTGCTGAAGGGCGAGATGATGTACAGTGAGGGGATTGCCACGTCTTTGGGCTTCTTTTCGAATGCTGATAAGACGATCTCTTTAGTGCGCTCACCCTGTGCAGGAACGTAATGGTCCTTGTTGCCATTTTCATGTCCGGTAACGTTGATCCATTGCGATGACGGCAAATAGAAGCCCTTGAGTTTTTCTTTGTCCTTCTCAGGATCGAGCTTGGTGGTTTCGTTGATCATGCTGTTGGTGTAGGAAATCTCGTTGGAGATTTCGAACATGGGAGAGATGCAGCGCCTGTGAACGACGAGCGGGCATCCGATCCACTCATCTGCATCTTCATCTTCGCTATTGCGGCGATAATGGCCTATGGGGTTGGTTGCGTCGGCAAGCGCCTGGACAGAGGACGTGCAGCTCTTGAATGGAAGGTCGATTGGTTTGCCTAGGAGCTCCGTGAACATTTTGACTTCGGAATCAACCACGGGCTCGATCTGATAGGGATCGCCCACTACCAGCGCCTTATTGCAGCGGGCAAGGATGCCGACGGCGGCCTGAGGCACTGCCTGTCCCGCCTCATCGATGACGCAGAGACCGAGGGGCGCGTGTGCAGGTGGCGTGTGCGTTTCGTCAACTATCGGAACATCGCGGAACAAACGTCCCGCGGCGGCGAATGTCGTGGATATGACAGGCGTGAGGATGCTCAATGTTTGGAACAGAGCCGGGACGATTATCGGTGCATCTTTGCTTGAAAACGTGATCTTGCCCTTGCCGGTGCCGTTTGCCTTTTCAGCGCGAGCCCCCCAATATGCGTTCAGCAGCCTGAAGTTATTTGCCATTTTCCATGAGGATAGGATGAAGTCGCGTGTGACTTGCAGGGCACGTAGGAAGAGCTTGTCGCGTTCGTACCGCAGCTCGTTTTCATCGAGGACTGCAGCGGAAGGGGTGAACAGATGGGCGTCGTGAAGTTTGTGCTGATCGGGGTTTTCGCCGGTTAGCGATTCGACCAGATCAGGGGTAAGGGCATGAGGGCAGGACGACAATGACCGAGCGAGCTCGCCCTGCCTTGTCTTCTGGTCGGTTTTTGTCTGTTCGAGATTTGCCTTCGCTTCGGTGAAGGTCCTTTCTGCTTCTTGGGCTACCTGTGCGGAGATCTTCAGCTTGGCGAGTTCTTCTTCGATTTCACACCTAAAGCGAGAAAGACGTTCGTTGGCAAGATTTTTCTCTCGGAAAATGGTCAGATCTTTTTCGGCTTCGAGAATTTCGCGCTCCAGCTTCCTTCTCTTCAGTGCACCGAGGAAGTGTGATGCGGATTCGTGCGATTGGCGAAGAGATTCTAACCGGCTCTCATGACTTCGAAGCTCGCCCGTGTAGGAAGCAAGCTCCCTCCTGATTTGATCCTCAAGGTTTTGGAGGGCGTGGATGTCGTTGACTTGATTCAAGCGGCTCGCGTGTTCGCCGTCGCTTTTGAGCCGCTGGATGGAGTTGGAGAAAATCTCGGACAACTCGTGCTTTGCGTTTTCTCTGATGCAAGTTGCCTGATCGAGTTCGCTTTTTGCTCGGGTCAATCGGAGTCGAGCCTCTTCGACGGCTGCTTGACGCCGAAGAACGTCGTTTTGCTCGTTTCCATAACGCGTCATGAGCTCTTCCACTCGACTATATTGCTCGAGGAATGCCTTCTTTGAACGTTTGAAACGATCGAAATGTATTCGACGCGTATCTTGGCTTTGCGCATAAATGAGCTCATCGAGGGTGTTATCGCGGAAACTCTTGATATTGTCATTTTTGCCCAGACGGGCGGAAATCAGCATATCAAAAGGTGTGCAGTCCTGCTTTGGCTTGTCGAATTGCTCACAGGCAATGGGGGAGAAATACAAATCCGGTATGTCTTCGGGTGCTTTGCGAGTTGACCTGCCTCCCTCTTCCTCGAACCTCCAGGTCGTCTCGAACAGATTCAGCTCATCTTCCTTTTCACCCCTGAACATCGCCTGCTCACGGTGCGGATCTTTCGCTTCATCCTCAAGGCCATCGAGGAGCGCGGCACCTTGAGGCAGCTCCTTGGAGATGTTCTCGACGGCGGTGTTGTTCGATGAGCAGACAATGATGCCCAACTCGGCGATCTTGGGATTATCGAGGCGATATGCATGAACAGCGGATGTGCTCTTTGGTCCGGCTTTGATGTACTCATCTACGTTTTCGATTTCCAAGAACGCGTGGTCCGGATGCGCGTAGCTTGAGAGCAAGCGTGCTTTCTCAACGATATTCGCCGCGATGATATCTTTGAGCAAAGTGGTCTTACCCGTACCGGGAGGCCCATTGACCGACATGACGTCGGAAAAGGGAATGCCCGTAGTAATGGCAATCTGCTCGAGGTTCCTCCCCGCCACCAAATTGACAGCGGTTTGCTGCATGAGCGAAAGACCGTATTTTGAGGGCCATCGACCGAGGGGCGTATGGTCAAGGCCAAGTATATTTTGATAGAAGATGGAAGCTCGGCGTTTTTTAAGTTCATCGCTGGCGGATTGAATGTCAATTCTGCGGGCGTCGCGCTTTTCGTGGTGTTCAAGTCCTCCTTCAAGATAGGAGAGGACCAATTTGAGCTGGCTGTGAGCGAGAGGATCGGGGGCTCCATTGCCCCTCTCGGATGCGTGGTCGATTGCGCTGCGCACAGCCTCAATGTCTTTCGAGTAGAACGATGAGTGCAGGCTACCAGGTGTCGGCTCTTGGTCCGGATTGTCAGTTGCCTGGTAAGAGATAATGCTGCGATACAACGGGAGACGGTCGGATTTGGGCCTGTAGGTTGGATGATCTTTCAGGAACGTATCGACGCGCTCCTGAAGAGCTGCTGGAAACAGCTTGGTGATGATTGCGCGCAGATCACAAAAGGTGGCAGGTCGCCCTCCGTATCTTTTGACAATGTCATCGGAGTAATCTTTGGTGTCTTTTTCAAATGTGCTGCTGCATTCGTCTGCATTGATTGAATTGTGGGATAAAAGCCAGATCGCTGGCGAAATTTCAAGCCCTGTGATTGCTCCAGACCCATTGAGATGGACGAGCGCGCTAGTTAGCTCATCGGTTTCGATTTCTTGGCGCTTTTTGAGGCCGGGCATCGATCCCGCAAGCTTCTCTTGCAATGCGGCGATGACGGGCTCTTTCGGAGCGATTCCGATGTAAATATCGATCGCCGTGGGTTGCGGGAGGGCATTGCAGGCGACCGCATTCTTGAGACAGTTGAGATCAGCGTTCTCTTTGTCGGTCCGAGACCCTTCTTTCTCAAGACAATTGATTTGATTTCGAATTGCGTTGGTTATATCCGATTCAGCAAAGGCGCGAATCGTGTTCCCAGTATCCTTATCGAAATCGTGTTCAAATTTATGGTATACCGAAATAAACGGCTTTCCTTCGTCTGAGTAGTTCTTGGCGCAGTAAACGCGTGCGAATTCGCTTGTTTCGGGCAAGGAGTCCTGGGTGAGGAAGTCGATCATACTCCAATAGCCGAGAGCTTTATTTATGCGTTCGAGTTTTTTGCTATCAATCATTGCTGGGCTCCCTAAGGATTGAACCGCTGTACACGGAATTTGCGGCAGCGTTGTTTAGCTTTGCAATTACGGCATCTCGCAACGATGTTGGTTGAACCACCTCGAATAGGTCGGCCATTTTGAAGGCCCAGTTTTCCATGGCTTGCCTTGACGCCTCAAAGCGGTAAGTCGGACGTCCGTCTTCTGTATCGTTGCCCTTTTTGAAGCCATCTTTGCCTGTCATCGCTTCAAGGAAATAGCGCTGCTTGCTTTCGTTTTCACAGGCAACTTGAGAGAATGCGATTACTACGGGCTCTATATCTGCAGTTGAGCGACTAAACCAACGACCGATGCCCGCTCGGAAAATACGCTTGGCCTTGGCTTGTTCAACTTCATATCGATCGTAATCGGCGACTGGGATACCCGTGAGTTCAATATCAATGAGAGTGTCGACCCGTAGCGGGATTACGTCATATTTCGGATTGGATCCTTGCGGTCGAACAAACAGGTAGTAATAGCCTCCACTTGGGGCCACAAGATAGGGGGTCCACTTCCTTTTCTTTGGCTTCTTTTGCTCTGTGCCATTCTTGACTTCTCGAAAGCGCACTTGCTCTTTATTTCGAATTGCGACGTCGAGCAGCTCGACTTTTGAAAGAAGCTCCCTTAAATCGCCCACTGGTGATGCGGGTACATCGTCGACAAACGGGTCGCTATTATAAAGATCGTCCTCGATTTCCCCTCTGGTGCTTCTGTTGACGAGCTTCAACAGCAGGTTCTCCGATTCGAGGCTGCTGGTTCCAGTGTCGTCATCGCGTAAATGTCTGACAAGATGCTTGATCTGGTTGATGGGGTAGTTTCGCTTTATCGCATACTGAAAGGGCGATGTTGGAGTCTTCCGTTCGACCGCCATCACTTTATGGGAAGGAACGAGTGCGCTGCTAGTCCGATCTGGCACTTGTCTGGGCAGGCCTAGCGTGTCATTAGCGAGCGTTTCAAGAAGGCCCGCGATGGTGTCTTTTGAAACCGAGATGCCGTAGTGTTCCTCAAGCAGCTCGCCTATTCGGGAGTACGTGAGATACTCGCCTCGGTCGAAATCGGTTTCTTCCAAAAGGATGCGTTCGATACAGGTAATAGTTTCTTTGGGTACAGACCCACGGCCCATGGTGCCCTCCTTTTCCGAGATGATGCGGGAGATACATATAGTTTACTCGGCATTGCGTGAAGGACTGCGAAGGTCATGGCTAATTAACGGCGAACGGCGGACACCCATTTTGCGTCCGCCGTTCGCCGTAATGGTACCAAAAGCTTCGGCTCTAAACAACGTTGGGCTTGTTTCGATTTGTTCGACAGTGGGAGTCCGACGCAGTGCGCGCGGCACATCAGGGAGTGCCAAAACGTCGCCGCCTATCTGGTTGCGACGTTTTCCAATGCAGCAAGTATCTGCTCGGGGCTCCTTAAATGCTATCGCTATATAACCTGCAATCCCAAACATAACCTCCTTTCGAATGCCTATTCTTCGAGATAGAGGACGCGACGGTGCAAGTGCCGACGCTCCCAAAGCTTAGGTTGTGCATTCATACATGAAAGGAGAGCCATGTCCAACGCACCGAATGAACTGACGAGAGAGCTGCTCGAACGGCGCTTCTCGGAGACATGCGAGGAGGTGCTCGGAGCGGGTGTACGAGGAGGTGTCGACTCCCTCTCGTCAAGCTTAGAGTACGGGTTGCCCTGGGTGGTTGATGAGGAGGACGTACTCAAGGTTGCCCAGGTGTTTTGCGATGAGTTCATCTACGACAACCCGTACATCGAGTGCAGGGAGCGGGTTCCAAGAGTAGGCGTTGAGTCGCTCACCGGATCGTTCATCGCGTTCCTCAACGATTACATGCCTTGGTTCGATTGGACGTTCAAGGGCATGAACACGCTGGTGGGGATGGAGTCCTTTGAGGCGAAGACCTCGCCTCTGGCCCTTGTCTTCGACGAGCTGAAGACGGGGACGCGACTGGTGCCCGAGGGCGGGAAGACAGACGTCGACCGCGTGTCGGGCTCCTGTCGAAGCGGATCCCCTCGAGACGTGATCGATGAGACCCCACGAGGCATGGTTCGCGTTTTGAGTCCTCTGCGCCGCAAGAGCGATGGCAAGAGGCCGGCATACACGTTTGGGCCTGATGGGGAGCGCGGGTTCACCGCTGAGGACGATGTGAGTCTCCGGCTGTATGAGCGGTATCGAGCGTTGCGGAAGGCCGACCGCATGGAGGCCGTCGATTGCGTGAAGGCTGCGCTGGAGTACGCATTTTACCCGCTCGCGATGCCTGCGTGTGAGGTGTCGTACTCGCTGTTGGACGCCCTGGAGGCCAGCGCGCACAACGCGGTGCTCAAGGACGGGGGGAACTCACCAAGGGTTCTTGAGAAGAGCCGTCTAGCTCTTAAGCGCTGCAACCGCGCATTAGGCGTGAGCGGACTGCAGGGAGGTTGCTAGTATGAGTTCCGTGAGCATGACACCATTCAGAGCTGCCGTTTCCCCCTACGAGGTCAAGCGATGGGCCTCAGAAGAAGACATGGCTGCCTTCAGTTCCGGAAATCCCACGGGCGACCTCATCCTGGCTAAGGGAGCGGGCATCAGTTTTGAGGGGGTTGATGACTTTGCATCACGCCGCAACCGCAACGTGATGTTCCTTGCGAGTTCGGGCGCGGGGAAGACCTACTCGGGCGTGTTGCCTACGCTCGTCAACCACATGCCGGGCAGCTTGGTGGTGACCGACACCAAGGGCGAGTTGTATCGGGCAACGGCGCAAGGCTTTAGGGACGACGGCTTTGAGGTCATGCGGCTCGACACGATCGATCTTTCGCGGTCGGTCTGTTATAACCCGCTGGCGTATATTCGAGAGGTCGACGATATCCCAGTGATCGCCGACATGATACTGGGGGCAATTAGCCCCAACCGAGACCGCGCTAGAGATCCCTTTTGGCCTAAGACGGCCCTCATGTTCCTGATGGCATTCATCGCATTGCTGTATGAGCTGGAGACCATCAACGGATATCTGGCTCCGAACGCCGAGAAGGACGGTTGGCGAAGTCCCCGGTACATGACCATGCGCAACGTACGGCGCCTTATCGACCTTCTGCAAGTTCCCTCTGAGTACGATAGCTCGCCGAAGCCGTCGGTTCTGGACCACTTGGTGGACCAGCTGTCGAAGGGGGAGATGGACGACCCGTTCTGCGAGGGGCGTAAGCTTGTCTTCGAGCCTCGCCCCACGTGTCTCGGGGTCAGGATGTACAAGGCGGTGATGATTGGCGCCGAGAGGACTGTGCGATCGGTTGCCATCAGCATGCAGACCGACATTTCCCGCGTTTGCACGCCCGAGATCGAGCGTATCCTCGACCGCGACGAGCTGCGTTTGGACGAGATCGACGAGAGTCCCCGCGTGATTTACCTGATCATGAACGACAACGACGCCGCCAACAACTTCCTTGGCAACCTTGCCTTCAAGCAGTTCATCAACCTGGCGCTCAAGAAGGCCGATGCGAACCCCGACGGCAAGCTCAAGCGCCCGGTGCAGCTCATCGCCGACGAGTTCTGCAACCTGGGCCGTCTGGATTCCTTTGAGCGCGCGATCTCGGTCATGCGCTCGCGTGACATGGGCGTGACCATGTGCGTTCAGAGCATTGGACAGCTCGACGACGTGTACGGAGCATCGGTACGTGAGACCATCATGGAGAACTGCGACTCCATCGTGATCATGGGCACGGGCTCCTCGCTCGGCACCGCCACATTCGCCAGCGAGCTTTGCGGTACGACGCCTATCGCATCGCAGCGTGCCGGCGAGGAGGGCACGGTGGTGAGCGTGGATGAGCGCGTGATCAGCCCGACCGAGATAAGCCGCTTGCCGCGCGAGCAGTGCATCGTCAAGATCTCGGGCGCCAAGCCGTTCCTCACGCGCAAGTACGACGTTGCGCAGCACCCCAACGCCAGCCGCTTCCTCAAGCTCGACGCGTAGCCTTCGTGCGGGTCCATTCCGGCGTTTTTTCTGGAATGGGCCCGTTCTCCTCATGTTTTACCAGGTAAAGCTGCGGTTTCACAAAGCCATGGTCCCTGGTTATTCAACCGCCCCATCATTCTCTGATAGGAGTATCAAATGCCCATCATCCACCCTGCGAACATTACCAACCTCGATAACGGTCGCTGTGACCACCTCGACGTCTCGAGCGAGCTGTTCAACAGCCGCGTGCTCATGCTAAGCGAGGGAATCACGCCTGCCGTGTGCTCACAGCTCATCGCCAACATGCTCGTGCTGGAGCGCAAGGACCCCGAGACCCCCATCACGCTGCTGGTGAACAGTCCCGGCGGCGATGTGTACTCGGGCCTGGGCCTCATCGACGTGATGCGGGACCTGTCATGCCCCGTTGACACGGTGGGCTATGGCCTGGTTGCCAGTATGGCCAGCGTCATTTTGTCTTGCGGCCGTCGTCGTAGCGCATATCCGCATACGAACATCATGCTGCATCAGCTCATAACCGGCACCGGCATGTCCCAGCAGACCGATATCAGCATTGCGGCGACCCATGCCGCGGAGTTGCGCTCCAAGTTGGACGAGATCTTGGCCGAGCGCATGAACCTGAGTGCCGATGAGGTACACGAGCTGACCGAGCGCGATTGCTGGTGCGATGTCAACCGTGCCCTCGAGCTCGGTGTTATTGACGATGTTGTTGGTAAATAACGGCGCTTTGCGGAGACGGGTGCAGCTCGCGCTGAGATGATAGTGCTGTGGGGTCGGGGCAGCTGCGAAGCGGTGGCCCCGACTGCAAATGTAACGGCTGCGGTGCGGTGAAATGGTGCCGCATCGAGGGCAAGCAGCCAAGACGGTACAGAGGGGATCGCCATGGGGAATGAGCAGAACATCGGCTGGGCGCACGAAGGTCTGACGGAAGAGCCGGAGGATATGACGGCTGTTCTCAACGTCGATGGGGGCTCTGATGAACTCGGTGTCGAAGGAGAGATCGCTGCCGATTGCGCAAACGGGGAGATTGACGATGATGGCACGGGCGAGGGGCGCCGACGCCGTCGGGCCCTCGCGGCAGCTGCAGTGGGAGGGGCAATCCTGCTGACGCTTGGCGTGGTCGGTGCCTGGGCGTCGGGACTGTTCACCGCGGGTGAGGTCCCGGCTCCCGTGCAGGAAGCCATAAGGACAGTGCGAGCCGCCGCAAGGGGAGAGGCGGTCGTTTCGATCGCGGTGAAGGCGGAAGGCTGGAAAAGCGACTTTGGTGCTTTTGGCTATGCCGTGGTTGACGATAGAGGCGAGACGATCGACGAGGGCGAACTCGCACCGGGAAAGGATGCCCAGCTTGAATGCCCCGATGGGACATATGCCGTGTCTATCACCTCATTTCCATCGATGAAGGGAAAGAAGGCTACCTGGGCGCCCCCAGCTTCACAGATGTTCCAGGTTCTTAACGGAAAGGCGACTCCCGCTAGCATCTCATTCACGCTGCTTCCTGTTGACCCAACGGACGAAAAGGCTGTTGAGGCGGTGACGGCATCCCTGCCCGAGGGAGAGAAGGAGGCGGCGATGGAGCACCTTTCCGAAGTGGGAAAGAATACGGACGGAGGGGCATCCAAGCTTGTGCCTGCAAAGCCTCAGGCGCCTGCGGGCGGCACGGCATCGCATGCAAAGAAGTGGGGCATTGTGAAGGAGGCGTGGGACGAGAGGGTAATGGTAACGGCTGAGCACGACCGAATTGAGATGGTGAGGGAGCCGTGGTACGAGGAGAAGCTCGTCCGTGAGGCCTGGACAGAGACGATTGATCATCCTGCGGAATATGCCATCGATAAAATTAAGATCGGTGTGATGCACGGGTGCGATACATGTGGATTCGAGACCCAAGACGATGATGTCTTTGGTGACCACCTGGCCTCCAACGGCCACATCGGTTGGACGAGACCCATATACGAGGAGCACAAGGTTCTCGTTAAGGACGCCTGGAGCGAGACGATCAACCATCCTGCCGAGTACCAGACCGTGCATCATCCTGCCGAGACCAAAACCGTTCATTACGACGCGGCCTACAAAACGGTTCATCACGATGCTGTGTATGGGTGGATTTAAGCGGTCGATGCGCCCTTGGGTCGTTGATTGGAGCGGGATAGTTTTGTCCGCACGAGATGAGATGCTTGTAAGGATGAGGGCCGGCTTAGCGTTGTTGATTAAAGGGAAGTGGAGCGTGAAATGATGGAAGTCGAGGTCAATTCCGCGTCTGCCAGCGAGACGATTGTGGATGCAACCGTTTTGGGGAGGCAGGCGGACCCCGTGAGCGAAGCCATCCCGGTCGCCCAGCGTCTGGCAGCGGGGTGTCGCTTGGGGGTTGTCGCGTTGCTGTTGATTCTTGGCGGTATTGCGTGGTCCAAGACGTCTTGGATGCCCATCTTGGGTCTCCTCGACATGTCGGAGCTTGGTAACGTCGACATCTTCAGCGCGCAGCTGGCCCTCGGTCCCAGTGCGATCGATTGTGTCATTCGGTTTGCGCTGGCCACCCCGATTGTCGCGTATCTGTGTGTCGAAGGGGTTTGTAGCGCGGGAGATTTCATGGGTCGCCCATGGGCCGCGCGCGTACGCGGCGGCATGGTTTATTCCGTGGTCATGATCGCTTCGATCCTGACCACGACCCCCACACTCTTTTTCGGTGCCACTCACGTCGCATATGTGCACGGCATGCTTGGTCTCGTTGCGGATCCGGTTGGAGGCTCCGATTGGTTTGGAGTCTTGTTCTTGGGAATTTTGGTTGCCTGGTTTGCGGCTGGTCCTGCGTTCATCGTTGCGCTGATGCTCAACTTTGATCGAATCTCCGGTAAGGGCATAACCGAGCCTCTCCAATACATGATTGAATCCAATAAGAAGGCGCGTCAGAAGTCGGGTATCAACTCACTGGCGCGTTGCATGGTGGTCCCATTTACGTTTGTGCGCCTACTTCCCACGATGGTTGTTGGTGCAATTGCTGCACTTGGCCTGCTTGCGCTTGCGTTCTACATGGGGGCGATTTTTGTGGTTCTGCCAGTGATGATGGTCATCATGCTGCTTGTCGCTTTGCTTGCGGCAACGAGTCGCGACTAGAGATCGAGGGGAGCCCGGCATGATCTACGTCACGGGCGATCTGCACGGCACGGCCGAGCGCGGCCGCAACCGCCTCTCGGCGCGCTGCTGGCCGGAGGGGCGCGACCTCACGAGAGACGACGTCGTGATCGTCGCCGGGGACTTCGGCTACGTGTGGGACGGCAGTGCCGTCGACGCCTACTGGCTCAAGTGGCTCGAGGGCAAGCCGTGGACCACGTGCTTCGTCGACGGCAACCACGAGAACCACGCCCTGCTGGCCTCCATGCCCGTGCGGGAGTGGAACGGCGGGCGCGTCCACGTGGTGATGCCGCACGTCCTGCACCTCATGCGCGGCCAGGTGTACGACATCGACGGCCTTAGCGTCTTCGCCATGGGCGGCGCCGCCTCGCACGACCGCGAGTGGAGGACCGAGGGCGAGAGCTGGTGGCCCGAGGAGCTGCCCTCGGACGCCGAGCGCGCCGAGGCGAGGTCCAACCTCGACGCGCGGGGCTGGAAGGTCGACTACGTCGTGACGCACGAGGCGCCGTTGGACCTCGCCGACGACCTCTGCTGGGAGTGCAACCGCCCGTTCGACGGCGGCGACGAGCACCAGCGGTTCCTGCAGGAGGTGGACGACAGGCTCTCCTTCGGCACCTGGTTCTTCGGCCACTACCACGACGACGAATGGCGCGACGACCGCCACCGGCTGATCTACCGCGACATCGTGCCCATCGGGGTGCGCCGCGCGGACGAGGCCCGCGAGCCAATAGGGGGCGATTCAAATGACGGATGAAAAGCACGTGAGGGCGAGCAAGATGCTCGCCCGCGCCTTGCGGCACGAGCCGGAGAAGTTCGGCGTTGAGCTCGATGCCCACGGATGGGCCCAGGTCGGCCCGCTCGTGCGCGGCATGGGCGGAAAGGTCGAGTTTTCCCGCGCAATTCTGGAGCACATTGTGGCCACCGACCCAAAGGGCCGCTACGAGTTCGATGCGCACCATACGCGCGTGAGGGCACGCCAGGGGCATTCGGTGCGGGTGGATGTCGAGCTGGAGCGCTGCGATCCGCCCGCCGTTCTGTATCATGGCACGTCTGCGCGCGCACTCGACAAGATCATGCGCGAGGGGCTCAAGCCCATGGGGCGCCTGTACGTCCACCTGTCGCCCGACCGCGAAACCGCCGTTAAGGTTGGTTCGCGGCACGGCGTGCCTGTTGTGCTCGAGGTCGATGCCGCGACAATGACTGCCGAGGAACGCGAATTCTTCCTCTCGCGCAACGGCGTATGGCTCACGGGGCCTGTGGAATCGAGGTTCCTTCACGCGACGTTTCCAGTGGACGGCGGTGCGCGATGATTTACGTCACGGGAGACCTGCACGGGCCGGCGGGCTTAGAGAGGCTTGAGTGTTGGAACGAGGGCCGCGAGGGCGACTTCCTCATCGTTGCGGGGGATTTTGGCTATCCGTGAGATTACTCGGAGATAGAGTGCGACGAGATCGTCTGGCTCGAGTCCCTGCCCTACAGAGTGCTTTTCGTCGACGGTAACCATGAGTGCTTCGGCCACTGGGAAAGTCGTCCCACCGAGTCCTGGTGTGGCGGCATGGTTCAGAGGCTGCGCGACCGCTCGCCCATCATGCGACTGATGCGTTCTGTGGTCTACAACATCGATGGCGCTCGCATTTTCACCCTCGGTGGGGCGACGAGCATCGACAGAGCGTATCGGATACCCCATGTGAGCTGGTGGCCCCAGGAGGTCCCGACCGAGCGCAACTTCGAGGAGGCCCGCGCCAACCTGGGCGCGGTGGGCTGGAATGTCGACTACGTTGTAACTCACACGTGCCCCAGAAACCTGATGGCGCGCACGTTCCACCCATCTATACCGATACCGGGCCTTCCGGACGAGCGTCTGACCAGGTTTCTCGATGAGGTCGATTGGCGCCTCGATTACAAGCGCTGGTACTACGGGCATTTCCACAAGGATATGGACGTCGATGAAAAGCATACACTGCTTTTCGAGCGCATCGTTCCGATTGGCGAGGGTGTGGGAAATTAAGAGCGTCGTTGTGTGAGCGGGTCGGCCCAGCCCTTCCATGACGCCGTTCGGCATGAATTTGACTGAGGGAGCGAGCGGGGCCATGCACGAGCTGTCGAGTCGTCGCAGGTAATTGGCACCGCTTATGCAGGGCAGAAAACGCGCGGGCCGAAACGCGCGGAATTTGATCTCCGACGGTCGTTCGATTTTCCGAGTCTGGTCAAAATACCCTGTTTGTGCGCTAAAGGAAGCCGGAAAACAGCTGCGGAAGCCCCGATGATCGGCGTATCTTCCGCTGTTTCCGCCTTGGGGAGGGGTCAGGGTGCGAAGATGATGGACAGATGATAGCTATCCGAGAAATGTATAAGGTTTTTGGGCACATCCAGGCGTCAAGTCGGCGCACAAACAGGGTATTTTGACCACAATCGCGAAAACGCACGACGTCCGGCGCTCCAAAGAGCGCGCGGGGCTCATCTAGAGGCAAGTAAATCCTCAACAAGGTCTGCAATATGGTTCGCAATGAGCAGAGAGCCGGTTTCGCTTGGATGAATCCCGTCGACGACGTAGAGGTCTTCTGGCTTCTCATGCTGGACGGCTATGTTCGCCATGTCGATCAGCGGCACGCGTGCTGCATCTGCCGCCTGCCGGCCCCCTATGCTCATGAGCTCGCACATCTCTTCCGCGGTCATCCCAAGTTTCTCGAGACGGGGGCATCCGACCTGATATCCCCAGGTACCGTACAGAAGCGGAAGGACGTCATGGCTCTTGGCCAACTTGCTCATCGCCGTAACGGAGCGCACATGCGCCACCGGATTCGTTGCGGCAAGGTGGCTCATGTCCTGCATGACGACCAGATCAAAGACGCCAGATGAAAGCGCTTCACGCACGCGCTGTCCCGTTCTGGTTTTCGCATTCGAAAACTCCGCCAGTCGTGCTCCGCCGCGCGTGATGGAAACGACCTCGGTATCCAAGATGGATGCGAGCGTCTGCGGCATATCGTTGGCTGAGGTCAGGCTGTTGCCAACCATGAGTATCGAGTGCATGCGAAATCTTTCAGGCGGAAATCATATCAAAGGCGAACGCGGCTATCGTAGCAGCTGCGATTGGCACAAGCGAGCCGTCGACCGCGCCGCTGAGTGCTAAGGCGGCTAGACTGGTGTTGTTGGGGCGCAGGAGAGCGGAAGCGCGGGATGGCGTCCGATGTTGCTGCAGGCAGGAGCCGGAGGAAAGGGGTCCAGATGTCGCCATTCGATCACTACATGTATGTGCTCGCCTGCGGCGATGGAAGCCTCTACACCGGTTACGCGACTGACGTCCAGGCGCGCCTGGCGGCTCATCAGTCTGGTCGCGGCGCCAAGTACACCAAGTCCCATGCGCCCGTTCGTCTTGTCGCTCAGGCCCGGTTTTACTCGAAAGCTCGTGCGATGAGCGCGGAGGCTCATTTCAAGCAGCTTTCCCGTGAACAAAAAGAAAAGCTCCTGGAACAGTCCAAGCATGAGTCGCTTGAGGACGTTCTGCGGCGCGAGCTCCCCGGTTTTGGAGAGGACACCGCCGGCGAATTCGTGTGCAGGAATTTGGCAAGCCATGTGGATTCCGGTTACGCTGCATTCATGAGGCCGCTCGTCCCCACGGTCGATTCCCGCCGTCTTGTCGGCGTTCGTACTCCGGAGCTTCGAAAGATCGCTCGCGAGCTGCATCGACGTGATGACGCATCGGACTTTCTACGCGCCCTTCCACATGCCCTGTTCGAGGAAAATCAGGTTCACGCGTTCGCCATCGGTATGGAGCGTGAATACGAGCATGCTGTTGAGCTGTACGACCTGTTTTTACCGCACATCGATAACTGGGCGACATGCGATCAGATGCCCGTGCGGGTGTTGGCTGAAAAGCCGAGTCGAACGCTTGGGTGCGTGCGGCGCTGGATGGAGTCGGGACATGGCTATACCATTCGCTTCTCGATCGGTGTGCTCATGCGTCTGTTTTTGGATGACCTGTTCGAACCGAGGTTTGCGGCGATGGTCGCGGCTGCGCGCATGCCGGCCTCGCCCGAGCGTCCCGAGCCGGAATCGGACGCCTATTACGTCGACATGATGCGCGCCTGGTATTTCGCGGAGGCGCTGGTCAAACAGCCGTTGGCGGCATGGCCGTATGTGGAGCTTCGGGATGAATGCGCGTTGCTCGATGAATGGACGCGCCGCAAGGCTATCCAAAAGGCGTGCGAGAGCCGGCGCATTTCCGCTGAGGCAAAAGAGCGTTTGCGTTCGCTGCGCTAAATATTGATCACGGGCGGTCGTTTTCGCGTTGAGGTAAGTGGGCGACGGGCATAACGCGTGCCGGGCAGGCGTGGACCTCGGCTGAACGAAGTCGCCCGGTGTTCATGTCGCATATGCTATAGAATACAAAACAATTATGTGCGATTGAGAGGAACTGTCATGAAGAAGTATGCCAACAGTGCTTTGATTTACGCGATTCTCGCCATGGTGGGAGGCGTGTTCTTCCGCGAGTTCACCAAGTTCAACGGTTTCGAGGGGACCACGACCCTCGCGTTCGTCCACACCCATTATTTCGCCTTGGGAATGATCGTCTTCCTCCTGCTCTTGCTGCTCGAGAACGCCCTGCACATCACCGATGCCAAGGTGAGCCGTGCCGTGACGGCGTATCATATCGGCCTCAACGCCACCGCGGCGATGCTCGTGGTGCGCGGCGTTCCGCAGGTGCTCGGCATCGAGCTTGCCCACGGCATGGATGCGGCGATTTCCGGCATCGCCGGCCTCGGTCACATCGTGCTCGGCGTGAGCATCGTGCTCATCCTGCTGGGCGTGAAGCGCGCCGTCTCCCGGGTGGAGGCGTAGGCCTCTGCAGGTTCGGTGTGGTTCAGCTCGCATCGGCTGACGCCCGGCACCTCGATTGTGGGCGCCGGGCGTTTTAAAGGTCACAAGCACCGCCGTGGGCGCTCCTGCAGGCAGCTCGCTTTTAATCGGTGTGGCTTGTTCCTAGATGGTGAACTCGGCGAAGGGGGCATCGCCGCTGGCGGCGGGGTCAGTCGCGGGCGCCAAGAGGAATGCGCAGCCGCCGCCGCTTCCGCCTTCTCCGCTGAGCAGGTCCTTGAGGGTGACATCGGGGTTCTGGCACATGATGTCGAGCAGCTCGATGAAATCGCGGATGACTTCGCGCGGCGTGAGATGCGTGTCGGCTCCCACGCGGCCGAATTCGATTTTGAGGAAGTCAACCAGACCGCCCTCGTCCAGGTCGCTTTCGTATCCGAAATATCCGGCATGGATTTGCGCGAGCTTTTCAATGAGCACGAGCAGCTCCTCATAGGAGAGCGGCTGCAGCCTGATGATGGGGGCGAGCATGTCACGCATGCCCTCTCGGGCGAACCGCCCCTGAGTGAGGCGGCTGCGCAGCGCCTCGTAGGAGAACACGCCGCGCCTGCGGTCCTCGATGGAGGTCGGTGTGCCGCCCATGATGATGCCCAGGTGCTGGGCTTTTCCCTGCAGCGTATCGTTGTACATCTGCAGGATCTTCTCGTAGTTGTACTGTCGGGTGATGGCGTTGGGGATCTTGTACAGATTGACCAGCTCGTCGATGAGGGCGAGCATGCCGCGGTATCCGGCTCCGGTGAGAAAGCGCGCGAACAGTTTGACGTAGTCGTACCAGGAGTCGTCATCGATGATGGTGCTTATCCCAAGTTCTGCCCGGGCTTCCGTCTTGGTGCGGTACTCGCCGCGCAGCCATTTGACGGCGCGGCTTTTCGCCTCATCATCGCCTTGGGCGCAGGCCGCCCGGTATATGCCGAGCACGCGCGTGAACTCGAACCCGTGGACCATTTCCTCAAGATTCGCGAGCTGCCTGCGAAGGTCGGTGCGTGTCGGGTCGCTATCTGCTGCGATGTCTATCGTGGACCCGGCATTCATCGCGGACGTGTTCGCTGCCGCCGAATCCTCCTCTGCTTGGATATTGGCGACCCATTTATCGAGGATCAGGGTAAGGGCCCCGCCTTCGGGCCTCGTCTTGGTCGAGAGGTTGCGAATGAGCTCACGATAGGTTGCGAGGCCCTGGCCCTGACCACCCTGTAGGCGACGTTCGGGGGAGAGGTCGGCATCGGCGACCACGAAACCCTCGCCCATGGCATGGGTACGGATGGTCTGCAGTAAGAAGCTCTTGCCGGCGCCGTATCGGCCTACCAGGAAGCGGAAGCTTGCCCCTCCGTCGGCGATGAGCGCAAGATCGGTGAGAAGGGCTTGGATCTCGACCTCGCGTCCAACGGTGATATAGGGAAGGCCTATGCGGGGGACCACGCCGCCCTTGAGGGAATTCAAGATCACGGCGGCGACGCGTTTGGGAACGCGTGGTGCGGTGGGCTGGCTACTCATGGTTCAGAAATCCTTCCACATCCTCGCGGTAATCCTCGATCAGCTCGGGTCCGCTTGGTCCGTATTCGATCACGGTATCGCCGACGAGGTCGAAAAGGGCCTCGTTGATGGCATCGACGAGCATGTCCTCGGAACTGCGGTTCTCCTTGGCGATCTCGGCAGCCCCGGTTTGGTCTTTTTCGAGCAGGGCTTTCAGGTAACCGACCTCGGAGGGGCCGAGTCCTGTGGTTTGATGCGTGTTCCCAGCGGCGGCCGTGGCGGCGTGCGGCGAGATAGGCTCAACCGGAGACGCGGCTGTGGCCGCCATGGGGAGCGGCTCGGGGGCCGCACGGTCCACGCGTGTCGCATCGTCCCGCTCGTCGCCGCGGGTATTACCGTCCGCCGCGTCAAGCAACGCCCCCGTCCCCTCGCGCTCCTCGTCGATCAAGAGCGATTCGCGCGTGCTTGCGGCGGCGCGCCGGATGCCCGCGAGCTGCGAGAGGTCGATCTCGACGCACGCGGATGCATGCGCCGCGCTCCAGGCGAGCCAGGCCGCGACTTCCTCCTCGATGAACCCTTGCAGGTACTTGGGGAGCTTGCCCTGCTCCTTAAGGGGGTGGTCGAACCCGAGCCCCTCGCGCAGGAGCCGGTCGGCGGCGCGCATGGCTTGGCCGAGCTTGGCGTTGCGCGAGCGATTGCCCTGATAGCGCTCGCAGGACCAAGCGCCGTTGCGGCAGCGATACCGATGAATCTCGTCGAGCTCGTAATCAGCGTCAGGATGGCGCTCGGACTCGAAGAACACCGCCGAGCCGAACATGGTGTACGCGAGCTCGAACTGCCCGCCGAACAGGCTTTCCGTAAGGCTGTATTTGCGCTGCTTGCGATAGTGCTCGCTCATGCGGACAAAGACTGCGCAGCACACGTGGCGCAGCGCCTCGGGCTCCGATTTATAAAGCCGGCTTCCGGTGAGATGGTACGTCGAGAGCGTATCAAGGGCATCGAACAACCGCTGCTCGGCAGCGGTGCCCCCGGGCAGGGGCAGGGCAGAGGAACCTTTTTTACGTCGCCCTCTCTGGGAGCTGGCAAGACGGGCACACGCGAGTTCCTCAGCGCGCGTCAGCGCGACGAGGGCCCGATCGAAGGCGAGCGTTTTGTGCGCTTCGAGCAGTTGGGGCGGCAATTCGTTGTAGACGACGTAGTCCTGCAGCCAAGTGCGGGCGTGGCGATCGATTTCGGGGGAGAAGACCCGATATGCCTGCCAGAAGGACTCGAGTTTTCGAAAACCGTCCATCGGGTCCGTGACGCCGATTCCGCAGATGAGTTCGTAGAGGTACACGTAGGCGAAGGAGAGGCAGGATTTTTCGATCTCACCTCGCCGCACGCATGTGCGCCAGGTGAAATATCCGCGCAACTGACGATCGCTCATCGCGTTGTACGTGGGAAAATACGAGTTGAACGTGCCCGGGTAGGGGCAGTCGTCCTCGAAATCCGCCATGAACGTGCCCTGCCGGTAGAACAGCTCCGCCTCGGAGAGCCAGCGCCCGCCGCCGTTCGAGTTGACCTCCCAGCGCGAGATGGCCTTCATCTCGCGATAGCGGTCGGGGAGGTAGTTCGCCATTTGCCGGCCGGTGGTGAGGATCGGTTCGCTCGCATACACGCGCTCGGAGAAGTGGGAGCTGCCTTGCAGGCGTTCGCTCGCCATAATGCGGTCTATGAGCTCGCGAGCAGCGGGCTTCGATCCGTTCATCGGCTTCATGGCTCACCTCCCCGGTATATCGAATGTGCCCTTCAGTATACCATAGAACCAAACAGATGTTCGTATTTTAAGAGGAAGGGGTGGAGCCCCAGACCCCTCTTCAGCGTTTCCCAAGCTCTCTTACAAAAGCGCAAGGCGTGCGTAAGCCAAATCGATGGCGCTGTTTTCGCAGGTGGCGGATGATGCAGTCAAGAGCAAGGGGCGGCAGGCCAGCCGACCGGTGAGGAGGAAACCGATGAGCACCCGTAATCCGTATGAGTACGATCCCTACGCCGTCGATGACGAGGCGCGCCCCCGCGGTGTGAGGGGCCTATTCGACAGGGCCTTTGGGATGGTCGGCTGCCTGGCGGCTTCCGCCGCCCTGTTCTTCGGCATGATATATCTGCTTGGAAAAGCGGCGCGCTAATCGCGTCGCCCGCCGCCAGCTGTATTGGGCGCGTCTTCGAGTCCGCGGATCAACGGTCGGTCCCCTATAATCTATCGGCTGTTCGGCTGGCCCCCGTGTCGTGCGGGGCCAGCCGCTTTTGAGGATCGATGCGAAGGGGCGTGTGAATATGGGGCGCGTGAGCGGGGGAATCGGGGCGAGCGACACCGGCCGAACGGAGCTCGGGGGCGCGGTCGAAGGCACGCGCGGCGGGGGAATCGGGACGAGTGGCGCCGGCAGAACGGGCGAGGAGGCCGGCATGGCGCCTCGGCAGTGGATGGCTCTCGCGGGTCTGACGCTCTCGGCGTTCATGCTCAACACCTCGGAGTTCATGCCCATCGGCCTCTTGACCGATATCGCTTCGGGCTTCGGCATCACCGAGGCCGCCGCCGGCGTCATGATCACGGTATACGCGTGGGCGGTGATGCTGCTCTCTCTGCCGCTCATGATCGCGGCGTCGCGCATCGAGTTCAAGCGCCTGCTCCTGGTCGTTCTCGCGGTGTTCGCGATGGGTCAGGCCCTCTCGGCCGTCGCCCCCACGTTCGCGATTCTGGTGGTCGCCCGCATCGTGGTCGCCTGCGCCCACGCGATTTTCTGGTCCATCGCCTCGGTCATGGCGACGCGCCTAGTGAGCGCGAGGCATGCGTCGGTCGCGCTCGGCATGATCGCGACGGGGACGTCCATCGCCATGATCTTCGGCATGCCCCTGGGGCGCGCGATCGGCCTCGCCCTGGGATGGCGCATGACGTTCGGCGTCGTTGGGGCGGTTTCCGTGTTCGTGGCCGTCTACCTTGCCTTCATCTTGCCCAAGATGCCGGCGGGCGAGCCCTTCACCCTCGGCAAGCTGCCGGCGCTCGTGCGCAATCGCCGCCTCACAGCCATGTATGCGGTGACGGTCTTGTTCGCCACGGCCTACTACACGGGCTATAGCTACATCGAGCCGCTTCTGGCGCGCGTGGGCGGGATGGAGCCCACCGCCATCACCGCGGCGCTCACGGTTTTCGGCTGCGCCGGCTTGCTGGGAAGTTTCCTGTTCTCCCGCGTGTACGACGGTCGTCGCAAGGCGTTTATCGCGTGCTCCGTCGCCGGCATGGTTCTGGCGTTGTTCGCGTTGCGCGCATGTGCGGCGAGCTTCGCCGCTACGAGCGCGGTTTTCGTGGTGTGGGGGTGCTGCGCCACGGCGTTCAACGTGGCCTTCCAATCGGAGGTCATCCGCGCGGTCGAGGCAGACGAGTCCGCCGTCGCCATGTCCATCTTTTCCGGGTTGTTCAACTTCGGCATCGGCGCCGGCTCCGCGGTGGGCGGGTTCGTGGTGACGAGCCTGTCGGTCGAATTGCTCGGCGTCGCGGGCGGTGCGGTGGGCGCCGTTTGCCTGCTGGTTACGGTGGGGGTCCTGTTCAAGCTCATGCGGTAGGTCGGGTGCGGCGGCCTTCCCGTTGCCGTCCCACCCCTCATGCATTTCGGGCGCCTGGATGCCGATTAAGTTCTCGTGGCGTCCGTCGCCGTGCCCCGGAGTTGTCCGGGCGCTCGGGTATACTGCAACAAGCTAAAGTACCCGCGCGCCATCGGCCGCGGACGTGGGGCCGTATGGCCAGGATGGAGTGCGCGCATGGCAGAGCCCGTGAAGCTGCATGACGGCGGCGTCTACCTGTTGGACGGGGAGAAGATCGTTCCCGAGGAACGCGCATTGGAGGCCGCCGGGGCCGCGCTCGAGCTCCCCGCTCCCGACGTCGCCCGCGAGGGGACCATCGCGTACGGGATCTTCGCCGAGCACAACACGAGCGGCGACATGGGCCGCCTGCGCCTGCGCTTCGACGCGCTCGCCAGCCACGACATCACGTACGTGGGCGTCATCCAGACGGCCAAGGCCTCGGGCATGACGGAGTTCCCGGTGCCCTATGTGCTTACCAACTGCCATAACACCTTGTGCGCCGTGGGCGGCACCATCAACGAGGACGACCACGTCTTCGGCCTTTCCGCCGCCAAGAAGTACGGCGGTATCTTCGTCCCGCCGCACATCGCGGTCATCCACCAGTACATGCGCGAGATGCAAGCGGGCTGCGGCAAGATGATCCTCGGCACGGATTCCCACACCCGCTACGGCGCCTTGGGCACCATGGCCGTCGGCGAGGGTGGCGGTGAGCTGGTCAAACAGCTGCTGCGCGACACCTACGACGTGGCCTACCCCCGCGTGGTTGCGGTGTATCTGGAAGGTGCGCCCGCGCCCGGCGTGGGCCCGCAGGACATCGCGCTCGCCATCGTCCGCGCGGTGTTCGATTGCGGCTACGTGAAGAACGCCGTCATGGAGTTCGTCGGTCCGGGCGTGGCGAGCATGTCGACCGACTACCGCAACGACGTCGACGTCATGACCACCG
>CAUCLI010000002.1 GCA_958443615.1 uncultured Collinsella sp.
GGTCGTCGGCGCAATTAGAGACGGGTGCGCATGGTGTAATTGGGGACGGGTGCGTTTTACACATCGTAGCTAGATGTGTAAAACGCACCCGTCCCCAATTACACCCGTCGGGAATAAAACGCGGCCGCCCGATAACCAGACGGCCGCATGCCCTTTGGCGACATGTTGCAAATTGTGCCTGTCCCCAATTGGACAGCCTTGGCGATGTCTTACTCGTCGTCCTCGGCGTGACGCTTCTTGCTCGCCTCGTACTCCTCGCGCGTCACCACGTCCTCGATGCGCAGGTTGATGCCCGCGACCTCCAGGCCGGTCATGGCGGTCAGGCGCTCGGTCACGCACTCCTTCACATCCTCGAAGATCGCCGGCGCATAGCAACCGTACTCGATGATCACGGAGATGTTCACGATCACGCGGTTGTCATCGGTGACCTCGACGGTCACGCCCTTGGTGAGGTTCTCGGCACCGAAGGTCTCCTGCACGAGGTGCATGAGGTTGCCCTTCATGCCGAGCACGTGCGGGACCTCGCGCGTGGCCATGGCGACGATCTTCTCGATGACGCCGTTGGAATAGGTGAGGGAATCCTCGGAATCGTCCTCGAGGTCCTCTTCGAACTCGGGCTCGTCCTCGAACGCAGACTCGTCCGCCTCGTTCATATCCTGCTCCATGACCTGCAAAACCTGCTCATCGTAGTCGGCTTCCACGCGGTCCTCGGCCTCGACGTCGACCAGGTCCTGCTTCTTCTCGTCTGCCATGATGTCCTCCCCTTCCGGGTTCTCTCGTCTTATCGAATATGCCCACCATCGCGCGGTTCATGCGCGCCCGCGGGCATGGACGCGTTATTTGTCGAACAGACGGCGGATGAAATTCACCGCCGCGTTATCGCCGTCGCGCATCTGACCGATGACCACACCGACGCCCACGAACACGGCGATGACGATGGTGTCCCACAGCCCGATGACCAAGATGAGCACCGCCAGCACAAACCCCATGATGCCGTACAGCGTGGCATGCGGATGCGCATCGGCGTGCTCCCACATCCTGCGTCCCAGCTTGCGGAAAAAGCCAAAGGTCGCCTCGTGAAACGTCTCGGGGCGGGTGGCCGCGTCCACGCCGGGCGTGCTCGGCTGCGGGCCGTCCTCACCGGAAGACGCATGGGCCTGGCTCTCAACGGGCTCGACGACATGCTCGATAACGGCTTTAGGCGCCTTCTGCGCGCCCTTTGCAGTGTCACTCACTTAGCAAACCTCCCTGGTAACGGTCACGGTCTTGGTCGGCAAGAACCGAACGCGCACGGAAACACCGGGCACACCGAGCATCTGCTCGCACGCCCGCTGCACGCGGCCCTGCATATCCTGCCCAAGGGCCGCAAGGTCCCCATCCACGAGCGCGATCGCCTCGATCTCGATATGGGCCTCCGAGCGGTCACGACCCCGCACGTGCGCCCCGACCTCCTCGATGAGCACGTCGTCGCGTTCGGCGGCGGTGCGGGAAATGGACGCGAGCGCGGGCAGGGCGACTTCGATCTGGGCATCGCCGGCCAGTCGCAAAAACGCGGGCTCCGGCCTGTCCGCAATGGCCGCGATCAAAAGCACCGCCATCTGCATGAGCACCACGCACACGCTCGCAAATGCGAGGACACGCACCCATGGCACGGTCAACAGGGCGTTGAAGCGCTCCGTATGGGGGCCGAATTGAGAGCCCGCGAACAGGCCGGTCACAACCACGGCGGCGATCAGGTACAGCGCCACGCCGATCCTGCGCATACGCCTCATGGGCCCTCCCCTCTCCCTCGTCGCGCGCGATGTCCTCGCGCGATCTCTCGCCATGCGCACGGAGCCTCCGCACGCGATAGCGCTTTCCCATTATAAAGCGAGCCGGGCCCGCGGCGATGCGGACCCGGCCCTCTCAAGCACTTCTTAACCATGCGGCGCGAACCGCGTAGGGCTTACTCCTCCTCGAGCGCGGCGATGACCTCGTCGGTCATGTCCATGGTGGAGTACACGTCCTGGACGTCGTCCAGGTCCTCAAGGCGGTCGATGAGGCGCTGGACCTTCTTGGCATCGGCGCCGGAGACGGCCGTCGGGGTGGTCGGGACCATGGTGAGCTCGGAGCCCTTGACCTCGATGCCCTGAGCCTCGATGCCCTTGGACACGGCCATGAGGTCGCCCGCGGCGGTCCACACGACCCACTCCTCGCCGGCGTCCTCGTAATCGTCGCCGCCGGCCTCGGCGACGGCCATCATGAACTCTTCCTCATCGCCGGCAGCGCCGTTGGCCATGAGGTTCTCCTTCTTGTCGTTCGGGTCGACGATCTGCTTGGAAACAACGACCTGGCCCTTGCGCTCGAACTGGAAGGCGACGGAGCCGGTGGTGCCCAGGTTGCCGCCGGCGTGGGAGAAGGCGGAGCGGACATCGGCGGCGGTGCGGTTGCGGTTGTCGGTCAGGCACTCGACGTACACGGCGACACCGGCCGGGCCGTAGCCCTCGTACACGATGTTCTCGTACACGGCGGCGTCGGCGCCGGAACCGAAGGCCTTGTCGATGGCGGCCTTGATCTTGTCCTTGGGCATGGACTGGGCCTTGGCCTTGGCCACGGCGGCGGCGAGGGAGGCGTTGTTATCCGGGTTGGGGTCGTTGCCGAGGCGGGCCGCGACGGTGATGTTACGGCTCAGCTTGGAGAACAGGGCGGAACGCTTAGCGTCCTGCGCACCCTTGCGGTGCTTGGTAGTTGCCCATTTAGAGTGTCCGGACATGTGATGCTCCTTCTATTTTCCCGCCCGCGGTGTTGGCGCGAGCCCATATAAACACACGTTCAGCATGATATACCGATTGCGGACCGCGCGAAAGACTTTTGGGTCAGCTTCACATACACGATGCGCCATGCAGGGGCAACTGCCCAATCAATCGAGCGCGGCAGCTTCGGCTAGAGCCAGTCGCGGTGCTGTGGGCGCCTGGTCTTCCAAGCGTAGAGCAGCAGGCCCGCCCCCGCCGCGATGAGCGGCAGGCTCAACAGCTGGCCCATGGTGAGCCAACCGCCGGCGAGGTAGCCGAGCTGGGCGTCCGGCAGGCGCACGAACTCGATGAGGAACCGAACGACGCCGTAGCCGAGCACGAAAATCCCAAGGTACGACCCCTGGGGCAGAGGCTTTGCGCGGCGGCTCAGCACATAAAGGATCGCGAACAGCACAACGCCCTCGAGCAGCGCCTCGTACAGCTGGGACGGATGGCGCGGCACCGTTCCGGCAGCACCGCCGAAGACGACGCCCCACGGCAGGTCCGTGGGCTTTCCCCACAGCTCGCCGTTCACGAAGTTCGCGCAGCGCCCCAAGCACAGTGCCAACGGCACGCCCACAAAGGAGGCATCGGCCACCGTGAGAGGAGAGAGCCGCAGGTATCGGCAGGCGATAAGGCCCCCCAGCAAGCCCCCTGCAAGACCGCCGTGGAAACTCATGCCGTTGATTCCGCCGCCGTTCGTGCCGAGGAAGATCTCAAGCGGGTGCGTGAAGTAATACCCGTTGCTATAGAACAGCACGTATCCCAAGCGCCCGCCGATCAGCAGGCCGAATACGACGGCGATGAGGATGGTCATGACGTCATCGGCGGTGAACCCGATGTTCCAGCGCTTTTGGGTCCGATACATCACGAATCCCGCCAGCAGCGCACCGACCATATAGGCCAATCCGTACCAGTAAATCGTGAAGGGACCCGCCGAGAACGCGACGGGATCGAGACTGTGATACAGCTCGTTGAGCATAGCGCCCCCTTGCGGCGCACCGACGAGGCGCGCCTTTACATAAAGAGCCGGGCCGGCCGTGGTGTCCACGATCCGGCCCGGCAAGTGTCACGGATGATTAGAACGGCATGTACTCGTCGTACAGGTCGTTCGCGGCATCGGCGCCGCCGCCGACCTGCTCGACGCGCGTCACGCCGGGCACATGCTCCTTGAGGATGCGCTCGACGCCCATGGAAAGCGTCAGCGAGCTCATGGGGCAACCGGCGCAGGCGCCCTGCAGCTCCAGCTGAACCACGCCGTCCTCGGTCACGCCCATGTACTCCATATCGCCGCCATCGGCCTGGAGGTTGGGGCGAATCTGCTCAAGCACCTCTTTGAGGAGGGTCTCGTCTACCGCCACGGAGACTCCTTTCATCCACAGCGAGCCCCTGGCCCGCAGGCCGGCTCGCGTCAATCGCACGGGTGGTGCACATGATACTACAGCGTGATACCCGCCCGCAGGGCTTCTATGCGCCCCGTTTGCGAATGCGCGGCGCGGCGCACTACTTGTGATACGGCTCGCCGCGCATGATCTTGAATGCACGGTACACCTGCTCGAGCAGAACCACGCGCGCCAGGTTATGCGGCAGCGTGATGCGCCCGAACGAGAGGCGTTCGTCGGCGCGGGCGCGCACCTCCGGCGAGACGCCGCACGATCCTCCGATGACGAACGTGATCGAGCTCTCGCCGCGCAGCATCAGGTCGCCCAGATGCGCGGCGATCTCCTCGCTCGAACGTTCCTTGCCGCCGATGTCGAGCAGCACCACATGCGAGCGTTCGGGAATGGCAGCGAGGATGCCCTTGCCCTCGAGAGCGCGACCCGCCTCCTCCCCACCCGACTTCGCCGGGTCGCGGTCGGCGATCTCGACCATCTTCACGGTCGCGTACGCTGAGAGGCGCTTTGCGTACTCTGCGCAGGCATCGGCCCAAAAGCGCTCCTTGAGCTTGCCGACGGCGACGACGGCGATCTTCATGCACGCCCCCTAGCGCTGGCGGTAGGTCTCGAAGAACTCCGCCAGGTCCTCCATCGCCTCATGCAGGACCTCCATGCGCGGCAGGTACACGATGCGGAAGTGGTCGGGCTCGGGCCAGTTGAAGCCGCCGCCGCGGGTGATGAGGATGCCCTTCTGGTGCAGGAGGTCGAGGGCGAATTGCTCGTCGTCGCGGATGTTGAACTTCTTGACGTCCATCTTGGGGAAGATATAGAACGCCGCCTTGGGCTTGACCGCCGTGATGCCGTCGATGGCGTTGAGGGCCTCGTACACGTAGTTGCGCTGCTCGCACACGCGCCCACCCGGCACCACGTAGCTCTTCACGGACTGATGCCCGCCGAGCGCCGTCTGGACGATGGACTGCGCCGGCACGTTCGAGCACAGACGCATGTTGGAGAGCATGTTCACGCCGAGCATGAAGTCCTCGCCCAGACGCTTGTTGCCCGACACGATCATCCAACCGATGCGATAGCCGGCGATCATATGGCTCTTGGAGAGGCCGGAGAACGTGACGCAGAACAGGTCGGGCGCGAGGCTGGCGATGGAGACGTGCTCCGCATCGTCCATGCACAGGCGGTCGTAGATCTCGTCCGCGAAGATCATGAGCTGGTGCCTGCGGGCGATCTCGACAATGCCCTCGAGCACCTCCTTGGCGTACACGGCGCCGGTGGGGTTGTTCGGGTTGATGATGACGATCGCCTTGGTGCGAGGCGTGATCTTGGCCTCCATGTCGGCGAGGTCGGGGTTCCAATCGGCCTGCTCGTCGCAGCGATAATGCACGGGCGTGCCGCCGGACAGCGTGGCGCAGGCGGTCCACAGCGGGTAGTCCGGGCTGGGGATGAGGATCTCGTCGCCGGAATCGAGCAGGGCCTGCATGCACAGGTTGATGAGCTCCGAGACGCCGTTGCCGGTGTAGATGCCGTCCATGCTCACATTGGGCAGGCCCTTGAGCTGCGCGTACTGCATGATCGCCTTGCGCGCGGAGAACAGGCCGCGGCTGTCGGAGTAGCCCTCGCACTCGGGCAGCTGCTCGCGCAT
The DNA here is from genome assembly GCA_958443615.1 of uncultured Collinsella sp. Classification (GTDB taxonomy): domain Bacteria; phylum Actinomycetota; class Coriobacteriia; order Coriobacteriales; family Coriobacteriaceae; genus Collinsella. The sequence continues at coordinate 5,802 of CAUCLI010000002.1, forward strand.
GTCCTGGATGACCTCGAAGGGGGTGCGGAAGCCGAACGGCGCGGGGTTGCCGATGTTGAGCTTGAGGATGTGCGCGCCCTCGGATTCGAGGCGGGCGGCCTCGTCGACCACGGGGCCGCGGACGTCGTACAGGACATTGTCGAGCTTGGAGGACTTCTTAAAGGTGCGGACGGTATCAGACATGGTGTTCCCTTCGGAATGCGAGCTGGTATTCGGGTCGTCGATGCGGGGGCGGGGCTCCGGGAAGGCGGCGGCAGGCCGCGCCTCGGCTCGCTCGGGAGGGTCGGCCATCGCCGCGCTTGAGGGGGTGAAGGCGGGCGCGGTCGCCGCAGCGGTCCCGGTTGCCGCAGCGGTCCCGGTTGCCGCAGCGTTGACGTCTGCCCCGGCGGCGCCGGCGGGCGCGGTCGCCGCAGCGGGCGCGGCGGGCCTGGCAGGCTCCGGCTCGTACTCAGCCGTCCTATTCTCGCCCGTCAACTCGAAAGGTTCAATTTCAAGAATATCCGCGAGCAACTGGACCACCGCGCGGCGCGGAAGCGTCTTGCCACTCACGTACTGGCTCACCTGGCTCTTGCCGAGCTTTGACCCGCGCTCCGCGGCCATGCGAATAAGATCGGCCTGCTTGAGCCCCCGTTTATCCATGGCATGACGCAAGCGCGAGGCGAAGACCTCAGCCGCTGCCAACGATGTGCCTTTTGCGCGCGTACCCTCGGCCACATCCACTCCAATCACGAAATTGAACCGTTAGTTCAATTTCGCAAGAGTCTACCACGGAAGTTCAATTTGCAGAGCAGAAGAGTTCAATTTCCATTTCGTGTCGAGAGACGCGCATCCAATTAAGACACCCTGAACGCTCCTGCACCGGCCGCACGCGGTCCGCGGATCGCGCGTGGTTCGCAGGTTGCGCGTGGTCCATGGGTTGCACACGGGCTGCAAGCTATGAACGGCTTGAGGCTGTGAACGATTTCCACTTCCCACTATTATTCGGCTACACATTCCCGCTGGTAGACCCACGTGCAGAAATAGAGGTTATGAACGAACCATTCATAACCTGTCATTTGTGCCAGGCAAATCGTTCACAGCCTCAAACCGTTCATATCCTCCAAAACACCCAGACGCATGCCGCCGGACCCGATGCGGACTCGACACGCGCCCGACATGCGGCCCGGTCAGACGCGGACTCGACACCCGCTCGGCCCCTCAACGGCATGCGTCGCAACGAAAAAAGGGGCGCACGGGAGGCTCTCCTCCCGTGCGCCCCTGACGTGCGCGCTGCCGTCTGCGTCGGCCACATGCCTGCGTCGGCCACATTGAAAGACGCAGCCCCGATAATCGCTCTAGAAGCGACGACCACCACGGTCGCCGTAGTTGCCACGGCCGCCACGGTCACCGTAACCGCCACGACCGCCGCGGTCGTCACGACCGCCAAAGCCGCCACGGCCACCACGGCCGCCACGGTCACGATCGCCGAAGTCGCGACGAGGACCGCGATCGCCAAAGTCCTTGCGGGGACCACGGTCGCCGAAATCGCGGCGCGGGCCACGGTCGCCGCCGCGGTCGCCAAAGCTGCCGCGACCGCCACGGTCACCGCCGCGGCCGCCGAAGTCCTTGCGCGGGCCGCGGTCGCCGCCACGGCCGCCAAAGCCGCCGCGACCGCCACGGTCACCACCGCGGCCGGGACGATCATCATTGTCCAGACCCATCTCGGTCAGCGGGTCGATGATCTTGTCCATAAGGGCGACGATATCCTCGGCGTCCAGCTGGGACAGCTGCGGGACGAGTTTCTTGCGCTTGTTGCCCACGGAGGCAGCGAGCTCCTCGGCGTTCTCGTTGGCGGAGACGAGGATGGCGCGCATATCCTCCTCTTCGGGCATGATGCGGGTCACGGCGCCGACTTCCTCGGCCTCGCGCAGGATGCCGTCGAGCTCGCGCAGACGCATGCCGAGCAGGTCGGACATCTCCTTCTGCTCCATCTGGGGCTTGAGCTCGAGGAGCTTGAGGGCGCGCATGAGCTCGCTGGCGCGGGCGGCGTCGGCCTCGGCCTCGCGGCCCATGGCGAACTTGCGGTTGCGGAGCAGGCGAGCGGCGCGCTGCACCTTATCGAAAAGCTGGTCGTCCAGGCTGGGCTCCTCAGCGGCCTCCTCGGCCTCGGCGGCGTCGGCCTCCTCGGCGGTCTCCTCGACGACGTCCTCGGCGGTCTCCTCGACGACGTCCTCGGCCTCGACAGCATACTTAGCGTGCAGCGCCTTGGCCTCGTCCATGGGATTCATGAGCTCAGAAACCACGGCGGCCTCCTCGGCCACGACGGCCTCGTCCTTGATCTCGTTCTCGTTCTCGATGTACTCGGACATTTCGTCCTCCTTCTGCGTCATCGGACGCGTTCATTGGGGGCCTCGCCCCGATGCCGGCGATCTCTATTTCCGCCTGGACACCATCTCCACGCCTTCCGGCGTCTCATGCGGCACGCTCCATCTGAGCCTCGAATGCCGCCGTTACTCAGTGTACGCGCCGCGGCACCGTTTCATTCGTGCGCTTTTGATGGCACACACCTTTCGCATCCGCCTGAGAACGCGGCTCCAATCAACCGGCGCCGCACCAGGCAAAGCGGAGCCGGATACCACCGCGCGCTCAGAGCATCGTGCGTGTAATGTCGAAAAAAACGCGATGATAACGCTTCAATTTCGACATTACACGCACGGAAGACGTCGCCTAGTTGAGCACATAGAGACGTTGCGCGGCGATGCGCGGGGCCCGTCGGCTATGCCAGATAGCGCTCCACGTCCGCAAGCCGTGCCTCACCGTCGCGGCGACCCACCTGGTAAATCCGCTCCAAGACCTCCGGGTCCTTCACCGCGATCGGCGCCTTGACCGACTCGCTCGGGCGGATGACGAACGCCTTCCCATCGCGCTCGAGGCGAGCCACCTCCTCGAGCTGGGCGTTGTAGCGCTCATGGCGGTTGGCCAGCAATTCAACGAGCTTGGGGTACCTGCGCAGCGTCAAGCGCAGCAGCGGCATGAGACCGTTCGGCTCTTTGACGAAGCCAGCCGGCTGCGTGAGGACGATGACGTTGCGATCGTAGCCGTGCGCCATCATCCATGCGGCCGGGATCGAGTCGGCGATGCCCCCGTCGAGCAACTTTCGGCCCCCAAGTTCGACGGGACGCGCCAGCATCGGCACGGACGCGGAGGCGCGGATCCAGTCGAGGTCTTCCTCGTCGCCGCGCTCGATGTCGTGATATATGGGCTCGCCCGTCTCGATGTCCGTGCAGACGGCGGTGAAGCGCATGGGGTTGCGCTGCAGCTCATCCGTATCGAAGGGGTCAAGTTCGAGGGGCACCGTTCGATATGCGAAGTCGATGCTATAGAGGTCGCCGGTCCGGACGAGCGTCTTGAGGCTCGCGTAACGCGGGTCGGCGCAGAAGCGCTTGTTGTAGCGGATCGCGCGCCCGATCTGCCTCGACTTGATGTTCACGCCGAATGCGGCGCCCGCGGACACGCCCACGGCATGGTCGAACTCGATGCCATGTTCCATGAACACGTCGAGCACGCCGGCCGTGTACAGGCCGCGCATGCCGCCGCCCTCAAGAACAAGCCCCGCAGTCATTCCGCTCACGCTCCCATCGAACCATCGTCGATGGGCAATTCTACGCCTTCCATAAGGGGGCGTGAGGCGCGCGATGTACCACCGCGGCCAATTATTCATGGAGGATGGGGCGCGCGATCCGCGCCCGCCCCAATTGCTCCGATGCGCGATCCGCGCCCGCCTCCAACTGCTCAGCGCGGCGGGACGATGCAGTCGTAGCGAATGGCCTTGCCGGCGATGCTGTGGCTCGGCTTGACCCCGGCGAGATGCGGGCCCTTCACCGGGCGCTTGATCACGATCTTGCGCGGACGCGCTGACAGGGCGGCGTCCAATAGGGATTCCTCGTCCATCGGGTCGGTCGGGCATTCGAGCCCGTGAATGAGCTGGAACTTCTTCTTCACCGCCGCGCTCTTCGTGCGGCCCGGGAACATGGGGTCGAGGTAGACCACGTCGGGTCGCGCTTCCGGTTCGGCGCCGAGCGCACAGAGCGCGACGCGGCTGTCGCCCGCGACCAGCCTCATGCGGGCGACGATTGGGCCGAGAGCCCCATGCGCGGCGGCGCGCGCCAACGCGTCTTCCAACAGCACGGCGATCACAGGGTCGGCCTCGCAGAGCGTCACCTCGAAGCCCGCCGCGGCGAGCAGCAGGGAGTCCTCGCCGAGGCCCGCCGTCGCGTCGACCGCACGCGGGTGCTCCACGCCCTTCACGCGCGCCGCCTTGACGAGCATCTCGCGCTGCAGCGCCCCCTGCTTGATGCGCGGGAGCATCTCGGTGAAATCGGGCTTGAGCTCCATGCCGTCGCGCAAGAGGGAAAGGCCGTCGCGCGCGACCTTGAGATACAGCCTGCCGGGCGCGGGCGCGAACCCATCGGCCGGCTCATCGCCCGCGGCGGTCTCCAGCGCAGCCCCCAGACGCCCCGACAACACTTCTGCACGCGCGATCGATGCCGCGTCCGTACAGAGGACCTCCACGGCGGCGCGGCCCTGTCGGCCAGCCCGCGTCATGCCTTGCCCCCGCCCTTGACGGCGTCCGTCACGCGACGGCGTACCTTGCGAGGGTTGAGCGAGGAGGCGGCGGCGGGAATATCGATATCCATGCCGAGCAGGATCTTCGCCATCCAGAAGTAAAAGAACAGGACCAACAGCGGGATGAGGCAGGAGGTCACGAGCATGACCGCCAGGGACTCGATGAACTGGTTGAGCGACTCCTGTGCGCCCTCGGCGGCGCTCGCGATGCCGCCGGTCACGGTGTCGATGGCCCCTTGGAAGAAGCCGAGGATACCACCCTCGTCCTTCTTGCCCTCCTCCGTCTCGGCCTCGGCCGCACCCTCGGCAAGCGCCTCGGCCGACTCGACCGATTGCTGCAGGGAGGTATCGTACATGTCGTCGATCCGGTTGGTCACCCACGAGCTCGTGGGGATTGCCAAAAGCAGCACCGCGCCGATCGCGGCGAATTTGAGTCCGAGGCGCAGCGGGGCGGCGGACCAGCGCGCACGCCCGTACGCCCACACGAAGCCGATGATGCACGCGACCGCAAGCGGCAGCACGATGCCCAGCGCCACGCCGCTGAAGATGCTGATGAGGTACTTCTCCAAGAACAACGCGGCGAGCACGATGAGGAAGCCCGTGCTCAGGTCCATGAGCTTGTCCGCGATGGGCGACCCCGCGTCACCCGGGATGGCCGAGATGAGCGCCGAGGCGCCCGCGGACCCCGCCGTGAGCGTGAGCACGTTGTCGATCTTCTCATCGATGGTGGCGATCACCCCGGCATGCGCCTCGGGCGAGGAGAAATGCGGGGCGAGCCCGAACACGAGCACGGCGATGAGGGCGACGAGCACCGCGGTGACGATGCCGCGCGTGCGCGCATCGGGGCCGAACGTGCCGTCATCCCGGCAGTCGACCGCCCGGTCGCCCATGGGCGCCATGTCCCGCAAGCCGCCCTGCACTCGTTCGAGATCGTTCATGGTGGAACCTCGCAATCACGCGTCGTCGTCACCCGCCATTTTAACAGTCGCCCCGCCTCCTTCCGGAAAGCGGGGCAACTGCCATGAACGCGCCGATGCGCGACGATGTGGACCGGGGTTACGCGCGGTCGGCGACCTCGAGGACGAATCGCTCGGTCTTCTCCCACCCGATGCACGGGTCGGTGATCGACTTGCCGTACACGCCGCCATCGACGGGTTGGTTGCCGTCCTCCAGATAGCTCTCAACCATGAAACCGCGGACGATGCCGTTCACCGCCTCGTTGCGACGGCAGGAATCGAGCACCTCCTTGGCGATGCGCAGCTGCTCGAGCGGCCGCTTGCCGGAGTTGTCATGGTTGCAGTCGACCACCACGCCGGGATTGGCGTAGCCCGCCTCAGGCGTGTAGCGCTCGGCGAGGCGCTCGAGATGCTCGTAGTGGTAGTTGGGGTAGGTGCGCCCATCGAGGCCGATGTACCCGCGCAGCACGGCGTGGGCGAGCGGGTTGCCGGGCGTCTCGACCTCCCAGTTGCGATAGATGAAGCCCTGCTCTGCCTGGGCCGCGTAGATGGAGTTGAGCATGACGCTCGTGGAGCCGGCGGTGGGGTTCTTCATGCCCACGGGCACCGAGATGCCGGAGGCGACCAGGCGATGCTCTTGGTTCTCCACCGAGCGCGCGCCCACCGCCACGTAGGACAGCAGGTCGACGAGGTATTGGTAGTTCGTCGGGTAGAGCATCTCATCGGCGGTGAAGAAACCGGTCTCCTCGATCACACGCAGATGCATGCGGCGGATCGCCTTGACACCCTCGAGCAGGTCGTCGCCGGCCTCCGGGTCGGGGTTGTGGAGCAGGCCCTTGTAGCCGGTGCCCTTGGTACGCGGCTTGTTGGTGTAGACGCGCGGGATGATGACCAGGCGGTCGCTCACGCGCTCCTGCAGCGCGGCGAGGCGGGTCATGTAGTCGAGCACGGAGTCCTCGCGGTCGGCCGAGCAGGGGCCGATGATGAGCACGCGGCGGTCATCCTCGCCGCGGAAAATCGCAGCGACCTCCGCGTCGAAGGCGCGCTTGGCCTCGACCAGGTCGGAACGGAGGGGCATCTCCTCGCGGATGTCCTTGGGGATGGGAAGCAGACGCTTGAAATGCATGGACATGGGGGCTCCTTACGGGTCGGGCGGCGGTCGGGGCGGCGCCGGACGATGCGCGATGGGCGAGGCATCGGATGGCGCGGGTCGGCGGGAACCGGGTCGCCGGGCGACCGCATCTGGCGGTCAGGTTCGTTGGGGAGATTATCGCGCCCGCGACGCGAAGACGGGCTGTTGATGAAACGATTTAACCTACGCGTCATGCGCGGCGTCCCGGCGCATCGATGGGACGTCCGGCCATTGACGGGCGAGCCCGCCGTCTACGCGAGGAAGTTCTGCCGCAGTTTTCAGCGACCTCGCGAGTAGCCATTATTAAGGCAACTGCTTTACCTGCGGTTACGATGAGGCTAATCGGCCGTCTACTCGCGAATGCGCCAGAAACTGCGGCAAAACCTCGCCCGAACTTAGATCAGCGGCGGTTGGCGCGCCAGATATGCCATAGCCCGCGGAGAGTGAGCGCCTCGTCGACGGTCGCGTCGCGAGCGATCAAGGCGGACACCTGCAAAGCCCCATCTCCCGTCAAAACAACGGGGGCCTCGCACCCAAGCTCCCCCATAACGGCGTCGAGCAGGCCGTCGATGCGCGCCGCCTCGCCCAGCACCACGCCGGACTGCATCGCCGCGCGCGTGCTGCGCCCGATCACGCGCTCCGGGGCGCGCAGCTCGATCATGGGCAGGCGCGCGGCAGCCGCGGTGAGCGAGCGGGCGCCCAAGGCGACCCCGGGCGCGATGATGCCGCCCGCGAAAGCGCCGGATTCATCCACCACCTCGATGTTGGTGGTCGTCCCCAAATCGACCACCACGACCGGGGACCCGTATGCCTCGCGCGCGGCGACGGCGTCTGCCACGCGGTCGGAGCCGACCTCGGACGGATCGTCGTAGCGCATGCGGATGCCCGTCTTGAGCCCCGGTCCGACCACATAGGGACGGACGCCGCACAGCTTGCCGAGCGCCGCGCGCCACACATCCCCCAAACTCGGCACCACGCAGGACAAGATGGCGGAGGCGGGATCCGGGGCGTCGAGCATGTCGAGTGCGCGGGCAGCCTGGGCCCACGCCTCGTCCGCCGTGAGGCGGTCGGCCGTCGTGACCTCCCATGTGCCGACCAGCTCACCCTCGGCGAACACGCCGAACTTGGTGACGGTGTTGCCAACGTCGACCGCCAGCAGGTCGCAGTTCACGCCCTCGCCCATGTTCCCTCCGTATTTCTCCGCTCGCGTTCGCTCGTTCGAGCTTACACTATAGCGGTCCTAATGCCGTAACCCGACTTCCCGCCTGAGGGGGAGCGGATATACGAAGGAGCTACAAATGAGTTCTCTGAACCAGCGCGCGCCGTGGCGCGGGCGGCCCGGCGCCATCGACGCGTGGCGCGGGCAGATCAGTGCCGCCGGTATCCTCATCGGCTGCATCGGCTGCGTCATCATCACCGCATCTTCCGTTTACACGGCCCTCAAGATGGGCGCCCTGCCCTGGCCGACCATCTTCACCTCGATCACCGCGCTGGTCCTGCTGCGCGCGGCGGGCCGCACGAGCCTGAACGAGGCGAACGTCACCCAGATCATCATGTCAGCCGGCTCCATGGTCGCCGGTGGCCTGGCCTTCACCATCCCCGGCGTATGGATGCTCGGCCTCGACGCGGAGCTGAGCTGGATCGAGATCGGCGGCGTGGCACTTGCCGGCACGCTGCTCGGCCTGGCGTGCACGGCGCTGATCCGCCGCCGTTTCGTCGAGGAATCCGACCTCGAATATCCCATCGGCACCGCCGCCGCGGAGACGCTCATGGCGAGCCGCGCGGGCGGCGCCACGGGCAAGCGGCTCTTCGGGTCCATGGCGGCAGCCGGCGCCTGGTGCGCCCTGCGCGACGTGGCGGGCGTCGTCCCCACCATGATCGGGGCGCTGCCCATACCCGGCGTGGCCTTCGGCATCTACAACTCGCCCATGCTGCTGTCGGTGGGATTCCTGGTGGGCGGCGCCGCCGTGGCGTTTTGGCTGGCAGGCGGGCTCATCGCGAATTTCGGCATCATCGTGGGCGGAAGCTCCGCGGGGCTCTGGGACGTCGCGACCGCCCAGGGTATCGTGTCGAGCCTCGGCATGGGCCTCATGATGGGCTCGGGCATCGGCGTCGTGGTGCGCGACATCCTTCCCGGCGCGATTCGGGGCGCCCGCGCGAAAGCGCACGACGTCCGCGCCGTAAGTGACGCCGGCGGGGATGGCGCCAAGGTGCGCCGGGGCCTCGGCAGACTCGATGCGGGCGTGCTCGCGTTGCTCGTCGCCGCGGCAGCGCTGCTCATCTGCCTCGTGCTCGCCCTCCCTCCGCTCACATGCATCGTCGTGGTCGCCCTCGCGTTCGTCACCACCATCATGAGCGCGCAGTCGGTTGGCCAGACGGGCATCGACCCCATGGAGATCTTCGGGCTCATCGTGTTGCTCATCGTCGCGGCGATGGGTGAATCCGACCAGGTCAGGCTCTTCTTCGTCGCCGGCGTCGTCGCGGTGGCATGCGGGCTCGCGGGCGACGTCATGAGCGATTTCAAGACCGGCAAGATCTTGGGCACCGACCCGCGCGCCATGTGGGTCGGCCAGGCCGTCGGCGCCCTGCTCGGCACCGTGGTGTCCGTCGCCGTGATGTGCGCCCTGCTCAACGCCTACGGCGCCGAGGCGTTCGGCCCCGGGAGGCTCTTCGTGTCCGCCCAGGCGAGCGTCGTGGCGACCATGGTGTCGGGCATCCCCAGCGTCGGGGCATTCGGAATCGGGCTTGCCGCAGGGGTCGCCCTGTATTGCCTCGGCATCCCGTCCATGATGCTCGGGCTCGGCGTGTACCTGCCGTTCTACATGACGCTCTCCGCCTCGCTCGGCGCGTTGGCGAAGGTCGCCTACGACCGCGTCGCCACCGAGCGCCAAGGGCGAGGTTCCGCCGACGCGGCGGCGGAAAGCACCGGCGAGGCGGAGACCTCCCATGAGGAATCAGGCATCATCGTCGCCTCCGGCGTGCTTGGAGGCGAATCGATCGTCGGCGTGATCATCGCGCTCGCGTCCGTGGCCACGGGCCTTCTGGGATAAGCGCACCCGCATCGACCTCCCCGCGGACCGAATGTCCCGAACCGCTTATGGCGCCATCGCGGCGAATCGCGCTTTCCGCTTTCAAGGCCGATTCGGAACCGTCCACCGAGGAGCCCCGCCCGATGGACGGCCTTCGTCTTATGCTTGGATGCATCTGAGCGCGCCGCCCGACTCCGGAGGAACCAGCGCACACGACTCCTGTCCGCATGCACGACATCTCCCCGGCCTCGGGCGATGCGCTCTTCTTGCGACCGACCCCGTGAAAGGCACGCGTCATGTGGGTTTTCGACACCACGCTCTATCAGATCTACCCCCTCGGCATGCTCGGCTGCCCCTTCGATGCGCCTGCGTTGGGCGACGAGGGAGCCGAAGCGGGCGAGCGCGAACTGCACCGAGTGCGCTCGCTCATCGATTGGGCTCCCTATCTGGGGGAACTCGGCGTCGGCGCGATTCTGCTCAACCCGGTGTTCGCCAGCGACACTCACGGCTACAACACGCGCGACCTGCGCCAGATCGACTGCCGCCTGGGCACGAACGATGATTTTGCGAGCGTGGTCGACGCACTGCACGCATGCGGCGTGCGCGTGATCGTGGACGCGGTGTTCAACCACGTGGGTCGCAACTTCTGGGCATTCCGCGATGTGCGCGAGCGCAAATGGGACTCCCCCTACAAAGACTGGTTCCACTTGAGCTTCGACGGCGACACGCACTTCGGCGACGGTTTTTGGTACGAGGGCTGGGAGGGAAACCAGGACCTGGTCAAGCTCAATCTGCGCAATCCCGAGGTCATCGCCTATCTGCTAGACACGGTGCGCATGTGGAAGCACGAACTCGGCGTGGACGGCCTGCGACTTGACGTGGCGTACAGCCTCGACCACGACTTCGTGCGAGCGCTTCGCGGGGTCGCGAACGAGCTGGGTGCGGAGCCCCGCTTCGACGGCGCGCCCGGCGACGGGTTCCCGCTCATCGGCGAGGTGCTGTTCGGCGACTACAACCTCATCGTCAACGATGACATGCTCGACTCCTGCACCAACTACGAGTGCTACAAGGGCCTGTACTCGAGCTTCAACTCCATGAACATGTTCGAGATCGCACACTCGCTGCACCGGCAGTTCGGCGGCGAGCCGTGGTGCATCTACCGTGGCAAGCACCTGGTGAACTTCGCCGACAACCACGACGTTTCGCGCCTGGCGAACATCCTCACCGAGAAACGCCACCTCGCGCCCGCGTACGGCGCGCTGTTCGGCATGCCGGGCATCCCGTGTCTGTATTACGGCAGCGAGTGGGGGCAGCTTGGAGAGAAGGGCACCGGCTACCTTGCGGACGTCGACCTGCGCCCGGCGGTCGAGGCGCCCGCAGTCGAGGCGCTCGGCACGCCTGCGCCGGGGTGGGACGGCGGCACGGCACCCAACGAGCTCACCGGCCTCATCAACCGCCTGAACCACGTGCGCCGCAACTCACGGGCCCTATGCCACGGCGATTACCGCAACGTGGTCATCACCAACAAGCAGCTGCTGTTCGAACGTGCCGTGGGCGCCGGCGAGGGTGAACCCGCCGAGCGCGTGCTCGTGGCGGTCAATGCCGAAGATGCACCGTTCACCTTCCGTGACGGATCGCTGCAGGGGACGTTCGAGGTGATGCTCGCATGTGCCCCTGGCAGCGCCGAGCCGGACGGCGACGCGCTCGAACTCGAGGACTCGCTGGAGATACCCCCCTTCGGCACGCTGTATCTGAGGCAACGCCCCTAGAGGCCGCAACGGAGCTCACGGCACCGCAGCGCAACGACCGCGGTGCCGTGAACGCGCCGCGAAGGACAACCCCTACTTGCCCATGCGGCCCTTCACCATGGTGAGGGAGATCTTGTTGCGCGCCTTGTCGACGCCGGTGACCCACACGGTCACGGTATCGCCCACGGCCACGACCTCGCTCGGATGCCTCACAAAGCGGTCTGCGAGCTTGGAGATGTGGACCAGGCCGTCCTGATGCACGCCGATATCCACGAAGGCGCCGAAGTCCACCACGTTGCGCACGGTGCCCTTGAGCTCCATGCCCACCTCGAGGTCCTCGATGCTGCGCGCCGCCTGCGAGAACACGACCTCCGGCGCGTCGTCGCGCGGGTCGCGGCCGGGCTTTTCCAGCTCGGCCACGATGTCGCGCAGGGTGGGCACACCGCAGCCCAGCTCGGCCGCGACCGCGCCCAGGCCGCCGATCTTGGCGCCGATGCCCGGCACGCCGCCCGCGACCAGCGCACTCGGCGCCACACCGGCGCGACGCAGCAGCTCAGCCGCGATCTCGTAGCTCTCGGGATGCACGCTCGTGGCGTCGAGCGGGTTCTTACCGCCGGTGATGCGCATGAAGCCCGCCGCGTTGAGATACGCCTTGGGTCCGAGCTTGGGAACCTTCTTGAGCTGACGGCGGTCGGTGAACGCGCCGTTCTCCTCGCGATAGGCGACGATGTTCTTGGCGACCGCCGGAGTGATGCCCGACACGTACCCCAGCAGGCTCGCGCTCGCGGTGTTCACGTCCACGCCCACGCGGTTGACCACGTTCTCCACCACGTTGCCCAATGCGCGGCCGAGCTCCGCCTGATCGAGGTCGTGCTGGTACTGACCGACGCCGATGGACTGCGGCGGGATCTTGACGAGCTCCGCCAGGGGATCTTGCAGACGGCGACCAAGGCTCATGGCACCGCGCGTGGTCACGTCGAGGTCCGGGTACTCCTCACTCGCCAGCTTGGATGCCGAATACACCGAGGCACCCGCCTCATTGACGATGGTGTAGCGCAGCTCGGGGGCGGACTCGGCGATGAAGGCGGACACGACCTCCTCGGTCTCGCGACTCGCGGTGCCGTTGCCCACCACGATGGTGTTGATGCGGTGCTTGCGGGTGAGGCGCAAAAGCTCGCGCTTAGTTCCCGCGATGTCGCGACGGGGCGGCGTGGGGTACAGGATCGTATGGTCGAGCAGTTTGCCGTACTCGTCGAGCACCGCGACCTTGCAGCCGGCTCGATAGCCCGGGTCGAGTGCGATCACGCGGGCGCCGCGCACCGGGCGCTGCTGCAGCAGGCCCTCGGTGTTCTTGGCAAAGACCTTGATGGCGTCGGCCTGGGCGCGCATGGTGAGGTCGACGCGCAGCTCGCGCTCGAGCGAGGGGGCCATGAGGCGCTTGTAGCCATCGGCGATGGCGGCGTTGAGCTCGGACGCGAACGGCCCGCGCCGGCGCGGATAGCGGCTCTGGAGGCGCTCGGCCGCGGCCTCGCCGTCCACGCGCACGCGAACGCGCAGCTTACCCTCGCGCTCGCCGCGGTTGATGGCCAGGATGCGATGGTTGGGGATGGAGCGCGCCGCCTCGGAGAAGTCGTAATAAGGCTCGTACGGCGTCTTCTCATCCGCGTCGATCGCCTCGGACTCGATGGCGGCCGTCTTATGCGTGTACTCGCGCAGGTCCGCTGTTTTCTCGGGGTCTTCCGCCACGAGCTCGGCCACGATATCGCGCGCGCCGGCGAGCGCCGCCTCCGCCGTGGCAAAGCCGCCCTCGGCGTTGGTGTAGCTGGCAGCCGCGGTGAGCGGGTCCTCCCCCTGGGCGGGCTGCATGAGGATGAGGTTGGCAAGCGGCTCGAGACCGGCGTCGCGCGCCTTGGACGCACGGGTGGCGCGCTTCTTGCGATACGGCTTGTAGAGGTCCTCCACGCGCTGGAGCGTGGGCGCCTCCTCGATGCTCGCGCGCAGCTCGTCGGTGAGCTTGCCCTGGGCGTCGATCACCGCGATCACGTCGGACTTGCGCTGCTCGAGATTGCGCAGGTAGGACAGGCGGTCGTCGAGCGCGCGCAGCGCGACGTCGTCCATGCCGCCCGTGGCCTCCTTGCGATAGCGCGCGATGAACGGGATCGTCGCCCCTTCGTCGATGAGGGCGATGACGGACTCGATGCGCGCGGCGGGCTGGTTGAGCTCGGCGGCGAGCGCCGCGACAATGCGCTTATGACGGGCCGCCAGCTCCTCGGGCGAAGTCTCCGCGCGGCGACCGGTCACCGGGGCATCCGCAACATCATCCGCCGTGAGCGTCCCCGCCGAACCCAACGGCGTCGAGGCGACGGGACGCACGAGTTCGGCAGACGCGGCCGCCGCAGTCGCGTGTTCGGCCTTGACCCGCTCCAGCTCCGCCGAGATCCCAAGCTCGGCGGGCACGTCCTTGCGCACGCCGCTGCCCTCGGGACTCAGCGTGGCGACCATATTCATGATGGCGGCGATATCGACTTCGTTCGTTTCGGCCATACGAGAACTCTCCCATCGGAATCGGTTAGGCATTCCATCCTACCCGACCGCAGGGACAGCACATGCAATCACTACGCACCGTCCATCGAGACGCGTCGCGTGCCCATTCCGCGCTCTGCTATGCTTAGCTGGGAAAACCGCTCGCTCGAAAGGTCAGTGCGGAATGCATCGCGTCTTGTTCATCTGCCATGGCAACATCTGCCGATCGACCATGGCGCAATTCGTCCTCGAGGAGCTCGTGCGCCGAACTGGGCTCGAGAGCGAATTCACCATCGACTCCGCGGCCACTTCGCGCGAGGAGATCGGCAACACGCCGCACCACGGGACCGTGGGCAAACTCCGCTCGGTCGGCATCCCCGTGGGCGCGCACCGCGCCCGCCAGGTCACGCGCGCAGAATACGGCGATTGGGACGTCATCGCCTACATGGATGCGGAGAACGAGCGGGGGCTGCGCCGCATCTTGGGCGACGATCCCTCCACCACCTGCCGCAAGCTGCTGAGCTTCGCCGGCAGTGCGCGCGATGTCGCCGACCCGTGGTACACCGGGGACTTCGACGCCACGTACCGCGACGTCGTCGAGGGATGCTCCGCCCTGTTCGAGCAGCTCACCGGAATGGACGCGCCGGAGCTTCCCGGCGCCCGCACTCGCTAGGAGCATGCAATGATCGGTCTCGGCACGCTCATCGACGTCTCCCTCATCCTCGTGGGCGGCCTCGCCGGCATGACGTTCGGCAGGTTCATCAGCGGGCGCATTCAAGATACCCTGCTTAAGGCAACTGCGGTGGCCATCATCTTCATCGGCATCTCCGGCGCCATGGGCGGCATGCTCACCGTGTCCGACGGCGAGATCTCGGCCGGCGGCTCCGCGCTCGTCGTCGTCTCGCTCGCCCTCGGTTCGCTCATCGGCGAAATCCTCGACCTCGAGCGTCAGATCGACCGCTTCGGCGAATGGCTCAAATACGCGACCGGCAGCAGCGGCGACTCCGAGTTCGTGGACGCCTTCGTCACCGCGTCGCTTTCCGTCGCGATCGGCGCCATGTCCATCGTCGGCTCCATCCAGGACGGCATGATGGGCGATTGGACCACGCTCGCCATCAAGGGTGCCATCGACGCCCTGCTCGTGTGCACCATGACGGCGTCGATGGGCAAGGGCTGCATCTTCGCCGCGATTCCCGTGCTGGCACTCCAGGGCGCCCTCACCCTGCTCGCGAGCTTCCTGCAGCCGCTCATGACCGCGGCGGCGCTCGCCAACCTCTCCACCGTCGGCTCGATCCTCATCTTCTGCATCGGCATCAACCTGATCTGGCCCAAGACCTTCCGCGTGGCGAACATGCTGCCCGCGGTCGTCGTTGCAATGGCGGCGGCATTCGTGATGTAGAAAAACGGGCCGCCGGTCACCCCCGGCGGCCCGTTTCACCTAGAACTCCACGTTGCCGAACTCGGACAGCTTGAGCTCCTTGTTGTGGTCCGTGGCCCAATCGATGTTCCACGGGCTCGTGAACAGCAGCAGCTTGCCGCCGCGCATATCCTCGACGCGCAGCGTGTCGCGCGTGAGGGACAGCGCCGGGATGTCGATGGTACCCGGCTCGTTCACGATCCAGCGGATGTCGGTGTAGGGCAGCGGCTGGCGGCGCACCTCGACGTGGTACTCGCTCTTGAGGCGCTGCTCGAGCACCTCGAACTGCAGCGTGCCCACCACGCCCACGATAACCGACTCCATACCGGCGCCGAGCTCGCGGAAGATCTGAATGGCGCCCTCCTGGGCGAGCTGCTCCATGCCCTTCACGAACTGCTTGCGCTTGAGTGTGTCGACCTGCGTGACGCGGGCGAACAGCTCCGGCGCGAACGTGGGGATGCCCGCGAACTGCACCGGCTTTTTGCCCGTGCAGATGGTGTCGCCGATGGAGAAGATGCCCGGATCGAACAGGCCCACGATGTCGCCGGCGTAGGCCTCGTCCACGATGGCGCGGTCGTCGGCCATCATGGTCGTGCCCGTGGCGAGCTTGATCTTGCGGCCGCCCTGCACGTGCGTGGCGTCCATGCCGCGCTCGAACTTGCCGGAGCAGATGCGCACGAAGGCGATGCGGTCGCGGTGGTTCTTGTCCATGTTCGCCTGGATCTTGAAGACGAAGCCGGAGAAGTCCTCGCGCGTGGGCTCCACGGGCTCGCCGGTCAGCGCGTCGGTGTGCGCGCCGGGGCCGGGGGCCAGACGCAGGAAGTCCTTGAGGAAGGGCTCCACGCCGAAGTTGGTGAGGGCGCTTCCGAAGAACACCGGGGAGAGCTTGCCCGTGAGCACCGCATCCAGGTCGAACTCGGAATCGGCGCCGTCGAGCAGCTCGATGTCGTCCATCAGGTTGTTGTGGTTGTGCTCGCCGATGAGCTCGGTGAGCGCGGCGTCGCCGAGCGTGGCCTCGACCTCGCCCACCTTCTTGGTGCCGTTGGCGCGGCCGTCGCCCTCGAACGCGAGGACCTTGCGGCTCGCGCGGTCAAACACGCCGCGGAAGTCACGGCCGTTGCCGATGGGCCAGTTCATGGGGTACGTGCGGATGCCCAGCACGTTCTCGACCTCTTCCATGAGGTCGAACGGGTCGCGCGTCTCGCGGTCCATCTTGTTCACGAAGGTGAAGATCGGGATGCCGCGCATGGCGCAGACGCGGAAGAGCTTCTTGGTCTGGGCCTCGACGCCCTTGGCGCCGTCGATCACCATGACAGCGGCGTCGGCGGCCATGAGGGTGCGGTACGTGTCCTCGGAAAAGTCCTGGTGACCGGGGGTATCGAGGATGTTCACGCAGCAGCCGCCATAGGTGAACTGGAGCACCGAGGAGGTGACGGAAATACCGCGCTGCTTCTCGATGTCCATCCAGTCGGAGACCGCATGGCGGGAGTTCTGCTTGCCCTTGACCGAGCCGGCGGACTGGAGCTGGCCGGTGTAGAGCAGGAGCTTCTCGGTGAGGGTGGTCTTGCCGGCGTCGGGGTGCGAGATGATCGCGAACGTGCGACGCGAGGAGATCTGCGGGGCGTAAGAGGCCATGGGCGCGTGCGTCCTTTTCTAACGTGGCGGCGCGGGCGATGCGCGCCGGACGATGTAACATGATTTGAACCGTACGTATTGTAGCGGCACAAAGCACTACATCCCGGCCGGACTCCCCCGCAAACGCATTATGCAGGGGATTTCCACCGCAGAACTTGCAGCATTCCGAATGTAGGAACTCACAGGCCGAAAAACGCCGTGTGGATCCGCTCGTTCGAATCAACCAGCTGCCGCCAAGACTCGCACAGCCTTCTCAACAGCGGCCTCACGCATGAACGCAGACTTCTTGACCCCAAGCTCCTTTGCCGC
Organism: uncultured Collinsella sp.; assembly: GCA_958443615.1. Classification (GTDB taxonomy): domain Bacteria; phylum Actinomycetota; class Coriobacteriia; order Coriobacteriales; family Coriobacteriaceae; genus Collinsella. Next base: position 23,156 of record CAUCLI010000002.1, read on the forward strand.
CGCGGCAATGAGCGCGGCGCTGCTTTCCGGGCATTTAAATGAGAGGTTGGCATTCGGTTCCTCGGACAAACGGGGCCTCCCTACGCGCAGCTCAACCAAAGGCCCTTCCCAAGTGCCCTCCTCCCACTCACGAGCCATTTCCTCGATATCGCGGTCTGTTAAAACTTTCCCGTCGGCGAGTTTATACGTAGCCATCAAGTCCTCCTTCCCTTGACCTCATCTCCCACGCGCTTTGAAAGCGGAGTGTTCGCGTGATAGATGAGATATCCCGTCGCCGTCGGCACGCCAACCATTTCTACCTCTCTCCCCTTTCCATCGATTCCAATCCAGAGATATTCCGGTGAATTCTTCGAACCGGTCCGCAACGCCTGAAAATACGAGTTTTGCCAAGCGACGCGCACGTCTTCATCGGAAAGCTGGGGGGTGACGCGCACTCACTCTAGGATGAACAACGAGCTCAAGCATGGTATTCCACCTGTCATCCATTTAATACTACTATATTCTACTACTAAATGACATGAGAGAGATTTGGCTTGATACTGTTCCAGATAGCCTCCGGCCAAATTTGAACTAACAGCAAAAGCTGCGCGCCCTGTCCACCTCCCAGCAGCTCCATCGCGACGCCAAAAGACGCCCATGTAGAACACGCTCACTGGGGAAATGAAAGCCGAATCAACGGCCCCGTATAGCCACAGGTTCTCACGCGGATAGAGCTTGTCCGTGCTTGACGCAAACAGCCGCTTCAGTCGACAAGCCCCCATAACAGTCAGTATACGAACATTTGTTCTGTTGTCAAGTGTTGCCGAGGGCACTAAAACGCCCTGGACCTCATGGGTCCAGGGCGCCTGATTCTTCGAATTTGATGCAGGAAGACGCACCGAATCACAAGCGTCTCATTCGCATCTGCCCCCGAATGGGGCCCGCCTTCAAAATGGGGCGGCTACTCCCCCAGCAGCTCGCGGGCGTGCGCGATGGCGTCATCGATGCTGCCACGGAAGTGCTCGCGGCCCACCTTCTCCACGAAGCCGGCACGCTCCATGGTCTTCATCGGCTGCTCGTTGGCGTGCGAGATGATCAGCTGCACGTCGTTCTCGGCGCAATACTCGCGCAGGTTCTCGAGCGCGTTCATGGCCGAGGAGTCGAGCGAGGGCACGCCGCGCATGCGGATGATCAGGTAACGGGTGAACTCCTTCACCGAGATCTCGGCGATCTGATCGGTCATGCCGAAGAACATCGGGCCGTTGATCTCGTACACGCGCACGCTGCGGGGCAGCTCGCGCAGGTGCGTGACCTCGGAATCCTCGTCGCAGTAGTACTTCCAGCCGCGGACCTCGGTCTCGTCGCTCAGGCGCTTCATGAGTAGCACGAGCGTGATCAGCATACCGACGCCGATGGCCATGACCAGGTCGAACACCACGGTGAAGAGGAAGGTGACCACAAGCACGGCCACATCGCTCTTGGGCGCGGTGCGAACCTGGTGCACCACGGTACGCCAGCCGGACATGTTGTAGGCAACCTGCAGCAGGATGGCGGCGATGCAGGGCATGGGGATGAGCGCCGCATACGGCATGAGGAACACCATCACGGCGAGCAGCACCACGGCGTGGACCATGCCGGCGATGGGCGTGCGGCCGCCGGCCTTCACGTTGGCGGCGGTGCGGGCGATGGCGCCCGTGGCGGGGATGCCGCCGAACATCACGGAACCGATGTTGCCCACGCCCTGGGCGACGAGCTCCATGTTGGCGCGATGGTGCGAGCTGATCATGGAGTCGGCCACCACGCAGGACAGCAGCGACTCGATGGCCGCCAGTATCGCGATGGTGAAGCCGTTGGGCAGCTGCTCGCGGATGAGTTCGAAGCTCAGCTGGGGCAGGTGCAGCTGTGGGACGCCCGCGTTGATGGTGTAGAGGTCGCCGATGGTGTTCACGTTCATGCCCAGACCGCTCACCATGGCGATGCCTGCGAGCACCGCGATGAGCGAGCCCGGGATGCGCTGGCTCACGCGCGGCCATAGCACGAGCACCGCCAGGCACACGAGACCCACGATGAGCGCCTCGACGTTGAAGGTGGAGAAGTTGGCGGCGACGGCGGCGAGCTTGTCCATCGTCTCGATGGTGGGGGTGCCCGCCGGGTACGTGAGGCCGAACAGGTCCTTGAGCTGGCCCGCCACGATGGTCACCGCGATGCCCGCAGTGAAGCCCGTGGTGATGGTGTAGGGCACGAAGCGGATGAGCGTGCCCAGGCGAAAGACGCCCATGAGGATCAGCAGCACTCCGGCGATGATCGTCGCGGCTACCAGCCCGTCCATGCCGCTCGAGGCGACGATGCCCGCGACGATGGTGGCGAACGCGGCGGTGGGACCCGAGATCTGAACCGCGCTGCCGCCGAGCAACGCGATGATGAAGCCCGCGACGATGGCGGTATAAAGGCCCTGCTCGGGGCCGACGCCCGAAGCGATGGCCAGGGCGATGGACAGGGGCAACGCCACGATGGCCACCACGATGCCGGCGACGACGTCGCGCGGGATCTGGCGTTTGAGCTGCTCGGGGTTTTGATGCTTGATGATGCTGAAGAGGATGGGCTTGATCTTGTCGCGCGTCATATGGGTGCTTCCCGGCTTTCTACTCTTGATGTGCGTGCGGCATCGCCCAGGCGAATGGACACGCGAAAACGCCCGGCGGCGGTGCCCCGGACGGAACGCGTGAGGTCATTTCGTTGTAATCGCACTTGAACGACGCCCTCTGTTATACCACAGGCACGTTCCCCACCGCGCGCTCGCCAAACCGATGCCCATGCATATTCTTTCTGTAACAATAAACCCAGTTTACGCATGAGCTTATTAGGCACCTAGCGATTGTTGTACACTCACAGCGTCAAAGCTGCGGCGTTACACACGAAAGGACTACCGCCATGACCCAGGAACTCGTGTATTCCGGCAAGACCAAGGACGTGTTTGCCCTCGAGAACGGCAACTACCTCCTCAAGTTCAAGGACGATTGCACCGGCAAGGACGGCGTCTTCGATCCGGGCGAGAACGCGGTCGGCCTCACCATCGAGGGCGTGGGCGACGTCAACCTGCGCATGTCCATCTACTTCTTCGAGAAGATCAACGCCGCCGGCATCAAGACCCACTACGTGTCCGCCAACCTCGACGACACCACCATGGAGGTCCTGCCCGCCAAGGTCTTCGGCGAGGGCCTCGAGGTCATCTGCCGCAACAAGGCCGTGGGTTCCTTCTACCGCCGCTACAAGCAGTACTGCAACGAGGGCGACGACCTGCCGTCCTACGTCGAGACCACCTTCAAGAACGACGAACTGGGCGACCCGCTGGTCACCAAGGACGGCCTGGTTGACCTGGGCGTCATGACCGCCGAGCAGTACGACTCCCGCAAGGAGATGACCAAGCAGATCACCAAGATCGTCGCCGACGACCTGGCCGAGAAGGGCCTCGTCCTCTACGACATCAAGTTCGAGTTCGGCTACGACGCCGAGGGCAACGTCATCCTGATCGACGAGATCGCCTCCGGCAACATGCGCGTCTACAAGGACGGCGAGTACGTCGACCCGATGACCCTTTCCGAGCTGTTCTTCGCGTAAGGCGTTTGCCCCAGGCATTTGCTCGACAAGCATCTAATGGCGACGGCGCCCCCGCATCCCAATGCGGGGGCGCCGTTTTATCGTCCGACTCTCAAATGCCGTCTTCTCAGCACCGCATATTCGCCCATCATGCAGCATTCACATGCGGTAGTCTCCCTACATGCGACTCGACGCATGGAAACCATGTCCTAATTGTGCCTTCGGGATCCGAGGGCGATCAGGCAGGTGCCAAAAGCCATAAACACCATAAGCAGGACGACGGAGAACCCAAGATCACCTGTGGAGGGCAAGCCTTCGGGCGCGGAACCAGCGTTCTGCACGGCACCATCTTGATTGTCGCCGGACCCTCCGGGGCCGGGAGCTGGATTAGGATCGGTGGGACCTTCGGGGTCCTCGGGGGTTTCGGGGTCCTCGGGGGTTTCGGGGTTTTCCGGATACTCCGGATCGGTCGGATCGGGTGACTGGACCTTAGCATTGGTAATGGTAAAGCCATCCTTCGCATTGCCGGAGATCTTTGAGGTGTACCCAGGCACCTCCACCTCGCAAACCGCGTAGTCGTACGCCTTGCCGTCGGACCCGGAAACGGGTAGATCGGCGAACTCGTGCGCCCAGCCGCCCTCGGCGGTCAGCGCCGCACGGTCGATGACTTTGCCATCGCGCAGCAGCTCCACCTCGATAGAAGCGGGACGCTCGTCAACAGAGTCTCCCTGCCACACCTTGGACACCGCGACCTTGGTCACGTCCTCACGCCCGATCGTCACACCGCCGTTGGAACCGATGCCGCCCCCCTTGTCGGCCGTGTTGCCGGTGATGACGAGCTTGGCCTCGGACTTCGCCATGGCCTTGACTTCATCGGAGAAAGGAACGGCCTTGAGCGCGAGGCAATCCTGGTACGCGCTCACCGTCACCGGACTGGGATCAGCGCCCTCGCTGCCGTAGCGCGGGGCGGTGTCCGAAGTGGTTGGGTACACACCCGCGCCGGGCAGGTACACGCCGCCATCCCGATACCACTGCACCGAGCCGCCGCCCAGCAGGCGATTTGCAAGTGTCGCGGGATGGTTGTCCTCTTTGCGCGCAGAGAAGACGAAGTCGTCACCCGCTGCCTTCTGACCGTCGGCATCGCGCGCGACGTTATCGAAGATTGCGGCGCCCTCGGTCACATGAACCGTGGTCTCACCCGTGGCGCAAAACCACATGCCGCCACCCTGGCGGGCCGTGTTCTCGGCGATCAGCGCATTGGAAAGATGCAGCGTGCTGTAGTAGTCGTAATTTCCCTCGCCGTACACGCCGCCGCCCATGTTATACGCCGTGTTACCGGTGATGGACCCCGACTTCAGGTTGACCCCGTTGCTGTAGGAATAGATGCCGCCTCCGGTGTTGCCCACGTTGTCGCAGATGGAACCACCGTCAAGGACGAAAGTAGTGCGGTACTCCCCCTCGCCCCGCTGCAGCTTGCCGTCGACCACGCACACACCGGCACCCTGAACGCCCTTATTGCCAGCGATCTTGCCGCCGGTCATGGTGAGCTCGGCGTTGCTCTCAACATGCACCGCACCCGACCCCTGCACCCTGTTCGTGGAGGTGCACGTGTTACCGGAAATCACGGCCTCACCGGAAAGCTCGAGCTTGGTGCGGGCATTGTCGTCATTGCCGAACAGCATGACAGCGGAACCGCGGTGACCGGTGTTACCCGCGATGATGCCAGCGGAGATCTTGGCCGAGGCGTCACCGTACAGCAAGATACCCGAGGACGTATTGGACGCCGCGGAATTCACCGCCTGGTTGCCGGCGATCTCGCCGCCGGTCATCTCCAACTTTGCACCTTCGGCAACGCGAACGATACCGCTGTAGGCCATGCCATCGTCCGTCAACGCATTGCCCGTGATGGAGCCGCCGGAGATCTTGATCGAGGCGCCCTCGCCGCGCGCGTCGATTACGCCGATGCCCGCGGATTCGAGGTCATTCGCACGATCGCTCTGCAGCTTGGACGCCGTCACCGTAGCATCGCCCGTCAGCTCGAATACTCCGCTCGTGAGCACCGAGCTGCCCGAGTTGTACCGCCCGAACAGGGTCACCTTGCCGCCGATGACCAACGAGGCACCCTCTTCCACCACGAACAAGTTCTTGAGGCCGGCCGGGTTCTTGACACCCACGATCTGGAACGGTTCATCCGAGGTGATGGTCACGATCTTGCCCTTGGGCACCGTGACGGGAGCGCTGAGCTTGACGTGCTTCTCGATCTTGACGGTGCCGCCGTCCTTTGCGGCCTCGGTCACGGCCTGCTGCAGCGAAGGGGCGCTTGAAGCGTCTGTGATCGCGTCGCCCACACCATCCTCGATCGAGGGCTGCGTGAACGTTATCTTGGCACCCTCGGTGATCGCGCCGTTGGCTATCGTCACATTGTCTTCGCTGTTATCGAACACGACCTCCTTGAGGCCTTTTGAATCGAGTGCGGACTCGAGTACCTGCTCGAGTCCGCTGCCAACCTCGAAACGCTCGACGGCCGTCTTCTGAAAGGCGCCTTTGCCAATCGAGGTAACGCCATCAGGAATCTTGACCGTGCCAGTCAGACCGTTTGAGCTGTAAAACGCATACGCGCCAATACTTGTCAACGTCTCGGGAAAAGTAAGGGTCCCCGTGCCACCCCAGACGAAGGCCCATGTGCCGATCGAAGTGAGCTCGTCGCTAAACGTGATGTTGGAAATGCCCGCCGCATAAGTAAACGCATGACTGGGAACCTCGTTCAACTTGGAAAGATCGAGTGGCCCCGATAGCTTTCTACACTCGCTAAACGCATAGGAGCCCATCTCGGTCACATTCGACAGGTCAATCGGGCCAGGCAGCAGCCCACACTTGTTAAATGCGTACCCCCCAATAGAAGCGACCTGAGACAGGCTGGGTATCTCAACAAGGGCGGTGCAGCCATTGAACGCCTCGTTGCCAATCACAGTAATGGGGGACTTCGCCGTCACGCTCGTGAGGCTCGTACAACCGCTGAACATGCTCGACATAATCTCGGTCACGGAAGCGGGCAACTCGACGCTCTTCAATGAGGTGCAGCCAGAAAAGAGGCTCCCCTCGGTGATCTCAACGCCCTCAGGGAGCGCGACGCTCTCAAGCGCAGTCGCGTCACTAAACGCCGCGGGCTTTGTAATTCGCTTTAGGGTCGAGGGCAACTTGAGCGAAGTCAGGGTCACACACCCATTCAGCATGGAGTTTGATGCGATCTCCTCAACGCCCTCCTCGAACGTGAGAGTGGCGAGCTTCTCCATGTTCTGGAAACTGCCGTTGAACACCTTAATGGAGCCGGGAATCGTCAGCTCGGTAAGGTTGGGGAACTTGTAAAAACTCGAACTTTTAACTGATATCAACGTGTTGGGAAGGGTGAGCTCGGCCACATTTCCACGCTTCTCCCACATAGAGAACTGGAGCTCAGTGGTGACATATGTTGTGCCCTCATGTTCAAATGACGCAGGAATGGAGAGGCTCGTCGGCGCATCGGGATTCTTGATATCCCACACCAAGGCAGTCTTGTCATCAAGATTCAGATCAACGGTAAAGGTACCCCCCCCCCACGGTGAATTCCACGTTCTCCAAAAGGCTGGGTTCGGCCTGCGGCTCCGCCCATGCGGCCCGTGCGCCCATCACTTGCGCGCACAGAACAAGGGCAACAACCATGCCGAACAGTCCCCATGCGCGTTTACGCTTCGATTCCACGATGCGCCGTCCTTCCCCGATTGATCTACTTGCGACGCCACATCGGCCGCCCGATGTGATGCTTTGCGTTCGATTACGCTACCATATTTTTTGTCTCATATCATTTTGGATTTATCTTCCATGCTTCCAGGGACAACGCACCAAGAAATGCGTTCAGCATCTAAAAAAAATAGGGGTACGCCGGAAACGGCACTCCCCCATTTTGGCGCGATTGGGATACATCCCCAACTGCGCCACGTTCTCCATATATATCAGTTACCCCTCGATCAAGTACGCGCGCAGCGCCTCGAGGTCCATGCCATCGATGCCGAGCTCGGCCATGGAGCGGCCGCCCTCCCAGCAATCGCTCTCGAGCAGCACGCCGCCCAGGCTCACCAGGGAGTCCATCACGGGCGTGGGCACGCCGATGAGGCGCGCGAGCTTGGCCCACGTCGCGATGCCATACGGGATGTCCTCGGTGTAGTAGCGGTTCTTGAGGTTCGCCGGACCGGTGATCTTGGCGAAGTTGGGATCGCCGGCGATGGCCTCCTTGATGGAGTCGGTCTCAACCGCGCCGCCGATGCCGTGCGCCGCGATATCGGACTCGTAGCCCATGGCGTCGAGCAGCGCGATGCGCTCGGCGTCGATCGCCTCGGTGAGGCGCGCGACACAATCGGTGAAGCCCTCGGTGTAGAAGTGGAAATCGCCCCGGGCATACTCGATGCGGCCGGCGTTCAGGATGCAGCCCGGCACGTGGATGATGGGGTTCAGGCTGGACAGGCCGCACGCGACGACGCTCTCCACGGCCTCGATGCCGGGGAAGACGCCGTCGAGCGCCGCGATGACCTCGTCGGTGCGGGAGGCGGGCATGACGCCGACCTTCAGCGGGTCGAAGCGACTCATGACGAGCGAGGCGCCGGGGCCGAGCAGGCGGGTGGCGTACGGCAGGGTGTGGGTCTCTGCCACGCAGACATCCTCGACGCCGTGGGCCTTGAACGCCTTCCAGAACATGAGCGACCCGAAGGTGCCCGGCAGCACGAGCACGATCTGGCCGGCGGTGACGACCTCGGCGAGCTTCTCCGCATACGCGGCATGCGCGAACGCGGGTACCGCGACCAGGATGACCTTGACACCCTCGATGGCGGCGGCAAGATCGCTCGTGACCATGGCGAGCTCGGCCGTGCCGGTGCCCGCGGCACCCGAGAGCTCGATCTTCTTGGTGTCGAACACCTGCTGCATATTGGGGACGAACCGCTCATCCTCATACATGTTGACCGTAAAGCCCCTCAGCGTGAGGTCCGCCGCGGCGGCATGCGCCCCGTTGCCGCCACCCAAAACCGCGATCTTCGTCATGATACCGATGCTCCTTTCCAGCAAAAGGCGCGAGGCCTCGAGTGCCCGCGTCGCATACACACTTTTTGAGTCTACTCCTTCAGATGAGATAAGCCTCCCTGCGTACTCAAGATACGTGATGACCGTCTCCTTTGAGATGCCGCATCCAATCGACTTGAGTGTGTTGTGCAGAGCCGAGTGCGACACATCACCCCACACCGTCTCGGGCGCCCTCTTCATGAGAATACACAGGGCGCTTGGTCTGCGGAGACCGAAGGCGAGCAGCAGCGTGAACACGAAACTTGTTCAGCGATTGGAAATCTGCAGAATACGGAGGTGCGACGGCGCCCCTGATCAAAAAATCCATCGCGTACATCACTGTGCTCGTCATCCCGGTATATGGCTTTGAGGCATGCGCCCAACCTCCGACTCCAGACACATCGCAGAAAGACACATCAGCAAAAGAGACGACCGATCTTGTCGATGACGGCTACGACTATGGCTACGATCCCGATTACGAATACGACCCTGATTACGAAAACGAACCTGAATCTCACGACGATCCAAAATTTGCCTTCGAGCGCCTGCTCGACGAGCAGACGGCGCCGGCAGATCGCTATCTGGATGAACGACGGCGGTTGGCTCACGGTCACGGGCTATCTCAGCGAATACAACGGGAACCTTCCATTCAATATCTCCGATGGATACGTCGAGTACACCTAGTGGGATTAGCCGAGCCATCCGCGGACGGCAATTTTGCACGCTGCGCATGTGGGCCGAGAAAGGGAGCGTCGAACCACTCGTGATCCGCGGCTCGTCGAACATTTGTCAAACTTCGGCGCTTTCACATAAATTTGGTGCACTTCCGAAAGTACGGAGCACCTGGGAACCATTTCTTTGCCTGAAATTGGTTCCCAGGTGCTCCGAAGTTTTACAAGTGCTCCGAAGTTTCTTGGATGCGCCGTTTTACGAGCTCTCCAGGCCCGATCACCGAAACGCAGAGAACCCCTAGGTGAACTCTGAGCAAACATCCCGCAGGCCAAAGGTCGAGAAGGTTCGCGCAGGCTCTCCCAGGGGTTTCCCGGAAATCTAGGTAACCTTACGGCCTAGTACATGCCGCCGCCCTGGACGTTCGCGCCAGCGGCACCAAAGCTCATCAACCGTGGGCAGCAACGCCCCCGCTACCAGCGGCACAATCGCCCAGATGAGGCCGCGCACGGGGACGATCAGCGCCATGACCACAAGCGACAGGCCGACTTTGCGCGTGAAGCGGCCCACCAGCGCCGCTGAGAACACCGTGACCGCCAACACCGCGTCGACGCCGGTGAGCTGGGCCACCGCCACGCCGCAGCAGGCGGCACTGAAGATCAGCGGGAAAAACGGTCCTCCCTCCCATCCAAAATGCAGGCACAGGGACAGTAGGCAGATTTTCGCCACGGACGTCACCGCGAGCTCCAGCGAAGTGTGCGCCGCGGGGTTCTCCATGAGCGCTGGCAACTGCTCCGTACCCGCATACAGCACCAGTGGCAGCGCCGTCGCGGCTATTGCGACGATGGAGCCGCAAAGCGCCGCTTTCAGCGTGACACCCGCATGAATCCGCGATGCGAGTTTGGACGCGACCGAGTCGCTGCGCCGCAGCACCCAAGAAAGCGACATGCCCAATATGGAGAGGGGGACGAGCCAGAGCAAGGCGTCGATCGAGAACTCGACCACCGGCAAGCGCGGTATCCCCTCTCTACCGGAAATGGCGTTCCATGTCTTTGCGCCGGCAAGAGTGCCCAAGACGCCGAAAACCGCGAGAGCGATCGCCTGGGGCCGGGTGAAACGGCAAGTGCTCCCCTCCTTGCCGAATGCGATCTTATGGAGCACACGGGAGATCGCCGTCCCGCCCGCGGCGAGAAACCCGGAAAGGCCGGCCTCGGGTCCAAGCGGGGCGCCAAGGGCCAGCGGCATGAGAAAGGAGCCCAGGGCCGCGACAGGACGGTCGAGGTCATAGCCGCCCTTTGCCCTGGTTCGAGCCATCACCTCTGCCATGGGGTGCGGGGCGCTGTTGAACCGCTCGTTCCACCATCCCAAGACGGCGCCTCCCGCGGCACAGACCAAGATCATCGCCAGGGGAGATACGAGGCCGCCTTCCACAGGAGCCCAAATCAACATGATGAGCACTTGGACAAGGGACAGGAGCGCCCATACACCCAAGCCCAATGCAAACCCAAGGCCAAAGCCCGTAAAAGCGCCCGATGCCAACCGGATCATCGACGGCGGGCGCAGGCAGATGGCCGACGCGTCCTCCCCTCCTGCATCCACTCTCACGCCTTCCCCGCTACGAACACAACGTCCCATACGTTCCTCTCCCCCATGACTGCCACAATCCATTGCCTCTCTTGTCATACCCTCCAACTGCGCGATTAGCCATCGATTGAAAAACTCGTCAAAGATAGGCAGGCGCGCGTCCACCCAAACGCAAAAAGGCCCCGAGGGACCCATGCGCGTGCGCTGGGATCCCCCGGGGCCATGACGGTCTACGCGGGTAAACCTTACGGCTTAGTACATGCCGCCGCCTTGGGCGTTCGCGGTAGCGGCCGCGATGGCGTCCTCGAGCTGGGTGTTCTTGGGCACGTCGGAGACGGTGGCCTCGGTGATGAGGATGAGGGAGGCCACGGAGGCGGCGTTCTGCAGGGTGGTGCGGGTGACCTTGACCGGGTCGAGCACGCCCATGTCGATCATGTTGCCCCACTCGCCGTTGGCGGAGTTCAGGCCCTCGCCCGCGGGGAGCTCGGAGACCTTGTCCACGATGACGGCGCCCTCAAAGCCGGCGTTCTTGGCGATGGTGGCCACCGGAGCGGTGAGCGCCTTCTTGATGATGTCGATGCCGATCTGCTCCTCGGGGTCGACGACCTCGATGTTGTCGAGCGCGGGCAGAGCGTCCATGAAGGCGACGCCGCCGCCGGCGACGATGCCCTCCTCGACTGCCGCGCGGGTGGCCTGCAGGGCGTCCTCGACGCGGTGCTTGATCTCCTTGAGCTCGGTCTCGGTGGCGGCACCGACCTTGATGACGGCCACGCCGCCGGAGAGCTTGGCCAGGCGCTCCTGGAGCTTCTCGCGGTCGAACTCGGACTCGGTGTGCTCCATCTCGCCCTTGATGGCGGCCACGCGGTCGGCGATGGCCTCCTTGGAGCCGGCGCCGTCGACGATGGTGGTGTTGTCCTTGGTGATGGTCACGCTCTTGGCGGTACCGAGCATCTCGGCGGTGATGTCGGCGACCTTGATGCCGAGCTCGTCGAGCGCGGCCTGGCCGCCGGTGAGGACGGCGATGTCCTCGAGCAGGCGCTTGCGGCGATCGCCGTAGCCGGGGGCCTTGACGGCGCAGACGTTGAGGGCGCCGCGGATCTTGTTCAGGACCAGGGTGGGCAGAGCCTCGCCGTCGATGTCCTCGGCGATGATGAGCAGACCCTTGCCGGCGCGGGAGACGGCCTCGAGCACGGGCATGATGTCCTGGACGTTGGAGATCTTCTGGTCGGTGATGAGGATGTAGGGATCCTTCATCACGGCCTCCATGCGGTCGTTGTCCGTGACGAAGTACGCGGAGACGTAGCCCTTGTCGAACTGCATGCCCTCGACGGTGTCGATCTGGATGTCGAAGGTCTGGGAATCCTCGACGGTGATGACGCCGTCCTTGCCCACGACGTCCATGGCGTCGGCGATCTTGTTGCCGACCTCGGCGTCACCGGCGGAGATGGTGCCGACGGAAGCGATCTGCTCCTTGGTCTCGACCGGCTTGGCGAGGTTCTTCATCTCGGCCACGGCGGCGTTGACGGCCTTGTCGATACCACGGCGGATGGCCAGCGGGTTGGCGCCGGCGGCGACGTTCTTGAGGCCGTCGTTCACGATGGCCTGGGCCAGCAGCGTGGCGGTGGTGGTGCCGTCACCCACGGTGTCGTTGGTCTTGGTGGCGACCTCCTTGACCAGCTGGGCGCCCATGTTCTCGATGTTGTCCTCGAGCTCGATCTCCTTGGCGACAGAGACGCCGTCGTTGGTGATCATGGGAGCGCCGAAGGAGCGCTGCAGGGCCACGTAGCGGCCCTTGGGGCCCATGGTGACGGTGACGGCGTCGGCCAGGGTGTTGACGCCCTTGGCGAGCTTGGCGCGAGCGTCGGTGTCGAACGTGATGTTCTTAGCCATTGTTCAATCCTCCAAATGTGTCATTGGGGACGGGTGCGAATTACACATCCGTCTGATGCGCCGGCTGCGGCTGAGTCGCGTGCCGCAAGCGGCGAGAACGAGTGCCGCACCTCAATTTGGGGACAGTCCCTAAATTGAGGTTCGGGGTCGCGAAAGTTACTCGACGATGGCGTAGATGTCGTCGGCGCGCATGAGGAGATAGTCCTCGCCGTCGACCTTGATCTCGTTGCCACCGAACTTGCCGTAGATGACAACGTCGCCCTCATGGACGTCGAGCGGCATGCGCTCGCCCTTGTCATTCATCTTGCCGGCGCCGACGGCGACGACGGTGCCGCGCTGCGGCTTCTCCTGGGCGTTGCTGGCGATGTAGAGACCGGAAGCGGTCTTCTGCTCGGCGGCGTCGGGCTTGATCAGAACGCGATCTGCAAGCGGCTTCAAAGACATGCTTGTCCTCCTTTTGCTGGCGCCGGGCTCATCCCGGCATCCATGCGGTTTGTGTACGCGTTGAATAGTACCCAGCCGTGCGGACTTATACAACGTCACTTCAAAAAATCTTATAAAGCGGCACTTAGATTTCTTGAGCGCACGCCTAGGCTGCCTCATCCAGGCCAAGCCAAATCGTCAAGCAGCCATTTCCAGGCCGGAATGACTCGCACAGCCCCCGAGCTCATCTCAACCGTCTCTTCCGAGTCCATCGTCACGACCGTCGATTCGCGCACCCCATACTTTTCCATTGCGGCCTCGAGAGCCGCAAGCTCACGTCGCCGCGTCTTGGGATTCGCCAAATCGATGCTCACTTGCACCAGCTCGAACATATCTCCCAGCAAGGCATCCCCCATGACGAAATCGACCTCATGCAAGCTGCCCTCATGCTCAAACGTCAATCGCGCCAGCGAACCCGAACGCGCCTGAGGGGCAACGCGGCGAAGCTTGTTGAACACTGCGGTCTCCAATCGCTGTCCCTGCTCCTTGCTCGCCGCACGGGAGAAGGCCGTGAACATGCCAGGATCCACTGCATAGACCTTTGAGCATGAGCGTGGATTGTCGGCGAGCGAGCGGCTCAAGTCACCCAGGGAAAAGACCAGGTACACTTCCTCGTAATACGAGAGCAGATTGGAAAGCGTCTCGCGAGAGGTGGAGGCGCCTCGACTCTTGTATTCATTGACGACTTTATTTACGGACAGCTCGCGCCCGGACGAGGCGATGCACCTGCTCAAGAAACTCGCGGCTATTTGCGGGGTCCGCAGGTTATAGCGTTCCACAACGTCCATGGCGACCGTTCGATACGCGTATTCCTGCATCAGCATCATGCCATCCGATGTGGGAAGATCGAGCGTGGCCATATAACCGCCGCGCAAGAGATAATCCCCCAATGCCCCGCGCAGCTTGGCGGCATCGGAGGAAGAAAGCCCCCTTGCCACCGAGAACTGCCCGCCGTTCATGCGACGGGAAAACTCCGAAAAGCTCAAGGGAAATAGCTCTCTCGACAGCGAGCGTCCCCTGAATTCGCTGGATAGCTCCGATGACAACATCTTTGACGATGAGCCCGTGACGTAAACGGTCGCCCTGATCGAATCGATTACTCGGCGAAGAAACGCTCCCCAATCGGGAACCTCTTGAATCTCGTCGAAAAAAAGGAAGCACCCTTCCTCGCGCGCCTTGGGGCGCATCGAGAAAAACGTGTCGATGACATCGGAGAGCAGCGACGTCGAATAGGGCTTGAGACGCTCGTCCTCAAAGTTGAAGTACAGGATGGTCGCAGGGTCGTAGCCCGCCCGCACAATGTCGCGCATTTCCTGAAACAAGCGGTAGGTTTTTCCACAGCGACGCGTACCGACGATCACCTGCGCCAGATTATTCCGCTCGGGCTTTTGAATGGGTGCAAGACGTAAATCGCGGTCGAAAACCTCGGGAATACCCAACGCTTCGAAGTCGAGGATCTTCTCTTGCACAAGCGCGTTGAACGGCATGCCAACTCCAAATCTTGCAAAGTAGAACTGCAAGATATCGTAAATCTTGCAAAGTAGCTTTGCAAGATTGGACGATGTGAATATCACAGATGCGCTGCGATGGCTGCAAGGGGACCTACTGCCCCGCTTCGCCCCTATCGAGCTTGCCGATTTTGCCCGGTGCTGAGCTTTCCAGCCCCGAGAAGAACTCGACCACCGGAACATCCAGGCCATCCGCCAATTTGCAGAGCCACTCAACCGAGGGATTGTATTTTCCGCTTTCGAATTTGTTCAAGGCAGACCTATCCACACCAGACCGGTCGGCGACGAACAGCTGAGACTGACCCCTCTGAGCCCTGATTCGGGCAGCGTTGACGCCAAGGGTTCGATGGATGGCTATGTACGCACTGTCACTCTTCATGGCAGCAATCGTATTGATGAACATATTCCGCACTGTGGTTTATGTTCCTCTTATTTCGTTTCAGGGTTAGACTGTTGTGGATTATATTCCACATTGTCGACGGGACCCCTTCTATGGCTCAGCAAGTCAAATCTCGCAAGAGGGTGCAGGAGCACGGAGAGGTCTTTACCAATGAGCGCGAAGTCAACGCGATGCTCGATATGGTCAAGCAGGAGACCGAGCGCATAGAGTCCCGCTTTCTGGAGCCGGCCTGCGGCAACGGAAATTTCCTGGCCGAAGTGCTAAGACGAAAACTCGCCGTGGTCGCACGGCAATACAAGAAGAGCCCTGACGACTACATGCGCTACGCCTTTGTGGCAGTGAGCAGCCTATACGGCGTGGACATCCTGGAGGACAACGCCGAGGAATGCCGCGAGCGCCTGTACGGAATCGTCGAGGCCGAGGCCACGCGCGCCATCAAGAACCCGGACGCGCTGTTCCTCGAAGCGATCCGCTACCTGCTGCACAAGAACATCCTGTGCGGCGACGCCCTCACCCTCAAAAACTCCAACGGCGAACCCATCACCTTTGCAGAGTGGTCGCTCGTGACGGGCGACAAGGTGAAGCGCCGCGACTTCCTGCTGAGCGAACTACTCGACGGCAACACCGATAAGGGCGAGACCCTCTCCCTCTTCGCATTTGACGAGGCCAACGGCGGCGACGTCCGCTCACACACCGACTGGGAGTACGACGCCGAGATCGGCGCGTACATCCCCTCCGCGATACAGGAATACCCCCTCACCAATTACTGGGAGGTGCAGCGCTATGAGTAGCCTGCTCGAGAAGGCGTACAACCCCGACGTCTTGACCTGCTTGGCGAACCTGAGCAACGACGAGGTCTTCACGCCGCCGGAGCTCGCCAACGACGTGTTGGACATGTTGCCGTCTGAAATCTGGAGCGACCCCACCATCAAGATCTTGGACCCATGCTGTAAATCGGGCGTATTTTTAAGAGAGGCGGCCAAGCGCTTCATCAAGGGGCTTGAACACGTGTACCCCGACTTGCAGGAACGCGTCGAGCACATCATGCACGAACAGCTCTATGGCATCGCGATCACCGAGCTCACGAGCCTGCTTGCGCGCCGCAGCCTGTACTGCAGCAAGTTCCCCAACGGGCGGTTCAGCGTGGCGGAGTTCGATAGTTCCGAGGGCAACGTGCGCCATCGCACCATCCAACACACGTGGGTGAACAACCGCTGCAAATACTGCGGTGCGAGCAATGCCGAATACGACCGCGACGCCGCGCTCGAAACCCATGCATACGAGTTCATTCACACTGATAATCCCGAGAGGATTTTGAATATGAAGTTCGATGTGATCGTCGGTAATCCGCCGTACCAGCTGAGCACCGCAGGCGCCGCCAACGGAGCGCAGGCAAAGCCGATTTATCAGCTGTTCGTAGACAGCGCGAAAAAACTAAAGCCGAGATTCTTGTCGATGATTATTCCTGCTCGCTGGTTCTCTGGTGGCTGGGGCCTCGATGACTTCAGATCAAACATGCTTGGCGATAGGCATTTGAGAGTTCTCCATGATTATTTTGACTCCAGCGAGTGCTTTCCAGGAGTACAAATCAAGGGTGGAGTGTGCTATTTCCTATGGGATCGAGATAACCCCGGTGATTGCACCGTAATCTCTCACACAGGTCCTGATGCTGACCAGATGACCAGACCGCTCCTCGAGAAAGGAAACAACTGCTTCATCAGGCAGAACAAAGCCGTCTCCATTTATAAAAAGGTACAGAATGTTGATGGGACAGCCGCCACGTTCGACTCGATCGTAAGCGCTCAAAAGCCATTTGGAATCGGAACCTCATTCCGCGGTCGCGATGTAAAAGCCGATTCCGATCTCCGCGTTTTTCAGCGCGGGGGATTTGCGTATATTGCGCGTGACGATATACCCTCAAAACACACAACACTTGACACTTACAAGATTTTTATCAGCGCAGCATATGGGGCAGGAGACACCTTCCCACATCAGATCTTGGGAAAACCATTTATTGGCTCACCAGGGGAATGCTGCACGGAAACGTACATCGCAATTGGTCCTCTAAACTCGAAAAAACAGGCAACCAATGCACTGAGCTTTATTTCATCAAAGACGTTTCGTTTCCTAGTCATGCTCAACAAACCAACTCAACATGCACTTCGCAAAGTCTATTCACTTGTCCCCCTCCTTTCTTTCGATAAGCAATGGACCGATGAGGAACTATACGCTCGCTACGGATTTGACGATAAGGAAATCGACTTCATCGAATCGATGATTCGCCCTATGAATCTGGGTGACGGCAATGAATAACGCCAGTTTCTTCCCCGCGCGACCGGAGGTCCGTCCTTCCATCTACGCGTATCGCGACAAGAACCCGGATCACGCGAACTTTCTCAAGGTCGGCTACACGGAGATCGACGTCGAAAAGCGCGTGGCGCAGCAGTTCCCCGTCATCCAGCCGGACGAGGGCAAGCCCTACGAGATCATGTTCGCCGAAAGCGCCATGCGCACGGACGGCTCCTCCTTCATGGACCACGCGGTCCACAAGCGCCTCAGGCAAATGGGCTTCGATAATCCCAACGGCGAGTGGTTCCGTTGCGCACCGGCCGACGTGCGCAACGCCTGGCTGCAGGTTCGCGACCGCACCAGCTACGAGCGCGAGCGCACCGAGGACTTCGCCATGCGCCCCGAGCAGCTCGAAGCCGTCAACAAAACGGAAGCGTACTTCCGCGCCTGCGAGCAACCCGGCAACCGCAACGCGCCCAAGTTCCTCTGGAACGCCAAGATGCGCTTTGGCAAGACTTTCGCCACCTACCAACTCGCCCGCCGCATGAACATGAAGCGCGTACTCGTGCTCACCTTCAAGCCCGCCGTGGAGGATGCCTGGCGTGAGGACTTGGAGAGCCATATCGACTTCGAGGGCTGGCAATTCGTCTCTCGCGGTGCGATGACCTACGAGGAATGCGACCCCTCGCGCCCCATCGTATGCTTCGGATCGTTCCAGGATTTCCTGGGTGTGGACCGCGCCACCGGTGCCATCAAGCCGCGCAACGAGTGGGTCCACCTGGAGCACTGGGACCTCGTCGCCTTTGACGAGTACCACTTCGGCGCATGGCGCGACAGCGCGCAAAAGCTCTTCGCCAAGCCAGCGGACGAGGACGACGTCGTCGAATCCACCGAAAAGGAAACTGACGCCGCCTCCGCGGGCAACAGCCTCGATGAGACCTGGCTGCCCATCCAGGCGGACCGCTACCTCTATCTATCCGGTACGCCCTTCCGTGCGCTGACCAGCGGCGAGTTCATCGAGGACCAGATCTTCAACTGGACCTACTCCGACGAGCAGCAGGCCAAGCAGGAGTGGGCACGCACGCACCCATTCGAGCCCAATCCCTATGCGGCCCTCCCCCGCATGGTCCTCATGACCTACAAGGTGCCCGACTCCATCACCCGCGTGGCCCGCGCGGGAGAGTTCGACGAGTTCGATCTCAACGTGTTCTTCTCAGCCGTCGGCGAGGGCACGGACGCGCAGTTCAGATACAAGGACTACGTGCAGAAATGGCTCGACCTGATCCGCGGCGCGCTGGCCGAGACCACCACCGACGAGCTCAAGATGGGCGCGCAGAAGCCGGTGCTGCCCTTCAGCCACGCAGCGCTGCTCGCCAACCTTACGCACACCCTGTGGTTCCTGCCCACCGTGGCGTCGTGCCACGCCATGGCGAACCTGCTGGCCGAGCGTCAGAACGTTTTCTATCACGATTACCAGGTGCTCGTGGCGGCGGGTACTGAGGCGGGCATCGGTCTTGAGGCCGTCGATCCCGTGCGCCGCGCCATGGGCGACCCGTTGACCACCAAGACCATCACCCTCTCCTGTGGCAAGCTCACCACCGGCGTCACCATCCGCCCTTGGACCGGCGTGTTCATGCTGCGCAACCTCAAGAGCCCCGAGACGTACTTCCAAACCGCCTTCCGCGTGCAGAGCCCCTGGACCGCCAAGGACGAAGACGGGCACATGCAGGTCATC
Source organism: uncultured Collinsella sp. (assembly GCA_958443615.1). Taxonomy (GTDB): domain Bacteria; phylum Actinomycetota; class Coriobacteriia; order Coriobacteriales; family Coriobacteriaceae; genus Collinsella. Next base: position 42,378 of record CAUCLI010000002.1, read on the forward strand.
AAGCAGGAGTGTTATGTCTTCGACTTCGCGCTCGACCGCGCGCTGGCCATGGTGTCCGATTACAGCTGCCAACTCTCGGTGGACGAACCGAGCCCCGAGAAGAAGGTCGCGGACTTCATCAAGTTCCTCCCCGTGCTCGCCTACGACGGCAGCGCCATGCGCGAGGTAAACGCCGCGGACATCCTGGATATCGCCATGGCAGGCACCTCTGCCACGCTGCTGGCACGCCGCTGGGAAAGCGCCCTTCTGGTCAACGTGGACAACGACACGCTGCGCCGCCTGCTGGAGAACGCCGAGGCGATGAAGGCGCTGGCAAATATCGAGGGCTTCCGCAGCCTCAACGACGACATCGAGACCATCATCAACAAGTCCGAGCACGTCAAGAAGGTCAAGAAAGAGGGCGGCGAGCTCACACCCAAGGAGAAAAAGGAGATCTCCGAGGAAGAAAAGGAATTCAAGAGCAAGCGCAAACAGATCCAGGAGAAGCTGATCAAGTTCGCTACGCGCATCCCCGTGTTCATGTATCTCACCGACTACCGCGAACAGAGCCTCAAAGAGGTAATCACGCAGCTGGAGCCGAGACTGTTCAAGAAAGTCACGGGCCTGTCGGTGCGCGATTTCGAGCTTCTCGTATCGCTCGGCGTGTTCCGCGATTCCGTGATGAACGACGCGGTGTACAAGTTCCGCCGATACGAGGACGCGAGCCTCTCCTACACCGGCATCGAGAAGCACAGCTACGACGCGCGCGTGGGCCTGTTCGACACCTCTCTGACCAAAGAGGACTTCGAGGAGATGGCGCGCATGGACACGCGTCTGGACGAGACCGGGCGCATGGTGCGCGGAGGCGCTGCTGGTGGCACGAAGCCTGACAGCTCGGTTGATGTTGAAGCCGTTGAGGCAGCCCCAAGGCGCGACTGGATTGTCGAGACCTTGGAGCAGCAGGGTCTCAAGTACGTCGACCTGCGTGGATCTGCCGGCGGCAACGTATGGGTCATCGGCGGCGGCGAGCTCGATAGCGCGATGGACGAGCTTGCCAAACGCGGAGCTCGGTTTGAGTTCACGTTCCGAGGCAGCAAGGCAACCAAGGGCCAGGCCGCTTGGTGGCTCAAGGGGTACCCCGAGGAGCAAAAGCTCGACTGGCACGAACCGCCCGCAGTGACGGACGCGAAGCTTGCCGCGCTCGAACCCGGCAACACCGTGTTCCACAAGGCGTTCGGCTGCGGCGAGGTGGTCGACATCGATCGCGAGAACGGCTTTATCGAGGTCGTGCTGGGGACCGACAAGCGAGGCAATCCCAAACACCGCAAATTCCTCTTCCCCAACGCCTTTGAGCAAGGGCTGCTGGCGCTTTAGAAGCGGAGCGAGCAGCACGCAGGACGGCCGCTCGTGCACACACGGGCGGCCGTTTTCTTCAAATCTTGCACCCCATGGACGCAGGCGGCCCACTGGCACGTCACGTCGGAACGCGAGCACCGGTCTGCCCACATCAATCGTCGAGCAGCCATTTCCATGCCGAGCACGTACGTCTCTTGCAGTGTAGGACTGCAAGATTCTTCAATTCTTGCAGTCCTACACTGCAAGAATTAGCACTTCATATCTACGCGTCCGAATCTCCGAGCCCCTCCTCGCTCTCCTTGCGCTCCATGGTCCGCGCGACAATCTTCACCCTGTTCTTTTGAACCGGGGTCCAATGCGTGTACAGCCAGCACTCCTCATCGTTGAACAGCATGGGCTCATAAAACCCTGCCTCGCGACCCTCCGGTTTGCGCTTGCGCAGCAGGGGGCGATCAAGGCCGAGGTGCTGTTGGGCCCACTTGATCCTGAACGGTAACTCTGGATCGTCGACATGCCCCATGATGTACCCGACGCTCTCCCGCGTGGCGTCATCCAAATCGAAGAGCGAGCGCTTGGCCCGCTTCTTCTCGGGCTTGCGCTTGGGCAGATTCGCCTTCCTGACCGTTTTTGGCGCCGGCTGCGCAGGCTGAGGCTTCTCCGCCGCGCGCCTGGGCTTGTGCCGCTTGCGCCCGCGCCGCTCCCCCTCTGCGCCCGCCTCGACTTCTGCGGGGTCGCTGGGTTCTTTGGGAGTTGAGGGGTCGGGGGCGTCCCCAGCGCTTGCATCTACCACGGGGTCTGCACTCTCTGCTGGGCCCTCGTCCTCCGCCGCGTTCGCATCGGTGGCCGGGACCTCCTCCACATCCGAGTGCTCGCGCTTGAGATCCGCCTCGGGAGCAGAGCCCTCTTCGCGATGCGCGCTCTCATGATGTGCCGGCTCAAGAACCACGTACGCCTCGCCATCGGCGGCATCACTCTCGGAACCTGCCGCATACGACGGGTTGTACGAGTCGGAGTCCGTGTGTGTCTCGCCAGCCCCATCGGCCCCTCCGCCTTGCGAGTCTCCTTCACACACCAAGCCGCCGACGCCGCGGAACACCTCCGCGAACATCGCGTCGAGCCCGTCTTGGCCAACGGCAAGCGTTGCCACACCCGAACGCGGGCCAACACCCATCGACACCGCCCACGGAGACGACTCGGCGTAATACACATCCGCGCCCTTTTTCTTGCCTGCGACCAGCCAAACGCAAGAGACCCGCTCCCCGGCAGAGCCCATCACGTCAACTCGGTATTTATGCACGCACTCCGCCAACTCGCCGTGCTTGGGATACCCGTCAATCAAATCGAGCGCGCGGCGATACTTGGCATCCACCATGTGGTACGAATGCGCTCCCTCCGGGGTGGTCAACTCGATCAGGTAGTCAGGCGTCCAGTAATTCTGCGATCGCGCGCCCTCACCATACGAAAGCCTGTGAAGCGCGATGCCCTCCTCCTCAACCATGCTGCCACGTATGATGGGCTGATAGTAGAGCTTGACCCCCACCCTGCCTTCTTCCGAAGCACGCTCGAGCTCGTATATGGTCGCGACACCGGTCTCCGGCTTAAAGAACCCCTCCGATTCATACGCCCCGCAACGTATGGCCTCCGCCTCGGGGCCGACAGGCGCAAAGCCATGTGCATGCAGCCAAACGAGCATGCGATGAAGCACGAAATACTCGTAGAGCTTGTCCATCTTCGCCGCTTGAAGCGCAATGCCCTCCTTGGCCAGGGAGAAGTCACCAAACCCGAGCCACTCGCGCATGAGCCCATACAAGCGCATGTACGGATGAATCTCGGTAAAGACCTTGGTGCGTCGAAGGGTGTAGCCAAAGATCCCTTGGACGTCGGGCATGAACGACGCATACAGGCGCTGCAGGGAGCGGGCACGGGAAACATGCCCGTCAAGCTGGCTCAAGAACCGCCGCTCGCGGTCGGCGTAGGCACGCACGATCGCCAACGCCGGCATCACCGAGCCATCGCCCGTCATACCGCGCAGGCGCTCTTCGATCGACTGCACCTCCCCCGACGCTTTGCCGAGCATCGAGCGCAGCAGGGCCGCGACGCGGGAGATCTCGCCCAAAAAGCCCAGGACGCGCTGATTCTCGTAACTGTCGAAGGTCTTCACCTTCACCGAGGTCTCGACCTTACGCGGCAGATACCAACCGCCGTTGAGATAGACCCCCTCGCGCTCAGGGCATTCGATGAGGACGCCGGTATTGCGCGCGAGCCACGTGAGCTCATTGCGGCCCGCACTGCGCACAGCTCCCAACGGGACCGTTTTTCCACGCTGGACAATGCGGCTCTGCGCGCCAAAGCGAAAGAAACCAGCTTGGCGCTCATATTCATCGAGAACACGTCCGATGAGGTCGGACATCGACACGAGCGACCGCGCCGAATGCTCCGCAACGTACCCGTCCAAAATCGCAAAGGGGCCGGACCCTCCCTGCGCGCAGCCGAACATCCAGCTCGAGGGAACGTCGTCTGTATCGAGCAAGTCGGCGAGCATCGCCTCGACATTCGCGGAATCCAGGTGACTTTGCGACCTGCATGGGATATCTTGCGTGGTCAGCAGCAGCGGCTCCGCTGCGTCATCAAGATACAGTTCGACCTCCACGCGGGCAAAACCGTACGCGAGCTTGAAGCACTGGAAGGCGTCGTCGTGCTTGCCCGGATGCCGGCGATCGACCAGCGACATACGATACGAGGCGACATTCGCCTCCCCCTCAACGAGGGCCACCTTGGTGCATACGAGCTCCATGGACTCCCCACCGCTGATGTTCATCAAGGCACGCACAGGCACGACATGCGAATCGAGATGCAAGCTCAGCTCATACGTAGCGGCGTCGAGCACGCTACCGCCCTCGGCCAACCGGACGCCGCCAGGCACCTGGTCAACGGGCAAAAGGTCAAAAACCGCCCGCTCACCGACATCCCGGTTCACGCCCGTAAAGCAAACGCGCATGACCCTAGATGAAATACTGGTAGTAGCCACTGTCCTCACCATGCTTCTTTATGTTCTCCAGCAGGCTGGTGGTCACCTTGAGGCTCTGGGACTCCCGCAGCAGTTCATCCACCAACGTGGCAACAACCTCGCGCGGCCCTGCGATTGAGGGCAAGACCTTTTGCGCAAAGGCGTAGTCAAGAGGAGCGTACGCACCCGAGACCTCGTCTGCGGACATGAGCGGGGTTGCCGCGGAGATGTAGCGACGCATCATGAGCAGCGAGCGATGCGAGATGGGCATGCCGTTGTCCTTGCAAACGTTTGCAAGCGTGCTGAAGAGCATGTCGAGCGCATCATCCTCGAATTCCGTTCCCGTGCCGCCAAAGACCTTGAGCAACTGGCCATACGAATAGGGAATCACCTGGTCAAATGCATCATCGACATCAAGAGAACCCAGCTCATCCATGGAGTTGGGGGCCTTGAGCGTGATGACCCAGCTGCGGTCCAAGAAACGCGGCGAGAGCGCCTCGGTGGTGTGGTCGTAGTTCACCGTCGCCAAGAACCGCATGTGCCCGGGGAGGCGCCAGTCTTCCTCACGCCCCAAGGCGAGCTTGCCGCCGCACGTGCGGAACGTGTCGCACGCGTGCATGAACGGCCCCCAGTAATGCTCGATGGGCGACAGATTGGCCTCGTCGAGCAAGAACAGATAGGGAGCGATATCGCCCTCGCCGGCGCGTTCGGCAGACAGGCGCTTCATGGCGTCGAACACCTGCGGAATGGTCTTCTCGTACGTCTTGGCAATGGGGTTGTGGTAACCGATGTAATCCTTGTACGAGGTCCAACCGTTCTCCACATCGATCTCGGTAAAGCGGGAGAGGTCTGGGTTGTTGCTGGTGAGGCCCAAGGCACCGGCAAGGATACGGCACATGCTCGTTTTGCCCGTACCCGGCGTTCCGGCAAACGTGGTGATGTAGCCCTGCATGAGGCACGTGACCATGTTCACCGCCTCGTTGCGGCTCACGGACCGGCCACCCATCTTTGTGATGCGCTTCGAGATCTCCTCGACCAGCTCGCCGGGGGTCATCGAGTCCGCATCCCCGCGGACGGGGACGAGCAGCGGCGCGGAAGCCCCCTCTTGGCGCTCGTCGAGCTCCAAGTCGTTTACCGCACGGACCACCTTGCGCAGGATCTCGTTCTCCAAGATCTTGCCCGTTGCAGTGGCCTCGTTGTTGAGATTTGCCAGGATGCGGTCGATCTGCTCCTCTACGGCAAGCTTGCTGTGCACCGCGCGCTCGTAGCGGTCCTGCGCGTCCTTTATCGCCGCCTCGCGCTCAGTAATGCAAGCGTCAAGCTGCTCGATCTCGCCCCGTCTTTTTGCCAGGGCGTCGGCGATGGTCTTTTCGGCGTTGGCGCGAGCCTGGCTTTCCTCCTCGCGAGCGCGGCTGCATGCCTCTTTGGCATCGGCCTCCTCTTTGAGCAAGGTGTTGCGGCGCGTGCGGACATCCTCCATCTCGCGCTCGAGCTTATAGCGCTCCTCATCAAGGCGCTCCTTGATGCTGGCACTCTTGAGCAGGCGGTCCTTGACCGCAGGGTACACGTCGTCGCGCGCCATGGCGCGGCCGAGGCGCTCATCGTCGATGCGCGTGAGGATCTGATTCAGCACCTCTTTGTTGAAGAGGATCGCATCTTCCATGCCGTCGACGGCATCCTCCAGGCGCTTGCGGCGCTGCGCATCGAGACCTGCGGTTGAGGCTGAGTGGCAATAGTCGTGGATGGCGCTTTTGAGCGAGTTGAGCGTTGGCTTGTCAAAGGCCTTCATCTTCTCGGAGCCGTTGATGATGCTGCGGAACAGCTCGCCCATGCGCTCCTCGGGCAGCCAGTCGAAAGAATCATCCTCCCCCGCCTTGTCGATGAGCGCGTCGATGTAGCCGCGCTGCAGGAACGAGGCGATCTGGGCATGGCCGCCCTCCGCATCGCGGTTGAGCGCGATGCGCTCGGAACCCGGGATGCTCATGAATCGATACACCCGGTAGTCGAGGTGCTCGAGCGCCGTCAAACGCAGGCATCCCTGCTGGTTTAGTTGATAGGAAAAGGGGCCGAAATACGCCGGGCCATCCGCCGTGCGTTCCTGCAGGAAAATGTGAGGGCAGCACAGCTCACCCGCATCGGCGGACAGGCGAATCGGGGCTTTCAGCGGACGTGAGAAGTCGATTTTCGCAGACTCGGGAACCTTGAAGACCTGATACAGATCCCTTGCGGCAGACGATTCGGCAAGGCGCTCGATACTCACGTGCGAGCTGCGCAGGTCGGGATCGAAAAACGCTAGGAGCTGATCGGTCACGCTCGCGGTTCCGTAGCTCGCGTTGCTCTTGAACGACGCGGAGACCATCGCCATGACCACATGGCCGTAGCGCTCCTCCATCTCGCCCATGGACACCGTCGCCCAGCGGTTCGACGGCATGGCGGTAAACGCGCCGTCATCGGGGAACGACGCCTCGTCCACGCGCTCGTACTGGCCGTTGACCAGCGCGTAAACCGGATGCAAGCTAAAGGCCCTCGCCATTGGGTCGTCTGGATACGATGCCCAACAGATGAGTTTCTTGTTGACGTACCGATCGGCGTCGCCGTATCCGTAACTCATAATGCAACACCCTCCCTTGTATTGGGAGCCGCCCTGCATCTTCTTCCAACAGACGACTCCGCCCATTGAGATACACCTTATCAGCCCGTACGGACACGAAGTGCGGAGTTGACTTTTTATTCCGTTAGCGTAGGCGCTCTGACCTTCTACCGCTCGAAGACCTTCCACCCGCCGAGATACGTGGCCACGACCCGAGCACCCTGGATCTCGCTGGGGTCACACGCGGTGATGTCGCGGTCGAGCACCACGAAGTCCGCCAGGTAGCCCGGGGCGATCTGGCCGAGTTCGTCTTCGCGCCCGGCCGCCGCGGCGCTGCCGGCGGTGTAGATGCGCAGGGCCTCGGCGGCGCTGATGCGCTCACCCGGCAACCAGCCGCCTGCGGGTTCGTGCGTGAACGGATCCTGACGCGTCACGGCGCAGTACAGCACATCCATGCTGGTCACGGCCGTGATCGGAGAATCAGTGCCAAAGGCCTGCTCCACACCGCGGTCCTCATAAGTCGCGAAGGGCCACATGACCCGGCTGCGCTCCTCGCCCAGGTCGCGCTCGGGGCCGCCCGGATCCAGCGTGATATGGCCGGGCTGGGAACTCGCGAGCACACCGAGCTCGGCCAAACGGTCAATGTCCTCGGGCAACAGGTTCTCGAGGTGCTCGAGCGTGTTGCGACCCTGCATGGGCGCCCCGTACCAGGCCATCGCCTCACCGAAAATGTCGAGCGCCTCATGGATGGCGCGATCTCCGATGGTATGGATGCGCACGGAGTGGCCGCGCTCGGCGGCGGCGAGCACCAACTCGCGCATGCGGTCCGCAGGCACCGTGGGGCGCCCGCAGTCGCCGTCGAAGCGCGCGTTCGTGTACGGCTCGGTCAGCCACGCGGTATGTTGGCTGCTCACGCCGTCGAAGAACTGTTTGAAGCCCGGCGCGCGCAGCAGGGGGAACTCCTCGCCCGCATAGCGGTCCTGCAGATCCTCGAGGCGCGACTGGTCGTCGAGCAGCGTGGGGTACATGTGCACACGCAGGGTGAGCTTGCCCTCGCGCGAGAGCTTCTCGTACACGTCGTCGCGGATGAAATCGCAGCCGGGATGCGGCATGAGGGCCATGTCGCAAATCGACGTGATACCCTGCTCGGCCATGCGCGCCATCTGGGCCTCGTAAGCGGAGGCGATGTCGTCCTCGGTAAGCCACTCGAGACAGCGCGGCAAGAGTTCCATCGCCGCCGCCTCGCGGATGATGCCCGTGAGTTCCCCGTCCCCGTCTTTGTCATAGCTACCGCCCTGCGGGGGCACGGAATCGCGCGTGATGCCGAGAGCATCGAGGGCGCACGTGTTCATCCACAGCGTATGGCCGTCGCCCGAGTACATCACGCAGGGACGGTCGGGGAATGCCTCGTCGAGCGAATGCTTGGTGGGCGGCACCGGCGGGTCCCAGCGATAATCGCGCCAGCCCTGGGTGACCACCCAGGCATGGGCGGGCAGACTCTGGGCGAACTCCTTCGTGCGTTCGACGAGCTCGGCCTCGCTCTCCCCCATGTGCATGAGCAAGTAGGGGGATCCGCCGAGGGCAGTGTGAAAGAAATGCAGGTGGGCGTCGTGGAAGCCAGGGCAAATGAATGCATCGCCATAGTCGAGTACGGGCGTGCCGGCCGGGCACGCCTCGATGACGTCCTCAGGCGAACCCATAAACGCAATCCGATCGCCCGTCACGGCGAACGCCAGTGGCCGCGACGTCCGCTCCCCCGCCGTGCTCGTGAACACGTGCGAGGATGTGACGATGTAATCGACCGAACGAGTCATAATCAGCCCTCCGCATCCCTCAGGTACTCGCGCAAAAATGGAACGTCGAAGTCTACCAGTCCATGCCCCGCCGCCTCAATCACTCCGGCATCAATGAGCCGACGGCGATATTTCTGGGCATAATCTTGAGTGCGCTCCATTCGGTCGGAAATGTCCTTCATGCGTGACGGCCCCTCATCTTGGGCCATCGCCAAGAGAAATTCGACGTCTTGCCCCGAAAGCGAGGCGACGGTCGTTCCGCATACATCGTTCTTGTAATCTTCTTCAGATAACGCAACGGCACTTCGCAGCAAAGGTCCGTCGGCAGTTCCGCCATTGGGGAGCCGAACGGCCACGTTATACCCCAGCAGCTGGAGAAGGTATGGAGATCCCTGGGCGGTACGCGCAAGGTATGACACTCCACCTTCATCTATATTGATGCCCAGCTGATCAAATGCGCGCTCGTAAAACGCCCTCACGTCCCCAATGCGCAAGGATTCCAGCCTGACTTTTCTCGAGCGATTGAGGAACGTGAGCACCTTGTCGTTGAGCGTTGCCGACACGGCGCCGGGCAGCCCGGCCAGGACCATGGCAACGTTGAGGCCCTCGCCCACCAGCTCCTGATACACCGTGACCAGCTGCCTGATCTCAGGCGAGTTGGCCTGAAGTTCATCGATCAGGATAAGCACGCCGTGCCCGCGCGAGCTCAGCTCGCGGACGAGTTGCGTCAACTTGTACTGAGAGCTCTTCGTCTCTTGGATATCTCGACTGAACTCAAGGCCCACCGAGAAGCCCAAGACTCCGACATTCGCCCCCGACACACGCGGCGTATCCCGATTGGAAATGAGCCTCGATCCACTTTCCTGAACCTTCTCCACCACACGCTCGAGCATCCCCTCGGCAACCACCGTGGGCGTAGAGACCGCGTATCCCATTTTTGCCGCCCGGTCGGCGAGCTCCCAAAGCAAGACGGTCTTACCCGACCCCCTCTGCCCGAGCATCACAATCGACCGCTCCCGCGAACCGGGCTCCGTTGACAGCCCTTGCAGCAGCGTATGCAGAACGCCCTCACGTCCAACGAGAAATGAGGGGCGATTGCCAAACGAGGGCGAGAAGATAATCGGCCGCATAACGCTCCTTTCCTTTTTTTCCTATTTTTTCCTTTTTTTCCTATTTTATTCCGGCGGGTCCTTGGATCATCCTCATACTCAAGGGCGAGGACATCCTTTTTCTTGCAGCTGACAGATCAAAAACCGGTCTTGCGCTTCCTCATGTAAGAGCCGTAAAGCGTCACCGCCGTGAGAAACGCCGCCTCATCTATGCCCTCGAACAAGTCAGTTCTGAACTCGGACCCCTCTCCCACAATCACCTTTTGGCAGGAAGTCCAATCCTTGCGCAGGTCGAACTCCCTCGTGGCGAACATAGCCGTCACTAACTCGAACACGGTGAGAGGGACACCTCCGGTGTTGACGTTCTCTTCATCGCGACTCAATTAATCCGTAGCAGCCTGATCCCCAAAGAGCAGTAATGATGTTAGACATCGAAAAACACGAGGATAAAGCTCTCGTAAAGAAGAATCAGGAGGCCGGCCACGGACCGAACCGAGTGCGGCTAGTTGTTGTGAGCGCAACCCTGCTCCTCATCCTCTCCTTCACCATTTCCTTTGCCTCTTGCACCGGCCCCTCCACCGCGACTTCCCCACGGCCCGGCAGCGCCCCGCAGGTCAAGACGGAGATGCCTACAGCTAAGGCAGCGAACGCAGGAAGAGACGAGGACACCAGCTGCGCACAGGAAGATGAAACCGCGCAGAACGGCACCCAGGCCGCGACGGGCAAGCCGGCTGACGGAAACGCGACCGCGAGCAAGCCCAGCGGCGGCAGCTCAAACGAAAACACAAGCGGGGGAAACGCGGGCGCGAGCAAGCCCGACGGTGGTAACTCGGGATCCGCCGAACCGCCCGCGCAGTCCCATAAGCACACCTGGGTCGATGTGACCGAAGATCGCTGGGTTTCGAACAGCGTGTGGGTTGTCGATCAGGCCGCATGGGATGAACAGGTTGCGACAGGAAGCGTATGGCATTGCAACTGTGGTGCCACGTTTAACTCCGCTAGCGCAATTGCCGCACATGCTGAAGAAATGGCCCTTCAGGGTTCGTTCAACCACGGTAGCTGGGTCGAGACCATCTATGGAACCGTTCACCACGACGAAGTGGGGCATTGGGAGGACCAGGGTCATTACGAGACGGTTGTCGTGGGCCGCAAGTGCTCTGGGTGCGGTGCAGCGAGATAGACCGCTCGCACGCCAAGAAGAGCCCGAAGACCTCCTCGATTGGGCTCACGAAGCAGGAAAGGCCTGCTTGAAGTTGTTCTGATGCCAATCGGCCTCCCCAAGCGGTTTTCAACCCTTCCCACAGCCTGCGGGCAGATTGCAAGGCCCTCCGGCCGTGGAAAGCATTGAAAACCGCTCCGTTCGGCAGCGACGACTTGATGGATTTTTCTCCATAAGACATTCTTTCACCCCTATTTCATCCCTTTTGAAATTAAGGATGAGGGATGGAAACAAAAACAGGTCAGAGGAACAATACCTCTGACCTGCTGATTTCGATGGAGCCAGCGACCGGGCTCGAACCGGTGACCCCCGCTTTACGAGAGCGGTGCTCTGCCAACTGAGCTACGCTGGCGACCCCATGGCGGAAACGGGCACGCCCGTTCCGACGATTGTCTATAGTACGTGGAAAAGCGCCCGTGCGCAAGTACCTAATGCCCCTGCTGGAAAAACTCTGTCGTCGGGCGATACGCCCCCCCCTGCGAAGGGGCGAAGCCCCGGCAGCCGCATGTGCCGGGGCAAAATGAATCAATTCGTACCTGTCCCCAATTGGCCCCCAATCGACCAGACATCAGGCGCCGAGGCGGCGGATCGTGGCGAGAGCGAGGGCCTGCATGGCCTCGGAGGCGGCGTCGGCGGCTCCGAGCACCTTGGCATGGCTCTCACCCGGGCAACCCGCCTTATTGGTGACGAGCGTGATGCCGAGCACCTGCATCCCCATGGCGCGCGCCATGATGGCCTCGCACACCGTTGACATGCCCACGTAATCGGCGCCGAGCGTGCCGAGCATGCGGATCTCGGCGGGCGTCTCGTAGCTGGGGCCGAGCAGGCCCGCGTACACGCCCTCGGCGAGTTCCATGCCGAGGTCGGCGGCGGCGTCGCGCGCCAATCCGGAGAGATACGGGGAATATGCGCCTGCCATGGACACGAACGGGCTATCCACCTCCGCGGCGGCAACACCCACGGGAGTCGCAAGCGGGTTGCGCCCGGTGAGGTTGATCTGGTCGGTGATGATGCCGACGGTGCCCGGGGCGATGTCGCCGACGGCGCCGGTCGCGCAGCTCAGCACGATGCTGCGGCATCCCAGCTTATGAGCATGGCGCACGAGCGAGGTCACCTGCAGGGCATCGTAACCCTGATACATGTGCACACGCCCCGGGTACACCACCACGGGGACGCCATCGAGCTCACCGACGAGCACCGTGAACCGATGCCCTTCCACGGGAATCGCTTCCACCGGGAACCCATCGATATCGCTGTACGGTATGTGGCGGACGACCCGCACGCGCTCCCCCAACGATCCCAAACCGCTTCCCAACACGATGGCGAGCGGGTGCTCCATGGTCGGCTTGCACCACGCGGCGACTTTCTCAAACGTCTCGTCCATGACGATCGTCCTTTCTCCTTGCTGAGACGAGAGCGGGACCGATCCGCCCTCGTGGGCACCGTCCCAGCATAGCAAGTCGTCAGTCGCGGGTGCATGCGACCCGTGAGCGGCCCCCATGGCAAGCTGAACGTGAGAATGGGCGGGCGGTCAGGCGAATAGGCGCATAATAATGGTCGCGATTTGCCAGGCTGTCGCAGCATGGCAAATCGCGACCGGAAGTCACAGGTTTGAAGGGGAGTTTTGGTCGCAAAACGTCTGGCTGGACCAGCGTGGCAAATCGCGACCGGACTGGGAGACGGCGGGTACTCGCTCAACTGGCATAGAGAACAGGGGTGCGCTACAGGCGCCCCGACACCCTACGCGTACAGACCCGACATCCTACGCGTACAGACCGTAGAGATCCACATCGGCCTCGCCGAACAGCTCGTTGACGTAGGCGGTCCACTTGGTGCTCGCATTCTGAGACTCGGAGAGATACTGCTGGTACGCGACCGCGTAGGCCTTCTGAGCCTGCAGGTAGCTGGCGGACTCGGGGGTGATCTCCTCGCCGGAGAGGGCGGTGGCGTAGGCGCCGTCGAGTGCGGCCCAGGTGCCGGCCTCGGCATCCCACTCATCGCCGGCGAGGTCGATGATGTAGGCGGCGTACTCGGCGTTGGCCTCGTTCTCGTCACCGCTCTCAGGCTCGGCCGGGGCCTCGGGCATGGTGGGGGCATCGGTCATGACGCTCTGGTAGAGCTTCTGGATGATCCCCTGCTCGCGCACGATCTGCTTGGCCTGATCCTCGCTCACGCCGTATTGGCTGGCGATGGTGGAAAAGTCGGACGTGCCCAGGGAGGACTCTGCGGTCTCGGAGAGCTCCTCGTCACTGAGCTCGATCCCCTGCTTGTCCGCCTCCTCGAGCAGGATGCGGTTGCGCACGTACGCCAGAACCGAGTCTGCGGACGGGGCGGGATAGGTGTCGTCGTCGCCCTTCACGCTCTCGAGGCTGTACTGGCTCTCGATGGCCTCGCGCGCCGTGATCTTGTGCGTGGCGCCCTTGAAGCTCCACGTGGCGACCGTGGCGTCCAGCTCGCTCTCGGCGAAGGTGGGGGCGCTCACGCCCTTGGCGCCGAAACCGCCGGATCCCATGAAGTAGCCGATGATCGCAGCGGCAACGACCGCGACGACGGCACTGGCGATGAAGTACTTGTGCTTGCCGGCGAAGGCGCGCTGCATGCGGCTCTTCTTCGGGCGGGTCGCGGGGCAGGGCTTCTTCGCCGCCGCTTTCGCGGACGAAGCGTCGGCGACATCGGCGCGGGCGTCCTCGGCATCCGCGTCCCCTTCGGACGCGTCGGCGTCGGAGTCCTTGTCGAGGTCTGCATCCGCATCGGCGGCGTCCCCCTCGTCGGCGGTGCCATTCTCATCGGCGACATCGCTCTCGCCGCCCTCGACATCATCAGGCGTATCGAGCAGTTCGGGGTCCGCCTCGAGTTCGAGCTCGGCCTCCGCCGCGGCGGTCTTGCCGGAGATGTCCTCAGCGGTCAGGCCGTCGTGGATCTCCACGCGCTCGACCTCGTCGTCACCATTCGGCCCTTCACCGCGGCCGACGACCTCGATGCCGTCGATGTACTCGTTGTCCTCGGAATCGTCCTTCTTCATGATCAGACCCATGCGGCCCGCTCCTTTCATCTTGCCTGTCAGATTATCGCGTCAAGCCGATACGATACCCAAAAACAAACGGGGATACGCCGCGAAACGAGCGCATCCCCGTTAAGGTTTGCTTAATTGCGCAATGCGTTGCGCGAGTGCGCACACCGCGCGGATCGATTCCGCGAATCCGCGAACAAGAGGAGGGAAGCACTCCATGTGCAAAGTGCACCCGTCCCTAATTACACGTCATGCCGCAGATCGGCGCAAAAGAGGAGATGTCGCACCTCATGTGTAAAATGCACCCGTCCCCAATTGCACATCAGGTTACGCCAGGTGCGAGATCACCGCGTCGGCGTAGGCCTGCGTGCCCACGGCTCCCTCGACGCTGCCGGTGAGCGCGCGCTGCACGTCTCCGGTGACCTGCGCGCCCTCGGCGAGCGTGGCGCGAACGGCCGCGCGGATGCGCTCGGCGGCCTCGGCCTCGCCCAGGTGGTCGAGCATCATGGCGGCGGACAGGATCTCGGCGGTGGGGTTGGCGATGTCCCTGCCGGCGATGTCGGGCGCGCTGCCGTGCGTGGGCTCGAAGATGGCCGCTTCCGTGCCGATGTTGGCGCCGGGCGCCATCCCCAGGCCGCCCACAAGGCCGGCGCACAGGTCACTCACGATGTCGCCGTACAGGTTCAGGCACACGAGCACGTCGAAGTCATGCGGCTCCTGGACCAGGCCCATGCAGGTGGCGTCGACGATCTTGTCGTTGAACTCGATGTCGGGATAGCGCTCGGCGACCTCGCGGGCGATGCGCAGGTACAGGCCGTCGGTCGCCTTCATGATGTTGGCCTTGTGCACGCACGTGACCTTCTTGCGACCGCAGCGGCGAGCGTACTCGAACGCGTACTCGACGATACGGCGAGAGCGCTCGATGGAGATCGGCTTGATGGAAATAGCCGAATCTGCGGCGAAGGGCTTCTGCCCGGAGGCCTCGACGAGCTCGGCGAGCTTCGCGACCTCGGGAGCGCCCTCGTCGAACTCTATGCCGGCGTACAGGTCCTCGGTGTTCTCGCGCACGATGACCAGGTCGACGTCGCGGTAGCGCGAGCCGTCGCCGGGCTGGGACAGGCAGGGGCGCACGCAGGCGTACAGGTCGAACTCCTTGCGCAGGGCGACGTTGACGCTGCGGAAACCCGTGCCCACGGGCGTGGTGATGGGGCCCTTGATGGCGACCTTGGTGGTGCGGACCGCGTCGAGCACATGCTCGGGCAAGGGGGTGCCGTACTCGTCCATCACACCGGCGCCGGCGTTCTGGACATTCCAATTGATCTGGACGCCGGTCGCCTCGACCACGCGGCGCATGGCGCTCGTGATCTCGGGGCCGATCCCGTCACCGGGAATCAAAACGACGTCATGGGCCATGGGTTACTCCTCGTCCTCATCGTCGGCGTCGCTCTTCTTGGCGCGCGCCTTCTTCTGCGGGTTGTCGAGCTTGAAGCGCTTGACGAGCGCGTCGTAGATCTCACGGGAGCGGACGCGCAGGTAGCTGCCCTTGCCGTTCTCGGCGTCGAACTGCAGGCGACCCGCGAGCTCGGCGGCGACGGAGCCGGAGATCTGGCCGTGGGCGAAGGAGAAGAGCAGGGCGAGCATGTCGCGGTACTCCAAGTCGCCGTGGAAGCACTGGATGGCCTCATCGACGATGGGCCAGACCTTCTCGGAACGGCGGCGCTCGGTGGCGCCCCACACCGTGAGGAAGCGGAAGGCGGACAGGCGCAGCGGTGCGGAGATCTCGTCGAAGAGGGCCGCCTCGGCGCCCTCGTAAGCGGCGCCGCACTCCTTGGCATGCTCGGGCACGAGCAGGGTCAGCGCGTCGAGGACCTCCCAGCGGGTCTGTGCCTCGGGACGGTACAGGGCGTCGAGCAGCTGCTCGATGTACGGGGAGAGCAGCTCGGGCTCGCGCTGGGCGAGCAGATTCACCACGCGGCCGGCGAGCTGGCGCGTGCGGCGGCTCGAGCTGGACAGGTCCTCGATGAGGGCGGAAAGGGCGTCGGCGCTGTTCTCCACGCTCGCGAGGCGGGCGGCCTCCTCGGGGGAGAGCTCGACAAGGTTCTCTTCTGCCATGGATGCGTACCTCATATCTTTCTCGTTGCAGCGAATAACCGAATTATCGTATGGACGACCCCCTCAGGTCCAGGGTGGATACCTCGGAATACGGGGTGTTCACGAAAGAGGGCGCGGGCCCCGCCCACATGCGCCCGCGGGGGCTCCGCGGGCGCATGGAACGTTACCTGTCGTTTCTCCCGGCGCCCTTGGAGGGGACGCCCGCTGAGCCCTTCTCGTCGACCGAGATCAGATCGGGACCGGCCTCGCCGCTCTTGCGGCGACGGCGATACGCCTCGCCCGTCCCCTTCTCCGCCACCTTGCGATGGCGACGGTTGACGTCCATGAAGTTGTCGAGCCACTTCCAGGGGCCCGAGGACTCGCCGAAGCTCATCTTGAGGCCGGCGATGTATCCCGCCAGGACGCCCATGAGCACGACCTGGATCATCATCGCCGGGATGAGCGCGACGCCCAGCACGATGCCGACCAGGCCGCCGATGTTGGCGGCCCAATACCCGCGCGTCGTCACGACCCAGCGACGGCAGACCTCCTGGCCGATGAGGAACCCGACGTACACGGCGAAGCCGAATACCAGGATATAGGTGATGATGTAGGCCCAGTTTGCCGGCATGCCCCGCTACCCCTCGTGATGATGGCCGCAGCGGCACTCGTGGTCGCCGTCATGGCCATGGCCGCCACAGCACTCGTGGTTCTCGCCGTGATCGTGACCGCAGCCGCACTCGTGGTCGCGGCCCTCGTGGTCGTGGCCGCAGCCGCACTCGCACTCGTCGTCGTGCCCGTGCTGGGCGGTGTAGAGGGACCAGTCGAGACCGGCCGCAACGGCGTCGGCCTCCTCCTGGTACAGCAGGGTGATCGCCTGGGTGCCCATGCGACCGCCGCCGATGGCGTCGAGCATGTCGTACAGGGTGAAGGCGGTGTCGGCACCGGGCAGGGCGAGCTCCTTCTCCTCGGCGACCGTGAGCGCGAGGCCGAGGTCCTTGAGGAAGTGCTCGACGAGGAAGCCGGGCTTGTAGTCGCCGTCGATGGCCTTCGGCGCGAGCGAGACCATGGCGCCCGTGCTGCCGGTGCCGGAGCAGATCATCTCGCGCACCTGCTCGACGTCCAGGCCGTTCTGCTGCGCGAAGGAGAGCGCATCGGCCATGCCCACCATGGAGCTTGCCAGGGCGACCTGGTTGGAGAGCTTCGCGGCCTGGCCGTTGCCGGCGCCGCCGAAGCAGAAGATCTTGGAGGTGAAGGTCTCGAGCACCTCGCGGACGGGCTCGATGTCGCGCTCGGTGGCGCCGACGATGGCCGTGAGGGTGCCGGCGATGGCGCCGCTCTCGCCGCCGGTCACGGGGCAGTCGAAGGCGTGCTTGCCGCAGACCTCGGCGGCGCCGGCGATGTCGCGGGCGAGCTCGGGCGCGCTCGTGGTGAGGTCGATCAGGTACGCGCCGTCCTTGGCGGATGCCAGCAGGCCCTCGCCGGCGAGGTAGATCTCCTCGACGTCCGTGGGGAAGCCCACCATGGTGAAGACCACGTCGGCCTCGCGCGCGGCCTCGGCCGGCGACGCGGCCCAAGTGGCGCCGCGCTCGATCAGGCCGGCGGCCTTGGCCTTGGTGCGGTTGTAGACGGTGAGCTCGTAGCCCGCGTCCATGATGTGGCCGGCGATGGGCGCGCCCATGATGCCGGTGCCGATGAAGGCGATCTTCAGGTTCTTGTCTGCCATATGCGATGCTCCTTTACGAAGGTTGTTGAACGAATGGTGCGGGCGAGGGCCGTCAGCGGGGAAATCCGCCAGATGGGCCGCGCCCTACTCGCCGCGGACGCGGTTGGCGATGCGGTCGGTGAGGGAGATCTTCTCGGAGCGGTCCTTGCCCCAGAAGATGAGGGCCACCATCCCCGGTCCCACATGGGCGCCGATGGTCGGGCCCACCGAGCCGCGCAAGATCGTGAGGTCGGCGCAATCGGGCTCCTTGCGCACCGCCGCCTCGAGCCAGTCGGCGTCCTTCTCGGCGTCGGACGACACGATGGCCAGCGGCAGGGATGGATCGAACTCGTAGTTCTCCCTGAAGGACTTGATGAGCGACTTCAGGGCCTTCTTGCGCCCGCGGTTCACGCCGATGAGCGACAGCGACCCCGAAAGGTCGAAGGAGAGTTCGGGCTTGATATCGAGCTTGGACGAGAGCGACGCCGCGGCGGGCGGGATGCGGCCGCCGGCGGAGAGCGCGTCGAGGCTGTCCAGCGTGAAGTAGCCGTGGACGTAGGTCTTGGCCTCGTTCGCCCAATCGGCGAGCTGGCGCGCGCTCAGGCCCGCGGCGCGCTGTCGCACGGCCTCCATGGCCAGCAGCTCCCCGCACGAGCAGGGCAGCGCGTTGTCGACCACGTACAGCTCAAAACCCGGGTGCTCGGCGCGCACCTGCTCGGCCGCGTTGCAGGCTGAGTTGTGGCTGGAGGAAAGCGCGCTCGTGAAGCAGAGGTAGACCGTGGGCGTCCCCTCCTCGGCGCACTTCGTGAAAAACTCGAGGTACTCGCCGATGGAGATCGCCGACGTCGAGGCCTTGGCGCCCTCGCGCAGCTTGTTGTAGAACTCCTCCGGCGTGATGGTGGTCCAGATGTCGTCCGTGTGCTCGACGCCATCCAGGATGTAGGGGAATCCCAGGATATCCACGTCGAGGGTGGCCGCGATCTCGGGGGTGAGGTCGGCGCAGGTGTCGATTACGATGCGGCACATGCGCGGGGTCTCATGCAAGGCAGGCGTGTCGTCCATGAGCGCTCCTCCATACAGCAAGGCGGCCACCCACATGGGATGGCCGCCATCCAAATCATGCAATGGATGCTATTTTACTCGCCCTCTACCTCAAGTTTGGGTTTGATGATGCCGTATCCACCATTCTTACGGTGATACACCACATTGACGAGGCCGGTGACGCTGTTCTCGAACACGTAGAAGTCATGCCCGATCAGGTCCGTCTGGACGAGCGCCTCCTCCTCGGTCATGGGGGTGAGCTCGACCTCCTTGACGCGCACGAGCTGATCGTCCTCATCCTCGGGCAGCAGCAGGTCGGCGAGATCCGCCACGGGCTCGACCGGGGCGACCTCGGCGGCGGAGAGGCCCTGCTGGCGGTTGTCGACCACGCGGGTCTTGAACTTGCGGAGCTGGCGCGTGACCTTCTCGGCCGCCAGGTCGATGGCGGCGTACATATCGGCGCCGTGCTCGGCGACGCGAATCACCGAACCGCGGGCGCGGACCGTGACCTCGACGATGGCGGGGTTGGGGTTGGAGGGGTTCTTCTCGTAGCGCAGGACGACATCGGCGGTCATGGGCTCGATGTCGAACACTTTGAGGGCTTCGCCGATCTTCTCATCGACATGCGCACGCAGAGCATCGGTGACCGTGGTCTTGCGACCGGAGACCTTGATTTCCATACGTGGCTCCAATCTATCCGGGGATAGGACTCGTAAGAGTGTTGTACCCAAGTTGGGCGGAGACACACGTGGGGAAATTATGCTCCCGTTTGCTGGAGTGCCCGAACCGACCGCCGAATTCTCGGGCGAGGCGGCGGCGCGAACGGGTAGCGGGGACCGCGGGGGCTAGCCCAGGGAGTTCAGGCCGTCGGAGACGTCCTCGGCGGCGCCGGCGGCGTCGGCGGATTCCTCCGCCGGCTCATCCTCGAAGTCGACGCCCTCGAGCGCGCAGCCATCGAAGCTGAAGGGCAGGTCGCCATACCACATGCGGAACAGGGCCGCGAGCGTGCCGTCAGACAGGGCCTCGTCGAGGACCTCCATGGCCTGGGAGCCGAGCTCGGTGCCGGAGGTGACGATGGCGCCGTAGGAGAGCGTCGGGGCGACGGTGCCCACGAAGACGGTGCCGGGATAGGCGCGGGCGAGGTAGGCGCCGGCCGTCGCATCGCAGGCGACGTAATCGGCCTCGCCGGCCGCGAGGGCCTCGAAGCACTCGTTCACATTCGATTGGGTCTTGAGGGTGGCCTCGATACCGACGGAGGACAGGGCGTCCTGCGCGGCGGAATCGCCCTGGACGGCGATGACGGCGCCCTGGAGCGAGGTCGCGGAGACCGTGGGGACCTCGCGCGAGCCGTCGGCGGTCTTGGCGAAGATCGACGAGGCGTTCTGCACGAGCGCCTCGCTGACATCGACGCCCTCGCCATCCTCATCGGAGCGGGCCCCGATATAGAGATCCGCCTTGCCCTTGGAAAGCGACCCCGCGGCATCGGCGGAGGAGACGACCTCGAGGTCGAGGCCCATGCGCTCCGCGAGCAGGCGGGCGATATCCGCGTAGTATCCACTCGGCTTGCCCTCATGGTCCGTCATGGCCTGGGGAGCGTCGGTCATGTCCATGGCGACGGTGAGCACGCCGTCCTCGACGAGATCGTCGGCGCCCAGGGTCGCCTCGACCGGCTTCGCCTCGACCTCGGCGCGGGTCGGCGTGGTCAGCGAACAACCCGTGAGGCCCAGGCCCATTGCGAACGCGCATGCACCCGCGATCAGGCCGGCCATCCCCTTGCGACACGCGACGAACACGCGATCACCCATCTTGGTCTCCCCCGCTCTCCGGCCGGTTCAGCGTCCCCGGCCCCCAAACGCCCGCGCGGCGGCGCGGGCGACAGTTATCACGGTTCCCCCAGCTGACCTGGTCTTTGACCCCACACTTGCGCACCGGGGCGTTTGCTCGTACCGCCGCGGCGGTATCACGACTAACCCGCTCGCCCGCGAGGCAGGTATTGCCTCTAAAAAGTAGCGACGGGCGGTGCGACTTACTTCTAGGACGCGCCATGATCGCCCCCGCGCGCACGCGACGGCTTACGTGGATCCCTTCGACCGCGTCTGTCTTGGACTGAGGAGCGCGACGAGCCAAGGGCACGCGCACACCCGCAACCACAGCCTGGGAGGAACTTCGGGGCATTATACCGCAGGTCACATGCAGATTGTGCCCGGGCATCGCGGCAATCGCCCGTCCCTCTCGCGGCGAGTGCGGGCATTCGGCAATTCGGCGGTGACTGCTCGGGCGAGCATAGCCTCAGCCCCACACGCGGGCGAAGGCGAGGCCGTCGACGGCGCGGGCGCCCGCGGCCTTGAGCGCCGACGCCGCGGCGGACATGGTCGCCCCCGTGGTGATGACATCGTCGACCAGCAAGATGCGTTTGCCGCCCACGGGCAGCACCACCTCGTAGGCACCGGCCGCCTCGGCCAGACGATCGACGCGGCCGAGTTCGCGCTGATCGGACGAACCGCGCTTGGCCAGGGCATCCAGCAAGGGAATATCCGAGCGCCCACTCAGGCGGCTCGCGATGAGCTCCATATGGTCGAAGCCGCGACGGCGGAAGGCCACCGCGGTGGCGGGGACAAAGACCAGCGCGTCGGCGCGAGTGAGAAAGCCTCCGTAGCGCTCGGGCGCCTCACGCTGCGCCCGCACCGCCGCGTCGAGCATGATGCGCGCGATCTCGGCGGCAAGGCGGCGCTCGCCCCCGTCCTTGTACGCGCGGACGATGCGGCCGACCGGCCCGTCGAACACGGCGGCCGCCAGGCATCGGTCGAGACCGCCCTTCGCACCCGCGCATTCCGTGCACACCATGGCCCCGAAGGGGGCGCCGCAGCGCAGACAGGAGCGAACGGGGTCTATGAACTGCATGGCATCCTCGCACGCCCCGCAGATGAGCTCCCCCGGCCGCTCGCAGCCGGCGCACCTCGTGGGCGAGATCAGTTCGAGAGCGGCCTCGACCAGCGCTTCGACGGAACGCCGTCCCGCTTTTCCTTCCCCATTTCCAACCTGCGTGAAAAAGCCCCTCCCCGCAGGTGCGGGAAGGGGCTCGACGTCCGGTGTGGATGCGGGCTGGAAATGCGGCGCGCGCACGGGCTATTCCGTCGCGTTGCCGGCGTCGCCGCCGTCCTGCTTGGGCTTGCGGCTGCGACGGCGACGACGCTTCTTGGGAGCGCCCTCGGCATCGGCGGCTTCGGAACGCGCGGGACCATCGGTCGCGGGGCGGGGTTTGGCGCCGCCGCCATCGCCCGGGCGACGGCGCTGGACCTTGACCTCGCCATCGGCGAGCTGATCGGCGACGGAGGGCGTCTCGGGCTTGCGGGCGCGGGAGCGGCGCTTGGCCTCTCCGGACGCGGCCTCCGCACCAGAGGAGGTGTGCTTGCGGCGGCGGCTCTTGCCCGGGGCGGCATCGGCGGGAGCGGCGCTCTCGCGCGGGGCGGCGGAATCGGCGGCGGAGGCGGGGGCCGCGCCGGAGCGATGACGGCGGCGGCGCGAGGGCTGCGCGGGCTCGGATGCGGCATCGGTGCGCGGGGCCTTGGACTCAGCGGCCTGGGGCTCCGCCTGCTCGGCGGCGCCGGAGCGACGGCGGCGGCGACGCGACTGCTGCGGCGCCTGCTCCTCCTCGGCCTCCTGGGAACGGCCCTTGGAGGGAGCGCCCTTGCGGCCGCGACGGCCGGAGCCTCCCTGCTCGAACTTGGCGGCCTCCTCCTCGCGCATGCGACGGCGGCGCGGCGTGGGACCGGAGGCGACGATGCGGGCGGCCGTGTCCAGGCCGTCGCCCACATCGACGCCGTTCTTGCGGTCGAGCTCCATGAGGGCGAGCGCGAGCTCGGGCGACTCGAGGCGTTCGAGGACGTCGCGCGTCACGCAGTCGGGACGACAGGAGCACCCCTGCGCCTCGCAGCGCTGCTTGTTCTCCTCGGTGCTCGTCATATCGGCGAGGTCGACGCGGAAGACCTTGCCGTTCTCCAGGCGCAGCACCAGCTGCTCGCGCGGGGTGTTGTACTCCATGATGCGGGCCTTGCCCAGCGGGGTGTCGATGAGCGTCTTCTTCTTGGGGGCGCGGCTCTTGAAGTCCTTGTACGCCTCGAACTCATAGCGCAGGCAGCACATGAGGCGGCCGCACACGCCCGAGATCTTCGCGGAGTTCAGCGGCAGGTCCTGCTCCTTGGCCATGCGGATGGAGACGGGCTCGAACTGCCCGCCGAAACGCGTGCAGCACAGCTCCTGGCCGCAGGTGGCGTACCCACCCTGCAGGCGGGTCTCGTCGCGCACGCCGATCTGACGCATGTCCACGCGCACATGGAAATGCGCGGAGAGGTCCTTGACGAGCTGGCGGAAGTCGACGCGGTCCTCGGCGGCGAAGTAGAAGACGGCCTTCTCCCCTCCGAACAGGTACTCCACGCCCACGGGCTTCATGTCCAGACCGTTCTTCTCCACCAGGCGGCGGAAATCGAACATGGCGTCCTCGCCGGCGTCGGCCAGGTCGTCGGCGCGGTCGAGGTCAGCGTCGGTGGCGATGCGCACGACGGGCTTGAGCGGGGCGGCGAGCTCCTCGGGGTGCACCTCGAACGGGTCTGCCGTGACGAGGCCG
The DNA here is from genome assembly GCA_958443615.1 of uncultured Collinsella sp. GTDB lineage: Bacteria > Actinomycetota > Coriobacteriia > Coriobacteriales > Coriobacteriaceae > Collinsella. The sequence goes on from CAUCLI010000002.1 coordinate 65,902, forward strand.
ATCTCGGTGCCGCGCTCGGTGGTGCAGATGGCGTGATCGCCGGCGAGGATGTCCAGATCGCGCGGATCGAACCACAGCTCGTGCGCGGCGAACGCGAATTTGACGGGTACGACTACGGGCATTGCAGTGCCTTCCTGATATCGAACAGCATGACCTCGATGGCCAGCTGGGGTGTGACGTTTCTGGTGATGCGGGCCTCGGCGCTCGAAACGGCATCGAGGGCGCGGGTGACGCCGGTCACCGTGGCGCGGGCGGCGATGCGCTCGACGACGTCTGCGACGTCCTCGTTCACGACGGGCTCGGACGCCGATGTGAGACGGACCAGGCAATCGCGCAGCAGGGAGCGGACGCTCGCCAGAGCCTCCATGATACCCGAACGCTCCCGGGCGTTCAGTTCGCGCTTGTTGCGGTCTTCCAGCTGCTTTAAAGCACCACGGGAGAGGTAGTCCTGGTTTTGCTCGAGAACCGCCTGCTGGGTCGATTTGACCTCGGCCAGGGGCGCCTTGATCGCGCCCATGAGGTCCTTGGCGGCGGCCAGGATATCGGCCTCGTCGGCATGGGCGAGCAAGTCCACGGCGCGGACCATGGCGCGACGGGCGGCCTGGCGATCGCCGCTCTTGAGGAACTCGACCGCGCGGGCGGGACTGCCGGCGACCGCGACGGCCATGCGGCACTTTTCCGGGTTGAGACCGGTGGCGTGCTCGACGGCGGTAGCGGCGTCCTCGAGCGAGAGCGGGCGGAACGGCACGCACTGGCAGCGCGACACGATCGTGGGCAGCATGACGTCGGCACTCGAGCCGAGTAGGATGAACGTCACCCCGGCGGGCGGCTCCTCGAGCGTCTTGAGCAGCGCGTTGGCGGTGTTCGCGCGCAGCTGCTCGGCGCGGTCGACGATGTAGACCTTAGCCTTGGCGCGGATGGGCGCGAGCGCCACATCCTCGAGCAACTCGCGCGTCTGCGCGATAAGGTAGCCCGTGGCGGATTCGGGCGCGAAGTAATGCACGTCCGGATGGGTGCGGCGGGCAACACGGCCGCAGTCGTCACAGGAGGCGCAGGCACCCGAGACGCCATCTTCGCCGCACAGAAGCGCCTGGGCCAGCGCCCAGGCGGCATCGAGCTTGCCGGAACCCGGCGAGCCGAGGAACAGATAGGCGTGGCTCGCACGGCCGCTCGTCACCGCACGGGCGAGGAAGTCGCGCACACGTGGCTGCGTATCGAGCTTGGCAAGGAGGCTGTTGGGGGCGAGGCGGTCGGGCATGGCTAGCACTTCCCCTGACACGTCTGCAGCGCCACGGCAACATCATCCTCAGGCACGTTCATCCCGGCCGATCGGAGCTCGCCAACAACGTTGGAGAACACCTCGACGATGGATCCGCCGGCATCGATCAGCTTCACGCGATCCGGCTCATCGGCGGCAACCGCGCGGAACCCCGCGGCAACGCGCTGTTGGAACTCCAGGCCCTTGAGCTCGAGGCGGTCCTCGGCTTCACGGCCGGAACGGCGGCGCAGGGCGTCCTCGACCGGCAGATCGAACACGAATGTCAGATCGGGACGGCAACCGTCCACCGCGAGCCCGTTTGCCTGAGACACCATGCCGCGGTCCAAACCATCGGCAAAGGCCTGGTACGCCGTGGTTGAATCGTAGAAGCGATCACAGACCACCGTCTTGCCGGCGGCGAGCGCCGGCCTAATCACCTGATGCACGAGCTGGGCGCGCGCGGCTTCGTACAGCAGCAGCTCGCACACATCGCCCATCTCGCTGTTTGCGGGATCGAGCAGGATGGCGCGGATCTGCTCGGAAATGGCAACGCCACCCGGCTCGCGCAAGCGCAGCACATCGTGACCAGCGGCCTCGAGAGCTGCCGCGATGAGGGTCGCTTGGGTGGACTTCCCGCAGCCGTCGATTCCCTCGACGGTTATGAACAGGCCTCGCGAACTCATGTCCTACGCCTTCTCGGTCGCGGTCTTCTTGACGGTCGTTTTCTTCGCCGTGGTCTTCTTTGTCGTCGTCTTCTTGGCGGTCGAAGCCGTCTTCTTCGCGGCGGCCTTGCCGCGGGCGGGCTTCTTCTCCTTGCCGGGGCAGTCCATGTTCACGCAGATGCGCCACGGGCCGCGCGCGGTCTCGACCACCACCACGGGCGCGCCGCAGTGCTCGCAGACCTCGCCGGTGGCGGAGAGCTTACCGCGGGCGGGCAACGGGTAGCTCACTCCGCAGTCGTCGTAGTTGGTGCAACGGATGAAGCGCTTGCCGCTCTTCTCGCTCTTATGCGCGATCAGATCGCCGTGACGGCCCGCCTCGGCGCACACGGAGCACTCGCCCACCTTGAGGTCGGGCTCGTAGTTGGTGGGACACTTCGGGTTCACGCACTGCTCGTAGGCCTTTTGGCGGAACGGCTGGCACTTGATGCGCGGGGCGCCGCACTCGGGGCACACGGCGGCCTCGCCCTCGAGCGGGCTCACCTTCACGCCGGAGGGCACGGGATAGGTCACGTCGCACTCCGGCCAACCCATGCAACCGATGAAGCTGCCGCGCGTCTTGGCGCTCGTCTTCATGACGAGGTCCTTGCCGCACGCGGGGCAGGCGCCCACGCGGGCGTCGGCGGTGACGGCGTCCGAAATCGCCTCGCCCAGATCGTCTTTGTGCTCGATGAGCGCGTCGAGCATGCCGGCGAGCAGCGCGCGGGAGTGGTCCACCACGTGCTCCTGCGTGTCGGCGCCCTCGGCGACCTTGGTCATGTCGGCGTCGAGCTCGGCGGTCATGTCGGGCGTGGTGACGCGCGGCGCGAACTCCGAGAGCGCGTCGATGATGGCGAGGCCGAGCTGACTCGGCTCGATGGGGTCGTTCTTGAGGTAGCGCACCGCATAGAGGCGCTCGATGATGCTCGCGCGCGTCGACTTGGTACCCAGGCCGCGCTTTTCCATCTCCTGGACGAGCTTGCCCTGGCTGTAGCGCGCGGGCGGCTCGGTCTGCTTGGCCTCGAGCTTGATGTCGCACACGTCGATGACATCGCCCTCGGCCAGCGCGGGCAGCTGCTCGTCGCGCTTGAGGCCGTACGGATAGGCCTCGCGGAAGCCGGCCTCCACCAGCACGTCACCGCTGGCGGCGAACGGCTCGCCGCCGACATCGATGGACAGCTTGGTGTTCTCGATGGTCGCAGGGCCCATGAGCGTCGCCAGGAAGCGGCGGGCGATGAGGTTGTAGAGCTTGAGCTGGCCGCCGTCGAGCGTGGTGGGGTCGCCCTGGCCGGTGGGGTGGATCGGCGGGTGGTCGGTGGTCTCGACCTTGCCACGCGTGGGCGTGAGCGGGCCGGCGAGGACCTTCTTGCACACGGGCGCGAGCGCCGGGGTGCCGGAGGCCAGGCCGCGCACGATGCCCTCGATATCCAGCGTCTTGGGATACACCGTGTTATCGACGCGGGGATAGGAGATGAAACCGCTCATGTAGAGCGACTCGGCGATGCGCATGGTGCGCGCGGGACTGATGCCCTCGGCAGCCGCTGCCGCCTGCAGCGCGGTGGTGTTGAACGGCACCGGGGGCTGCTGCTTGCGGCTGCGCTTGGCCACGGCGGTAACGGTGCCCGTGGTCGCTCCCTCGACGTGCGAGAACGCCGCCTCGGCGGCCGCCTTGTCCGTGAAGCGCGCCGTGGTGTGCGCGATCTTGAACTCTTGGTCGGACGCCTCGCCAAGCCCTCGGATCTGCCAGTAATCCTCGGGCACGAACGCCATGCGCTCGCGCTCGCGCTCGACCACCAGGGCGAGCGTGGGAGTCTGCACGCGGCCGGCGGAGCGCACGTTGCCAAAGCCGCCGAACTTGGCGAGCGTGAGGTAACGCGTGAGGACCGCACCCCAGATGAGGTCGATGTACTGGCGGGACTCGCCGGCGTCGGCCAGGTCCTGGTCGAGTTCGACCAGGTTGGCGAAGGCCTCGGTGACCTCGCCCTTGATGAGCGCGGAGTAACGTGCGCGGCGGGCGGGCAGCTCGGGCGCGACCTCGCGGATCATGTTGAGGGCGTCCGAGCCGATGAGCTCTCCCTCGCGGTCGAAGTCCGTGGCGATGATGACCTCGTCGGCCTTTTTCGCGAGGTTCTTGAGGACGCGGATGATCTCCTTCTCCGCGGGGTTCTTGATGATCGGCGACCACGTGAGGTACGGCAGGCTCTCGACCTTCCAGCCCTTGATGTTGATGCCGTTGGCGAGGAAGGGCTTGCGCTTGGTGTCATACGGCGGGCGGGCGAGGCTGTCTGGCACGCCCGCGGGCAGCACCTCACCGTCCTCGGTCAGGCTGTACCAACCCATCTTCTTGTCGAACAAGATCTCGTCGGGGAAATCCGGTGCGAGGATGTGGCCGGCAAGGCCCATCGAGACCCAGTCCTCACCGTCGACCTTGAAACGGTAGACCTGCGTGTTGTAGACCTTGTCGTTCTTCGGCGCGCCGGCGTCGGCCAGCAGCTGCGCGATCTTCTGCGCGGCGATGTTCTTCTCTGCAACGACGAGCTTCACGTCGAGCTCCTCCTCGTACGGCGCGAGCGCGCCAGACGCTTTTATATATAGTGTGGGTCAGTGTACACGAGTTCCACCGTTCACGCTAAAAGCCCACGCCGTGGCAAGAGGGATCCGCCTCGAACCGCCCGCGCGCTCCATGCCTCTTGCGAGCGCCCCTCTCGGCCGCCTTCGCCCCTCTCGGCAGCATCCACCCCCCCTCTCGGCAGCATCCACCCCCCTCTCGGCAGCCTTCACATCATTGAGATGCAACCAAAGTCACGCTCTAACACCCGATTTTGTGACTTTCGTTGCATTTCGAAGTGTGACTTCGGTTGCGCGTCGAGGTGTGACTTTCGTTGCATTTCGAAGTGTGACTTCGGTTGCGCTTCGAAGCATGGAAAAGAAAACGCCCGGGATCCTCATCCCGGGCGCTTAGCGTCATGGTGGTTGGGTATCGGGTGAACTGGGCAACCCGTGCAGGCGCGCACCGATCGGCTACTCGTCGTCCTCATCCGCGTCGTCGCCGAACAGGCCGAGGCGGCTCTCGGTGAGGCCGGCCTTGCCGTCGCGCGCGACCACGACAAAACGGGTCACGAGCAGGGAGACCTCGTACAGCGACAGCATGACCGCGTACATGAAGATCAGCGTCACCGGGGAGGCGTCGGGCGTGATGGACGCAGAGACCACGAGCATGATCACGTACACGTAGCGCCACGCCGCACGGAAGCTGGCGTAGGGCACGATGTGGAACACGGCAAGGTAGAACACGATGAGCGGGAGCTCGAAGGAGACGCCGAATCCGATCATGAGCAGCAGCTCGGTGTTGATGAAGTCCTCGAGCTGCGGCATGGCCGCGCCGATGGAGCGAGTCTCCGCCAGCAGCCACTCGAAGGCCGCCGGGGCGATGAACAGGTAGCAGAAGATCACGCCGGCGAAGAACAGGAACGTGGCGACCAAAACGGTGGGCACGACCCAACGGCGCTCGTTGGGGCGCAGCGCCGGAAGGAAGAACGCGAGAATCTGCCAGATGATCATGGGCGTGCACATGGCGAGCGCGACCTTGATGGCGATGTTGAACTTGATGGAGAAGCCACCGAGCGAGGTCATGACGGAGAGCTGCTCGCCGGGCTGCAGGGAGCCGTTGATCGGGTCCTTCAAGATGTCCACCAGCGTGGGGGCGGCGAAGTACATGAACACCGTGGCGGCGAGCACCGACACGACGATGATGGTGAGGCGGCGGCGCAGCTCACCGAGATGATCCATGAGCGGCATGCGCGCGGGTCCGATGGGCATTACTGCTCCCCTCCCTTCGACTCGTCCTCAGCGGCGGCGTCCTCGACCGGGGCCTCCACGGCGGCGCGCCTGCGCGGGCGGCGGGCGTAGAGGTCCTCGGTGGTCAGAATCTCGGGCTCGGGAACGGCTTCGGGTTCCTCGGCGCGCTCGGAGTCGACGGCGCGCTCGGGGCCGACGGCGCGCTCGGGGCCGGCGGCCTCGGATCCAGCCGCATCGGCGGCGGAGTCCTCGACAACGGGCGCCTCGGCGCCCTCAGCGGGAGCATCGCCTGCGGCAGCGGCCTCCTTGGCGGCGCGCTCCGCGGCCAGGCGGGCACGGCGCTCTGCGAAGGTCTCCTTGCGGGCCGGGGCCTCATCGCGCGAGGCGGCATCCGCGGCATCGGCATCCTCATCCTCGGCGTCGGCGTCGGACACCTTGGGGGCCTTGGCGGCCGCGGCCATGGGGTCAACGACCTCGGTCTGCACGACGGCGGTGAGCTTTTCCTGCGTCTCGCGGAACTGGCGCAGGGCGCGCCCGATGGTGCGGCCCATCTGCGGCAGCTTGTCCGGACCGAACAGCAAGAAGCCGAAGACCAGGATAATGACCAGCTCGGTCGATCCAATTCCTAGCACGGGATACCTCCCAGATTTCTCAAATGACCTTGCGGCGCCCAGCACCGCTCGAATCGGCAATATTCCAAGTATACCGCCGTCGGCCGCGACTCCGTTCGGCAAGGGCCGCCGAACGGAAACCCTTACGCTGCGCTGATGCTGATGTCCTTGTCGACACCCAGAAGCTGAGCGACGCGCAGCACGTTGGGTTGAGCGCCGGTGATGGACAGGCCGCGCTCGCGCTCGGAGGCGCGATGGGCCGCGCCGACCAGCACGCCGATTCCCGTGGAGTCGATGTAGGGCACCTGCGAGAAATCGAGCTCGACGCGCTCGGTGGGCTGCTCGAGCGCCAGGTCGATCGCGTTGCGGAGCTTGTCGGCGTTCGAGATGTCGATCTCGCCCTCAACGGAGACGACGTAGCGCTCCGGGCTGGGCTGCGTGGTGATGGTGAGTTCCATTTCCAAGCCTTTCGATATGATCGCGTTGGGAGCGATCCGTTGCTTCGATCCGTTACTTGCTCAACGCATCGAGGCGCTGCTCGGCGTAATCCCCCACGCCATAGGCATCATCCTCGGATGCGGCGGCGATAGCCTTCTGGTAGGCCTTCTTCGCCTTGGCGGTATCGCCGTGGGACTCGTAGAACATGCCGAGGTTCGCCCATGCGGGGGCGAACGAGGGGTCGCGCTCCACGAAAGCCTCCAGATCGGCGATCGCCTGCTCGTGCTCGCCGGAGTAGAACACGCAGATGGCGCGGTCGACCTCGGCGGCGGAAGAGGTGTTGTCCTGCAGGTACTCATCGTAATGGGCGATGGCCTGCTTGAAGACGTCCTGCGCCTTCTGCTGATCCTCGGCGGTCTGGGCGCTGTTCATGGCGGACATGCCCATGTCGAAGTAGTTGTTGGCGAGCGTGAGCGGGTCATCGGTCACGGTGTCCCCGGCATCGGACTCGGCGGCATCCCCGGCGATCGTCGCGGTGCCGTCCTCATCGAGCTCGACCTCGGGATGGCCCTCGGGCATCTCGACCGTGGAGTCCCCTGCCGTGTCGGATTGGGCCTGGGCTTCGCCCGAACCCAACTCGTTGATGGTGACCGTGGTACCCACGAGGTAGCCGATCACGACGCCGAGCAGCAGGGAAACGCCCGCGATGGCGAGCACCATCCAGAACGGGGGCGACTGGCGCTGGGGACGGGACGCGACGGGCGCCTCGGCATCTCCGTCCTCATCCGCCGCGGGCGCCGGGGTGGGCGCGGGAGAGGGGGCAGACTCAGACGCTGGCGCAGGCGCGGGCTCTGGCGCAGGCGCGGGCTCGGACACCGGCGCGGCCGGCGCCTGCTCCGCCTCGGCGGACGCCTCGGCTGCGATCTCCTGCTCGTCGTCGAAGAACTCGTCGAAACCGTCGGTCATCTACGCACGCTCCTCGCGCGCGAGCTGAGCGCTCACGAGCTTGACGGCGAGCACGAGCACGTCGAGCGCGGCGGAGAGCTCATCCACGCTCGGATAGCTCGGGGCGATGCGGATGTTCGTGTCGAGCGGGTCCTTGCCGTAGGGCCAGGTGGCGCCGGCGGGAGTCATGGTGACGCCCATCTCGCGGCACAGGGCGCCCACGCGCTTGGCGGAGCCCTCGGGGCCGTCGAAGCTCACGAAGTAGCCGCCGTTGGGATGGGTCCAGGTGGCGCAGCCGGTGCCCGCCAGCCCCTCCTCGAGCTTGCGCTCGACGCACTCGAAGCGCGGGCGCAGGAACTCGGCGTGCTTCGTCATATGCTCGCGCACGGCGTCGAGCGTGGGCAGGAAGCGCACGTGCATGAGCTGGTTGAGCTTGTTGGCGGAGATCAGGCCGACCTTGAGCGTGCTGGCGACCTCGGCGACGTTCGAGGGCGAGGAGCCGAAGAACGCGATACCCGCGCCGGGGAACGTGATCTTGGAGGTGGAGGCGACGGCGAGGATGCGGTCCTCGTTGCCGGCCTCGCGCGCGCAGTCGAAGATGTTCGCGAGCTTCTCGGGCTTCTCGCCGAAATCGTGCACGGCGTAGGCGTCATCCCACACGATGCGGAAATCGGGGGCGGCGCACTCCATGGTGGCCAGGCGGCGGACCGTCTCGTCGGAATAGGTCACACCGGTGGGGTTTGAGTACTTGGGGACGCAGAACATGCCCTTGATGGAGGGATCCGCCGCCACGAGGCGCTCGACCTCGTCCATGTCGGGGCCGGTCTCGGTCATGCGGACGGGGATGTTCTCGATGCCGAGGTCCTCGGTGAGGCCGAAGTGGCGGTCGTAACCGGGGGCGGGGCACAGCCACTTCACGCCGTCGAGCTTGTGCCAGGGGGTGTGGCCGGGAACGCCCTTCTCCCAGTAGTGCACGATGACGTCCTGCATGATGTTGAGGCTGGAGGAGCCGAGCACGATGGTCTGCTCGGCGGGGACGCCCAAGAACTCGCCGGCGAGCTTGCGCGCGGACGGGATTCCCTCGAAGCAGCCGTAGTTGGAGCAGTCTACGCCCTCATCGGTGAGGTCGGCGGTGGAGCTCAAAAGGTCGAGCATGGGGCGGGAGATGTCCACCTGCGCGGGCGAGGGCTTGCCGCGGGCCATGTCGAGCTTGAGGCCGCGCGCCTTGACCTCGGCGACGCGGGACTCGAGGTCCTCGATCGCCGAGGCGAGCTCGGCGTCGTTCATCTTCTGATACATCGTCTGCATGACGGTCCTTTCTCAAGGCTGAGCGAGAAGGCCGTCACCGCGACGACCCCGCGACGCTGCGTCGCTTCGCTTCGGAACAGTATACGTGGTTTACCAGGTGCGGCTCCATAGGCGCACAGAATGTGTAGAAGGGCCCGCCACGGTCGCGGCCCACCCCGCGGCGGTCGGCAGCCCTACGTCCGCTCCACAATTCCACGACAGCCCTGCCACATAAGCATCATGGTGAACGGTCGATTTCTTAAGGTGTACGTAAATCGCTCGGGGAGCAACCGTTCCAAATTGAGCCATTTTCGCACTTCTACCTCGCATTTCATCAGTCTGGCAAAGTCTCGTAAGACTTTCTTATGCGGATGAGAAGATCCAGTCTGGCAATAATGAAGTCAGCACCCGAGGGCCGGCAGCGAGGCCCGAGGGCGCACGATCCGGTGGATGACGAGGAGGTCCGAGCATGCATTCGTCTGACGATGCCCAGCGCGCCCGGACCCCCCGGTCGTAGCTATCATGTGCGAACCATTTCTCCTTCCCCCCGACACAGAGAATGGACCTCCTCGAACCCACCACCCGTCTGCGCTCGAGCAGCCAGCGGGCGAACCTGCTTCGCTCTTACGGCAACCTGCTCGATGCCCTCGATCTGCCGCATTTGCAGCAGTCCATGGCTTAACCGCAACACCAACAAGCAGACTCGGTGAAAAGGGCCCCGCAAGGGGCCCTTTTCGCGTCACGCCGACCGCGCGCGTCACGCCGACCGCACGGTCGGGGCAGGCGCCAAACGAGCAATTTGCACCCGCCCCAAACGCGCCCGCACCTGCCCCCAAGCGCGCGCTACATCAGCTTCGTCTCCTCGAGCTTCTCGATAATCCAGCGATTCGCGCGGATCACCGGGCGCCGGAAGACCAGGCCCAAGGCAAGCGACGGGATCAGGTAGAGCGCCAGCGTGCCCAACTCGATCCAGAACTCCATGCCGTAGGCGCCCGCCATGGCCGCGTGCATCGCGTTGATGGCATGCGTGAACGGCAGGAACGGGTACACGGCCTGGAAGAAGTCGGCGGTCATCTCGATCGGGAACGTGCCGCCCGAACCCGCCACCTGCATGACGAGCAGTACGACCGCCACCGCCTTGCCGATATCGCCGAAGCTCACGGTGAGCGTGTAGACCATGTTGCTGAACACGAACCCGGCCAGCCAGCCCACCAGCATGAACTGGAACGGATGCTCGCACTGGATGCCGAAGAAAAGCAGGTCGCCTGCGCATACGAGCGTCGCCTGGGCGAACGCCAGCAGGGCGAAGAACGCATAACGCCCCAGGTACAGCTCATGCAGGCGCGGATGACCCAGCGCCTCGACATCCCGCTCGTCCACGTTGGCCTTGAGCATGGCGGCCAGCACGATCCCCGCGACCCAAATCGAGAGCGTCGTATAGAACGGGGCCATGGCGCTGCCGTAATTGCGGATGTGGTACACGGCTTGGCGGTCGAGCGCCACCGGGGCGGCGAGGGCGTCGGCGAGCGCGGCGGGGTCCGAGCCGATGAGGTCGCGCACGCGGTCGAGGTCACCGGAAGTCACCGCGGTGTCCAGCCCCTCCTTGAGGCGCTGCAGGTCGTCCGCCGCCGCGATGAGGTCGGCGGAGGCGTCGGTGAGCACCGTCCGGGCACTGGAGAGGTCCTCGGACAGGGCCTTGGACGCGCTCGACAGGTCCTTCACGGTGGCCCCCAGGTCGTCGGCCATCGCGGAGCCGCGGCTCGCGACGTCCGAAACGGCGGAGGCGAGGTCGGCGACCTCCTGCTTGAGGGTCTCGTTATAGGAATCCTCGACACCGCCGACGCCGCTCTTCGCCTCGGCGATGCTCTCCTTCACCGCCTGCGCCTTCGCGCGGGCATCCGACGCCCCGATCTCGAGCGAGTCGGCGGCCTCCGTGAGGTGCTTCGCCAACAGCTCCTGCTTGTTGGCGATGTTGCCGACCGTACTCGCCACGATGTCGATCTGCTGGATGAGCTCCGCCTTGAGCTCATCGGAAAGGCTCGATTCCTCGACATCCTTCTCGACCGCCAAGATATCAGCCTGGATGTCGCGCATATCTGAGGCGCGCGCGGCCATCTCGGTGGAGGCGCCGCGCAGCTGATTCACCGTGGTCGTCACATGGGCGTCCGCCGTGTCGAAGGCCTCCTCGACGGCCTTGCCCGCCGCGTCGTAATCGCCCGCGCCGTCCTTCAGCGACTGGTTGATCGCGGCTACGGCGCCGTCCAGGGCGTCGTGCATGCTCGCGAGCCCCGTCTTCGCGTCGGATGCGAGGGCCTCGGCATCCTCGTTCGCCGCACCCGCGTCGGCCAGCAGCCCGCTCGCCGAATCGAGCAGGCCGGTCGAGGATTCCAAGAGCCCCGCGAACTCCCCCACGCTGGACGAGACGTCGCGCAGGGTGGTGATTGCGCCCGCCATGGTCTTGGACAGATTGCCCGCGTAAGCGGCCACCTGGTCGCCGTCCATGAACTCGAGCAGGCTCGATGTCGTGGCGAGCCCCACGTCGCTGATGGTCTTGGCAAAGGTCTCGTCGATCTGCTGGCGAACCGTGCTGGCCGCCTTGTCGGTCACGCGCGGCGCGATGGCGTTCGCCTTCTGGTTCTCGTAATACACGATCTCGGCGTGCTCGGCATCGCTCGAGAACACGGTCATCATGCGGGAGCTGAAATCCCCGGGGATGACCACGGCGGCGTAGTACTCGCCGGAACGGACGCCCTCGATGGCCTCATCCTCGCCCACGAACCTCCAGTCGAGCTGGTCGTTCTCGCGCAGGGCGGAAACCACCGTGTCGCCGATGTTCACGCGCACCGGGATGAGATCGCTCATGTAGCCCTCGTCGGAATTGGCCACGGCGACTTTGAGGTTGCCGGTGTTGCCGTACGGGTCCCAGCTGCCCGCGATGTTGAACCAGGCGTACAGCGTGGGGACGATCACCAGGCCGACCGCCACGATCAACGCGACCACGCTGCCGCGGATCCGGGAAAGGTCCCGCTTGAGCAAGGCGATGATGTTGCGCATCTACTCCTCGCCTCCTTCCTCATGCGCGCCAGGAAGGGCGCGGCCCAACTCGCGGCGCATCTCGTCCTTCGACAAGCCGCTCATACGCACCTGGTCCCTCAGGCTCCGGCGCAGGTACTCGACCACGATCATGTACGCGTCCGCCCCGATCACGGCGGCGATCCACAGCAGCAGCATCACGAGCTTGCCGTCGATATCGAGGTCGAGGGTCGCGGTGAGGACGAACAGCAGGACGGGCAGGCCGAACACGAGCCAGAAGCCCATCTTGATGAGCGAGGGGTACCGGCGCTCGAAACGGTCGAGGCGCTCGACGACGTCGCGGCGATACGCCTTGGTGTCGAGCAGGGCGCGCACGGTTGAGCGCAGGGAGAAGTGCTCGCATGCCATGCCGTCGTGCTCGCAGATCATCACGCCCGTGCCGGCGAGCTCGTGGTCGAACAAGACGTTGAGATTGAGCAGCTTCGGCCTGAGCCACACGCCAACGACCAGGGCGATGACCAGGAAGACGGCGAGCGAGGCGAGGTTCAGGAGGTAATCCGCACCGTACATGCCGCCGATGGTCTCGCGCATGGCGTTGATGCCGTAGGTGAACGGCAGCAGCGGGTGAAGGGCCTGGAAGAATCCGGGCATCATCTCGATCGGGTACATGCCCGAGGAACCGGGGATCTGAACGATGACGAGGATGACGCCGATCGCCTTGCCGATGTGCTTGAACGAGATCGCCAGCGCGTAGATGATGTTCACATACACGAACGAGGTGAAGATGCCCGCGAGCATGAACAGCGCCGGGTGATCGCATTGAATCCCGAGCGCGAGGTCGCCCGCGCAGACGATCACCGACTGCACGAAGCCGAGCAGCACCATCAGCATCCAACGGCCGAAGTATCCCTGGTTCGCGGTGAAGCGCCCCACACCCTCGCCGTCGACTTCCAGCTTGAATATGGCGATCAGGACGAAGCCGCCCACCCACAGCGCCAAATTGGTGTAAAACGGCGTGACTCCGGAGCCGTAGTTGGCGACCGGGTACACCGCCTCCGTCTTGAGCGTCACGGGGGCGGACATGAAATCGGCCATGTCGGCGGGGTCCATGTCGAGGATCGTGGCGAGCTCGCCCGCCGCCTCGGAGGTGCGCAGCGCGGTGAGGTCGGTCGCGACGCTCTCGAGCGTCAGCTGCAGGTCGGCGAGGGTCTTATCGGAACTGGCCAACGCCTGCTTGGTCTGGTCAAGCATGGCGTCGAGCTGGTCGAGCATGGCGATGGACTGGCCGATGGCGGGCGTCAGGCTCCGCACCACGCCGGTGAGGTCGCCCGAGACATTCGAGAACGCGTCGAGGCCGTCGCTCAACTGCGGCATGACCTCATCGTTGATGCGCTTCTGCGTCTTGCCGAGGCCGTCCACGCTCCCCTGGATGGCATCGTTCACGGTACCGGAGGCCTTCTCGATCGCCGCGGCATCATCGCCCATGGCGTCGCTTTGGCTCTGCAGCCCGTCCTTCACCTTCTGAAGCCCGGCGTTTTGCTGCTCGAGTTTGCGAATGAAGACCTCGACATCACCGCTATCGCCCATCGAGCCGTTGATCTTGCGCAGCGCCTCGATGGCGCGCGTGTTGGAATCGATCACGGCCTGGAAGTCGATGAGGGAGATGTCGATCTTGGTCTTGGCGGAAGCGGCGGCGCCGGCGATGGACCCGATCGCCGCGTCGGCGTCCGTCGCGGTGGTGCCCAGGTGCATGGCGCCCGTGGACAGCGCGCCGGAAAGCGCCGTGTGGAAATCGCGGGCGGCGGAACGCGTCGTGCCGAGCAGGTCGTCCCCGCGCTGCAGGGCCTCCACGAGGGCGGGCGCCTCCTCATCCATGCCGGTGAGGGCGCTCTTGGCATCGGCGGTCGCCTTCTTGGCGGCGTCGATGGTATCGCCCATGTCGGTGAGCCCCGCGCGGACCTGCCGCAACGCGTCCACGGAGCCGGCGACGTCCTCGAGCACGCCCTCTTGGGCGCTCTGACCGGCCTCGTCCACATGGACTCCGAGCTTTTGGGCCTCGCTCACGAGGGTGCTCGTCACCGTTCCCACGAAGGTCTCGTTGAGCTGCTCCTCGATCGTCTCGGCACCGGTGTCGGTCACCTTCGGTGCGATGGCGTTCTTCTTCTCATTCACGAGATAGGTGAGCTTCGGCTGCTCGAATTCACCCGTGAGCATGCTCGTGAGCTTCTCGCTGAAGTCCTTCGGAATGATGATGGCGGCGTAGTAATCTCCGCGACGCACCCCCCTCTCCGCGGTCTCGGCATCCGTGAAGACCCAGCCCAGATCGTGGTTCTCCTTGAGCTTCTCCATGGTCTCAGCGCCGGCGTTGAGCGTGCCCGTGAGCTCGTTCTCCACGCCCTCGTCCTCATTGGCGACGGCTATCTTGACGCCCGCGGTGCTTCCGTAAGGATCCCAGTTCGCCTCGATGTTGTACCAGGCGTACAGGGACGGGATGATGCACACGCCGATCGTGATGACCATCGCCACTGGGTTGCGCAGCAGACGAAGCACGTCGCGCTTGAAGATCTCGATAGCTTTTCTCACGCCAGTTTCACCCTTTTACCTTGCGTTTCATTGTTCGGGGCAGAACTATACTACGCAAGTTAGTAAAACAACAGGTGTAACGGTAACTGACGCACGTCTTAATAGTTTCTGCAAACTAGCGGTGTCAATTAGGTGGCACGCGACGGCGCGACGCCAACCGCCACGACGCGACGCCGCCCGTCACCATATGAAGACCGAGGCGCCCGTCGGGACGCCCCGGTCTTTGCACGATTCTCTCGTTTTCAGGAAAGTCGCTCGAAAAGCTACATCAGCTCGCAGACGCTCTGGGCAAAGGCCACCGGATCGGCGGGCAGGATGCCCTCGACGAGCAGCGCCTGGTCGTAGAGCAAGCCGGCGTACAGCGCGAGCTTGTCCTTGTCACCGGCGTCATGTGCGGCCACCAGCTTATCGAACACGGCATGCTTGGCGTTGAGCTCGAGCACGCGCTGGGTCTTGGGCATCTCGCCGCGATCGGCCTCGGGGCCGCGGGCGAGGACCTTCTCCATCTCGAGCGACAGCGGGCCCTCGGTGGTGATGCAGGCGGGCGCGTCGGTCAGGCGAGCGGAGACCGCGACCTTCTCGACCTTGTCACCCAGGGCCTCCTTCATGGCGTCGAACAGGTCGCCGTGCTCCTTCGTGGCCTCCTCGGCGTCCTTCTTCTCATCCTCGGTTGCCAGGTCGAGGTCGCCGGTCGCGACGTTCTTGAGCTCCAGGAAGCGATCTTCGGTCTCCGGCTCGGCACCGTCGGCGACGGCCTTGGCGGCAGCCTCGCGGGCGGCGTCGTCCTCGTAGACCTTCGGCATGTTCTTGGCGGTGTAGCCGCGCATGGCCTGGAAGGTGAATTCATCGACGTCTGCCGTGAGCAGCAGCACATCGTAACCGCGATCGAGCACGCCCTTCACGACGGGCATCTTGGCGAGGCGGTCGCGATCGTCGCCGGCAGCGTAGTAAACGGCCTTCTGCCCCTCGGGCATCGCGGCGGCGTACTCGGCGAGCGTCACCATCTTGTTCTCACGGGCGCTCCAGAACAGCAGCAGGTCGGCAAGCTCGTCGGCCTTCATGCCGTAGCTCGAGTAGATGCCGAACTTGAGGCCGCGGCCGAAATTCTCGAAGAACGTCTCATAGGCCTCGCGGTCGGTGTCGCGCATCTTCTCGAGCTCGCTGGTGACGCGCTTCTCCACGCGGCGTGCGATGGCCTTGAGCTGACGGTCGTGCTGCAGGGTCTCGCGGGAGATGTTGAGTGAGACGTCCTGGGAGTCGACGACGCCGCGGACGAAGTTATAGTAGTCGGGCAGCAAGTCGGCGCACTTGTCCATGATCAGAACGTTGGAGCTATAGAGCGCCAGGCCCTTCTCGTAGTCCTTGCTATACAGGTCGAACGGGGCGCGACTGGGGATGAACAGCAGCGCGTCGTACTCGAGCGCGCCTTCGGCGTGGAAGCTCACCGTGCGCGCAGGGTCCTCGAAATCGTGGAACGTGGACTTGTAGAACTCGTTGTAGTCCTCATCGGAAACGTCGGAGCTGCGCTTCTTCCAAATCGGGGTCATGGAGTTGATCGTGTCGAGCTCCTTGTAATCCTCGTACTCCGGCGTGTAGTCGTCGCCGGCATCCTCGGGGCGCTCCTTCTCGCGGCTCTTGGTGACCATCATCTGAACCGGATATCGCACATAGTTGCTGTAGCGCTTGATGAGGTCCTTGAGGCCCCACTCGGACAGGAAGGTGTCGTAATTCTCGCCGGGCTCGCCGTTCTCACCGGGGACGTTCTCGCGGATGGTGAGGATGACATCGGTGCCGTGCCCGGAGCGCTCGGCCTCCTCGATGGTGTAACCCTCGAGACCGTCGGACTCCCACACATGCGCGACGTCCTCGCCGTAGGCGCGGCTGACCACGCGGACCTTGGAAGCGACCATGAACGCGGAGTAGAAACCCACGCCGAATTGGCCGATGATGTCGACGTCGGCACCCTGATGCTCGGCGTTCGCCTGCTTGAACTCCTGGCTGCCGGAATGAGCGATGGTGCCGAGGTTGTTCTCGAGGTCCTCGGCGGTCATGCCGATGCCGTTGTCGGAAACGGTGAGAGTGCGAGCGTCCTTGTCGAAAGAGATGCGGATGGCGAGATCATCGTCACCGAGTTGGACGCTGGAATCGGAAAGGCTCTTGAAATTGAGCTTGTCCACCGCGTCCGAAGCATTGGAGATGAGCTCGCGAAGGAAGATCTCCTTATTGGTGTAAATCGAATTGATCATAAGGTCGAGGAGCTTCTTGCTCTCAGTTTTGAATTGTTGCATGCTGAAATGCCCTTTCTACTGCTGTCAGGCCGGCTTTCGCAGGTCCATGCGCCGGCAGACGGCGCACCGATGTTCAACGCTTTTCATAGTACCCATAATTGCACTCATAAAACCTAAGTCCTTATCACTCAGGTTTAGATGACACATTTATCTTCCTGGATGCTCTCCCCACTGCCGGCGGCGCGATCCCAAAACACGCATTGCAAATCATCGATTTCAGCGACTCTGGTCAATAACCGCATTCATACAGTGGTTCAGCAATTATGAGATACATGAGCAGCGAGTGATCTCTCCGCATATCGAGACTTATTATTAAGAAGATGCCTCAATATTTGCAGTACGAGGCTCTTGCCTCGATTCGCCCGGCAATACCCTCCGCAACCACCGCGAAGAATACTGTACGAAACTATTTTTTGACCACTGCCGAAATAATCGATCAGCCTGCTTAAAAGGATGTATCGTCTATACATGGAAGGAACTGTTTGCGCATGCGGCGCTTCCGCACTTGAACTATATCGATCGAGCAAGCGCCTCATCCCGACGCTCCTCGATAAACCGAGAACCGGCCAGGTCGCCGGGCTTGCGATTCCGCCTCGACAATTTTTAGAAGACGATATGTCGGCGCACGGCGTCACCGAGCGACCTTACCACGTCTTGGTCGATGGCAACCGTGGATACAACCCACGGCAGGACATCCATGCCATCGCCTGCTATCAACCACTCCCACCTCGATCGCTCATTAAGATTGACAGCGACTTTTGGACAACGGGCCCCGAACTTACTTTCATTCAACTTTGCGGCGACGAAAGCTGGAGCGACCTCGACGTCATCTCCTTGGGATATGAGCTCTGCGGGACCTATGTTCTCGACGATTCTTGGGACGGTCTCACCTGCATAGAGACGCCACCCACATCCATCGAAAAAATCGGCAGACTCATCAATTCAATTCATAGGGTCACCGGCGTCAAACGCGCGAGAGATCTCGTGAGACACGTGCACGACCTGTCAAATTCTCCTATGGAGACCATTCTTGCCATGCTCATTTCCCTGCCAACCACAAAGGGCGGGTTGGGCCTTGGCCCCATCTCTTTGAACTATCCCGTTTCAACCCCCGTAGGGCAGAGGCGCGTCGATATCGCCTTCCCAAAGCAACGGGTTGGACTTGAGTACCAGGGCAAGGAATTCCATTCCATCGAGGCGGCGGGCCGAGACGCGCGCCGACAGAACAAGATCGTCGGATCGGGATTCACGATATTGAACGTCTGGTATGAGGATCTCGCCGATGAGCACCTGTTCCAACAGCTCGTCACCGACCTGTTCCGTGCGCTGGGCATCCGAATGCGCATCCGAGTCACCGGATACCATACGCTTCAAAAGCTTCTGCGTATGCATCTGATGCCCGCAATCAAGGCATACGGAAGCAACGAGTTCTAGCGAAGCGGGCCCCGGCGATCGCCGCCATAAAAACACGGCGCCGCAATCATGCGACGCCGTGTTTCGCTGCATTGCATACCGCAAGCAGATGGAAAATCGCGCTAGGCCAGAACCTCGCGGACGGCGGAGGCGACGCCATCGGCGTTCAAGCCGTACTTGTCCAGCAGCTCGAGCGCCGGGCCGGACTCGCCGTAGACGTCGCGAACGCCCACGCGCTTCACGGGGACCGGGTTGTGCTCGCACAAGACGGCGGCGCATGCCTCGCCCAAGCCGCCGATGACGGAGTGCTCCTCGACGGTGACCACACGGCCGGTCTTGGCCGCAGAGGCGAGCAGCGTCTCCTCGTCCAGAGGCTTGATGGTGTGCATGTTGATGACCTCGGCGGAAATGCCCTCGGCGGCGAGCGCATCAGCGGCCTCGAGCGCGGCGGAGACCATGAGACCGCAGGCCACGATGGACACATCGGTGCCCTCGCGCATCACGATCGCGCGACCGAGTTCGAACTCATAGTTCTCGGGGTCGTTGATCACCGGCGCCGCCAGACGACCAAGGCGCAGGTAGAATGGGCCGTCGGTGGCGTAGGCGCAGCGGGTGGCGGCACGGGCCTCCACGTCGTCGGCGGGGACGACCACCGTCATGCCGGGGATGGTGCGCATGAGGGCGATATCCTCGTTGCACTGGTGCGTGGCACCGTCCTCGCCCACGGAGATGCCGGCGTGCGTGGCGCCGATCTTCACATTGAGGTGCGGGTAGCCGATGGAGTTGCGGATCTGCTCGTAGGCGCGGCCGGCGGCGAACATGGCGAAGGTGCTCGCGAAGGCGACGCGACCGGTGGTGGCGACGCCCGCGGCGAGGCCCATCATGTTGCCCTCGGCGATGCCGGCATTGAAGAAGCGATCGGGATAGGCGGCCTTGAACTTTGCCGTCTGAGTGGCGGCGGCGAGGTCGGCGTCGAAGACCAGGAAGTCGTCGTGCTCGGCGCCCAGCTCGACCAAGGTCTCACCGTAGCTGACGCGGGTGGCGATTCTCTTCTCGTCTGCCATAGCTCTAAGCCTCCTTCGCGAGCTCGGCCATGGCCTGCTCGAACTGCTCGTCGTTAGGGGCCTTGCCGTGCCAGCCCACCTGCCCCTCCATGAAGGAGACGCCCTTGCCCTTGACCGTCTCGGCCACGATGCACACCGGCTTGCCGGTGACGGCGCGCGCCTCATCGAAGGCAGCGCGGATCTGAGCCATGTCATTGCCGTCCGCCAGCTCGATCACATGGAACTTGAAGGCGGCGAACTTGTCGGCGATGGGCATCGCGGAGTTGACCTCCTCGATGCTGCCGTCGATCTGCAGACCGTTGTGGTCGACGATGAGGCAGAGGTTGTCCAGCTGCTGGTTGCCCGCGAACATGGCGGCCTCCCAGACCTGGCCCTCCTCGATCTCGCCGTCGCCAAGCAGGCAGTAGGTGCGATAGGCATCGCCCCAGTGCTTGGCGGCGAGCGCCATGCCCACAGCCGCGGAGATGCCCTGACCCAGGGAGCCGGTGGACATGTCGACGCCGGGGGTGTCGTTCATGTTGGGATGGCCCTGGAGGTGGCAGCCGACATGGCGCAGGGACTCGAGGTCCTCCTTGGGGAAGAAGCCGCGCTCGGCGAGGGCCGCATACAGCGCGGGAGCGCAGTGGCCCTTGGAGAGCACGAAGCGGTCGCGGTCGGCGCGACGCGGGTCTGCCGGGTCGACGTTCATCTCCTCGAAGTAGAGGTAGGTGATGATGTCGGCGGCGCCGAGCGACCCGCCGGGATGGCCGGACTTCGCGGCGTGCGTCCCGACCACGACCCCCTTCCTGACCTCATTGGCAACCTGGATGAGTTCCTCATCGCTCATGGACGATGCCTCCTTGTGGGTGAGCGGTGCGTAATGTACGCGTCAATGATAGCGGCACAAGCGGCGCGGACAACGCAAGCAAACGGTAAATTCAAAACTATTTTTTTCGCAAATACGGTCATCTACCTGCGATAAAGCGCTTTACCATAAATCGATTCCGAGAGGTGCCGAACACCTTGCGAACCCCCTTTACTCAGAACCGACGACCCGATTCCAGTCCGCCTCGAACGCGGCGATGCCCGCGTCGGTCAGGGGATGGCGGAGGCACTTCTTGAGCGTCTTCATGGGAACGGTCGCGATATCGGCTCCGAGAAGGGCGGCCTGCACCACATGGTTCGCCGTTCGCACCGAGGCGGTGATGATCTCGACCACGCCATCGGGGTTCTTGTCCGACCAATCGTAATTCTTGATGCACGTGATGACGTCCGCGAGCTGGGAAATGCCATCGAGGGCGATGTCGTCGTACCGGCCCACGAACGGCGAGATGTAGCGGGCGCCGGCGTTGGCGGCAAGCAGCGCTTGGGTCGCCGAGAACACGAGCGTCATGTTCACACGGATGCCCTCGTCCGCCAGGGCGCGGCACGCGGCCAGTCCCGCCTCGCAAATGGGCAGCTTGATGACGATGTTCGGGGCGAGTGCGGCCAGACGGAGCCCATCCGCCACCATCTCCTCGACCGTCGTCGCGGTAGTTTCGGCCGATACGGGCAGCCCCTTGCAAAGCTCGGCGATCTTTTGCATATGAGGCTCAAAATCAACGAGCCTGCCGCCGGTCTTGGCGTACAGGCTCGGATTGGTGGTCACCCCCGCGAGACAGCCCCAGCTTTTCGCCTCGGCTATCTCGTCAAGATCTGCGGTGTCGATGAAGAACTTCAAGGCTGCCCCTTTCTCATGATGGCCATGGAGCCAGTATATGCAGGGACGCAGCGTGTCGGGCGGCGCGCCGCCGAGTTCTTCGGGCTGAAACGTGTTAGCCCCCAACCAGCGGTACGAACCCCCGCGCGGGCGGTATGGGGCTCGCACGCTCTTGGGGTCGGGCGCCGCACGCGGTCGATCTGCCGACGCCGACTCCCACCCCCGTCTACACCTCTTCGTCTACACCTCTATTTTCTCCTGGACGGGAAAATGCACCGTGATCGTGGTGCCCTGACCGAGCTCGCTGTCGAGTTCGATGCGGGCGCCATGATAGGAGGCGGCGTGCTTCACGATCGCCAAGCCGAGGCCCGTGCCCCCGCGCGCCTTGGAACGGCTCTTGTCCACGCGGTAAAAACGCTCGAAGATCTTGCCCTGCTCCTCGGGGGCTATGCCGATGCCCGTATCCGCGACGCGGATGAACGGGGTGGGAAGCCCCTCACCGGGAAGGTCCTCCATGCCGCACGACAACGTCACCGTGCCGCCCGGGTGGTTGTAGCGGATGGCATTGCTCGCGAGGTTGTACGCGAGCTCGTCGATCAGGCGCGGAACCCCCGTCACCATCGCCGGCTCGCAGCTCACGACCAGCTGTATCTCGGCGCGCGCGGCGACCTGCTCCAAGCGCTGGGCGATCCCCTCCAAGGTGAGTGGGACGTCGATGGGCTCACGCGCGCCCAAGGCGGCCGCCGCGGACTCCCCCTCCGAGCGCTCCGCCTCATCGAGGTTCGACAGGGTGAGGATGTCATTCACCAGCGAGGTGAGGCGGCCCGCCTCGCTGTAGATCCGGCGACCGAAATCACGCAGGTCCGCCTCGTCGGTGACGAGCCCGTTGGCGATGAGCTCCGCATACCCGGAAACCGTGGTCAGCGGGGTCTTGAGCTCATGCGTGATGTTGGCGGTGAACTCGCGGCGCATGCGATCGTTATCGGCCAGCACCCGCATCTGGCGCTTCAGCTCCTGGCGCTGGCTCTCGATACGCTCCAACATGGGCTCCATCTCGGAATAGGCGTTCTGGACATTGCGGCGCGGATGGTCGAGGTCGACCTCGAGCAGGGGTTCGATGATGCGATGAGATTCGCGGCGGGCGACGACGACGGCCACCAGCACCCCGCCGATGACCATCAGCGCCACGGGGGCGGCGAGCGTGCCCAAGATCGCCAGATAGCCGGCCTCCCCCTCGGCGAGTCGGACGACGCTGCCGTCGGCGAGACGGACCGCCTGGTACAACATGACCTCACCCAGCGTTGAGCTCGAGCGCTCGGCGGAGCCGCTGCCCTTGGCGACCGCCTGCTCGATCTCGGGCCGGTCGGCGTGGTCCTCCATCTTGCTCGCATCGGTATCGCTGTCGTACAAGACGTCGCCGTCGGCGTCCACGAGCGTCACGCGGGTGTTCTCCAGGCGGAGGCGGCGGAGCATGGTCAGATGGCTGGGCGCGCTGTTGAGCGCGGAAGCGACCACGCGCGCCTCGTCGGCGAGCTCGGCGCTCGTGGCGTGCACGAGGCGCTGCTGCACGATGAGCGTCAACGCGAGGGCGAACACGACGATGGTCGTGAGGGACATTCCGAGAATGGTCGCGAACACGCGCCTCGAAAGCGACTGGCGGCTGCTCATTCGCCGGAATCCGCGGACGCGTCATCGGCCGCGGCGCGATCGACCAATCGGTACCCCACGCCGCGGACCGTCTCGATGCGGTCGGCATGCGCGCCGAGCTTCTGACGCAGGGTCTGGACGTGCACGTCGACGGTGCGGGAGCCGCCGTCGAAGTCCCAGCCCCATACGCTCTGCAGCAGGGACTCACGGGTAAAGACCACGCCGGGCTTGCGCATGAGGTACTCGAGCAGGTCGAACTCGCGCAGGGTGAGCTTGAGCTCGCGCCCCTCCACGCGAACCTCGCGATGGCTGGGGGAGAGCTCGATGCCGCCCACGCTCAGCATCTCGGGCGCAGGGCGGTTCATCATGCCTCCTCGGCGCAGCAGCGCTCGGCAACGGCTCGTGAGCTCCATGAGGGAGAACGGCTTGGCGAGGTAGTCGTCAGCGCCGCCGTCGAGGGCGACGACCTTGTCGAGCTCGGAATCCTTGGCGGTGAGCATCATGATCGGCACCGTCGCGGTCGCCTGGTCGGCGCGGAGGCGGCGCATGATCTCGAGACCGTCGGTATCGGGCAGCATGATGTCGAGGAGCACGGCATCGGGCACGCGGCGGGCGACGGCGGCCTTGAACTCGCTGTCGCAGCTGAAGCCCTCGGCCTCGATGCCCTGCTGACGCAAGGCATACAGGGTGAGGCCCCTGATGTTGTCATCGTCTTCGACGTAGTAAATCATGCGGATGGTACCTCCTCGGCCGTTTCGTAAATTCTACCCGCTGCGATGCGGGTCGAGCGGATGATCCTCCGCCTAACCGAAGCGGCCGGTGAGATAGTCGGCGGTGCGCTGATCGCGGGGCGCTTTGAACATCTGCGCGGTGGGGGCGTGCTCCACGAGCTCGCCGAGCAGGAAGAACGCCACCGAGTCGGAGATACGTGCCGCCTGCTGCATGTTGTGCGTCACGACGACGAGCGTGTAATCGCGCTTGAGCTCCATGGCGAGCTGTTCGACCTGGACCGTGGAGATCGGATCGAGGGCGGACGTGGGCTCGTCCATGAGCAGGACCTCCGGCTGAACGGCAATCGCACGGGCGATGCACAGGCGCTGCTGCTGACCGCCGGACAGGCTCAGGCCGGATTCCTTGAGCTTGTCCTTGACCTCGTCCCACAGGGCGGCACGGCGCAGGGAGTCCTCGACGAGCTCGTCGAGCTCGCCGCGGCTCTTGACGCCGGCGCCACGGGGACCGTAGGCGACGTTGTCGTAAATGCTCATGGGAAACGGATTGGGGTGCTGGAACACCATGCCGACGCGCTGACGGAGCAGCGTCGTGTTGTAATCGGCGTAGATGTCGCGCCCGTCGAGCTTGATGGAGCCCTCGACGCGGCAGTCCTTCACGTAGTCGTTCATGCGGTTCAAGCAACGCAGGAGCGTTGACTTGCCGCAGCCGGACGGCCCGATGAACGAGGTGATCTCGCGCTCGGGGATATCGATCGACACGTCCTTGAGCGCATGGTGATCGCCGTAATACAGGTTCACGTTCTCAACAGAGATGCGCGTCTCGTGCACGGGAGCCGCTTGCTCCATGCCAGCCTGCTCGAACGCGGCGCCGCCCATCTCGCGCGCCGAGGCCTCCTCGGCAGCGCGGGCCATAGCGCGGGCGCTTTCCTCAGACGTACGATCCACCTAGTTCCTCCTCATCATGAACGTCATAGCGCCCAGAATGATACGGAACCCTGTTCATAGGCGGGAAAGACCTCTGTAAGGAACCTGTAAGGCATCCCTTTGACGATGGGGGCCAGTCGCGTGAGGCCAAAACCCGGATGTCAGCGAGCTTTTTCGTACTGTTTTCCGGTTTCGCAGATCACAGCGCCGTCATGCGGCGAGAAACGTCGGTAAAACCGCAGGTCGCGATAGGGCACGAATAAGCCTACTCCGAAAAACCCGGAACTTGTACGAAAAACCTCTTTAACCTCGCCATCGCCTCCGGCGGCGACGTCGTCGCCGCCCGCTCGCCTCGACGCCGCCGATATCGCTCGTCTGCCCAAGCCTTTGCGAACGGCTTCGGCGTCGCTTCTAACCAGGCAACACGATGGTGAAGACCGTGCACTCCGGTGTCGACTCGCACGAGATGCTTCCACCGTGAGCGGTGACGATCTCCCTCGCGATGGCGAGGCCGAGGCCGGCGCCGCCGCGATTCGTCGCGCGCGCCGCGTCCAGACGGTAAAACTTCTCGAAGATCGTCCCGAGCTTGGCGGCGGGAATCGGATCGCCCTGATTCTCGAAGCGCACGGTGACGGACCCGCCCTCGCGTTCCGCCAAGATGCGGATGGTCGAACCCTCGTAGCTGTACGCGATGGCGTTTTTCATCACGTTGTTGAAGACGCGCGCCATCTTGTCTCCGTCGATGAGAACCGTGAGGCTCGTCGGAGCATCCACCTCGACACACTTGCCCTGCTCGGCCAAAGTCGGGTAGAACTCATCGGCCACCTGGGCGAGAAGCAGCGTAAGATCGACGTAACCGCGCGTGAGAACGATGTCATGGAAATCGAAGCGTGTGATATCGAAGAACTCCTCGATGAGAGCGTCGAGGCGATGGGCCTTGTCCAAGGCGATTCCCGTGAAGCGGGAACGCTGCTCGACCGGGAGATCGGAGGCCTCCTCCAGCAGCGACAGATAGCCCACCACGCTGGCGAGCGGCGTCTTGAGATCGTGCGCGAGGTAGGTGACGAGGTCATCTTTGCGGCGCGCCTCGTCGCGCAGGGCGTCGGCCGTCTGGCGCTCTCGATCGCGCACACGGCTGATCGCGCCCTCGACCTCGAGATACGTTCCATCAAGGTTGTCCACGTCCTGCGGGTTGTCGATAAGGCGGTCCACGATATGGCCCGCGATCACGCGGTCCGCGACCGCCTGGCCTCGATCGTATCCCACGTAATAAAGCGCCCGACCCGCGAAAAAGACGCCACACACTGCGAGCGCGAGCAGGAAACCGCAGAACATGAACAGGTAGTCGATGTCGACGAACAGGGGGCGCATGCGCGCCGTGAGCAGGGAACCGAGGAAAATGACGAAAAACCATGCCGAACCGCCGAGCGTCACGGCCCGACGGACGGTGAGGAACCGGTCGGTGAGCATATAGCCGACAACGACCGCGATGAGGAACGCCACGAAGCTCTCGCGCGCAATGACTGCAAACGCGAGCAGGACCAGCACGATAATGGACAGCAACCTGCTGTCGAGAAGGCCGCGCAGGCGGTCGAGCAGCTCGTCGATCGAGGCGTTCGCAGTGGTGAAGGCACGGCCCGCATCACGATCCTGGGCGATATCGGGCGCGGAACTCAGGTGCTGTGCGAACTCGGACGAGGCACGATCCCAAAATGCGATGCGATCGCGATCGTCAACCTCGCGGCCACCGGAGGCTGCGGGATCGTTGGGAAGCCCCGTCACGGGATTGACCGGCGCATGCGCCCGGCGCTCGGTTTTCTTTCTATCGCCCCACATGGGACCTCGCTCTCAACCGCATCGACATGGCCCGACTCCGGCGCATCATTTCTCGATGGTGTACCCGACGCCCCAGATGTTCTTGATGAAGCGCGGGTTCTGGGCGTCGTCGCCCAGCTTCTCGCGCAGGTGGCGGATGTGCACCATGACGGTGTTGTTTGATCCGGCCATGAACTCCTCGTCCCACACGGCGCGGAAAAGTTCCTCGACCGGAACCACGCACCCGCGGTGCTCGGCGAGATACAGCAGGATCGAATACTCGAGCGGAGTGCAACGGACGGACTTCTCATCCACCGTCACCGTGCGGGCGTCGCGATTGATCTCCAAGCCGTTGAAAGAGATGATCGGACCCGTGTCCTCGGCTGCCACCGCTTGCTCACGGCTTCCGTACCTCGTGTACCTGCGGAGCTGTGCCTTGCAGCGCGCCACGAGCTCAAGCGGGCGGAAGGGCTTCACCATGTAATCGTCCGCTCCCAGCGACAGCCCCTCGATTTTATCGGACTGGCTGTCACGAGCAGTGAGCATGATCACCGGGTAGGTTCGCTCCGAGCGAATGGTGCGGAGCAACTCGAAACCGTCCACGTCGGGCAGCATGATATCGAGCACCGCGAGGTCGAACTCATGCTCGAGGATGAGCCTCGCGGCGTCGGCGCCCGTATACGCCAATGTGACATCGAATCCCTCGTTGCGCAGGTAGATGCCGACAAGGTCGGTGATGGTCCGCTCGTCGTCGACGACGAGGATGCGAGGCGTTTCCACGGCATGCTCCTTTCCATTCCGTCCATTATCGCGAAAAGGCAACGCCGACGCACCTCCTGATAAACGCATTAAGCATATGCTAAGAACTCACTCGTCGAGGTTTTGGTCACGATGTCGCTTCATACAGTTATTCTCCATATAAAAACGGGCTTCAGACTCTCAGAAGGGGCTCCGAAAACCCGCGAAAGCCACTTGTCGCTCCATTTTCAGCGTTTCACCTTTCAGATTGACGCCAAGTACCGCCCCTACTCCGTCTCAAATACTGTATGAGTTATATTTTTGACCACAATCGGAATGACCGATATACCAGCTGGCGCGAAACAGAGCCCAACCGTCGCGAAGCGTATACTTCACTCAGTTCACCAGACAGAAGGAACGCATGAACAAGATACTATCAGCCATCCCCAGGGCGGCTCTCGCTGTAGCATTCATCCTGCTCGCATGCCCCGTCGAGCACGCACATGCCACCGCCCTCGCAAGCGACGTCGTCTTGGGAACTTCGGCGCAGGAACGCGGAATCGCCCTCGAGGAGATGCCCGACATCGGGGCGACCCATGCTATCATCATGCGCCCAGATGGCACCGTGTATTTTGAACGCGAAGCCGACGCCCCCATCAAGATTGCGTCGACCACCAAGGTCATGACGGCCCTCATAGCCATCGAGCACAGCAACGCGAGCGACATCGTGACGGTCGACCACGCCGCCGCAACCGTCGGCGAGGCATGCGTGGGGCTCAAAGAGGGAGACACCCTCACCATGGAAGAGGCGCTCACCGGCCTCATGGTGATGAGCGGCAACGATGTCGCGACCGCCATCGCCAACACGGTCGGCGCCAGAATCGACCCATCAAGCCCCGACCCATACGGGACCTTCATCAAAGCCATGAACGACCGCGCCGTTGAACTCGGGTGCTCCGACACGCTGTTCGAAAACGCCCACGGCCTCGACTTCGGGGCATGGACCGGGCAATTGCACAGCACCGCGCGGGACGTCATGCGCATATGGGCAGAGGGCATGAAGAACGATCGGTTCCGCGCAGTCGCGTGCAGCGGCGCCACCGAGATACACATCACCTCCGCCGACGGATCGTCGCGCACCCAACCGCTCATCGTGCGCAACAAGATCCTTGGGCAAGAAGGCAACCTCGGCGGCAAGACGGGCAGCACATACGAGGCGGGCGAGTGCTTCGTGTGCGCGTTCTCACGCGAACCGGAGGGCGAAGTCTATATCGCCCTGTTCGGGGCAGACGGCGACGACGCCCGCTTCCAGGACACGATCACCCTGGCAAATTGGTACTACGGGCATTTCGCAGACCTGCCGCTTGCGACCACGCCCAAGACCCTGGGAGGAATCCCTCTTGCGGCCGAGGCGTCGTGTGTCGACTGGACCGACAAGCTCATGGACCTCGGATTCGCCGACGCAACCGCGACCGCGCGCATCTTCACACTCGCCGGAGATGTCAAACAGAAAATCGAGGTCGAAGATCTCTCCGGCAGCCGCGAAAAGGGGACGGTCGCAGGCAAAGTCTCCTACGCGCAGGACGGGACCGACGTGGGCTCCGTCCAGCTTGTGACGCTCGACTCGCTTGAATCACCCAACATCGTCGAATGGCTCGTGGTCCAACTCGACCGCGTCGTTCGATTCTTCGAGGGGAAGCCGCGCACAGCGGAGCAGCGTGTATACGCCACCATGCCGGACCCGCTCACGCTCGACGGTTGGGGTGCATAACACCGCACTTCGCCCGGCGCCTGATCCCAGCCGCACCCATTCCCTGCAGGCGCGAGCTACTCGCCGCGCTGCTCGCGCGTGAGCTTCTTCGCCTGATGCCGGGAAATGAACCACGTGGCGAACGTGGCGATGAACAGCAGCGTCGTGGCGATGCTCGCAAACGACTCCAACTCGGGGCTGCCCAAGTAGACACCGAGCCGCGAGACCATGAACGCAAAGACGGTCGCCGCAAGCAACCCATAGGCGACGTGAGCGAGCGGCAGGGCCGCATGAATGTCCCGGTCGATCGGTGCGGGACCCTGCACCGCCTCGCGGCGGGCGCGAAGTTCGCGGGCGGCGTTCATGGCGCGCTCGTCCTCAGCCTCGAGCTCGGCGAGCTCCTCGGGCGTCATATCGCGCTTCGATCTCCTACTCATGGCAACCTCCAAATAAGGCGTTCGATGTATTCCATATCCCCCGGGCGATCTGCTCGGGTATCTCACCGGTGCGATCGGCGCGATCGTATACGAGAACATCGGCGGTCTGCACGATCATAGACGGCTCGCACTCCAGGCCGCGAATGGGCTCGGGGGCCATATACGGGCAGTCAGTCTCGAGCAGCAACCGATCGAGCGGACACGCGGCGAACGCCTCGCGCACGGCGTCGTTGCGCTTGAAGGTCGCGGCCCCGCCGAAGGCGATATGGCACCCGAGTTCCAAAAAACGTTCCATGGTCGCACGGTCCTCACCGAAGCAATGAAGGACGCAGCCCGCCGCGGGAACGCCCGTTTGGGCGAGCACGCGCAGCGCATCAGCATGGGCAGTGCGCTCCTCATCCCCATTGTCGTTGCGCAAATGCAACTCGACCGGCACGTCGCGCGCCACCGCGAGCTCCATTTGACGAATCATCACGCGCATCTGCGCATCATGGGGCGCCGCCTCGATATCGTCGGCGGCGTCGAAATGGTAATCCAGTCCGATCTCGCCGATGCCCGCGCACAGCGGGTCATCCAACGCGGCCTCGATCTGCGCGTGCAGCTCATCGGTGTAATCGAGCGTCCCGTACGGGTGGACGCCCACCAGATATCGCACGGGCAGGTCCGCCCCACGGCCCAAGGCGGCTTCGGACACGCTTTGCAGCCAATGGGAGAACGCCGGCGCATCCGGGGTCTCCTCGCCCATGTCGGCGATGGGGTCGTAGATGGTCATGAGCCCGCGGACGCCCGATTCGAAAGCCCGGACGAGCACATCGACGGGGTCCTTGTCCCCACCCCAGAACGAGCGCAGGTGCGCATGGGTGTCGAACAACGGCGCCTGCGCATCGGGCAGGGCGAACACCTTGTTCTTCTTGGTGAATGAGATGGCCATGAGCGTCACGCCCCGTGGCCGGAAGATGCCAGGGCATCGGCAAGGGCGATGAAATCGGCGGTTGCGAGCGCTTCGGCGCGGGCCGTCGGTGCGATTGAGCACGCCTCGAATGCGACGTCGAGGGCGTCCTTATCGAACCCATTGGAGCCCATCGAGTTGCGGATGGTCTTGCGGCGCTGGGCGAAGGCGGCATCCACCACGCGCGCGACCGCCTCGACGTCGACGGTGGACGCGGCCTCGCCCTGCGCGCAGGGCACGTCCACGCGGTCGATGCGGACCACGGCCGAGTCGACATGGGGCGCGGGCATGAAGCAGCGGGGCGGCACCTCGAACCTGCCGGTCACCTGACCATACAGGGAGAGCTTGACCGTATAAGCGCCGTACGCCTTGGTGCCCGGCACCGCGCCGATGCGGTCGGCGACCTCCTTCTGCACCATGACCACGGCACGGCGCAGAGAGGGCATGGTCTGGAAAAACTGCAGGATGATCGTTGCGGCCACGTTGTAGGGCAGGTTCGCCACCAGCAATGCGGGCTCACCCCCACCAGCCTCGGCGATGGCGGAGGGAGGGACCGTCAGGGCGTCCCCCATAATGAAGCGGAAGTTGGGATGGTCGACCGCATGCGCGGAGAGCACCGGCTCGAGCTCCGCATCCATCTCGATGGACGTCACGCGAGCCGCCTCTTGGACGAGCGCCAGCGTCAGGGTGCCGATGCCGGGGCCGACCTCCAGCACGCGCTCGGAACCCGCGAGCTCGGCGAGCGCCATGATGCGCTCGATCACGTGGTTGTCGATGAGGAAGTTCTGGCCGAGTCGATGCTTGGTCGCCAGGCCGAAGGCCTCGAGCATCTCGCGTGTGGCGGTCGGATTGGCTAGCGGCGATGTGGTCATGGGCACCTCTCAGCAGCTTGTGACGTTGATCTGGCAGTCGGTCCTATAGCGATGGGGCCACGTGTGCACGTGACCCCCACCCTTCATATCCCGGCAATCGCGGCGCGGGCGCGCGCCGAGCTAACCCAGGCGCGGGAACAGGGCGTCGCCCTTCTCGACCGGCAGCCCCGCGGCGAGCCGGCCCCACGCGCAGGCGGAGGCCATATCGTCGGTCGCTGCCTCGGCCTCGCAGCCGATGCGGCGCAGTGCCTCGGCGCTCGTGGACGGCATGAGCGGCATGAGCAGGTGCGCGGAGATGCGGATCGCCTCGAGGAGGTTCCAGATCACGTTGGCGAGCTCGCCGGCCTTCGCGGGATCCTTGGCGAGCGTCCAGGGCTCGGAATCCTCGATGTAGTGGTTGGCGGCGTGGATGAGGTCCATGACCTCCTTGGCGGCGTCGCCGTAGGCGAAGGCCTCCATCTTCGCGGCGTAGCGATCGAAGATGCCCTCGGCGGTCGCGGCCAGCGGGCTCTCGCCCATGCCGGCGGCCTCGGGATCGCGCTCGGGCGTGGCGCCCTCGAAGTACTTGATGCACATGTTGGTGGAGCGCGAGATCAGGTTGCCCCAGCTGTTGGCCAGGTCGGCGTTGTAAACCTGCTCCATGCGGCCGAAGCTGATGGCGCCGTCAGTGCCCGGGGTGACATCGGTCATGAAGTAATAGCGATAGCCCTCGACGCCGAGCTTCTCGATGACCTCGCGCGGGGCAATGGCGTTGCCACGGGACTTGGACATCTTCTCGGCCTTGCCGGTCTCCTCGTTCTTCACGGTGAGGAAGCCGTGGGCGAAGACG
Source organism: uncultured Collinsella sp. (assembly GCA_958443615.1). Classification (GTDB taxonomy): domain Bacteria; phylum Actinomycetota; class Coriobacteriia; order Coriobacteriales; family Coriobacteriaceae; genus Collinsella. The sequence continues at coordinate 97,688 of CAUCLI010000002.1, forward strand.
TGCTCGGGCAGGGCCTCACCCAGCGCCATGAGCATGGCGGGCCAGATCACGCAGTGGAATCGGATGATGTCCTTGCCCACGATGTGGGTCTGCGCGGGCCAACGATAGGCGAAGTCGGCGGCCGCCTCATCGCCCTCGGCGCCGTAGCCCACGGCGGTCATGTAGTTGGTGAGCGCGTCGAACCACACGTAAGTCACATGCTCGTCATCGAAGGGCACCTCGATGCCCCAGTCGAAGGACGTGCGGGAGACGGAGAGGTCGTTCAGGCCGCCCGCGACGAACGAGCGGACCTCGTTCATGCGGAAGTCGGGCTGAACGAAGTCCGGGTGCTCGTCATAGAGCGCCAGCAGCTTGTCCTGGAACGCGGAGAGCTTGAAAAACCAGCTCTCCTCCTTGACGCGCTCGAGCGGGCGGTCGCAGTCGGGGCACAGATGCTGACCTTCCGTGCCGCGAGCCTCATCGGCCTTCTCGACCTGGGTCTCGGTGAAGAAGGTCTCGTCCGGCACGCAGTACCAGCCGTCGTAGCTGCCCTTGTAGATGTAACCGGCCTCCTGCATGCGCTCCCACAGGTACTGCACGGCGCGCTTCTGGCGCGGCTCGGTGGTGCGGATGAAGTCGTCGTTCGAGATCTCCAGCTCACTCCACAGCTCATGGAAGTGCGGGGCCTGGGAGTCGCACCACTCCTGCGGGGTCATGCCGTGCTTCTCGGCGGCCTCGGCGACCTTCTGGCCGTGCTCGTCCATGCCGGTGAGGAACTTGACGTTGTAGCCGGCGGCGCGGCGGTAACGCGCCTGGACGTCGGCGATGATCGTGGAGTACGCGGTGCCCAGGTGCGGGTCGGCGTTCACATAGTAGATGGGGGTAGTGATGTAATAGGACGGCTTCGAGCTCATGACGCGCGGCTTCCTTCCCTCTTGGTTTTCATGCAATTCTTCATTCTAGCAGCTGAAATTCCACGTGTAAAAAGGGGCGCGCGCATATGTTCGCATCTGTCGCGAAAACATGCGCGCGCCCACCCCGGACACGCCCCGTCGACCTCACGCGAACGCCGCGGGCAAGGTCCGTCAATCTCGACCTCACGCGAACGGTGCGGGCAAGGTCCGTCAATCACCGTCTTGGGTCTCCAAGATCAAGTTGTACACGTCGCGCTTCTTGCGCGAGTACTTCTGCGCCAAGCGTTTAGCCAGCGCGTTTGCCGAATCGCCGGCGGCGAGACCCTCGGCGATATCCGAACGCAACAACTCCTCGGGATCGGCAGCGGCACCCTCATCGACACCAGACGCAAGAACGGCCTGAAGGCGCTCGAGCTCCTCCTCGCTCGGAGGCGCCACCACGATGACCATCTCGCCCTTGAGCTCGCCGCGCTCGCGCACCTGCTCGAGCAGAACCGGCGCCTCATCACGCAGGACCTCCTCGTGAAGTTTCGTGAGCTCACGGCAAAGCGCCACCGTACGCCCCGGGAACACCTCGGCGATCGCCTCGAGGGACGCCTCAGCCCGATGCGGGGACTCGTAGAACAGCAACGCGCCGGGAATGGACGCGAGCCGGCGCAGACGCTTTACCCGTTCTCCATGTTTGCGCGGCAAAAAGCCCTCGAAGAAGAACTGGTCACACGGGATGCCGGACAGCACGAGGGCGGTCACGCAAGCGGAAGGGCCCGGGAGCACCTCGACGCGAACGCCAGCCTCGCGCGCCGCGTCGACCAGCACCTGGCCGGGATCGGAGACGCTCGGCATGCCGGCATCGGAGGCAAAGGCGATTCGCTCGCCGGCGAGCAGTCGGTCCACGAGCTCGGGAGCGCGCCGCTCGATCACATTCTCATCGCAACGGGCGAGAGGTTTGGAAATGCCCAGATGAGCCAGGAGCTTCGAGGTCACGCGCGTATCCTCGCAGCAAATCACATCTGCATCGCGAAAAGCCCGAGCCGCCCGCGGGGTAAGGTCCCCTAGATTGCCGATCGGCGTGCCGACCATGGAAAGCACGCCCTCCGCACCGGCGCCGAGGCGTTCCACCTTGTTCTCCGCCATCCGCTACTCCATCATCGCGCGCTCGAGCGGGGCGAGCGCCACGCGGGCATCCCACGCGGCGATACGGCGCTCGGTCTTCCAGGTCTGGAAGAACCAGCCGTCGGCGTCGTCGAAAGTCGCCAGCTGGTTGGAGACGAACACGCGCTCATAGGCGCGGCGCCCCTCGGGCGTGAGAGACGAGCCGGCGAGCACGGCGGCACCCGACCACTCCCCCACGAAAACCGGGAATCCGAGATCCGTCGCCTGGTGAATCAGCGCCCTGTTGCGTCCGAGCGCCGCGGAAAGGCCCCTCGGGGTGGTGATATCCTGGGCCGTCTCGTCGCGGAAGTGGTACAGATGCAGGTCCATCACGACGTTCTGATAGCGCTCGCCGGCCATGAAGCGCTTCCACGCGCTCGGATGGCCGGAATCGGAGAAGACGATGACCTTGCGCGTCGGCATGTGCCTACGAATCGCCTCATAGGCATCGCGATAGAAATTGCGCAGGTAGTGACTGGGGATGCCTTCGGTCACGGTGAACAGGTTCTTGCGGACGCTCATGACGGGAGAATCGAGCATCTCGATGCCGAGCAGGCCGTCACGCTCCCCGTAGCGCTCCGCGAGACGCTCGAGCGTCTCGAGCGCGACGGCGCGGCCGCTCAGGGATGCGTGCCAATCGCCCACGATATCGGAGGCCGCGGAGGACCCGTTGGCGTCGCCCTGGCCGCCGGGAACCGTCGCGAGGTCGAGCAGGACGCGCATGTCGTACTTTTCCGCCCACTCGACCGCCCGGTCGACGTAATCGATGCACGAGATGTAGGACTCCCGATCGGTCTGGGAGCCGAATACGTGCCACGGCAGGGGAATGCGGACCGCATTGAGGCCCATGGCGGACATGCGCCTGAAATCAGCCTCGGAGATAAAGGTCTCGTAGTGTTCGCGGACGCGCTCGTTGTATGCGACCGCACCGAGCACCTGCTGAAGCTCCCCATCGTTTGAGGCGCCGGTGGCGGCGAACAAAGACGGCGTGACCCATGGTTCCAAGATGAACCAACCGGACAGATTTACGCCGCGGATCCTATCTGACATCGGTGCTCCCCTCGAATGTCGCTTCGTGCGGCAGGGCCGCTGTAATACCAACCTGATACCCATAGCCCGTCCGTTCCCAACGGGACGCAAGGGAAGTGATACAAAAAAGACCTCCTGTTACCAGGAGGTCTTTTAAGAACGAGGGTGGCGCGGAAGGGAATCGAACCCCTGACACGAGGATTTTCAGTCCTCTGCTCTACCAACTGAGCTACCGAGCCAAGTCATGCTGTCGCTGACAGCGGTGATTACTATACCAAAACGAGAAGACGGGTCAAGCGATTTTTTCAAAAATAGTTCGGGATGCGGCTCGCACGCGATGGCAGCCCGATCATCCGCCTTGAAATAGCGCGGTCAGCGATTCCCACTCTCGGCGCCCGCCCTGCGCTCCAACGCGAACTCCGCATGAAAGCAAAAGAGAAACCTTCCGGGCCCCACACCCTCCTCCAAACGCAGCACCGATCCACATGCATCTGCGAACGCGATATCGAGCTCGCACCTCATGAAGCAGGTATGCAGCGCTCGGCAATGGGGGAACACCAAGATCTCGGGCCCCCCGTCTCCCCTCATGCGCCCCAAGCGCGTAAAACCCCGCAAACGTTCGAAGAACGATTGCGCGCAATCGGAATCTCCCGCCCATCCCAGCTCATCGAGCGCGCGAGCAACCGCGGCGCGCCCGGCGAGACATCGCCTGCGAGACCGGATCATACGACCACGCCCGAACGCCAAGGGTCGATGACCACGGCCCTCATGTGCCTCAACTCGAAGGGCGCACCGAACTCCACCCCCGCTATCGACCGGATCTGCGGCCAAGGGCGAAACCGCATCGAACATCGAAATGTGCGTTGCGCCCCCACAAGGCCGAGCATCGACGACCCGTCAGCACCTTCCCCGCTCGCCGCGGCGGACGCGCCGTCCACGCCCTCGTTCACCGCCCCATCCACGCAATCGACCTCGATCTCCACCTCATAGCCCTCCATCGCTCGCTCCAGAGCCGTCCGCACGGCATCGGAAGCCGGGTCCCGTCCAGGAGCCGGCTCTGCCCCCGTGGAGGCGGGAGACGAACCATGGGCCAGCACGATATCTGGGGCGACGCGGTCGAATCGAGCCGTCGCCGAGAGAAAGACCATCATGTTGTAGGAGATCAGCGCCAGGACGATGAGGACGGGGGCGACCACGGCCATCTCCACGGTCGCCTGTGCGCTCTCCCCCAAGACGAGCCCCCTACGGCCCTCCATATCCCGACCTCCCCATATCCATCACATCCCCCAATCGAAGCGTGATCGGCACGACCCGCCCGCCAGGCAACTCGATCTCAGCCAAGACGATCTCGAGCGATCCCAGACGCTCGCCGAGGTCATACCCGATCGACCGGGCCATCGCCTCGAAATCGAGATCGACACCCGACAGCCCGCGCAGCGCGTCCTGCATGTTCGCAAGCCCCTCCACATCGGAGCGGGCGAGCACATCGGCACTGTCGACGAGAACCGGTTTGCGCGGTCTCAGATCGACTGGCTGAAGATCCAGGGCGCGCACGATATCCGACAGGCGATTTCGCAGCCACGACCCCGCGGGGCCCATCCCGCCGCCGGCAAGCCCCTCCGTGAGCCCCTCGAACGCCTCCTCCAGTCCGCTTCCCATGTCGCCATAGGAGACAAGCAGCCCGCCCCATAGGTCCATCACCCCATCCATCAAGCCCACCGCGCCCTCCGCGCCGACCCGCTCCTCGAGTGACGAGAGGAACCCGGACAGCACGTCATCGCCGCCCGACAACGCACTGGGGGCGAGGACGGCGGCGGCGATGGCGCCCCGCCCCGATAGATCGGCTGCCTCTGCGAACGACGTCCTGAGCTCGTCGGGAGCGGAAGCCCCATCTGAGACCACGAGGGAAACGCACCCGTAGCGGCCGGGCGGCGCTATACGGGGGCGCCGGCCGCCCAATTCGGAGATCGCATCCTCAAAATCGCTCGATGCGGCCTCCGCCTCGCCACGCGCGATCGCCTCCGCCTCGTTTTGCCTGCCGCGCGCCTCGAGATACCCCTTGAGCTCCCGTGTGAACGCGCGCAGGTGATACTCGAACCCGTTGTCGATGGACGTCGATGCCGATGGCGCCCGACCGAGGTCGTCCACGCCGAAGCGGCATATCGGGCATTCCCGCACCGACCCGTCCTCTATCGAGGACACGGCGGCCGGGGGGCCGACGACGCCGGCGGACCCGGGGCAAGAACGATCGAAATGAAGCGTCACACCGTCATCCTCGACGCTCGTCGGCCACCGGGCGTCGGTGTAAAGCGTCGTGCGCCTCACCTCCTCGGTGTTGCGCGGCAGAAACTCGAGTGTGGTGTAAGCCTCCTCCCCGTCATCGACCACACGGGCCTCGGTGAGGCGCTCGTAGGCATATGCGTAAAATGCGCGGCGGGCCGCCGCATCGGCACGCGCCTCGACCCCCTGGTCATCCGAACCATCGTTTTCACGGCGCCAACGATAGTACGCACGGGCGCGCTCGATCGCCACCTCGGGGTCCCAGGTGATACTCGACGTGAAATCGGGATTCTCGGCATCCGAGATGCCGGACAGACTCGCCGCGCGCTCCCGCATGTTCATGCCGTCCCTGCCGCAATCCGCCAACCACGCCCGCTCCTTGGCTGCCGCCGCCTCTTCGGATACCCGCTCCAACTCGGCGGCGGCAGATTCCAGGCCCTCGCATGACCGCCCAAGCCCCTCCACGTCGATCCCGCCGTCCTCGATTGCGGGAAATTCCGACGCCGACGCCCGTGGGACCGCAAAGGCGCTCCCGCGGTAGCCGATATCCCCCGCCCCCTGCGCATCGCAGATGCGGGCCGCGTTCGCCGCGATGAGATACGGCAACGACGCCTCGACGCCCTTCAACCCGCGCGAGGCGGAGGACGCGAACGAATTCCGCATATCCAAGACGCGCCTCGCGGCATCCAAGGTATCTCGCGCGACCGATTGCCCGCCGGGGACGAACAGCCCCACCATGCCCGCGCCCATCATCGAGAATCCCGCGAGCCCCAGACTGAGGACGCACGCATCCAAGACCGTCGCCGCCGTATGATAGGAACTCACGACGTTCTCCCCCGCCAAGGCGGCGGAATCCGCACTCACCTGCACATCGCCGGCACGCGAGGCGCTCCATACCGCAAGCGACGAGGAGAAGAGCAGGGCGAGCACCATGAGCATCGCGCAGGCAGATGCGACCGTCGTGTAGGCCCCTTCCTCGATGAACAGGCCGATTCCCGACCGGCCCCGAAGGACCGATCGCGCCTCACGGCCAAAGCGCCGCTTGAGCGCCCGGCAGTCACCCCCAAACCGAGATCCAATCCCCATAGCTCCCCTCCAGCCACGAGGGTCTCCCCTCGTATTCGACATCCACTTCCAAAAGAACATCGCCATGCGCATTTTGCGCCCCGAGCGCTCGCGCAAACGCCCCGATGACGGGCAACGGCCTCACATGACCCGAGATCGCGACCTCCACCGATCCCCCCGTCTCATACGCCGAGGCGCATTCGACCTCCCATGACCGCGGGCCGCCCGCATGGAATATCGCGAGGTCGGGGACGGCGGCGAGACGCCTGAGCGCGAAACGGCGATAGAGCTGGACATCCCCCTCTCCCGTGATCATGAGGCGCGCCGTCTCCGCCGCAGCAGATTCCATCACGGCGCGTGTGTAAAGCAGGCACACCGGCTGCAAGGCGAACAACAGCAAAGTCAGGAACACGGGAAACACCAAAGCGGCCTCGATCGTCGCCTGCGCCCGGCATTCCCGCCCGAGGTCAATACAGCGCGATGTCGGCACAACCATCACCTTCGACTCGGTGGGACGCCGCGTCGAGGGCGAGCTCGGCGAATCCTCCCCGCTCCCCCATGCGCCACAGCGCCGCCATGCCGACGATCAGGGAGAGGACAGCCAAGACCGTGAGGGCATACTCCAGCGATCCTTGGGCGGACCGCTCGAAAAGCAACTTCCCCGTCCGGATCAAACGCCCTCGCCCTCCGGTGTCGTCCGCGTCACCCGAACGCGGCTGACCGCATCGTCCCCCGTCGACACCAGCAGCACGTCGCACCATGACGTCCCTCCCCGAAGCACCGCACCCCACACATTGCCCTTCAAATCCAGATAACCGCTCGCGATCAAATCGACCGATGGCACACGGGCATACTCCTTGAGAACGCCTTCCGCGATCGCAGGCAGACTGCCGGATTCCTCGAATTCCACCGACCAACACGTCCCCTCCTCCGACCGCATCTCGCCGAGATCGCCGAGAAAGCGATCCCGGGCGCTTCTCCTCGTGCGGTCCGGCGCAACCGCCCGCCCCAGGGATTCGAGGAGATCTCCGATAGGGGTGTCCTTCTGAGCTCCCTCATCCGCGGGGTTCCTCTCGCCGCGGCGCCAGCCGCCGTCGGCAACGTCGACTGGCGACTCGCCTCGCTCCGCCACGACGCGCTGCGCGGCCAAAGAAAGCACGGCGGACAACATGACGAGCCCCAGGGAAAGCGCGATGACCCGTCGGGACGCCCGCGACCCCCTCACAGGCTGTTGATGCCCTGCGAGATCGCATCCCACAGGGAGCTGACCTTGTCGCGGAACGCGATGATCGCCAGAATCGCGATCACCACCAGCACCCCGACGAGAATCGCGTACTCCGTCGTCCCCTGAGCGCTCTCCTCATCGAGCACGCGCCTCATGGACCTTCGCCCCGAAGCGGCCCAAGCATGTCCGCGCAACCTAAGGGGGACAGCCCCCGAAAGCCGGCGAGCCGCGGCGCGCGCATCCCTCACGGCCTCCTCGATATATGCCTTCAACTCGACCATCGCATCCTCCTTCAAACCATGTCGGCCGCGGCGAGCAGCGGTCCGACGATCGACAACAACAGCGCGGGCAATATCAACGTCCCCGTGGGGATCAGCAATTTGACGGGCACGCGCTCTATCTCCCTCTCCACTTGTGCGCGGTGCGCGGCGCGCATCTCACGTCCCTGGCCTTCGAGTGTCTCGGCGAGCGGCGCCCCCAATTCGAGCGCCTGCGATACCGCCGCGGCGAACGACTCGAGCGCCCGCACCCCCGACTCCCGCGCGACACCCCCCAATGCCTCGGCACGCGTGGATATTCCGACCCGCCAACGGAACAGGGCCTCTTCCAGCGCCTCCGCCAGCAGCCCCTCCCTCCCTTCGCAATACAGGGAGAGCGATGCGTCGAACGAGAGGCCCGCAGTCAACCCCAAGCGCACGATATCCACCATCTCCGCCACCTCCTCCATCCCGATCCCGCCCCCTCTCCGAGAGGACGACCCTCCGGTTGCGGGACCTCGGTGCGACATCAACGCTCGCAACCCATCCCGCATCCGCTCCGCCCCCAATCGCAGGAGCCCGATCGAACGCGGATCCAACGCCATCCACATCGCCCATGAAAGGAGGGCGGCGCACGCCGAAAGCGAGACGCCATCCCCAAAATCAATCGCCATCCCCGTCATCCCGCAATCCCCTTTCGGACCTCACTCAGCACACCGACCGCATGATCGAGCGGATGATCGACCACGCCGCCAGGTCGAGCGCGAGGGCTCCCGCGATCGAGGCGGCGCCCGGAACCGTGGCGACCCCGCTTCTGAAATCCGAAGACGACATCATCAGGAAAGCGATCATCGCCGCCGGCATCGCCGCCACCAACCGCGCAGACATGCGGACTTGGGCCGTTTTGACATCCAGCCTCCTGCGCAGCTCCGTCCGCTCGAGCACGAGCCCCGCCGCGTCGGAAAGCACGCCCGAAAGGGGAGCCCCCGTCCGCCGCGACACCTTCAACGCGAGCGATACGAAATCAAGCCCCGGAGCTTCGAGCCTTCCAACCAGCTCATCCAACACCTCGGCGATTCCCGCGCCGCATGCGACCTGCGCTTCGGCGCGAAGGAACTCCGAGCGGACCGGCTCCTCCGCATGGCTCCCCACATAACGCATTGCCTGAGCGAACGACAGTCCCGACGCCATGGAGGCGGCCAGGGCACCAAACGCCTCGGGCATCGCCCGCTCCAATCGCTCGCGGTCCTTCCGCGCTGCCGGTGTGAGCACCCCGCGGCGCGCCATCCCCCGCTCGATCGCAGCGAGCACTTCCCTGCACTTTCGGCCGGAGCGCTGGGCGAGCTGCACGAACTCCCCCACATCGATCTCCATCTCTCCCCCTCGCAAAAGGGCGAGATCGACCGACATTGCCCCCAGCATGCCTACTACCGCGGACAAAGCGACCTCCATTCAGCCACCTCCCCTTCGTCAAGGGCGCCGGCGCGCACCGCCGACTCCACGAACGGCGGCTCCTCGACCAATCTCCACTCCTCGGTGACCGGGTCGAACGAGACATATTCGGTCAGGCGGACGCCCCCTCCCTCTGCCCGTGAAATCCCGGTGAACGACGAGACGTAACGCGCTCCGCCGGGTTTTCTCACCGACATGACCACGCCGTCGAGCGCCATTGCGATCTGCTCCTCGATCAGCTCGCTCTGCAAGTCGACTCCGTACCGGGCGAGCAAGGTGAGGCGCACGACCGCCTCTTGCGCGCTCCCCGCGTGAAGCGTCGTGAGCGACCCATCGTGCCCCGTGCTCATGGCCTCGAGCATGTCGATGGCCTCGCGATTGCGGACCTCCCCCACCACGATCCTGTCGGGCCGCATGCGCAGGGCATTGACCACAAGGTCGTGGATCGCGACTTCGCCGGCTCCCTCGATCGACGCGTCACGCGCCTCCAAGCGCACCACATGGGGGTGCCTGGAGAATTTCAGCTCGGCGGAATCCTCGATCGTCACGATCCGCTCGGCCTGCGGGATCTCGCACGACAAGGCGTTGAGCAACGTCGTCTTGCCCGAGCCGGTCCCTCCGGCGACCGCGAGATCCAACCGACAGCGCACCGCATATCCGAGTAGCCGCGCGTACCACGATGGAATCGAGCCGAGTCGGACCAGATGGTCGAGCGTGCTGATGCGATCCGAGAACTTGCGTATGGTCATCACGGGCCCGTCGATGGCGATGGGAGGTATCACCGCGTTCACGCGGAACCCGTTGGGCAGTCGCGCGTTGACCATCGGGCTCCTCTCATCGACACGGCGACCGAGTGGCGAGATGATCCGATCTATGGTGATGCGGATCTGCTCGTCCGATTCGAAGATCCTGCCCAGGGGGTACAGGACCCCTCCGCGCTCGATAAACGTTCCGTCCCTCCCGTTCACCATGATCTCGGTCACCGAGTCGTCTTCAAGCAGGGGCTGCAATGGCCCCAGCCCCGTCATGTCATCGAGCACGTCGGCTATCAACGCGTCGCGCTCGTCCCAACTCAACTCGAACGGAACATCGGCATTCAAGACCGCCTCGAGCGCGGGGCGCAGTTCGGCGCGGGCCTGCGACGCCATGCCCTCCCGCACGATGCGAGCCACCTCGACATACCCGACCCGCTCCATCACCGCGCACTTCGCGCGTACGCGGACCTCGGACAGAGGCCCATCGGTGAAGCGCGCTCTCGACCTGCCCGCCGAGGCGGCGTTCGCGCCCGGCGCCGCAGAAGCGCCGGCGTCTCCCCGCCGAGCACGGACCCGGCGATACACGCTCACGGGCGATCACCCGCCGCACGGCGCCAGGGCAATCGAAACCTCAGGCGTCCCCTCCCCTCTGCAGGCGCGGGTCCCATGAGTCGTCCGTCGAACACGCATCCGAGCTCAGCCAGCATGCGCGCGGTCAAATCGCGCACGTCGCGGGCGAAGGGCCCCTCACCGGAGATAAGGGCGTCCAACCTCCCGAATCCCATGAGACCCGAAACCTCATCTCCCCCCATCGAGATCCGCACTCGGGAGCCCAGGGACGCGCCCATCTCGAACCGCATCGCATCCTCCTCCATGCAGCCATGGGCGCCGCACCGATTGAACACGCTCGTCATACGGGTCGCCGGAACACCCAGACGGGTGGCCAGGCCCACCACTCGGGCGGCGGAACCGGCGGCATTCGCCCCCGAGCTCCCCACGACCAGGCACCGGTCGCAGAGGGTGACCGCGGCGGCTACTGCATCGCCCCAGTGCGTCGACGTGTCGACGAAGACCACATCGGCGACCCTGCGCAATGCCTCGAGCAGTCGCTCCAAGGACCCTCCGTACAACTCGGCGCGCTCGGACTCGATCAACGGGCCCCACAGCGTCAACCCGGGCCCGACGCGCATCGCACACGACTCGATATCGCATTCGGCCAACTCGCCGTCCACGGCATGGGCGTCGATTCCATCCAGGCCCCTGAAGGAATCGACGCCGAGCACCGTCGGAAGATCGCCGAACATCAAGTCCGCGTCGACGACGGCGGCCCGCAGCCCGGCGCGCGCGGCGCACGCCGCCATGGCCGCCACGAGCGTCGTCTTGCCGGCGCCGCCCTGGCCCGACACGACCGTCACGATCGGCGCCCGGGGACCTGCCTGCTCGGCGGCTCCGCGCTCACGCACACGCCGCGCGACATCAGCGAGGTCGACGACCTCCCCCGATGTCTCGCCCTCCCCTTCCGGGCCGGCTTGCACCGTCCACTCGGGTTCATCCAGAACGTCCCAATCCGCCGTATGCCACGGCGGGGCCTCCTCATCGGCGCCGCCCTGCGGACCGAGACCGCCCGCCGCGCGCAGGCCATCGCAACCGGGCGGCCCGTCATGACGGGACGCGGTTTCCATTCCGATATCCATATGCGCCGTTCCCGCATCGCAGCCGAGCGCATCGGCGCCCTCGGCCCTCGAAGCGCCCGTCGCGATGACCTCCCGCGCGCCTGCATCGAACAGCTGGGGCACGCATCCCGCGTCGGCCTCGTCGATGAACACCAGCACCTCCGGCGCCGGTCGCACATCGTCAGCCGCTCGCAACCCCTCGAGCACGGGGAACAGCCCCTCGGCTCCCCCGGACCGCGCTGCGATCGCCACGCGTGCGCCCGAGCCGAATTCACGTGCCAGGTCCATCAACGAACTTGCATCGTCCACGCTCACGATCCTCGCCTCCGGGCAGCGCATGCGCACGCCCTCGCGAATCCGCGCTGTGCCCGCGTCGCCCCATATCAACCACAGATCGCCCATCCCCATCAATCCCCTTCCGCATCTCCCGAGCCGGGGCCGGATTCCCGCACATTCGATGCGCCCGGCAGCACCAATGTCACTTCCCCGCGCGTGGTCGCCGCAAGGACCTCTCGAACCGCCGAAGAGTCGACCGCGAGCGTCACCCATCGAAGCTCGCCGCCTCCCTCCGCGAGCACGCTGGTGTCGAGAACCTCCGCGCGCGCCAGGCGATCGGCGACGGAGGCGTCCGCGACATAGACATCCACCTCATCGCCACGGGCCAGAGAACCTCCCACGGCATGCTCGGCATCGCTCGCGACCGATACCGCCACCGTTCCCCGAGGCACCTGGATCTCCTGCCCTTCCTGCGCGAAATGGGCCTCCGCGATCGGTGAGCGAGAGGGTATCCGCGCCGTCGCGACCAGGCCGACGGCGTCGGACATCGATGTCAGAGCGCCCTCGGGCATCAACGACGCGACCCATTCGACGACCTTCACATTGCCCTCGTCGATCTCATCGCCCGGCTCTATCTCGGTGGTCGCCACGCATACGCGCGCAAGTTCGCCGCCGTACTGCTCGAGTGCGCGCCGTGATGCCTCCTCGGCCTCGGCGCGCGCCCCGGCGATCGCCATCCATGCGAGCACCGCGGCAGCCAAGCCCGCGGCGGCGCTCAACGCCAGTCTCGTCGTCCGTCTCACCCAGGCCCCCTCACTCACCCGATCAGGCATCAGTCGGATGCCGTGATTCGATTGTCGGTTCGCCGAGGCGACGCCCGCGCGCCGAGTTGAGGAAGTGCGGGCCCATCTGCGCTTCCCCCTGTCCGCAATCTGTCCCCGTTGGGCAGAACGCGACCAGATTCAGTTCAGATCCGGGGCGGCGATGTGCGCAAAAAAGCCGCCTGCACAGGGCAGGCGGCTTAAAACCGCATATGGGGCGATGCATGATTGGTGACCCCGGAGCCATCGACAGGCCCCGCCCGACGACCACGGGCGGGTCGTCGGGCCCCCGCAGATGGAGGGCGGGGTCCCTGCAAGGCGGGGTCCCTACAAGTGGATATCGGGATCCAGGCTTTGCGCGCTCACGCGCATCTCATGGGCGAGCGAGAGGAATGCATCGAGACGCACCTGCTCGATCTCACCGCCCTCGACGCCCGCGCGCACGGCGCACCCGGGCTCATGAAGGTGCGTGCAGTCGTTGAAGCGGCAAGCGCGGGAAGCCTCGACGATCTCGGGGAAGCTCCGAGCGAGACCGCGCTCGTGACCCACCAGGGGCAGCGAACGCAAGCCCGGGCAGTCGGCGATCACACCGCAGGGATCGGGCAAGGCGACCATGATGCGCGCGACCGTGGTATGCCTGCCGGCGTCATCGCGCTCGCGAACGGCATTCGTCTCCAATGCCTCGGAACCGAGCAGGGTGTTCAGCAACGTCGACTTGCCCGCGCCGGACTCGCCCAAGATCATGCCCACGCTCCCCTTCGGGATGCAAGAGCGGACCTCGTCCAAGCCCTCGCCGGTACGCGAGGACGTCGCGATTACGCGCACGCCCGCACCGGCGAGGCGACGGAGGGCGTCGCACACGTCGGCGACCTCAGCGGGCTCGCAACGGTCGACCTTGGTGAGCACCACGACGGGATCGGCCCCGCAGTCTCGTGCGAGCACGAGCGAGCGGGCGACGCGGTCGCGCATGAGCGGCAAGGTGTCGCGCTCGGCGCCCAGGGGCTGCACGATGAAGATCACGTCGACGTTCGCGGCGAGCACCTGACGCTCGCCGCGGTTCTTGCCGCGCCAACGCTCGAAACTCGTCCGACGGGGCAGGACGCGCAGGATCACGCCCATGTCGTGGCCGGGCGTCACGCGGACCGCCACGAAATCGCCCACGCTCGGCAGCATGCCGTCCACGCCGGCGGAGGCCGCGGCATCGGCATCCTGCGCCCGCTTTCCCCGCTTTCCGCGCTTGCCCGGCTTGCCCTTCGCGAATTCGACCGCATGCTCGGCGCGCAGCAGCGCCCCGTCGCGCGTGGCGATCATGGGAAAACCGCGGTCCAGGCGCACGACGGCGCCCAGCTCGATCTCATCGGCGGGCACATCGCCCGTCGCGGCGACCTCCGAGCGCGCCGCCTCAATCGCAGAGACCTGCGCGTCATCGACGCGCAGGTCCCCAAAGCTCGGAATATGATCCAAGACGTCAGACACGCTTAGTCCTGGTTCTTCTCGACGGAGCGCATGACGGCCTTGTAGATCTCCATCAGCGGGATGATCAGGAAGGCCAGGCCGAGGGCCGTGAACAGCGCGATCGGATCGAGCGTCATGAAGCCGAAGACCTCGGCGAGGAAGTCGACCTCGACGGGCACGACCGTCAACACGACGGCCAGGGCGGCGGCGCCCCACAGCCACTTGTTCTGCGTCTTCATGGAGAAGATGGAGGCGCGACGGCTGCGCATGTTGAAGGAGTGGAAGATCTCGACCATGGACAGGGTGATGAACGCCATGGTGACGCCCTCGGGGTCGGCGATGCCGTCGGTGAGCATGGACAGCTCGATGGCGCCGTTGTGGAAGTACATGCCGGCGAAGAAGGACGCGAGCACCAGGATGGTGATGATGACGCCCTGGAAGGCGATGTCGATGCCCATGCCGCCGGCGAAAACGCCGTCGGAGGCGTTGCGGGGCTTGCGCTTCATGACGTCGCCCTCAGCCTCCTCCATACCGAGCGCGAGCGCGGGCAGGGAGTCGGTGATGAGGTTGATCCACAGCAGCTGGACCGGCTGGAAGATGGTGAAGCCGATCAGCGTCGCCACGAACACCGAGAGGACCTCGGCGATGTTGGCGGACAACAGGAACTGGATGACCTTGCGGATGTTGTCGTAGATACGACGGCCTTCCTCCACCGCGTTGATGATGGTGGCGAAGTTGTCGTCGGCGAGGACCATGTCGGCGACGTTCTTGGTGACGTCGGTGCCGGTGATGCCCATGCCCACGCCGATGTCGGCGCGCTTGATGGACGGGGCGTCGTTCACGCCATCGCCGGTCATGGCGACGATGTTGCCCAGGCTCTTCCAGGCGTCGACGATGCGGGCCTTGTGCTCGGGCTGGACGCGGGCGTAGACGGAGATCTCGGTGACGCGGGTCTTGAAGTCCTCGTCGGAGATCTTGTCGAGCTCGGCGCCGGTGATGGCCTGGGAGGCGTCCTCGACGATGCCCAGGTCCTTCGCGATGGCGACGGCGGTGTCGATGTGGTCGCCGGTGATCATGACCGGGCGGATACCGGCCTCCTTGGCCTCGACGATGGCCGCGGTGACCTCGGGGCGGACCGGGTCGATCATGCCGGAGAGGCCGCAGAACACGAGGTCGTGCTCGAGGGCCTCAGGGCTGAAGTCGGAGGGCTTCTCGGTGTAGGTGCGGCTGGAAAGCGCCAGCACGCGCAGGGCCTGGTCGGCCATGGCCTTGTTCGCGGCGAGGATCTGCTCGCGGCGCTCGTCGGTCATGGGGACGATCTCGCCGTTGTCGTACACGTGGGTGCAGCGGGACAGGACCACATCGGGGCCGCCCTTGGTGTACTGCTCGAAGGTGCCGTCGGCCTCCTCGACCACGACGGACATCATCTTGCGACCGGAGTCGAACGGCGCCTCGCCCACACGCGGGTGCTCGACATCGAGACCCTTCATGCCGGCCTTTGCGGCGTCGTTGACGAGAGCGCACTCGGTGGGCTCGCCGACGGCCTCGCCCTTCTCCTCATCCCACTTGGCGTCGGAACACAGCGCCATGCCGGCGAGGAACTTCTCCTCGGCGCAAGCGAGCTCGTGCTTGACGACGGTCATCTTGTTCTGGGTGAGGGTGCCGGTCTTGTCGGAGCAGATGATCTGGGTGCAGCCGAGGGTCTCGACGGCGGTCATCTTGCGGATGATGGCCTGACGGCGGGACATCTTGGTGACGCCCATGGACAGCACGATGGTCACGACGGCGACCAGGCCCTCGGGGATGGCGGCGACGGCCAGGGACACGGCGACCATGAAGGTGTCGAGCATCATGGCCGGGTTGGAGCCGAGCTCGCCGAAGTGGCGCACGATGTCCACGGCGAAGATGATCACGCAGATGGCGAGCACGAGCTTGGTCAGGATGCCGGAGAGCTCGTTGAGCTTCATCTGAAGCGGGGTGAGCTCCTTCTTGGCGTTGGTGAGCGCGGTGGCGATCTTGCCCATCTCGGTGTTCATGCCGGTGCCCACCACGACGGCGCGGCCGCGGCCGTACACGACGGTGGAGCCCATGTAGCACATGTTCTTGCGGTCGCCCAGCGGCACGTCATCGGCGCCGTCGGCGAGCGTGATGGCGTCGGCGTGCTTCTCGACCGGGACGGACTCGCCGGTGAGGGCGGCCTCCTCGATCTTCATGGAAGCGCTCTCGAGCACGCGGCAGTCGGCGGGCACGGAGTCGCCGGCCTCGAGCAGGACCACGTCGCCGGGGACGAGCTCGGAGCTGGCCATGTGGACCATCTTGCCGTCGCGGATGACCTTGGACTGGGCCGCGGACATCTCCTGCAGCGCCTCGAGAGCCTGCTCGGACTTGGCCTCCTGGACCACGCCGAGGACGGAGTTCAGGATGACGACGGACAGGATGATGGCGGCGTCGGCCCACTCGGGCTCGCCCTGGATGAAGCCGGTGATGACGGAGATGGCCGCCGCGACGAGCAGCATGATGACCATCGGGTCGCCCATCTGCTCGAAGAAGCGCTTCCACATGGGAGTCTTCTCTTCCTCATCAAGCTTGTTCGGGCCCACGCTCGCCAGGCGCTGCTGCGCCTCGGCGGCCGTCAGGCCCTGAGTGGCACTCGTGGACTGCTCCTCGAGCACCTCCTCAGCGGATGCTAGGTACTCTTTTTCCACTTGGTACTACCTCCTGGGATAAGGCCGCCCAGCAGATTGATGCCCGCTAATAACTCCCCAGGAAGAGGCAAGGGCTCATCAAGGCTGCCATGCTGAACAGCGATGAACAACAATCGATAATAATACCTCATAAAAAGCGCCTTCACACCAATACCGCCGTTTTCGGCGCGTTGGCGTGAAGGCGAAAGCCACAGGCCGACGGGCACCATGCGCACCCCGGCCGTTCCCCAACGCGAAGGGCGCGACCTCGCAACAAGCTGCCTCCCGCACCGTTGCGCAACCGCCCCCCAGCGGGGCCCGGCGGCGAATTAGACCTCGTCCCAGAACTGATCGCCCACGACCTTGAAGCAGATCTTCTTGATAGGGCCGACCTCGGCGCCCGGGGTAACGAGGTTGGGCATGTGGGGCTCGCCGATCATGAACAGGGCGAAGTGGCCGTTCTCGAGCGTTCCATCGAGCAGGTCGGTGTTGCCCTCGGCGGCGTGGCAATAGCCCTTGTCGGTGGCCTCGTCGAACTCGCCAGTGGGCACTATGGCACCCGGGGTGGTCTTGAAGCACTCGACGCCCTCGAGGTCGATCTGCACGTCCATATACATCTTGTGCGTCTCGAAACACGCGCCCTCGAGCGTGCGGGTCTTGGCGTTCATGACGTTGGCGTACACGCGCTTGCCGTCTATCTCGGTGATGCCGAGGGGCAGCTCGGCGGGGTCGTTGCGCTCAAGCCAGTCGATAAGCACGTCGAGCCCGCGCGAAAGCCCGCGATACAGCCCGAATGCGGAAAGACCGTCGTAAATCATGGTTGTCTCTCCCCTCCTTGTTAGCTTAACTTCACTCACCGATGAGACGCGAGGCTCTTGACACGAACGCGCCCATGCAGGCGAACCCCACGCCGCAGCCCCGCAAACACCGCCATGGGTGAAACCAACATGAGCACTGGAAAGAACCCTTGGGGCCCAACACTCCCCATCAAGATGCCGCCCACAAGCGGGCCAAGCATCATCCCGGCATCAAGCCCCATGTAGTACGTTGCGTTTCCTGCGCCGGCGCGCTGCTGGCCCGCAGCTTTCAATGCCTCAGATTGGCAAACCGAACACATAAGCCCGTAGCCTCCCGCCATGCAAAAAGCTGCCACACCCATGACAAGATTGCTCCTCATGATGCCCAATGCAAAAAACGCGATCGTTGCAGACAACACGGACAGCAGCAGGAACGTCCTAAACGACACGCGGTCGAAAAGCCTTCCCATTGCAATGCGCATGATAAAAAGGAATGTTGCGTACACGGGAAAGAAAAGGCCCACCGCAACAGGTATGTCGCGCATCTCCACATAACTCACCAAATACTGCTGGGTAGCCATATAAGGCAAGGCGAATAACGCGATAACAAGAGCAAAGGGCAGCGCTTTCCTATCAATCAAATCGCCCCAATCAAACGCTTTCCAACCCTTCTCGTTCTCCGAAGTCCGATGCTCCGGTAATATCTTCGGATCTGTGCGAACCAGCAATGGAACGCATGCGCCCAGACACGCCATCGCCCCTGAAAAGAGAAAAGCTGATTGATACCCAAACGCCTGGTATAGGGCTATGCCGGTGGCCGGCCCAAGCGCCATGCCAAACGCATTGGAAAGTCCGAACAAACCCATACCCTGTCCGAGCCTCGAGGCGGGCAACATTTGCGCGTACCACGTCGCCATACATACGGAACTTAGAGCGCCACCGACTCCGCTCATCATGCGAAGCAGCGCCAACATGGGAACGGATTGCGCCCATGCCGTCCCCAGCACAGACAGCCCCACCAAAGACGAACCGAACAATGCAAGACGCCGCTTATTCACGGCTTCTGAGAGTCCTCCGGCCGCTGGCCTCATAATCAGACAGCATGCACTCGTGATCGCACCAATTGATCCGGCAACAAACGCCTCCGCGCCAAAAGATGCGGAGTAGCCCGTGATCAGCGGGTTGATAATCATTGCGCTCGCCTGGTTGAAAAAGGTAGCAAGCAGGATGACAGATGCGTCTCTCGTTAACAGGCTATTATTCTTTTTCACCAACTCCCATCTGCCTCCATTCAGATGTCACGAGAATAAAACGCTAACGACAGCCCTCGCCTGACGTAGGGTTGTAAGTTCCCTCGCCACGCACCGACCCCATCACGTCCGCCTCGGAAAGCGCAACCCATTTCACACCACGACGGGTCTGGTATGCGTAGGCGAGGTGGAGCATGCCGTCATCAGCCTGAATAAGACAGGGGTACTCGTACTGGCGGTTGTTGAACTTGTTCTCATCGCCCGCGAAGCCCTCGCCGCGCTCGATGTTGCGGATGAGCGGGAACGTTATGCCTCCATCCTCGGACAAAGCGATGGAAACCGGGTTGCGGAGCGCGGGCCATGCCCCTGTTTTGCCATAGGTGGTGGGAGCGGAATTATGGTTGTATGCAACGGCGATACGCCCGCTAGAAAGCTTCACCGCGGCGATGCCAGAATTGTTGTTGGGCAGCGGCGTGGGAACAGGCTCAGACCAGGTATCGCCATAGTCGAACGACTCGCTGCGATAGATCCAGTCGGCCTCGCGACTACGCATGAAGGCAACAAGATGGCCGTAATCGAGCTCCACAATGCTTGGATGGACGCGACCTGAGCTTTCCGGCATGTCCACGCGGCGCCATGTTGCACCTTCATCATCGGAAACAGCGAAGGCGGATGGATCGCCCGCAAGGCCGTTAGCGCTATCGGAGCACAGCCACAGCCCGTAGATCCAGCGGCCATTCGAGAGCACCTGCACCGGCTGGCGGGCAAACGTACCCTCCTCGGGCAGCACGACCTCGGGGTCACCCCAGGTGCGGCCGTCGTCGGTCGAAACCTGCTTCTTTACCACACTGGTGTACTGCATGTTGTCTTTGCCCGGCTCGCGACCGCGCTGTGAGGTATACATGCACCAAATCTCGCCGTTGGGAGCCAAGAACAACGACGGGTTTTGGTTGGAGAACTCGTTGTCTGTTGAAACCATCTGGGGCTCGCTCCACTGGCTGTCACCCTTCTCCAAGCGCGACACAACGATATTCACATCTGTGTCGCCCTCAAAAGTCCCGGCAAACCAGCAGCACAACAGTGTGCCCGCAGGAGTCTCCAACAATCCCGGCCCATGAGCGGTCGTACCGGCCATGGGCGGAAGCATGGCCTCGGTAATATTCATATCCTCATCAAAGTAAATCTGGCCATCGGGCGTAAGCCCGGGAAGCGTCTTGATTGCCATATCTCAGCCCTTTCCTCCCAGCCGTTTAACGCTGCAGTTTCAAGCGGAAAATCCTTCATAGAACTCGTGCGTCATGAACACATCGGCATCACTCTGCGGCGAGTCAGTCAACCACGCCAAGGGAGCCGTCGCTGTTTCGCTTGTAGCGCTTGATTATTTCCCAGCCCATCGTAACGCCCCTCAAATCAACCGCATGCGGCATGCGCTCGACGGCAATAAGATGGTAGAGACCCTCATTACCCTTAGAGTCGATCCAGCTCTGGTGGATAAAACGGCCTTCGACGCACATGCAATCGGATGCAAGACCGGTAGGCGTGTCCATGCTCAACATGGGCTCGGCGCCGATACCGCTCTGCTCCTTCCAATACCTAACCGTTGCATACCAAGAGGAATCCTCGGCAGTCACAACCGGGAATAACTTTCCCTTGTTGAATCCCACGTTGTCGAGCAGACCGACAAATTGGACAAACGGCATGCGCCATGACCGTCCGTCTCGCTTGCTTTCCGCCAAAACACGCGTCGGAGATTTGTCCTCGTCTCGATGCTCCAAATCTCGGATAATCGACCCAGGGTTGAACAGCAACATTCCAGGAACAGACTCCTCAAGCGTGTTCTCAAGTGTCATATGGGGACCGTTCAGCGCCACAACGCCGGCAAACACCTCGGGATATGCGTACGCAAGCGCATTGGAAAACATCGATCCCATCGAAAAGCCGGAGATATAGATTCTCGTTCGATCCAGCGGATGCACCTCCGCCATGTGCTCAATCAGCGCCATAACGAAATCGGTATCTGTCGGAATGCGGTCGTCACCCCAGGCGTTCCACCGCATCTCGGCGGTCGCGTCGGGAAACACGCACATGAAGCCATCGCGGTCGGCAAGCTCCGCCCAGCCCGACTGCTCAGCTCCATACAGGCCACAACAATTGATACCGTGGAAATACAAGACGAGCGGAATGGGGTCTGTAGTTGCGCGCAGGCGCTCGGGGACATACTCAAACCAAGTTCGACCGATACCGTCAGGGAGATTCAAGCAGGTGTCGTTCACATGGGGAACAAACCCGAGACCCTCAAAATCGGGACGCGGCTGATAGACGCCCGTGTCATCATTGCGCCACCGACGGCAACCGGCAAACATGCGCCCCCAGGCGACGTCAAGCGCTTCGCGGGAAAGACCGGCATCGCTAACGTAGTATGTCACGCACGAGTTCTTCTCTTGCACATGACAGCTATGGTCAGAGAATTCCTTAATAGACCCGTCGGTGCCATTCCGCACGGAAAGCATCGCTTCGGCAGTCTCGTTGCGGTTGTATAACCAAGCAACCTGCTCGGCACCTTTGCCCAAAGAGGGTTCGAAGTCTTCGGGAAATGCTCCGATCATAATGGCGGCAGTATCGAGCGGGTGCTCGGCAGCCAATTCCCAAACGACCGCAGAGGCGGCGGGCGAACAGGCAAGGTGATACATCATGCCGTTGAATCCGGAAACACCCATCGTCGGTTTTAGCGCCGCAAAGCAGCGAACGATGAACTGCGGGTCATCGTCGCGTCCAACCTCCTGAGAGTAATTCCAGCCATCAGAAGAGGGGTTGGGAAAGACGACGATGAGGTGCTCGAGCTCCGCCAAAACAGCAAGGCCGAGCTCGTTAAGAACCTGTTGGGCGCTTGCGATATCGTTGCCATCCCGAAGCACCATAAGGACTTGAGTCTGCTTGGGATGGGGACAGCCGGAAGCTGGCACATACACGCACATGGTGCGCTCAATGCCCACTGCTGCATCCACCTCGTTCTCGGGGTTCGGCACAAAGGCAACAGCGCCGGGCACCGTCACCTCAACAAGCGAACCACCCTGCTGAGCATATTGAATGATGGGGTCCATCATCTAAATCACCTCCACGCGCCCGGAGCCCTTGGGGCGCCGGAACTGTTTCATGAACTCCCACGATGCGCGCGCTTCGTCCGCAATGGCACCATGGGGCATGTCCTTCATCAAAGTAAGCGCAACGCGCGGGCTCATCTCGCCGTTGAAGAACAGGTCGGTCGAGAAACGGCCGCCTTCGCTGTAACCCGCCTTTTCGCCGTATGTTTTCCCGCTGTCAAGGTGAATGCCGCAAGTACGCTCGCAGCCGTTGGCGGCAAGTATGATATCGACCTCCGCCGAACTTAATGTCCCGGCCTTGTCATCGGAATCGCCGGCGGCAATCCAGAACGGCATCTCAACACCGGCGCCCTCAAACTCGGGCGCGAAAATGAAATCACCGAGCCCACTCGAGCGAATCGCATCTACGCTGGGGCCATTCCAGGGCGATGCAGCGGCAAAATACTCGGGTGCCGAGGTTGCCATTTGACAGGTAAACACCGCACCGTTCGAGAATCCAGTGATGTAGACGCGCGTCGGGTCGAAACCATATTCCGCAATCGCCTGCCCGACGACGAGCTCAAGCGCCTGCGCATCGCGACCATATGACCAGACATTGCCCGGTGAATCGGGCAGAAGTACGGCGAAGTCACCCGTCTCGTCTGCCAACTCTTCCCAACCGTTTTTCGCAGCAAAAATCCATGTGGGCTCACCGCGTCCGTGGAGGGACAAGACGAGCGGGAGATTGCGCGCGTCCGCACGGCTGCATCCTTCCGGCAGGTACACCGCATAATGGTAGGATCCGCCACCACAGGTCACTTCATGATGCAGGTAGCGCCCATCGGAATAAAACTCCGCCTTCGTACGACGCGGAGCAAGTGTGCCGTCGGGCCCGTTCTTCCACCGAATCACATGCGAGAAAAACTCCATGCCCTCAGAAGCGATCTCGGGGGCAACTCCCGTAAGACCTGAAGTTTCACGTACCTGCATTCCCGAATTGATCGGATTCTCGAATATCCGCGTCAAAGCACCGGCACTTATCGCTTCACGCGTCTCAACTGCCCCGTCAACCCGGCGCGCATGGTCAAACATCGCGCCATGGTCGCTCCTCCCCATGAACCATACGGCGATGGGGATATCACGGTTCTTAAGAGCATAGTCATCCGGGTCGGCAACGAGCCAGTGCGCAGACGGCTCTTCAAGCGCATCAAGACACGCGGGAGCCCCGTCCACCAGCACGCTTGCCGCCGCAAATCCGGGGCACGACAACTGATAAGATCCGGCAAACGACGCGCCATCGCCATAGCCGACAAGATAGACGAGCGTCTCCCAAGCCCAAAGTGAGCCCCCACGACCCTGGACGCCCTGGGAATTGGCCAAAAATGACCTTCTGTTCTCCTGATAAAGCCTCATGGGCATATCGGCAGGGCACGAATCCCAGCCCTCACCCGCCACGGCGACCATGAGAACCGCGGCATCTTGCTCGACCTCGTCCATCCATCCGGATTCCTTGGCAAACGCAGCCGCATCATCAACGTTTTTCGCACGGTCGGACGGCGGAAAGACGATGACGGTTTTCACTGGATCACAGGAAGCCCGCGAAGAGATGTATACGAACCGAGGTTGTTGCGGCATCCGCTCCTCCTTCCCGTCCACGGGCATCCCTATGGACGCGAAATAGAAAACGCCCCGCCTGTCGCGCAAGCGGGGCGCAATAACGTCATTACATCGGGAATGCGATAACAGCGCCCGCCGTGAGGAAGAGAATTTTCACAATATACATGGGTATCGAGAATTTCCAGAATTCAACCAGCGTGTAGTTGCCCATACCCATGATGAGCGCAGGCAGGCCGTCAATGGGCATGAAGCCGCCAGACCAGGCGGAAATCGTGACTGCGCACGCCGCCGCGCAAGGATCGTATCCAAGGGACATGCAAGTCGCCACGGCGATGGGAGCAAAAATGAACATGGAGCCCATATTGGATCCGGTCAGCGTCGCGCACACACTCGTAAGGACGGCGAACAGTAGAACGATGACGAAGCCGGGCATTGCACCACCCACCGCGCTCGCTACCGCGTTGCCGATCATCGCAGTCAAGCCGGAATCGGCAAGGGCGTTCGCCACGGGAATAACGCCGCCCATCATGAGAATTAGCGGAGAGAACAGGCCATCGCGCATCTCCTTGAAGTTGATAACCTTTGCAAACAGCAAGACAAAGGCGGCAAGACCGGGGACGACGTAGGCGATATTACCCAAATTCTGGGCGAACATCATGCCAACGACACTCACGATGAACATGGCGAGCGCAAGCGTCTCCTTCCAAGCAGGAAGCGCGTCGGCATCGCCTTTCGTCGCCGTGGCTTTGGGCTCGGAGCTCTCGGCGAGCTCATGATCGGGAAGAAGCTTGAAACCGACGATGGACCAAACGAGAAAGCCGATAGAGGCTATGGTCATCATGATCATCATGCCCGTCATCGAGGGCGTACCGGCATAACCGGCAGCCTCAAGGACGCTAACGGCAAGGCCGTAGAACAACGCCACGTTGACGGCAACAAGAGGGTTGGCAGTGGCAAAGCCGAGGGGCATGAGCAACTTCGAGGTGGGCAGCTTCTTGTTGTAGGGAATCGTTGCAACTAGGGTCAGGACGAGCATGTAATAGCCCGTAGTGTTGCCCATAAGGATGGCACCGAGCATAACTACGATGATGAGCAGGACATAGCTCTTGAAACCGCCCTTCTCGACGAGAGAGAGCATGACCCCCTGCAGCTTCTCGACAAATCGCGTCTTTTGAAGCGCCGCGATGACCGCCATGAAAAATGCGACCATCCACACGGTCGAATTCGTAAAGCCCGCAAACGCATACGGAATGTCCCACTGAACTTCCCAATCTGCGCCAAATACCGTGCTAGCAACCACCAGCAAACAGCACGCCAGCAAAGGCGGGGCGCCAAACGGGAGCGCATCGGTCATGATGAGCACGATCATGATGACGAGGATGGCGAGCGCCAGAATCATCTGAAGTGTCATTTCTGATCAAACTCCTTCCCAAAGTTAAAAATGTGTCATGCTTCCTTTAGAAGGGCGACCGGTGCGAACGGCGACCTTCCCTTTCTATGCTGCGGGTCATGGAATCCCATAGTTGCCGTGACCCGCATGCGCTCTCGCCTCGACTACTCCCTTCCCCCTGCCATGCGAAGCGCGTAATCTATGGCGTTCACGAGCGAGAGCTCGTTGGACGTCCCTTTGCCAGCCAGGGCGAACCCCGTGCCGTGATCAACCGACGTGCGGATGATGGGCAGGCCGAGCGTCACGTTGACGCCCTCAACCGCATCCCACATCTGCTTCTCGCGGTTATACACGAAGCCAAGCGTCTTGGTGGGAATGTGGCCCTGGTCGTGGTACATGCAGACGACGATGTCGTACCAGCCGCCGTTCATCTCGGAAAACACGCTGTCGGGCGGGCAGGGGCCGATAACATCGATACCCTCGGATCGGGCCGCCTCGATAGCGGGCGCAATCTCGTCGATCTCCTCGGTGCCGAACAGGCCGTTCTCGCCGCAGTGCGGGTTGAGGCCCGCAACCGCCACGCGGGGACGCTCGATGCCCATGCTCCTGCACGCCTCGTCGCCCAGATGGATAACCTCGAGCACTCGGTCCTTTTTCACGCGATCGCAAGCCTCGCGCAGCGAACAATGGGTCGACACGTGCACCACACGGAAGTCGTGGTGGGCGAGCATCATGGCATAGGACTTGGTGTTGGTGTAGGTGGCGTAGATCTCGGTGTGCCCGTCAAAATGCATGTTGCGCGGTGCAAGGGCAAGGTTCATGGCCTCCTTGTTGAGCGCATTCGTGACGGTGGCGTCCACCTTGCCGTCCATGGCGAGCTCGATGAGGGTCTTCACGCTCTCAAACGCCGCGTTACCGCCCTCCACGGACACCTCGCCCAGCTTGAATGCGGCGACGTCCTCGATGAGGTCGAGCTGGTACACGTCGATGGTCCCGGCGGTGAACTTCGCCTCGGCGACATCGCTCACGGGATTGATCGCGATGTCGGGCATGCCCACAAAGCCTTTCGCCTGCTCGAGCATCTTGGCGTCACCCACGACGATGGGGCGGCACCGCTCGTACAAGCTCGCGTCGGACAGCGCTTTGACGGTGATCTCGGGCCCATTACCTGCCGGGTCGCCCATGCTGATACCGACGATGGGAAGCGCGCTCGGAGTCATTTAGCACACACCCCTCTCGGCGTCGTCGGCAAGGGCGGCCTTGAGGGCCTCGATGCCCTCATCCGGCAGGTAATTGAAGGGGGCTCGGCACTTGCCCACCGGGTAGCCGAGCAGGTTGACGGCGGTCTTCACCACGGTGTTGGGGTTGCCGTACTTAAAGCAGGCGCGCAGGGCCGCCACGTTGCCCTGGCACTCCTCGGCGGCCTCCATGTTGCCGGCCGCCCAGTTCTCGTAGATGCCCACCATGTTCTTGGGGTACACGTTGGCGCAACCGGCGATGGCCCCCTTGGCGCCGGCCTGGAGGGCCTTCAAGATCAGCGCGTCGTTGCCCGAGAGCACGGCGAAGTCCATGTCCTTGGTGAGCTCGATGTAGGCGGAAAGGTTGTCCCAGTCGCCCGAGGAGTCCTTGGCACCGACGATATTGTCGATCTGGGCGAGCTCGACCACAGTGGCGGGCTCAAGCGCGTTACCGGTGCGCATGGGGATGTTATAGAGCACGATGGGCATATTGGGCACGGCTTCGGCGACCTTGGTGTAGTGCTCGATGAGCTCGTGCTGGCTCGCCTTGGCGAAACTCGGCGTGACGACGGAAAGGATGTCGGCACCCAGCTCCTCGGCCATCTTGCACTGCTCGATCGTCTCCCTGGTGGAGATGCACCCCGTGCCCGCGTACACGGGGACGCGGCCGGCGACCTGGTCGATAACGGTTGCGAGGACAGCCTCCTTCTCCTCACCGCCGAGGATGTAGCCCTCACCGTTGGTGCCGAACGGGAATATTCCGTGGATTCCCGCCTCGATTTGACGATCGACCTGGCGGCGAAGCTCATCGAGGTTGATTGACTCGTCTTCATGCATGGGGGTGACGATGGGGGCGATGATTCCCTTTATATCTACCATGTGCGCTTCCTCTTTCTTTACTTTGCTGCAACGTTCTTTACGTTTACCGAGCCGCCCGACGTGCGCATGCCCGACGGGCGGTGGTGGGGCGGCCTACAGGATCTGCGCGTAAATGGCGCGCGCGTCGTCTAGCGTGAGCTCGCGCATGTTGTTCTGCAGCAAGCGGTGAACAGTCATGCCGGCGGCGGCGAGCTGCTCAACATCGGCATCCTCAACGCCGAGCTGGTTGAGCTTGATGGGAATGTCCAGATGCTCCACGATGGCACCCATGCGATCGATCACAGCGGCGGACTTCTCCTCCGCCGTTGCGGCGCCGCCGTTAATCGCGCGGTCGTACGCGGCGGCAAGGCGCTCGCGGATGGCGGGCTCGTTGAAGCGCATGACGGGCATGAGCAGGATGGCGTTGGAGACGCCGTGGGGCACATGGAACTTGCCGCCGAGCGGGTAGGACAGCGCATGGACGGCCGTGGTGCCCGACGCGGTGATGGCGATGCCGGCGTAGAAGCTCGCGAGCTGCATGGCGCGCTTGGCATCGACGGCATCCGGGTCGTCGCAGGCCGCCTCGATGTTGTTCATGATGAGGTCGAAGGCCTCGAGAGCGAAGGTGTCGGAGAAGGGGTTGGCCTTCGTGGAGGTGTAGCACTCGATGGCGTGGCACAGGGCGTCGATGCCCGTGGCGGCCGCGATCGGGCGCGGGAGGTTCTTGATCATGGCGTCATCGAGGATGACCTCGTCGGCGATCATCGCGGGGTTTACGATGCCCACCTTGAGCTCGTCCTCGGGCACGGCCACGATGGCGTTCGGCGTGGCCTCGGCACCCGTGCCGGCGGTGGTGGGAACCATGGTGCACTTGACCTGCTTCTTGGCGAGCTCGGGGTTACCCAGCAGGTCGTGCACGGTGTAGCTGGAACCGGCGAGTACGCCCACGAGCTTGGCCGCGTCCATCACGGAACCGCCGCCGATGGCGAGGATGCGGTCCGCGCCGCTCTCGCAATACCAGTCCACAACCTCCTGTACCTGGGAATACGTGGGTTCGACGGCCAAGTCGGCCTTGATCTTCACGTCGATACCGCGGGCCTTGATAATCTCGAGAGCGCGGTCGCATAGGCCCAGGTCGAGCATGACCTGCTCGGTGAAGAGCGCCACGCAGGCGGTTCCATCGGCCAGGATGCCGTCGAGGCTGTCCATGGCGTTCTCGCCGCTGAACACGGCGGCCGGAAGCTTGAGTGAATAAGTTGAAAGCATACTGTCTTCCCTTCATTCCGATTTCATCGAGTAACTTTGCGCGAGATGTGTCGGGCGAAATGCCAGTCAACGCCCAAGCTGCCGACAATCTCACCGGCAAGCTCGCCGAAGAGCCCGGGGCCGCCGAACCCTCCCGATTTTGAGATGAGGACCATCTGCCTGCCGTCCACACCAACATGGGCGGCCACGACACCGGGAAGCGGTTCGGCAAAAGGTGCGAGCTCGGTAATATGGAGTGCACGCAGGCACGCGAGAAGCGCGTCGCCACCCGCCACCAGGGCCGCAGAAGGCCGCAAGTCGCGGATGAGGCGCGCGAAGAGCGCACCCAGCTGATTGGATATGCGGACGCGCAGTTCATTGGTATCTATACCGAGCCCACCCGCGACATCTGCGGAAACGGGCGACGAGGCGTCCACGAGCGAAAGCGGGAACTCGGGGCCGAGCATACGGCCGAACTCGCGCTCGAACGAGCAGGCACCCGGGCCGTTAAGCCATGCCGGGTCGGTCATGGCGGCGAGCGGGACCTCTATGGACGGGACGGCGTCGCGGGCGGCCGCGCACTGGGCGCGCGAGGCCGGGTTCCCACTGCCGCACATGACCATCAGGTCGCTCGCGCATCCCCGAACGGAATGGGATGCCTCGATGCCCTGGACAGCGGCAAGCGCGCGGGCAAGTCCGGCACAGCCCGCAAGGGCAATCGTGCCGGGACGGGCGATGAGCTTCGCAACATGGGCGTCGATTTCCGCCTGGGTCTCGGCGTCATACAGGACAACTCCCGAGAAGTCGGCGGGTAGGGGGGCGCCCGCCGACACCTCGAAAACAGGCACCGCACTCGTGGCGGCGATAATATCGGCCACGCGCGAGCAGGCAACCGGATTTAACGGGTCTGCGCCGAACGCGCTGGTCGCAACCGGCTCGCCGTCAATCAGGTGAACGCCGCGAACTGTGGTGCGGCCCATGTCGGGAAACGCCGGGATGAAGTGAACGACCTGGGTGCCCGAGGCCTCAAGCAGCGCCTCAAGCTCCGCGCCCACGTTGCCACGCAGGGCGGAGTCGGTCTTTTTGAGCAGAATCTCCGCACCATCGCCGACCCGCTCGAATGCCGTGCGGACGGCGCGCTTGGCGATCCCGGCTTCAAGGTGGCGCGTCTCAACGCACGCTGAGAGCACATCGGTGTCCCGCATGTCCGTCGCAGCTCGGCCGGCAAGCAGCACGCGTACGCGTACCTTGGGTGCTGCGAAGGGCGCCACGACATCAAGGGCCCCGGTCAGGTCGTCCGCGATGATGACCGTCTTTCTCACGATGCCTCCTTTGCGCCCGGGCGTCCGCCTCTGCGAACGCGCGAAATGTACGTCATCATCATCGTTCGGGCGCAAGCGCGAGGCCATTATTCCAGCAATGCTTTTTCGTTTATTTCTGAAACATTAAGGCTATACTAATGTTTCATATTGGAACATATGAAAAGGTGGACATCCCGATGGCTTCTATCAACCTGCTGTTCATCGCACCATATCCCGAGCTTGCGACTCTTGCTAAGGGCGTTGCTCGCGAATTTGATGACGTGAGCCTGACTGTCCACACCGGCGACCTCGACGAAGGCGTACGCCAGGCCCTCGCCGACTATCACACCCGCTTCGACGCAGTGATCTCTCGCGGCGGCACGGCCGAGACGCTTGAGGACGAACTCAGCGTCCCCGTCATCAAAATGCAACTCTCGGTTGCCGAGACGCTCGACAACCTGAAACGCGCCAACCCCGATGGCGTGAACATGGCCGCCGTTGGCTTTGCCGCCGCACTTGAGGGGGTCACGACCGTACGCGAGCTGCTCCCCTTCCGCATCGACCTCTATCCGGCCGATTTCGACGACGAGATTCCCGGCCTGCTCGACACCATCGAGCGCACGGGCTACGCCTCGGTTCTATGCGACAACATCTCCTACCGCCAGGGGCGCGAGCGCGACCTGCCCTGCCATCTGCTCATGTCGAGCGAGGAGGGCGTGCGGCGGGCCCTGAACGCGGCATGCGAGATCTGCCGCACCATCGAGCGAGAGCGCGGCATGAATCTCCTGCTTTGGCATGTTATCAACAACCTCGACGCCGATTTCGCCATCTACGACGAGACGGGGCGGCTCGCCTACTCGAGCATTCCTGGCGGACAGGAAAACCACGGCGTGCTCGACTACATCACCGAGAACCGCGGGGCGGTGCCGGACGGGGGCCGCCTCACCCTGCGTCGCGGCGGGCGTGTATTCACCATTCGCAAACGGTCGCTCGTGCTCTCCGGCAAGCAGCATGCCATTTTCACCATCACCCATAGCGCCATGCCCGACGGCTACACCGGTATCGAATTCATGAACGAGAAGGAGGTGCGATCGAGCTACGACCACAGCGTGTTCGCCACCGTCGGAGCCGCCGTCTCCCTCACCCCCCTGATTCGGCGAGCCGTGGACAGTCGCGCGCCCCTGCTCCTCGAGGGCGAAACCGGCTCGGGCAAAGACCAAATCGCACGCCTGGTCTACCTGGAAGGCGCGCATACGGCGCGGCCCTTCGTGCAGGTGAGCTGCGACCTGCTCAGCGAGCGCGCGTGGAAGCACCTCATCAAGAGCCACAAGTCGCCCATCTTCCGCACCGATATCACCCTGTACCTGCGCGGGCTCCACACGTTAAACGCCGAACGCTGGCGCGACCTGCTCACCGTGGTGCGCGACAGCGCCTTTACCGGGCACAGCCGCCTCATCATGTCGTGCAGCGATGGGCCCGACGGCCGGACATGCGATGCCGCCATCCGTTTTGCCGAACAACTTCGCTGTACGGTGCTCATCGCTCCGCCTCTGCGCAGTGCGCCCGACGTCCCAGATCGCCTGCAACGTTACCTTGAACGTCTGGCGAACGAGGAGGGGGCGCCGGTGCCGACGATGGACCCCCATGCTCGCGCAATCGCCTCCCAGGGGGCTTGGGAGCGCAACTATCTTCAGCTGCGCGAGGTCGCCGAGCGCCTTTACGCCGTTCACGGTGGCCGGCCCATCTCGACGCGCCTCATGATCGAAGCACTTGCACGGAGAACTGTGGTAGAGACAAGACCTCAGTCGCACCAGGTTGCGGGCACCTGCTTCGAGGCCCGTCGCAATGCCCCCGCAATCCTCCCCCTTGCCCAACGCGAGCGCCAACTCGCTCAAGAGGCGGTCGAGCTCTGCAACGGAAACAAGACACAGGCGGCCGCGGCGCTCGGCATCAGCCGCACCACCCTGTGGCGCCTGCTGTCCGGGAAAGACCAGGAAGCCCCGCGATAACGTAAGCCCCCGTCGCTTCTATGCTGCATCCAGATCCAAGCACCGGCCTGCGCGGCACGAGACCTCCCACGCGATCGGCGCCCCTTTGCAGTCGGGCGATTGCACCCCACGATGCATCGCCATGCCTCGCCCAAAACCGGTCGCCGCGACCTCGATGCCGGATTTTCGCCCTCCATCGGCCTAATTGCACGAACCTTTACATCCAAACTGACCTCAGCAGCATGTTTAATCGGCGTATTGACAAAAATAAAACGGCGAGCGGTGTTTTCCATTCGCTACAATAGTGCGACGGTAAGACGCTCAGTAATGACATCAGATGGAGGTCTGAATGCAGCAGAAACTTAAGCGCACCAAGATCGTTTGCACCATGGGCCCGGCCTGTGACAACGACGAGACTATCTGCGAAATGCTGAAGGCGGGCATGAACGTCGCCCGCTTCAACTTCTCCCATGGCTCCTACGAGGAGCACCAGGGCCGCATCGAGCGTGTGCGCCGCTGCGCCGCCAAGGTCGGCAAGCCCGTCGGCATCCTGCTCGACACCAAGGGCCCCGAGGTCCGCACCGGCCTGCTCGAGGGCCACGCCAAGGTCGAGGTCCACGCCGGCGACAAGATCACCGTCACCGCCCAGCCCACCAGCGAGGACTGGCTCGGCAACGCCTCCCACATCTCCCTCGACTACGAGAAGCTCCCGTCCGAGGCGGAGAAGGGCTCCATCATCCTGATCGACGACGGCCTGGTCGGCCTCGAGGTCGAGTCCATCGACGGCCAGGACATGCACTGCGTCGTCCTGAACAACGGCCTGATCGGCGAGCGCAAGGGCGTCAACATCCCCAACGTCGACATCTCGCTCCCCGCCGTCACCGAGCGCGACCGTCAGGACATCCTGTTCGGCCTCACCCAGAACATCGACTACATCGCGGCCTCCTTCATCCGCAACGGCAAGGCCGTCGAGGACATCCGCCAGCTCTGCCGTGAGAACGGCGGCGAGCACGTGACGATCTTCCCGAAGATCGAGTGCGGCCTGGCCGTGGAGAAGTTCGACGAGATCCTCGAGGCCTCCGACGGCATCATGGTCGCCCGCGGCGACCTGGGCATCGAGATCCCGCCCCAGCTCGTGCCCCACATCCAGAAGGAGATCATCGCCAAGTGCAACGCGGCCTACAAGCCCGTCATCACCGCCACCCAGATGCTCGACTCCATGCAGCACAACCCGCGCCCGACGCGCGCCGAGGTCACCGACGTCGCCAACGCCATCCTCGACGGCACCGACGCCGTGATGCTCTCCGGTGAGACCGCGGCCGGCCAGTACCCGGTCGAGGCCGTGGCCATGCAGGCCTCCATCGCCATCGAGACCGAGAAGCACATGGCGGCCCATGCCGAGCTCACCATGCCCGAGGGCGCTTCCGGCACCCGCATCGTCAACAACGTCGTGGGCATGTCCGCCGTCCAGATGGCCACCGCCGTGGGCGCCAAGTGCATCACCGTGCCCACCACCACCGGCCGCACCGCCCGCCTGATCTCCCACTTCCGCCCGAACATGCCCATCCTGGCGTTCTCCCGCCACGAGTGGGCCGTCCAGCAGATGATCATGTACTGGGGCGTCATCCCGCGCCAGGCCGAGATCACCCAGGGCACCGTCAACGGCACCATCGTGAAGGCCGTCGAGACGGCCAAGGAGCTCGGCTTCGTCGAGAAGGGCGACCTCACCGTCGCGACCGCCGGCGACGCCCGCCTCTCCGTCCAGCTCGAGGGCAAGGTCTCCTCGACCAACCTCGCCTACGTGGCCCAGGTCCGCTAGGCATCGCATCGATCGCATTCGCGAACGCGAGGGCACCGGTTTTCGCCGGTGCCCTTTTTGTATGGACTGAACGACATCAAGAGGTTATGCCGACCCGTCCGCCGAGGAACCACCGCGCACGGGTTGGGCGTACCCGTCCTCACCCGCCGAGCGCGCCCCGTTGACATGACTCTTTGTTGGGACAAGAATGCCGAGGTGGCGGGGCGTCGGACCCCGAGGCGCAACGTTGGGTGGATCACCGTGACAGAACGCGATGGCGAAATCAGGAAGTACATCGACCGGCACAGGCGCCGGCACGGGCAGCGACCCGCGGCGGAGCGCATGGCGTTCGAGGCGCAGCGCTTCTTGCGCCACACCTTCAACATCCGCGAAGGGCGCGCGCCCTATCACGTGATCCGCAAGCGCTTCGTCAACGGGGCGCGGCTCACCGGCACCCACCTGTGCATCCTCGTGGTCGCCATGATCATCGCCTGCATCGGGCTGGACACCGATTCGGGCATCGCCATCGTGGGCGCCATGCTCATCTGCCCCATCATGGGGTCGGTCCTCGCCATCGCCTACGGCCTGGCAACCGTCGACCGCCCGCTCATCCGCGATGCGGTGGGCGGCCTGCTGTTGCAGATGGCGTTCTGCCTCGTCACCTCGACGCTCTACTTCAACCTCTCCCCCGTCGCCGGCATGACGCAGGCCCTCGCCGACAACTCGAACCCGACGATCTGGGACCTGCTGCTCGCCCTTGTGGGCGGCTTTGCGGGAGGCCTGGGGAACTCGAGGGACCAAGAGCCCGCCACCCTCATCTCGGGCGTGGCGGTCGCCACCGCGCTCATGCCGCCCCTGTGCGCCGCCGGCTATGGCATCGCGGCGCTCGACGCAGGTCTGTTCCTCTCCGCGCTCTACGAATTCGGCGTCAACGTCGTGTTCATCGCGCTCGCGGCGCAGCTCGTCCTGCTCCTGCTGCGCACGCCGCTCAAACGCGACCTCAACGACGACGGCATCGTGACGCCCGAGGAGGAGCGCGACGTGCAGGCCCTCTCGCACGCCATCCGCTGGCGCATCCTGCTGGGAACGATGGTCTTCGCCATCCCGTGCCTGATGTTTACCGCGAACCTCGTGCGCGCGGCGGACGATCCCGCGCCCGATGCCTACGGCGCGTCGGAGACCGCCCGCGAACTGGCGGTGGTCTGCCCGGGGTTCGAGGAGTACGCCGTGGGCATGCGGACGCGCGCGGATTCCAGCTCCTCGCACGCTCGAGAGGAGCTCGTGGCGCGGGTGAGCACCGACTCGCCGCTCGATGCGGAGCAAAGGGAAATCGCCGAGGGGCTCATCCGGCTCGATGTCCCCGAGATCGACCGCGTGGAATTTGCCACCGCCGCGTCTTAGCGTACAATGCAATGCGGACATA
Organism: uncultured Collinsella sp.; assembly: GCA_958443615.1. GTDB lineage: Bacteria > Actinomycetota > Coriobacteriia > Coriobacteriales > Coriobacteriaceae > Collinsella. Next base: position 132,690 of record CAUCLI010000002.1, read on the forward strand.
TTCGCCCCCTTCTCCGGATGGGGGTGGCGCGAGGCGCTCACGTGCCGGCACCGTAGGACTTTGAAGGTGGCCGGCGGGTGGGCGCCTTTTTCACACATGGGCGATTCAGTGCGGTCGCCCGAGCAGCAACCGGCTTGACAGGAGGATACCTATGAAGAAGTTCGTGACCGAGGATTCGTTTTGGCAGCTCTTCCCGGGCGCATCGCTCGGCGTTATCGTCGCGCGCGGCATGAAGCCGGCGAACGAGATATCACCCGAAGACGCGCAGGCGATCGAGCAACTTCTCACCCGCGCCAATGCGCTCGCCGAGAAGCACTTGGAATCGCCCACCCTCTCCGAGAACGCGCCCGTTCGCGCGTGGCGTCAGGCTTATCAGCAATTCAAGACCAAACGCGGCGCGCGCTGCTCCATCGAGAACCTGCTCAAGCGCATCCTCAAGGGCAACCCCGTCGGCAGCATCTCACCCTCGGTGGACCTCTACAACGCCATCTCCCTCAAATACGCCCTACCGCTGGGCGGGGAGGATATCGACGCCTTTGAGGGGGACTTGCGCCTTCGCATAACCGAGGGCGGCGATGCGTTCACGCCGCTCGGCGAGGGGGCCGAGAACGACCCGACGCTGCCCGGCGAGCTCGCCTACGTGGACGACGCCGGCGCCGTGTGCCGTTGCTGGAACTGGCGCGACGGCGTGCGCACCGCCCTCACCGATACCACGAGCAACGCCTTCCTCATCGTCGAATGCGTCGATCCGGAGCGCGCCGAGGACTGTCGAGCCGCCACCGAGGAACTGGCGAGGCTCGTTGAGGAGCACCTGGGCGCGACCATCGCAGTCACAGAACTCATCACATGTGACCATCGCGAGGCAATTATCGAGCCTTAGAAGCTCGGTCCAGCGGGCGAAGACGTTCGAGGATGCATCTCACGACCAAGTTGAGCTTTTTCGTACTCAGTTCGTCCTTTGGCGAGTGGAGATGTCTGCCGGCCGTTTGCGACCTGCGCTTTTGCAGCAGATCGAAGATGCCCTACTCGTCTTACTCCGATTTCGGTACGAAAAAGCTCATCCAACTTTCTTGGCGCGTCGACCAAGTCTTGAATTTCCAGGCATAATGCCGCGATCACGATTCCCGCGGCAAAAATAGGGCCATCGGCACCGACCGATGGCCCTGAGGACGCTTATTATTTCGACCCCAACCACGAAAGCGCTCGCTGCGAGGGCATCTCATGGAAAGCGCCTTGCACTCAAAGCCTTACAGCTGACGAATCGGGGTGCTTCCCCGGTCGTGATGGCCGGCGCGCTCGCGCTCGGCGGGAACCTCCGCCGAGGCGCCCTGATCGACCTCGTCACCCAGATGCGCGGCATACTCCAAGCGCTCGTCAGCGGGCTTGGTCGCCACGGACCATTTGCGCATCACCCGCGGGACCGCGAGATAGCCGATGAAGCCGCACACCACCAGCAGCAGAACGAAGAACATCGCATCGATAGGCATGATCGCTCCCTTCGACGTAGCGCATACGGCGCCTTTGCGATACTTCAGTCCTACCCCAAACGGATGCTCTCAAGCGCATCTTTCCGTCAACGGCGGCCCAGCTCACCGACCGCCGCGGGCGGCATCGACGAAGGCGCGCCACAGCTTGAAGTCGGTGGGAATGAACTCCCAGGTGTACTCGGGGTGCCACTGCACGCCCATGCAGAAGCGCTCGCCCTCGACCTCGATCGCCTCGGGGACGCCGTCGGTCGCGATGGCGGTGAGCCGCACGCCCTTGCCGAGCTTCTCCACGCAGCAATGATGGCTTGAATTGACCTGCACCTCGCCCGGCCACTCGAGGATGCGCGCGAGCAGGGAGCCGTCCTCGACCGCGATGGGGTGCGCCGGATCGTGCAGGATCGGCAGATGGCGCCAATGCACCTTGCCCTCGGGAACCGGCAGGCTCGGCACGTCCATGCACAGGGTGCCGCCAAGCGCCACGTTCAGGATCTGCATGCCACGGCACGTCGCGAACAGGGGCTTGTGCGCCGCCAGCGCCGCCTTGATGAGCTTGAGCTCGAAGGTGTCGCGCTCATGGCAGAGCAGGCGCTCGTCATACGGCTCCTCCACGCCCCAAAGCGCGGGGTCGACATCATGTCCGCCGGGAATCGCGATGCCGTCGGCCATGTCGATATAGCGTGCGATCACGTCCTCGTCCTCGGTGAGCGCCATGATGAGTGGCAGGCCGCCCGCCGCGAGGATGGCGTCGAGGAACACGGTGGCGCCCGTTTCCTCGGGGGCGAGGCGCTCGGGCATCTGAAGGCAGGGTTTTGGCTGTTCCAAACGCGGTGCGAGCAGGATGATCGGGCGGTTGTCTGCTGAGGTCATACTTAATGTCCCTTGATGGAGTCGAGGAAGTCACGGGCGCGCTGCGTGGCGGGATGGTCGAAGAACTCGTCGGGCGCCCCCTCCTCGACGATGGCGCCGTCGGCCATGAAGACCACGCGGTCGGCGACGCGACGAGCGAAGTTCATCTCGTGCGTGACCACGATCATGGTCATGCCCTGGCGCGCCAGGTCGACCATGACGTCGAGCACCTCGTTGATCATCTCGGGGTCGAGCGCCGAGGTGGGCTCGTCGAAGAGCATCGCCTTGGGGCGCATGGCGAGCGAGCGGGCGATGGCGACGCGCTGCTGCTGGCCGCCGGAGAGCTGCGCGGGCACCTTGTGCGCCTGGGATGCCACGCCCACGCGCTCGAGGAGCTCCAGCGCGCGCTTCTCGGCCTCGGCCTTGGACAGGCCCAGGACCTCGGTTGGCCCGAGCGTCACGTTCTGCAAGATGCTCATGTGGGCGAACAGGTTGAAGCTCTGGAACACCATGCCGAGCTCGGCGCGCATGGCGGCCAACTCGCGACCCTCCTCGGGCAGGGGCTGGCCCTCGATGAGGATCTCGCCGGAGTCGATGGTCTCCAGGCGGTTGATGGCGCGGCACAGCGTCGACTTGCCGGAACCGGAGGGACCGATCACCACGACGACCTCGCCCTTGCCCACGGACAGGCTCACGTCCTTGAGCACGTGCAGGTCGCCGAAGTGCTTGTCCACATGGCGCAGCTCGATGATGGGCGTTGCGGCGGTTTCTGACTGGGAGGACATATCGGATCCGTTCTCGCGAAGGCTGATCTTGAGGGCGCCCCATCGCGGGCGCCAAAAGGGCGGAGGGGCTTTAAGCGGGGTTGGTGCTGTAACGGCTCACCACGCGGGTGCCGCTGCGACGCGCCACATACACGGAGAGCTGGTTGATGGCGTAGTTCAGCAGGATGTAGATGACCGCCACCACCAGGTAGGTGCTCACGAGCGCATCGTAGTTCGTGATGAGCACGCGCGCGTTCTGCAGCATGTCGGGGTAGCTCACCACATACGCGACGGTGGTGTCCTTCACGACGACGACAAGCTGGGAGATGAGCGAGGGGATCACGTATCTGATCGCCTGGGGCAGCACGATCTTGAGCTTCACGCGGAAGGGGCGCATCCCCAAGGCGAGCGCCGCCTCGGTCTGACCGCGCGGCACCGCGTTCACGCCCGCGCGAAACACCTCGGCGAGCACGCCCGACGCGGCGAGCGCCACGGGCAGGGTGATCATCCAAAACGATGACATCTTGATGCCGTACTGCGGGACCACCAGGAAGAAGAAGTAGATCAACAGCAGGCTCGGCACGCCGCGGAAGAAATCGGTCACCACGCGGCACAGCGCCTCGAGCGGGCGGATGCCGCTCGTACGCCCCAACATGAGGGCGAGGCCCAGCACCAGCGCGATGGCCCCGGCGGTCAACGCCACCGTGAGGGTCCCCCGCAGGCCCGCGAGCAGGTAGCTCCACGTGCTCATCTGGGTGAAGAACATCCAATACCTGGGGTCGAGCTGGCCGGTCGCCCAGAACTGGTAGACGACGAAGGCGAGCAGGAGCGCCACGAGCACCGCCGTGATGGCGGTGCCGATGCGGATCTTGGCACGGGTCTTGGGGCCCGGCTCCTCGTAGAGGGCGTCGCGAATGCTCACGGCGCCCGAAGCGGCGGTCTTGGCACTCATCGGACGATCCTCACCTTCCTGTCGATGCGATTGCCCACGAAGGCGATGGCGACCGCGGTGAGGGCGTAGCCGGCGGCGGCGATGGCAAAGGCGAGGACACCGCCGGCGGATCGGGTGTTGATATAGGAGACGACGCCCGTGAGCTCGAGCGGGTCGAGCGGGACCTGTGAGCCGATCGAAGTGGTGAGGAGCACGGCGATGAGCAGGTTGGTCATGGGCAGGACCGTGGTGCGCAGGGCCTGCGGGATCACGATCCGACGCAGCATCTGCCCGAAGGAGAGACCCAGCGAACGCGCCGCCTCGATCTGCCCCACACCGATGGTGTTGATGCCGGTCATGAAGTTCTCAGACCCGAACGCCGAGGCGACGAGCACCACCGTGAGGATGACGCACGTGCGGTACGGCAGCACCAGGTTGAGGCTGGGCAGCGCATAGACGATGATGATCAGCAGCGAAACGCCCGGGATGTTGCGGAACACCTGGACGTAGCCGTCGCCCAACAGGCGCAGCGGCTTGAACGGCGACACGCGCATCACGGTCACGGCGACGGCGAGCGCCATCACGAGCGCGAAGCAAAACGCCGTCATGCCCCAGGTGGACAGCAGCGCCTCCCAGTAATTTTGCCCATAGGTGGCAAGCAGCTCTGAAAGCCCCATGAGCACCCCTCCCCGATGATCGAACCTTTCGGACGCACAGTGACGGAGGCGCCCGCCGCCCGGACGTGCATCTAGACCGGGCGAACGCGGGCGCCTCCGCGCGAACAGGCCATCGAACGCCGCCCTCCCGCGAAAGCCGGGAAGCGGCGCAGCGTATTCGGCGGTTTTACGCGCCGATCGCCGGAGGCTGCGGGACCTCATCGATCTTTGCGCGGTCGCCGATGCAGAGCTTCCACAGCTCCTCCCACGTGCCGTCCTCCTCGACCTGGGTGAGGAAGGCGTTCACGAACTCGACGCCGTCGGAATCCAGCGGGAGGCCGATGCCGTAGAGGTCCTCGGGGCCGAACGGGTCGCCCGCCATCTTGTACTTGCCGGGCTGCTTCATCATGTCGGAGAAGAGCATGTTGCGGTCGATGACGTAGGCATCGACGCGACCCTGGGCGAGGGCGCTGCGGGCCTCCTCATCCGTCTTGAACTCCTGGAGCTTGGCGTCGGGGCAGACCTCCTCCATGATGCTCGGGCCGGTGGAGCCGGACTGGGCGGCGACGTTCTTGCCCGCGAGGTCGTCCACGCTCGCGATATCGTCGTTATCGGCGAGGACGAGGATGGACTGCTGCGTGCTGTAGTACGGGCCGGCGAAGGAGATGAGCTTCTTGCGCTCATCGGTGATGGAGTAGGTGGCGAAGACCGCGTCCACCTGGTCGTTCTGCAGGACGGACTCGCGCGTGTCGGACGTGACCTGGGTGGCCTCGAACTTGGACTCGTCGCCCAGGATGTAGCGGACGAGCAGCTGGGACAGGCCGGCGTCGAAGCCGCGGAGCTTGCCGTCCTTCTCGTTCAGCAGGCTGAAGAGCATGGAGGTCTGCACGACGCCCAGGCGCATGACACCCGCGTCCTTGATCTTGGTCGCCCACTCGCTCGCGGCGACGGTGGCGTCGTCGGCGACGGCGCCGGCGGCGATCAGCTTGTCGTAGGCGGCGGCATCGAGGGCGGCGGGCTCCTGGTCGTCGACGGTCTCATCGGAGGAGGAGCCGTTGGACGCGGGGGCGGCGGGCTGCTCGCCGCAGGCGGCGAGGCCCAGCGTGGCGGCGCCGGCAGCGGCGGCGCCCAGCACCTGGCGGCGGTCGAACATGAACTCGCGCGTGGTCTTGCTCATGGGAAATCCTTTCCTGAAACGCAGTAGTACTTTAGTCTACCGCAGTGTTTCCATGATTGTTCCGACATTTTACGTGGACTTACGCGTTCTTATGCCCCAACTGCGACGCTTGTAACACCTGCACGGCAACCACAGGTTTAACGCGAGCGGCCCCGATGAGGCAGATGCGCCCGCGGGACCGACCCGCGGGCGCATCCGGTAATGCCTCAATGTTCTCGATGCGGCCGCCTAACCCATCTGGGAAAGAACCTCGCGGATATCGCCCGCGATCCCCTCGACCGTGATGCCGTTCTCCGCCAACAGCTCATCGACGTCGAAACGGTCCGGGAATCCCTTGCGCACGCCGTAGCACAGGACGCGGACGGGTGAGGGACCGAGGAAACGGGAGATCTTCTCGCCCCAACCGCCCTCGAGCACGCCGTCCTCGAGCGTCACGACGACGCGATGCGCGCGTGCGATCTCGATGAGCGCCGGCTCGTCGAGCTCCGTCGCGAAGCGGGGGTTGATGAGCGTGGCGTCGATGGGCGCGCCGGCGTCGCCGGCAAGGAGCGCGTCGCGCACCCGCTCGCCCAGTCCGAAAAAGCTGCCGAGCGCGAGGACCGCGACATCGGAACCGGCGTGGACCGTCTCGTAGCTCGGGGAGGAATAATCCCGCACGCCCTCGGCGGCACCGGGGCGCGAGACGACCCCGTTGCCGGGGACGCGGATGACGACGGGGCGTTCGTCCTGGTCGATCGCCCAATCCAACATGGACAGGTACTCCTCGCGGCACGTGGGCGCCAGGCAGCGCAGGTTCGGCAACGCCCCCTGGAGCGCCAGGTCGAAGAAGCTCAGGTGCGTCGCGTCGGTCGTCCCGTACACCGACGAGCCGAAATCCAAGATGACGGCGGGAAGGCCGTTGAGGCAGAGGTCGTGCCAGAACTGGTCGTACGCGCGCTGCATGAACACGCCGTACAGGCCGAGCACCGGCTTGGCGCCCGCCCGCGCGAGACCGGCCGCGTACGTCACGGCGTGCTCCTCGGCGATCCCGACGTCGACGAACTGCGTGCCCGCGGCGGCGCGGCGGGCCGGGGTGAACCCCATGATGTAGGGCGTGGCGGCGGAGATGCCCACCACGCGCTCGTCCTCGGCCATGCGCGAGAGCAGATGACGCCCGGTGATGTCGGCGTACGTCTCGATCTTCTCGCATCGGCTGCGGCGCAGGGCCTCGTACGTCCCCGCCTCGATGTCGAAGGGGCCCACGTGGTGCCACCCCTCGGCATCCGCGACGGCCGGTTCGTAGCCGGCGCCCTTGACGGTGCACACGTGCAGGACGACCGGATGGTCGATGTCGCGCAGCTCGAGCAGCGCGCGCTCGACTGCCGCCTCGTCATTGCCGTCCTTGAGGAACCGGTAATCGAGGCCCAGGGAGCGGAAGAAATTGTTGGGGGCCGCTCCCCCGCTCTCGCGCAGCTCGGCGAGGTTGCGGTAGATGCCGCCGTGGTTCTCGGCGATGGACCAGCCGTTATCGTTCACGATGACGATGACCCCGGTGCCGAGCTCGGCGAGGCTGTCGAACCCCTCGAACGCAAGGCCGCCGGAAAGGGAACCGTCGCCGATCACGGCGACCACGTTGCAGTCCTCCCCCATGAGGTCGCGCGCCTTCGCCATTCCGCAGGCGAGACTCACCGAGGTCGAGGTGTGGCCGATGGAGAACAGGTCGTGATCGGACTCGGAGGGGCTGGTGAAGCCGGACAGGCCGCCGAAGCTCTCAGGGTCGATATAGTTGCCGGCTCGCCCGGTCAGCATCTTGTGCGCGTACGTCTGATGGGAAACGTCGAATATCAGCTTGTCGGCAGGAGAGCTGAACACGCGATGCAACGCGACGGTGAGCTCGACGACACCGAGGTTGGAGCCTATGTGCCCGCCGACGGACGCGGAGCTCGCAAGGATGGCACGGCGGATCTCAGCGCAGAGTTCTGGCAGGTCAGCGGCATCGAGGTCCTTCACGTCCTGCGGCGATGAAATGCGTTCCAGCAGCATGCGTGCGACGAACCTCCCATGATGCGGATGACGGATAGTTACTTGTTAGAGTACCAGTTTCGCATACTCCGATGATGCAGATGCGGCATATCCGCCAAACGGCGATACGCGCCGCCCGCCAGCGGCGACACCCGCGAGCGACGCGCCCATCGGGTCGGCGGAGGGCGGGACGTCGATCACCGGCGGCGCTTGCGCGCCACGACGCGCCCGACGGTCAGGGCGAATCCCACGGCGACCAGCGCGGCGGTCACGACGTACACCGCATGATAGCCGTACAGGAAGATGTCCGGCCTGCCCTCGACGAAGGCGGTGACCGTGCGGCCCGCCGCGACGCTCATCTGGCCGTACAGGATCGAGGTCGATCCCGAGATGCCCACCGCCATGCCCAGATAGCGCGCCAGGGCGCTGACACTGCCGGCGAACCCGAGCATCTCGACGGGGACCGACCCCATGATCAGCGAGTTGTTCGGCGACTGGAAGATCGACGTGCCGAACGACGCCAAGCCGAGGTAGAACAGGATCTGCGGCAGCGAGGCGTCCATGCCCAAGGTACCCGTGAGGTAGAGCCCCACGCTGAACGCGCCAAGGCCGACCGCGGTGGGGAGCTCGCAGCCGATGCGGTCGGACACCGCCCCCGATACGGGGCCGAACGCGGCGTTCACCAGCGGGATGACGCAGAAGATGAGGCCGGCGACACCGGGGGCGAACCCGCGCGCGTCCTGCAGGTAGAACGGCGTCATGAGCTCGTACACGCCGATGGCGACGAAGCTGATGCACAGGCAGGCCAGGTTGACCACGAAACGACGGTCCCTGAATATGGCGAAACTCATCAACGGGTCGGCGGTGACGCGCTCGTGGCGCACGAACAGGATCAACATGGCCACGCCCGCGGCGAGGGCAACGGGGACCCACCACGCGGCGCCGCCCTGCATCATGGTCACCGAGAGAAAGGTGAGCAGCATGCCGGGCACGAGGAGGAGGGAGCCCACGAGGTCCATCGCGGCGCCCTCGTGCCGGTGGGCGTCCTTGGGCAGCGTGAACCTTCCCAAGATGACCGAGACGACGCCGACGGGGACGTTGATGAGGAAGATGTACTCCCACGGGAGCGCGGACACGATGAAGCCGCCGAGGACGGGGCCGCACATCATGCCGAGCGCCACGAAACTCGCCAGCAGGCCGAGGGCGCGGCCGCGCTCGCGGGCCGGGAACGCCTCGGTGATGATGCCCATATTATTCGCCATGGCCGATGCGCCGCCGATGCCCTGGACCGCGCGCGAGACCACGAGGGCGGGCAGCGAGGTGGACATGCCGCACATGAGCGACCCGACGGAGAAGATGACGACGCCCACCTCGAAGAAGCGGACCTTGCCGTACAGGTCGCCCAAGCGGCCGAACACGAGCAGGAACGCGCACATGGTGAGCAGATAGACCGACGAGACCCACTGGATCTGATCAAGGCCGGCGCCCAGGGCCTTTTGCATGACGGGCAGCGCCACGTTGACGATGCTCGAATCGAGCGTTGCCATGAAGGTCATGATGAGCACCGTGAACAGGATCGCCCATTTGCCGCGCGCACCCGGACCCATCGCACCCTCATCCGCCTTCAGCGCACCCTCATCCGTCTTCGCCGCAGCTCCCATATCTCTCCTCCCCATAAAAATAGGGCCCCACCTCATAGCAGCTTGAGCTGGGAACCCCACGGTTCATTGAATGTGTTGTGTCGGCCATCTTTTGTACCACGAAACCCCGCGCATCCGCCGAGAACTCCACAGCAAAACCAAGAGGCGGCCCGGTCGTTCCGCGCGTCAGCCCGCGGCCTCCAGACCGCGCAGGGCCGCCGCGATATCCGAGCCGGGAAGGGAGGGGCGAAGCGCATCCGTCACGCGATGACAGGGAATGACGATCCGCACCGGGCACGCCGCGATGGCGGAGCGCACCGCCGGGGCGTCAACGCCAGAAGCCATCCGCGGCCCCGCGAGGTCGGCGATGGCAGCGCAGGTCGAAGTCTCGCCGTAAGCCAAACCGAGCAGAGCCACCCACACGGCATGCTCGAAATCATCACCCGAAAGGTCCATGGGCGGGATCCAGCGAGGGGCCTGGCCGGCGAAATAGGCGTTGAGCCAGGCCCACGCGCGTTCCAGCACGGCGACGGCGGCCGAATTCGCGGGATGCACGGCGCTCATCGGGCTCGCGCCCGAGACCGCGTCGCAGCCCTCGATCTCCTCGACGGGCTCGCCCTCGAGGAACTCCCCGCACGACATGTCGAACGCCCGGGCATCGCCCGCGTCGACGCGGCGGGCATCCGGGTCGTCGCAGAACCACAGCCCGGCGAGCCCCCGCGCGGTGGCTGCAAGCGCGATATCACCAAGCGGCGAATGGTATGTCGTGGTGATCATGCGGGCCCTCCTATAGCGGCAGTTCACTCATTGTACCGCGATGCGCGCACGTGGGACGGAAGCGTTTTCGCACATCACGGCGGCGCGCCGCGGACGCGCACCGCCCCCTCAGATGCGCGATGCGCGTCCGCCTCCCATGTACGCCGGCCTTGCGGATCACTCCGCGCTCTTGAGGGCGCCCACCATGTCGATGCGGTCGAGGCTGCGGTTGGTCATCTGGTTGATGATGAGCGTGAAGACGAGCGACATCACCGAGGCGAACAGGTACGTCTGGGGCTCCACGATGGTGTCGAAGAACAGCGACGGCATGCGCAGCACGTACGTGAGAAAACGCGTGATGAGATACCCCAACGGCCAACCCGCGACGATACCGATGAGCGTGAGGATAATCGTCTCCTTGTTGATGTAGCGATGCACCTCGCGCCTGCGGAACCCGAGCACCTTGATGGTGGCGAGCTCGCGTTCGCGTTCGGAGATATTCGTGTTGGACAGCGTGAAGACCACGGCGAAGGCGAGCGCGGCGGCCATCACGGTCACCACGTAGACCACGACGTCGATGATCTTGAAGCTCTCCGAGAAGTCGTTGGCGACCTTCGTCGAGCTGTTCACGCTCACGAAGGTGTCCCCGGCGGCCAGGCGGTCGGCGAGGTCGATCTTCTGCCCATCCGCCCCGGTGAGGTTGGCCAGGAACGCGTTGGGGACGCACGCCTCGCCGAAGGCCTCGGCATAGGCGTCCTCCGTCATGAACACGAAATTGCCCAGGAAGCTCACGGTGATGCCGTCGACGCGCACATCGCCCTGGCTCAGCGTCGAATCCTGCAGGGAGAGCTCGTCGCCGAGGGAGAACCCGAGCACCTGCTCGGCGTTCTTGGTCACGAGCACGCCGTTGCCCTCGCGGGGCAGCTCGAGCTCCCCTGCGCCCATCGCCGGGGCGAGGAAGGACGTGTTCGCCCCGTCCTCGGTCCTCATGTACGCGGAGAGGTCCGCGCCGTTGGGGGCCACGATGAGCTGGACGCTCTCCTTCGCGCCGTTGAACTCGGCGGTCACGCTGTCGACGCGCGCCTGCAGCATCGTGTCGATCATGCCCGTGTCGCGCAGCTCCTCCTCGCCCTTGGCGAAATCCTCGTCGGTCGTCACCGCGAGCAGGTCGTAGCGGACCACGCCGGCGTCCCCGTACTGGCGGGGCTTGAGCGAGATCACGGTGTCGCGGATGCCCAGGCCGCAGATCATGAGCGCGGTGCAGCCGGCGATGCCGAAGACCGTCATGAGGAAGCGCTTCTTGTAGCGGAAGAGGTTGCGGGCGCTCACCTTGTTCAGGAAGCTCATGCGGCGCCACACGGGCGTGATCCGCTCCAGCAGGATGCGCTTGCCCGCGCGCGGCGCCTTGGGGCGCATGAGCGAGGCGGGCGTCTCCTTGAGCACGTGCCGGCACGCGAGGAAGGTCGCCCCCACGATGCCGATCGCGAACAGCGCGATGCCGAGCGTCGCCGTGAACGCGTTGAAGTGCAGCTCGAACGGCGGCAGGGCGTACATGGTGGCGAAGATGGTGAAGATGATCTCGGGCAGGGCGACGAAGCCGAGCACGTCACCGGCGATGCCGCCGGCGAGGCACGCCGTGAACGAGTAGATGAGGTACTTGGACAGGATGCGACCCCGGCTGTAGCCGAGCGCCTTGTACACGCCGATGAGCCCGCGGTCCTCCTCGACCATGCGCGTGACCGTGGTCAGGCTGATGAGCACGGCGACCGTGAAGAAGATGAGGGGGAACACCGTGGCGATGGACTCGATCGAGCTCGCGTCGGACTCTATGCTCGCGTAGCTCGCAAGGGAGCCGCGGTCCTGGATGTACCAGGCGGCGCGCTCGATGGCGTCGACGTCGGCACGCGCCTCGGCGAACTTGGCGTCGGCGTCCGCCTTGCGCTCGTCGAGCTCGGCCTGACCATCCGCCGCCTCGTCGGCGCCCTCCTCGAGCTGGGCACGTCCGCTCGCGAGCTGCGCCTCGGCGGAGGAGCGACGCTCGTCGAGGGTGGTTTGGGCGGCCTCGAGCTGCCCCAGCCCCCGATGCGCCTTGGCGCGCGCCGCATCGAGTTCGACCTGACCGGCCTCGATCTGCGCGAGGGACGCCTGGATGACGGGCTTGTCGAGCACCGCCTGGGCGAGTTGTCGCACCATGGCCTCATCGGCCATTTGGTCGATCTGGGACTTTTGCTTGGACAGCAGGGTTGAGAGCCGCTGGATCGTGGCGCGCGATTCGGCGATCGACTCGGGGTCCTCGATTCCCGCCGCGACGAGGTCGCGCAGCTGTCGCACCGCGTCGGCATAATCGGGGGCGAAGATCTTCACGAGCTCCACGAGGCGGTCGAGATCCTTGATGAGGGCGCCGGCGACAGATGGATCGTCCTGAAGCCCGGCAAGGCGCACATCGATTTCCCCGCAGAGGGAGATGGCCCGCCCCATGCTCGACGAGGCGTCGGCGGCATACGCGGCGACGGCCCTCGCGAACGGCTCCCGGGCGCTCTCGTCTCCCGCTTGGAGGCGCCTCCACAGCTGGGCGATCTCGGCGTCCTCGCCAACGATGGCGATGAGGTCGTCCATGGACGATTCCGCCGCGGAGATCTGCGCGAGGCCGGACTCGACCTGGGCGCGGCCCGCATCGAGCTCGGCCTGTTTCACCTCGATGGTGGCGAGCCCGTCGTTCAACTGCGCGCGCGATGCGTCGAGCTTCGCCTGGGCGGCGGCGAGCTGGCTGCGCGCGTCGGCACCCTGCGAGGCGAGCTCCGCCTCGCCCTCGGCGATCTGCGCGAGGGCGTCGTCGATCTTGGCCTGGGCGTCGGCGAACTGCTCGTCCGCCTCTTCCCGCTGTTCATCGATGATGCCGGCGGCGACGTCTTTCACCCGGTCGGTCCGCTCGAGCTCGCGCTGCTCGCGCGTCTCCTCGATGCGCTGCTTGACCTCGTCGACCGCCTCCTTGTACTCATCCGAATAGGTCATGAGGTCCGAGGCGCCGGCGACCGTCAGGTACGCGACGGTGTACGTGTCCCGGTCGATCACGGCGCCCGGCGTGAGAAAGAACGCGTACTGCGAACCGCCCGAGCTGCGGAAGCTCATCGTCTTGCTGCCGGCGTTCACATCCATGGGATCGAGCACCGCGGCGGTGATGGTGTATTCGCCGCGCTCGAAGATCGCGGCCGAACCGTCGTCAGCCGACGCCGCGGCATCATCGACGGAGACGCCCCCATCGGAGGCGCCGGAGGTCGAGGAGTCGTCCTCGTCCCCGTCGAGGCCCTCGAATGTGACCGTGTCGCCGATCTTCTTGCCGCTGGCGTCGAGGTACTTCTGGGTGACGGCGACCTCGTGCACATCGCGCGGGAGGCGGCCCTCGATCACCCGCGGCTCATTGAGGCCGGCCGGCGAGAGGGCCTTGAGGTCGACCTTCTGGCTCGCGCCCTTCACCTGCGTGTATGCGGTCTCCGAATACCCTCCCTCGGCGACGGAGACCCCTTCGATCTCCGCGAGCGCGTCCACGTCCGCCTCATCCAAGCCGAGGGTCGACTGGATCGATATGTCGAACAGGCGCTGCGCGTCGTAATACCCGTCAGCGGTGTAGCGCAGATCGTCGCACGCGGCCTTGAGACCCACCAGCATGGTCGCGCCGAGCGCCGTGATGACGAACAGCGAGATGAACCTCTTGAGGTTCCCGGTGATGGTGCGCTTGATGTCCGTGGAGAACGCGTTGGAACGCCCCTCCGCCCTCTTCCCCCTCATGATGCGGACCGCCTACCACTCGATGTCGGCGATGGGGACCGGATGCTCGTTGACGCGCATGTCGGTCACGCGGCCGCTCTTGAAGCGGATGAGGCGGTCGGCCATGGGCGCGAGCGCGGAGTTGTGCGTGATGATGAGCACGGTGATGCCGTCGCGGCGGCACGTGTCCTGCAGCAGCTGCAGCACCTGCTTGCCGGTCTGGTAATCGAGGGCGCCGGTCGGCTCGTCGCACAGCAGGAGCTTGGGGTTCTTGGCGATGGCGCGGGCGATGGACACGCGTTGCTGCTCGCCGCCGGAGAGCTGCGCCGGGAAGTTCGCCATGCGCTCGCCCAGCCCAACCTTGCGCAGACATTCGGAGGCGTCGAGCGAATCGGGGCAGATCTGGGAGGCGAGCTCGACGTTCTCGAGCGCCGTGAGGTTGGGCACGAGGTTGTAGAACTGGAAGACGAAGCCCACGTCCGCGCGGCGATACTCCACGAGCTCGTCCTCCGAGGCGGAGCTCACATCGCGCCCGTCCACGATGACGCGGCCGCTCGTGGCGGCGTCCATGCCGCCCAAGATGTTGAGGGCCGTGGTCTTACCGGCTCCAGAGGCGCCCAAAATCACCGCGAGCTCGCCGCGCTCGACCTCGAAGCTCGCGCCGTCCAGCGCGTGCACCTCCGACCCACCGGATCCGTAGACCCTCGTGACATCCTTGAACTCGATATATGCCATGCCCGTGCTCCCGTTACCTCATACAGTCGTATTCTTATCATAGCCTCGACTTTGCAATCGTCATCACGTCAGACCGGTTTGCCGGCTTGAATATGAAGCGCCTGCTCGGCAAGCTCCTTGAAACGGCCCGCCAGATACAGCGGGATGTTGAGGACTCCCCCGTCGAACGCCAAGTTGCGCCCAGAGACTCGCACGCGCAGCGGCGTCGCGTCGAAATGCTTCTTGGCGTAATACGCCAAGCTCGCGGAATGGACGACCTCTCCCGACTTAACCTCGATGGGAATAAGGTCATTGCCAAGCTGGACAAGAAAATCCACCTCGTGACGCGGCTTCTCGTTCGTCCAATAACGCGGCCCCACGTCGAGCTGAGGAGCGAGCGCCTGCAGCACGTAGTTCTCCGCAAACGCGCCCTTGAACTCGCTGAAGAGAGCCGGCGCCGCCGCGAACGCGGTTGCATCCAGCCCGGACATGCGGCGAAGCAAACCCACATCCAGGCAATACGTCTTAAATGCCGAAGCACTGTCATACGCCGCCAACGGCACGCCTCGGGCATCGTTGAGGGGGACCCTTCTGATCAAACCCGACTCGATGAGCCACGACACCGCATCTTCGTACTCGCGCGCACGGGCCCCCTCCCGCACCAGGCCCCATATGAACTTCTTATTCTCACGCGCGAGCTGGACGGGCAGCGAGCGCCACACCAAAGAGAGCTTTGCAAACTGCGCACCGCCACCATGTTTGGCAAAGTCGTTCGTATACGAGGTGAGCAGATCGGCCAGCACCCGATCGACCTGCGATGCATCGTGCGTCGAAACCCACCTGTTGACAGATTCCGGCATTCCCCCGGTCACGAAATACCGCTGCAGCTGCTCGCTCAGACGCTCGTGGAACACGTTGGGGACCGGATCAAAAGAATCGACCGACGAGAGATACTCGTCCAAATTGGCCAAATCGACGGCACGAAGGAACTCGGAGAACGTCATGGGCCCCATATCCGCGAACTCTACCTTGCCCACGGGAAACGCGCTGTATCCGCGTGCGAGCTTGACGCCGAGCAAGGAGCCCGCACAGGACACGTGGTATTCCGGTGCCTCATCGCAGAAGTATTTGAGAGACCCGATCGCCGCCGGGCAATCTTGGATTTCGTCAAGGATGAGCAGCGTCTCTCCGGGGACGATCGGATCGCCCAAGGCCAGGGATAGGTTGGATACGATCCTGCGAGGGTCTTTCGTGGTCTCGAAAAGCTGGGCGTATTCGCTTGGCACGCCGGGGGCGATCTCCTCCAGCGTCACATACGCGCAGTTCTTGTATGCACGGCGGCCGAACTCCTTGAGCGCCCATGTCTTACCCACCTGGCGGGCGCCACGCAACACGAGCGGCTTGCGGAAGGGAGATTCCTTCCATGCCAGCAATTCGGCGATGATATCGCGTTCCATAAGCCCTCAACTTCCGAGAATGTGATATTTCTCACATTTTACCCAGGATAAAATGTGATATTTCTCACATTCTCGGAAGTTCTCTTCTCTGACCTTGATTTTGGGACTGTCTCTAAATCAAGGCCAACCGACGCAGAATAGCCGGGTCCTTTCTACTCCCCTTCCAAGATCCCCTGCATCTTCTCAGCAATCCCCGCCTCCAGCTCACGGATCTCGGCCAGAGTGTCGGCGACGTCGGGGCAAAACGAGGTGACGTACTGGGTGAGGTTCTCGCGTATGCCGTCGGCATCGGCGAGCAGACTGCTCATGGTGAACTTGCTGGTGTTGTAGAAATTCACGCCTGCGGCGCGCTTGAGCGCACTGTCGCGAAGGGCGTCGATGATGGGCTTTGATGCCGCCTCGAGCACCTTGTCCTTAGTGGGCTCGAGCACCACGTCCAAACGGCGCATAACGGTAAAGGGCAGGATGATATCGCCATACTCATGCTGCTTGAAGCTAGAGCGCAGAAGGTCGGAGCCTGGGCTGAAAGTCCTCAAACCAGTAAGACCCGGGGCGCGCGGCCACCCTGGGTCAGATGGTCAGCCATGACTGAATGCGTGACTGCAAACGCTCGCAAATTGCGCATTGAGCGTCACACGGTCCGCGCGCCTACGCCTTGGGCTTCTGGAGGAGCACGGCGCCGAACGCGGTGGGGCCGCAATGGCTCGAGATCACGCCGCCGACCTTCGTCCAGGTGATCTGCTGGAAGCCGAGTTCGCGCGCGTACTCCTCCATGTCGTCGCGGAGCTCCTCGGAGAGGCCCACGGAGTACGCGAGGCCGATGCACGAGCAGTCGATATCGCCCTTCGCGATCATGTGGTCGAGAAACGCGCGGGCGCACTTGAGCATGGAACCGCGGAACTTCTTGGTGGCGACGAACTTGCCGCCGGTCACCTCGATGCACGGCTTGATCTTGAGCAGGTGGGCGCCCAAGAACGCCACGTTGGACAGACGGCCGCCCGCCTTGAGGAAGGCGAGGTCCGTGGGGACGAAACCCAAGAGCACGCGATCCATCACGCTCTCCACGAAGGCGAAGATCTCCTCGACCGTCGCCTCGGGATGGGCTTCGATGTACTTGGCCGCCTCGACGGCGATGAGCGACTGACCCACGGAGACGAAACGGGTGTCCATCGAGTAGACGTAATCGCGTCCCTGGGCGGCGATCTTGGAGGACTGATGCGAGCAGGTCGTCACCTCGGAATAGGCGAGATGCAGAATCGTCGCGTCGGGCTGCTCGGCGTGGATGCGATCGAAGACCTCTTCGAAATCGGCAGGCGCACAACCGCTCGTCTTGGGCATCTGACCGAGCTCGTTGCAGCGCGAGTAGATCTCGAGCGGGTCGATGGAGCCGTCGTCGACGGTCTCGTCACCGATCGTCACGTGCATCGGGACGACCACGATGCCATAGCGCTCACGGAGCTCCGGCGTCACATCCGAACCGGACTCGACTACGATGACGTACTTACCCACAAGATCACTACCAATCTAATCGACCCTACATATGGCGAAGGCGCCGTGCGCTTGCCTGCGCTGCCGGCGCCCCCTCCCGTTCCGTGCATGAACCAGATTGTACACACCGAGACTTGATATGTAGATTAATTACCGCCAACCGGCCGTGTTTTTCCGACCAATCGACATAGGGCGGTCATCCCGAGGAGGGACGCCCGTATCGAATGGATACGCTTGTCACTATTCGCAGAGCAGCTTGGCGATCTGCACCGCGTTGGTCGCCGCGCCCTTGCGGATCTGGTCGCCGCAGCACCAGAAGGTGATGCCGCGCAGGGCGTCGGGATTGGAGATGTCGCGGCGCACGCGGCCGACCCAGATGAGGTCCTGATCGGTGGTGTCGAGCGGCATGGGCCAGCGGTCGTGGGCGGACTCGGCGCCAAGGTCGTCGACAAGCTTGACCCCGGGCGCCGCGGCGAGCGCCTCGCGTGCCTGCTCGAGCGTGATGTCGCGCTCGAACTCGAGCGTGATGCTCTCGGAGTGCGAGCGCAGGACCGGCACGCGCACGCAGGTGCAGTTCACGCGAAGCTCGGGCAGGTGCATGATCTTGCGGCCCTCGTTTTGCAGCTTCATCTCCTCGGAGGTGAACCCCTCGGACTTCTCGCCGCCGATCTGCGGGATGAGGTTGCTCGCCAACTGGGCGGCGAAGGCGGAGGGGGCGGGGATCTCCTCGCCGCGGCCCATGCA
The DNA here is from genome assembly GCA_958443615.1 of uncultured Collinsella sp. Lineage (GTDB taxonomy): Bacteria > Actinomycetota > Coriobacteriia > Coriobacteriales > Coriobacteriaceae > Collinsella. The sequence continues at coordinate 151,116 of CAUCLI010000002.1, forward strand.
ACCGATCTGCTCCTCGAGCTCGCGCATGCCGGGAACGCCCGCGCCGGACGCGGCCTGATAGGTCGACACGATCATGCGCTTGACGCCGGCGATCTTGTGCAACGGCCAGGTGGGCACGAGGCCGATGATGGTGGCGCAGTTGGGGTTGGCGATGATGCCCTTGTGGCTCAGGGCGTCGGCGGCGTTGATCTCGGGAACGACGAGCGGCACGTCCTCGTCGAGGCGGAAGGCGTGCGAGTTGTCCACGACCACGGCGCCGCGCTTCACCGCCTCGGGATAGAGCGCCTTCGCGACATCGTCCTCGGCGGCGCCGAGCACGATGTCCACCCCGTCGAACGCCTCGGGCGCCGCGGCCTCGACCGTCACGGGGCCCCATGGGGTCTCGACGACCTTGCCCGCCGAGCGCGGGCTCGCCAGGAGCTTGAGCGATGCCACCGGGAACTGCTGCTCCTCCAGGCACTGGAGCATCTGGGTGCCCACGGCGCCCGTTGCACCGACGATGGCGACGACGTACTGCTTCATGATTGTTCCCCCTTGCGGAAAACGGGCATGAACTCCCCCGCAAACGGAGCGCGGAGGATGGCGCATGCGTGGACGATTGGAGACGATGGACTAGAGCTTGAGGGGCGCGGGTTCGAGCTCGGCGGTCGTCACGATGCCGTTCTCATCGGAGAACGCCTCGTAGATGGTCTTGATGGCGAGCTCGAAGTCGCGCTCCTCCACGCCGACGATGATGTTGATCTCATCGCAGCCCTGCGTGATCATGCGAACGCTCACGCCCGCCTCGCCGAGCTTGCCGAACAGGTGGCCCGAGATGCCCGCACGGCCGCGCAGGTTGCGTCCGACCGTGGCGATGAGCGCCAGGTCCTCGACGACCTCGATCTCGAGCGGCTCGACCTCCTCCTGGATATCGGAGATGAGCGAGTACAGGGAGTCCTTGACGTCCGCCGCCTGGACGACGGCGGCGAACTGGTCGACACCCGTGGGCATGTGCTCGACGGAGACGCCGTAGCGCTCGAAGACGGACAGGGCGCGGCGCATGAAGCCGATGCGGCTCTTGGTGCGGTCGCGCGAGACGTTGATGGCGAGGAAGCCGCGCTTGCCGGCGATACCCGTGATGATGGGCTCGGAATCGCCCTCTTTGGCGGTCTCGGAGATGATCGTGCCCGGGTCCTCGGGCGCGTTGGTGTTCTTGATCACGAGCGGGATGCCGGCGTCGCGCACGGGGAAGACGGCCTCCTCGTGCAGGACGCTCGCGCCCATGTAGGAGAGCTCGCGCAGCTCCTCGTAGGTGATGCGGGGGATGGGGCGGGCGCCGGGAACGATGCGCGGATCGGCGGAGAGGAAGCCCGAGACATCCGTCCAGTTCTCATACAGGTCGGCCTCGAGGCACTGCGCCAGGATGGAACCGGAGATGTCCCCGCCGCCGCGGTCGAGCAGCTTGACCTTGCCCTCCTTGGTGGCGCCGTAGAACCCGGGCATCACGAAGCCGCCCTCGCGGGCGTTCTGTTTGACGAGCTTGGCCGTGCGCGACATGGAGAGGGTCCCGTCATGATGGAACGCCACCATGTCCGCCGCGTCGATGAAGGGGAGGTCGAGATACTCGGCCATGAGGCGGGCGGTGAAGTACTCACCGCGGCTCACGAGCTCCTCGGTGCTGTAGCCGCCGCTGCGGGCGCGCTCGGCAAAGGCGGCGAACTCCTCGCGGATGGGATAGGACAGGCCCAACTCATCGGCGATGTCGAAGTAGCGCTGGCCGATGTCGGTCAGCAGGTCCTCGCAGGAGACGTGGTAATTCACATGCGCGTCGACGAGGTACAGCAGGTCCGTCACCTTCGTGTCTGCCTTGTGCCTGCGGCCGCACGCGCTCACCACCACGAACCGGCGCGCGGGGTCCGCGTCGATGATCTCCTTGATCTTCCTGAAATGCTCCGCATCGGCGACGGACGAACCGCCGAACTTGGTGATCTTGATCATGATGGGCGAATGCCTTTCCCGAAGCACGCGTATGAGAATGCGTATGGTCACGTAGGGAGTCACTTTACCATGAGCAAGTGCCCGCCCGCGGCCCCATCCGCCTCTTTCCTAAAGAATCACCGCCTTTGTTTCCAGTTTCGAAACTACCTGTGAAGTGCCGCTGTAGAGCAGCGGAGCTGCGACGCTTTAGCCGAGTGTAGCGGCATGCTCTGCTACCATGGCAGGACACGCAACGAAACCGGCAGCGAGGAGATCCAAGCATGGCAACGTACCACAGCACCCGTTCCCACGAGGCACCGCTCACCTCAAAAGAAGCCATCCGCCGCGGCATCGCACCCGACGGGGGCCTGTACGTGAGCGACGGGCTCGGCTCCTCGCACATCCCGCTCGATGGTCTCTCCGAAAAGGGCTATCTGGAATTGGCGCGCGAGGTGCTCGGCGCCCTGCTTCCCGACTACACGGCCGATGAGATCGCGGCGTGCGTCACCGAGGCGTACGAGGGGAGCTTCTCCGACGCCGAGGTCACGCCCGTGACGCGCATCGCCCCCGCCAATGCCGACGGCGTGCCCACGCACGTGCTCGAGCTGTGGCACGGGCCCACGAGCGCCTTCAAGGACGTCGCGCTCCAGATGCTGCCGCGCCTGATGGCGCGCACCGCACCCGCCGGCGAAGGCGCGGCCGAGAAGATCATGGTCGTCACCGCCACCTCGGGCGACACCGGCAAGGCCGCGCTCGCGGGCTTCGCCGACGCCCCCGGATGCGGCATCACCGTCTTCTACCCCGAAGGCAAGGTCAGCCGCGTGCAGGAGCTCCAGATGAGCACGCAGGAGGGCTCGAACGTCTCCGTCTGCGGCGTGCGCGGCAACTTCGACGACGCGCAGAGCGCCGTCAAGCGCATCTTCGCCGACCGCGACCTCGCCGACCGCCTCGCGGCCGAGGGCGTCATGCTCTCCAGCGCGAACTCCATCAACGTCGGTCGCCTGGTGCCCCAGGTCGTGTATTACTTCGCCGCCTACGCGCAGTTGCTGCGCGCGGGCGAGATCGCCTGCGGGGATGAGGTCGAGTTCTGCGTTCCCACCGGCAATTTCGGCGACATCCTCGCCGGCTATTACGCCAAGCGCATGGGCCTGCCGGTGTCCAAGCTCATCGTGGCGAGCGACGCGAACAACGTGCTCTACGACTTCCTCACCACGGGCACCTACGACCGCATGCGCCCGTTCTTCACCACCACCTCGCCGTCCATGGACATCCTCATCTCGTCCAACCTCGAGCGCATGCTCTACTTCCTCTCGGACGGCGACGCCGAGCTCGTCGCGCAGCTCATGGAAAGCCTCGCGAATGACGGATCCTACACGCTGCCCGCCGACCTTCTCGCCAAGATCCAGGACGTGTTCTCCTGCGGCTGGGCGAGCGAGGACGAGGTCGCTCGCGCCATCAAGGCGTGCTGGGATGAGAACGGCTATGTGATCGACCCGCACACCGCCTGCGGATACCACGTGTTGCGGCAGACGCCCGCGACGCCGGGCGCAAAGGCCCGCGTCCTGCTCTCCACCGCGAGCCCGTACAAGTTCCCGCGCGCCGTCGCGAACGCGCTCGGCCTGTTCTGCCCGCCCGATGATTTCGCCTGCATGGAGGTCCTTTCCAAGGCGACTGGCACCGTCGCGCCCGCACAGCTCGCCGAGTTGCGCGACAAGCCCGTCCTGCACACCGACGTCGTCGACATCGACGGTATGGCGGAGTTCGTCGAGCGCGCCGCAAGAGATGCGTAAAAGGGGGTCTGATCCCTTTTTACGCATCTCTTAGGCTAAGCCGCTTCTTCAGAAAGCGGGTCGGCAACGCATTTGCATGTCTCATACATGTTCCAAGGGTCTATATCGATGCAGGAAGTCTCATCGTGATTGCCGGCAACGTCCCATGCAACGGCTCCATTCATGACCGTCAACCTGCTCGAAAAAAACTCTCCGTCCGACAACTGAGCGAACACCCCGCCTTGCTTTATGAGGGGCTTAATATCCGCAAGCCGCACCGATCCGTCGGAGAAGTACGCATAGACGGTAAAGTCGTCTCCCGCGAGCACTTGCACAACACAAGGCAGATACTCCATGTGGCACCTCCTACATCAACGGGTCAATTGGATTGAGCGGCTGTCCCGCAGCGGCCAGCTCCCAATTTTGCATAAGCTCATCTTTATGCAATTCCGCCCAAGCAAGAACGAACTTCAACTGACGATTCGGCAAGGCACCGCGCGTCACGCAGCCGTTTAGAATATCCACGGACGCCAACCTGCCGGCATACTCGGCATGAAAATGCGGCGGATTGTGCTCGTCGTAATACATCGTTATTTTAATTCCCAGGAACAGTGCGATAACCGGCATGGATGCTCATTTCAACGCCATGAAAACTGGCTACATTGTACCCGCACGTTCACAACTTAAGAACAAGCCCTGATAGGATTGTGGGATGTGACTTGCCCTTGAGAAGGAGGCCCGCATGATCAAGATCACCGTACCTGCGACCAGTGCCAACTTGGGCATCGGATACGACACCCTCGGCATGGCCGTGTCCCTGTACTCGCATTTCACGTTCGAACGCTCGGATGCGCTGGAGATCACGGGGTGTCCCGAGGAGTTTCAAAACGAGAAGAACCTCGTGTACGTCTCGCTCGTGGACGCCTTGCGCGAATGGGGCGAGGAGCCCTTCCCGGTGAAGATCGACATCCGCACCGACGTACCCGTCGCGCGCGGCTTGGGATCGAGCTCGACCTGCGTGGTGGCCGGCATCATGGCCGCGGCCGCGCTCACCAGCCACACGGTCGATCGCGCCGAACTCGTGCGCATCGCCACGGCCGTGGAGGGGCACCCCGACAACGTCGCCCCCGCCATCCTCGGCGGCGCCGTATGCTCGTTCACGCCCGAGGGCGGGCTTCCCCGTTGCCTGCGCTACGAGGTGAGCGACCGCCTGCGCTTCATCACCGTTATCCCGCCGTACGAGGTGCACACGAGCGACGCGCGTAAAGTCGTGCCGCAAGAGGTCCCGCTGTCCTCCGCCGTGTGGCAGATGGGACGCATCGCCGGCATGACGCGCGGGCTTGAGACGGGCGACCTCGCGCTCATCGCAGAAGCGAATGACGACCGCCTGCAAGAGCCCTATCGCCGCGCGCTCATCCCCGACTATGATTCCATCCGCACCACGTGCCTCGATGGCGGCGCCGGCACGCTGTGGATCTCGGGATCCGGCTCGACCCTCATGGCGGTGACCGACGACACCATCGTCGCCAAGTTCCTGCAGGTCCGCCTGAAGGAAGCCTTCCCCGCATGCGAGACGCACATCCTCACCTGCGACACGCAAGGCGCCCAGATCGAGTATCTGTAGATATCCGGGTCGGAACCGCGCGCGTCGCGACGCCCAAGCCGATGCAGACAGGAGCTGACATGCATATCAGACGCACCGCCATCATCGGCAGGGGGGCCGTCGGATTGCTCTACGGCAGCCTCATCCACCGAAACGCCGGCCCCGATTCGGTGTTCTTCGCCATGGATGACGAGCGATATGCGCGACGGCGCGATGACCGGGTCACCGTGCAGGGCGACCCCCTCGCCATCCCCACATTTCCCATGAGCGAGGCGGAACCGGTAGACCTCGTCATCCTCGCCGTCAAAGCGACTGGGCTTCAAGACGCCATCGACAGCATGCATCCGCTCGTCGGCCCGAGGACTTGCATCCTCTCCCTGCTCAACGGCATCACCAGTGAAGAGCGCATCGCGGAGCGCTTCGGGTGGGACCGTGTCGTGATCGGCATATGCCAGGGCATGGACGCGGTCTTCCTCGAGAACACCCTCACCTTCATGCATGCTGGCGAGATCCGCTTCGGCGCCGCCCCGCAGACGCTGCCGGGAGTCGCTGAGGCAATCCATGAATTCCTTTCTCGCGCCGGAATCGCATCGATCCTGGAATCCGACCCCATGCGCCGCATGTGGGTCAAACTCATGCTCAACGTGGGCATCAACCAGACCTGCATGGCATATGGCGGGACGTACGGTTCGGCAACCGAACCCGGGAGCGAGCAAAATCGCTGCTTCATCTCCGCCATGCGCGAGGCGCTCGCCGTCGGACGGGCCGAGGGCATCGACCTGAACGAGGACGACCTCAGCCAGATGCACGCGCTCATAGCGGGGCTCGACCCCTCCGGGATGCCCTCCATGGCGCAAGACCGGATCGCGCACAGGAGAACCGAGGTCGAGGAGTTCTCAGGCACCATCCGCCGCCTCGCTGGCGCCCACGGCTTTCTCACCCCCTGCAACGACTGGCTCTACGACCGCATCCTCGAAATCGAGGCATCCTGGTAACACTCATGCGCCCGGACGACCATCCCGGGAGGGCCGCGTCACGCGATTCCGCATGTCGCCCAATCCGCATGCCCCGCGGTCCGTATACGCAAAGCCCGAACAAATCCGCGCTCGGCATTCCGCTCGGGCCCATGACAATCATCCCTGGCAGTTGCGTTCGGCTGCCCTGCCAGCGCGCAGGCCGCGCATCACGGCATCCCGCAGCGCCGGCATGCGGCCCTTGTCCATGGCGGGAACGCCCTTGAGCGGGTACTCAAGCCCGAGCTGTTCGTATTTCACGATGCCCATCGTGTGATACGGCAGCATCTCCAAACCGACCACGTTGCGCCACGGGGCGATGAGGCGACCGAGTGCCTCGCACTCATCCTCGGAATCCGTGATCCCGGGCACCACCACGTGGCGGATCACGACCTTGATGCCGCGCCGGGCGAGCTCGTCGCCGAACGCGATGATGCGGTCGGGTTCGCAGCCGGTCAGGGCCTTATGGCCCGCCGGATCGCTGTGCTTGATGTCGAGCAGCACCATATCGGTCTCGCTGAGGAGCCTCTCAAAGCGCTCGGGCTTCTTAGGGTTGTACGCGTAGCCGCAGCTGTCCAAGCACGTGTGGATGCGACCAGCCGGAGCGGCGTGCGCGGCGGCGAACAGGTCGCCCACGAATTCGGGCTGAAGCAACGGCTCACCGCCCGTCACGGTCAAACCACCGGTGCGGTAGAAGGGCCGATTGCTCTCATACTCCTCGAGCAGGCGCTCGACCGTGACTGCCGTGCCGGCGCCCTCCCCCGTCGTCCAGGTGTCCGGGTTGTGGCAATACGCGCAGCGCATGGGGCATCCTTGGGTGAACACCACGAAACGCACGCCGGGACCGTCGACCGTACCCATGCTCTCGATCGAATGGATGCGCCCGAGCGCGTAGTTGGACTCTGCGGCCCGATCATCATCGAGTTGAACGCGTGCCATAGTCGAATCTCCCCCTTTACCTGCAGACACAGCTGCAGCCGCTTTATTTCGCAAGTTATAATACCCCGTCGGCCGAATTCCTCTCGGTCATTTTCGCCTATCACCCGAACCCGAGGTCTCGCATGCAACCTTCCCCCATCGATCGGCTTCGTTCTTTCGTCCAAACCGAGGCCACTCTCGTCATCGCCGCGCTCGCCGCCATCGCGTCGATGACCGTTTTCCCGCCCACGCCTCAGAACCTTAAAGCGTACGCTGCGGCAATCGACCTGCGCACCATCGGACTCCTCTTCTGCCTCATGACCGTCGTGGCGGGCTTCACGCGCGCAGGCCTGCTGGCGCGCATGCGGTCCATGCTCACTCGCGGCGCAACCACACAGCGCCGCCTTTCGCTCCTGCTCGTCGCGCTCTCGTTCTTCTCCGCGATGATCGTGACGAACGACGTTGCGCTCATCTCGTTCGCCCCGCTGACCTTGCTGCTCTTCCAAGCATCTGAGTCTCAATCGCTCATCATCACGCTCGTCGCGCAAACCGTCGCAGCAAATCTCGGCTCGATGATGACGCCCATCGGCAATCCCCAGAACATCTATCTGTACTCCACCTTTGGATTGGGGTTCGGCGAGTTCATGGAGGCGATCGCACCGTACGGCATCTTGGGTCTCATCGCCTCGATTATGCCGTGCCTGCTCGTGCCGTCCGAGCCGATCAAGGCCAATGAAGTCGAATCCATTGCCATCGACAAGAGCCTCGCCTTTATCTATGTCGCGCTCTTCGCACTCGCACTGACGTGTGTCGGCAGATTTGTGAGTTGGGAGGCCTGCACGGCGATCACCGTGGCAGCCTGCCTCTTATTCGACCGGGATGTTCTCAGGCATATCGACTACAGCCTACTTGCGACGTTCATCTGCTTCTTCATTTTCGTAGGAAATCTCAAGCAGGTCGATGCAGTCGCCACGATGCTGAGAAGCATCGTCACCGGACACGAAATTCTCGTATCCGCAATCACCAGCCAGATCATAAGCAACGTCCCCGCCGCCATCATGCTGTCCGGATTCACCGACAACGCCACGGGCCTCCTCATCGGTACCAACATAGGAGGCCTGGGCACCCCCATTGCCTCACTCGCAAGCCTCATCACGCTGAGGATCTATGCACGCTCGCGAGGTGCGCAAACGGGACGCTATCTCGGCTGGTTCATGATCATCAACGTCACGCTCCTTGCGTTTTTCCTGATTCTCGCAACGCTGTGGAACGCTTGATTGAGACCGCGTTCGAACCATGTGCAAAGTTTTGCAGCAGTTTTGGCCGTCTCTCCGAGTACGCGAGAGAACCCCGCCGCTATTTGCGCAGGTACACCGCTTGGCTGTTTTTTGTCTACTCGAATTGAGACCTAAAACTGCTGCAAAACTTCAACCTTCTCCCTTTCGAGTCTCAATTGACGTAAAACGAGGGCATGAGGCGCGATAGCAGGGAAGAAGACGTAAAAACGAGGGCCGAAGACGCAAAAAGGGGCGCCGGATACACCGACGCCCCTCTCATGAGCAGGAATCCTGCGACAAACAGCTTAGAAGCTATCGTGGAAGGTACGGGAGATGACCTCGTCCTGCTGAGCCTTGGTGAGGTTGTGGAAGTTCACGGCGTAGCCGGAGACGCGGACGGTGAGCTGCGGGTACTTCTCGGGGTGAGCCTGGGCGTCGAGCAGCGTGTCGCGGTTGAACACGTTGACGTTCAGGTGGTGACCACCCTTCTCGGCGTACGCGTCGATCATGCTCACGAGGTTGTCGGCCTGGGCCTGCGGAATGTCAGCGACCTTCATTGGTGTACTCCTTTTCATGTTCGGCGCCCTGTGCGCCAGAATAGGAATTGTTACTGAAAGTATATCAGTAGTTACCGCGCCGGGGTATCTAAATTACGACCGGCGCGGAAACATTACAGACGGACCGAGCGGCCCACGACCTTAGCGGTCCTCAGAGCCCTCGGGCGCGGAGGAGTCGGTGCAGTCGCAGCAGGCAACCGGGTTCTCGAACGACACGTCGCCGAGGTCCAGATCGCCGAAGAACACCTGGTCCTCCTTGCCGAGCGCACCCGGGACGATGGAGAAGGTGTTGGAGATGCCGTCCTGGGCGTCGCGGAACGGAAGCTTGGAGACGGAGGACAGGGAGGCGATGGCACCGTGGGTGTCGCGCTGGTGCATGGGGTTGGCACCTGGAGCGAACGGCACGCCGGCCTTACGGCCGTCGGGGGTGGCACCGGTCTTCTGGCCGTACACCACGTTGGAGGTGATGGTCAGGACGGAGGTGGTGGGCACCGAGTTGCGATACGTGTCGTTCATGCGGATGTACTCCATGAACTGGTGCACGATGTCGTGGGCAAGGACGTCGACGCGGTCGTCGTCGTTGCCGTACTTGGGGAAGTCGCCCTCGATGTTGAAGTCGACGATGACGCCGTTCTCGTCGCGGACCGGGTGGACCTTGGCGTACTTGATGGCGGACAGGGAGTCGGCCACGACGGACAGGCCGGCGATGCCGGTGGCGAACCAGCGGTGGACGTCCTTGTCGTGCAGGGCCATCTGGATGGACTCGTAGCAGTACTTGTCATGCATGTAGTGGATGATGTTCAGGGTGTTGACATACACGCCGGCGAGCCACTTCATCATGTCGTTGTACTTGGCCATGACGTCGTCGAAATCAAGGGTGTCGCCCTCGACCGGACGGAACTTAGGGCCGACCTGCTTCTTGGAGACCTCGTCCACACCGCCGTTGAGTGCGTACAGGAGGCACTTGGCGAGGTTGGCGCGGGCGCCGAAGAACTGCATCTCCTTGCCGACGCGCATGGAGGACACGCAGCAGGCGATGGCGTAGTCGTCGCCGTGGTAGACGCGCATGACGTCGTCGTTCTCGTACTGGATGGAAGAGGAGGCGATGGAGGTCTTGGCGCAGAACTCCTTGAAGGCCTGGGGCAGGTGGGTGGACCACAGGACGGTCAGGTTCGGCTCCGGGGAGGTGCCCATGTTCTCCAGGGTGTGGAGGTAGCGGTAGCTCATCTTGGTGACGAGGGTGCGGCCGTCGACGCCCATGCCGCCGATGGACTCGGTGACCCACTGCGGGTCGCCGGAGAACAGGTTCTGGTACTCGGGGGTACGGGCGAACTTGACCATACGCAGCTTCATGATGAAGTGGTCGACGAACTCCTGGATCTGCTCCTCGGTGAAGGTGCCGTTCTTGAGGTCGCGCTCAGCGTAGATGTCGATGAAGGTGGAGGTGCGGCCGATGGACATGGCGGCGCCGTTCTGGTCCTTCACGGAAGCCAGGTAGGCGAGGTACATCCACTGGATGGCCTCCTGGGTGTTGGCGGCCGGGCGGGCGATGTCGAAGCCGTACATCTTGCCGAGCTCGATGAGCTGCTTGAGGGAGCGGATCTGCTCGGAGAGCTCCTCGCGATCGCGGATGGTCTCCTCGGTCATGACGGAGGGCGTGGAGGCCTTCTGGGCCTCTTTGTCGGCGATCAGGGCGTCGACGCCGTACAGGGCCACGCGGCGGTAATCGCCGATGATGCGGCCGCGGCCGTAGCCGTCGGGCAGGCCGGTGATGATGTGGGCGGAGCGGCAGGCGCGCATCTCAGGGGTGTAGGCGTCGAACACGCCGGCGTTGTGCGTCTTGCGCTTGTTGGTGTAGAAGTCGACGATCTCGGGGTCGACCTCGTAGCCGTGCTGGGCAGCGGCCTGGCAGGCGATGCGGATGCCGCCGTTGACGTGCAGGGCGCGCTTGAGCGGGGCGTCGGTCTGCAGGCCGACGATGGTCTCGCGCTCGGGGTGCTCGGCGTCGATGTAACCGGCCTTGTGGGACAGGATGCCCGTCACGACCTTGGTGTCCATGTCCAGGACGCCGCCCTGCTCGCGCTCCTTGAGGAGCAGCGACATGACGTCATCCCACAGCTTGACGGTGCGCTCGGTGGGGCCCACCAGGAACGACTCGTCGCCCTCGTACGGGGTGTAGTTCTTCTGGATGAAGTCGCGGACGTCAATCTCGTTGAGCCAATTGCCGCCCTCGAAGCCTTCCCATGCCTCCTGCATTGCGTGACCACGCTCCTCGTCGTGCTCGCGGGGCGTCCCCGCCCCGATATTTGTCATCCCCGGCAATCGCGCAATTTATCTCACTCAAGCCACTCGCCGACAAAACCAGTGCGCTTATACGTGAAAAACCACCGTTAGCCGAAGATTTATTAACATTTGCAAGGATACCATATCTGCAGGTCTCCGACCGTGCCGCAATTGCGACTTTTTCTCAATCATTTATGCGGTGAACACGGCGTCGGCACGCCTCCAGGGCAAGGCGCCCCGGGTCGCAGACGACACGCCTATTCCCAGGCCTTCCAAACGTCGGGGCAATAGCCCACCGTGGCCTTGGCGCCGTTGCGGACGACGGGCTCGCGCAGCACCTGCTGGTTCTCGAGCAGCTTGTCGAACTTTTGGCTGTCGGCGAGATGGGTGATGAGCGCGACCGCATCCTGATCCTTCGCGTCCGAATCAATCAGGGCGCCTATGCCGCCGACGGCGCGCATCACGCTCTGCAGCTCGCCCTTGCTCATCTCCTTCTCGCGCAGGTCGATGAACTGGAACTTGATGCGGCGCTCCTTGAAATAGCGCTGGGCCTTCTTGGTGTCGAAGCTCTTCTTCGTCCCGAAGATCTGGATGTTCATGGGTGGTCTCCGCCTTCCTTGGCGCCGGGTGTCCTCGCATGCGATCAAGTATGCCAGAACGTCATGCACCGCAAGCAGTCGCTATGCCGCCGCCTCCTCGCGACGGGCGACCTCGTCGATCAGGACGGTGTCGCCGTGGCGCGCCGCGGCGATCGCCAGCAGCATGAAGATGCCCATCGCCGCGATGTAGGCGAACAGCATCCCCGGCGCGACGTCCATCACGATGCCGGACAGGATCGGAGTCGCCACCTGCGCCGCCATGGAGACCGTGTAGTAGTAACCCGAATACCTGCCGACGCTGTTGGCGTCGACCACCTCGAGCAGCATCGTGTAGACGCACATGTCCACACCGCCCAGCGCGACGCCGATCGCGAGGAACACCAGGTAGAACACCGGGCTGAACCCGGGGATGAGCCACAGCGCGACCGGGCAGACCGCCATGACGAGCGCCGATGTGACGGCAACGCGCTTGCGCCCGTACCTGAGCGAGAGGTTCGCGAGCGGGACGTAACCCACAAGGGCGCCCGCGATCGTCACGATGTTGATGATGGCATAGGAGCCGCCCTCCATGTTGTAGAACATGTCGGCGTAACGCGAGATGTTCGTCGTCATGGCGTTGTAGCTCATGTAATAGAAGAAGGTTGCCGCGAGGAGCATGGCGACCGAGAACAGCACCGAACGGTCGGTGATCTTGGCGCGGCCGCCCGCCTCGGGAGAGTCGTCGACCATGATCTCGGACTCCTCGATGCCCATCTTGAGGCTCTCGTCGTGCATCTTCCGCACGAGCTGCGGCTCGCGCACGCGGACGGCATACACCACCGCGGAGCCCAAGATGACGAGCGCCTGCAACATGAACAACGGGATGTAGTTCGGCATGTCGCCGGCGGGGACCATGACCGCGATCGCCACGAGCATCACGCCCGTGCCGGCGTACCCGACCATCTTCTGGATCGAATCTGCCTTGGTGCGCAACGGGCGCGGCGTGATGTCGCACACGATCGCGACGGTCATGGTTCGGTACATGCAGATGGCGAACAGCGTGAGGAGGATCGCGAAGATGAGCAGCGGCAGGCTGCGCATGCCGTTGGCGAGCGCGATGAGCGGCACGCTGAACGCGGCGATCACGGACCCCACCAAGATGAACGGCGTACGGCGCCCCATCTTGCTGGCGCAACGGTCGGACAGGATGCCGAACAGCGGCAGCAGCACGAGGCCGAAGACGTTGTCGATGGCCATGATCGCGCCAGTGGTCATGTTGTCCAGCCCGAACGTCCCCGTGAGCATCTTGGGGACGATACCATCGAACACCTGCCAGAAGCTGATCATGCCCATGAAGGGCAGCGAGGCGAGCGCGACATGCGCGTAGTCGAGGCGGGGCGCGCGGGCGGCGCCGCTTTTCTTGCCAACCATGTTCATCCCCTATCGAAGTTCGCCGAGATTGCGCAGGAATGCGACGTAGAACTCGACACCGCGCTTGAACACGTCGACGCCGATGCGCTCGTCGGCCGTGTGCAGCAGCGACCGGGCCTCGGCCGAGTAGATGAAGCCGCCGAACCGGTACACGCGCTCGCAGATGGCGCAGAACTCGCGCGAGTCGGTGCAGGAGTTCTGCACGTACGGGGCGAACCCGGCCTCGGGGTAAACCCCCGCGACACAGCGATGCAGGTAGTCGAAGGCGGGGTCGTCCTCGAAGGGGCTCACGGGCGCGGGCTCGGTATGCGGCACCGCCTCATCGATCTCGATGGAGACGTGGTCGGGGCTCACGCCGCTTGCCCGGCAGACCTCGTCCGCGCGGCTGCGCATGCGCGCGAGAGCGTCTTCCACCGTCTCGAACGGAGCCACGCGGACGTTGAAGTTGGCGCGGGCGACCGTGGGCAGCACGTTGTGCGCGGGCGAGCCCTCGAGCTGCGTGAGGGCATAGGTGGTGCGGATCATGGCGCCCATCTCGGGGTTGCCCGCCATGATTTGGGACACGAGCGGCCTGGTGAGCCACAAATTGGAGAAGACGGTGCGATACAGGGCGGAGCTGCGGCTGGCGAGCTCCATGAGGGTCGCATCGAGCGCCCGGGTGAAGCGGGGCCTGCCGGGCTTCGCGGCGATGTTCTCGCACACCCGGACGAGCAGGCGCGTGGCGTCGTTATCGGCAGGAGTCGAGGCGTGACCGCCGTCGGCACGGGCGGTGACGGTCACATCGACGTGCCCCTTTTCGGAGACACCCACCATGGCGACGGGCTCCTCGACCCCCAGCGGGGCATCGGCGGCGACCGCGCCTCCCTCGTCCATCACGAGGTACGGATGAATGCCGTGCTCGCGCAGCCAAGCCACCGCCTGGCGCGCAGCAGGGCCCGAGACTTCCTCGCCGTTCGAGGAGAAGAAATACACGTCGCGCGGGGGGACGAAACCCTCCGCCATCAGCGCGTCCATGGCCTCCAGGATGCCGGCGGCGATGTTCTTGGTGTCGAGCGCGCCGCGCGCCCAGATCTCACCGCCGTGGATCTCGGCACCGAAGGGGTCGTGCGCCCATTCCTGTCCCTCGGTGGGCACAACGTCCTGGTGCGCCATGAGCACGATCGGGTCGAGCGCAGGGTCGGCGCCGGCCCAGCGCATGAGGATGCCGAACTCATCGAACATGGTGAGCTCGCAGGTCCCGAGCACGCGCGGGTACTGCTCGCGCAAGGTGGGCACCCAGGCCTCGAAGGGCGCACAGTCGATGAGCGCGGGGTCGTCGCGCGAGATGGTGGGCACGCGCAACAGCGCCCGGAAGCGATCGACCGCGTCGTCGCCCGCACGGTAGCCGCCCGCCATGAGCGGGGTTCCCGCAGGCTCGCTCGGCCGCAGGCGCGCCGCCTTGAGCGCGCACGTCGCAGCAACCGCCCCGGCCGCGACACCCGCTGCGGCGCACGCAGCGGCGGTGATCGTCGTCATCTTCCCCATCGTTCCTCCCCAAAACGAAAAAGGCGCGCCGCCCTCTCGGACAGCGCGCCTTCGATCTTCGTCATCCGTCAACGAAATGGTAGCACGTGCTTTATGCAAGTAAAGCAAAATACCCCAGAACCGCGACGCCGAGCACGATGCGGTAGATGCCGAACGCCGTGAAGTCATGACGGCGCACGAAGCCCATGAGCCACTTGATGGCGGCGAGGGACACGATGAACGCGACGGTGCAACCGACCGCGAGGATGGCGATACCGCTCGGGTCGAACACGCCGCCCTTGAGGAAGAACTTCACGAGCTTGAGGAAACTCGCGCCGAACATGACGGGGATCGCGAGGAAGAACGTGAACTTGGCGGCGACGGAGCGCGTGGTGCCCAAAAGCAGGCCGCCGATGATGGTGGAGCCGGAGCGCGAGGTGCCCGGGATGAGCGAGAGCACCTGGAAGCAGCCGATGCCGAAGGCGGTCTTGTAGGAGAGGTCCTCGAGCGTGGTGATGGAGCCGAAGTCGCCGCCCTGCATGGGCTCGACCGCGGTGGCGGAGGCGGCGAAATGGGCGCCGCCCGGACGGGAGCCGGTGGTCACGCCCTCCGCCTCGACGCGGGCGGCGAGCTTGTTGGCGCGCCAGCGCTCGATCACGATGAAGGCGATGCCGTACACGATGAGCGCCGCGGCGACGACCCAGGCGTTATACAGGTGCTCCTCCATGAAGTCGTCCAGCGGGATGCCGATGATGGCGGCTGGCAGGCAGCCCACGATGATCTTGCCCCAAAGGCTCCAGGTGTCGCGGCACTCCTGGCGCGTCTTACCAAAGCCGAACGGAAGCAGGTCGCGGATGAACAGCACGCACACCGCGAGGATCGCGCCGAGCTGGATCACGACGAGGAACATGTTCCAGAACTCCTCGGTGACGTTCAGCTTGATGAACTCGTCCACCAAGATCATATGACCGGTCGAGGAGATGGGCAGCCATTCGGTGATACCCTCGACCAGGCCGAGAAAAGCGGATTTGAGCAGTTCGATGATGTCCAAAGATACCTCCCGGTAATGAGGCGCCCGAGCGCGCGCCGCCGGGGCACGCCTCGATGACGCCCGATTCGTCTCAATCGCCGGCGCCGATGCCAGCGCCGCCCCCATTATCCCCCGCCCTTGGCCGCTGCACCGAAAATGCGCGCCGTTCGCGGCATGTTACGCGACGGAAACGGGCAATTGGGTATAACTGTGGCATGGTAAAGCACCATACGACGGGCGCACGGAAGCCCGCCTTCAAGGCCAAGGAGGTCACCATGCACGAGGGTTATTCCAAGGTATTCGTCGCCCTTGACGGCACCGAGCAGCAGGATTTCGTACTCGCACGCGCCATCAAGGTCGCCGCGAACAACGGCGCGGCGCTCATCATCGGCCACGTCATCGACTCCACGGCGCTCGAGTCCGCCGGCTCTTACCCCGCCGACCTGGTCCAGGGCCTGCAAGACGCCTTCACCAACTCCATCGCAGCCCAGGTCGAGGAGGCCAAGGCCAACGAGGCCATCCCGTCCGTCGAGGTCATGATCCGCGCCGGGCGCATCCGCGAGACCCTGAAGGACGAGATGCTCGACGTCATCGAGCCCGACTTGGTCCTCTGCGGCGCCCGCGGCCTGTCCTCCATCAAGTACGCACTGCTCGGGTCCATCTCCACGTTCCTGCTGCGCAACACCGATTGCGACATCCTGGTCGTCAAGTAGGCGTTCCCCACGCGGGCCGCGCTGCACCATGCCCCCTAACCGAGAAGGCCGCCCTCGCCAGGCGGCCTTCTTTCATACCTCAATTGGTGTCTCAATTGGGGACAGGCACAAATTGAGACTTTTCGCGGTTCTGGCGGGTTGCCAGCCGAGCCGATGACGAGAGTCTCAATTTGTGCCTGTCCCCAATTGAGACGTTACGGACGGGAGACGCTCGCGTTTTTGACCAAGCGCGGGGGCAGCACGCGCTCCTCGAAGGGAATCGGGGCGTCCCCCTTCGACTCGACGCGGGCGAGCAGCAACTCGAGCGCATGGTCGGCCAGCTCCTCGACGTCCTGCTCGATGGCGGTGAGGACCGGCTCGAACAAGGCGTCGGCGGCAGAGTTGTCGTAGCTCACGAGCGAGTAGTCGCGCGGGACGCGCTTGCCATGCGCGTGCAGGCACTTGAGGACGCCGAGGGCGATGTTGTCGGAGCTGGCGAACACCGCCGTGGCGTCGGAGGCCACGATGAACTCGCCGGCACGGGCGCCATCGGCGATGTAGTAATCGCTCTCGAACACCAGGTCCTCGGCGAAGGGCACGCCCGCCTCGGCGAACGCGCGACGGCAACCCGCGAGTCGGTCGCGGCCGGTATGCGAGGCGGTGTTCACCACGCACGCGATGCGGCGATGGCCCTCGCCGAGCAAGTGGCCGGTGGCCAGGTAGCCGCCGAGCTCGCTGTCGAAGCGAACCTTGTCCCCGGGCGCGCGCTCGATGGAGCGGTCGACCATGACCACCGGCACGATCCCCGCCTCCAGCTGCTCCACGAGCAGCGGATCGGGGGAGACCTCGTCGGCGGCGACGAGGAAGATGCCGTCGACGCCGCGGTTGATCAGCAGCCTCACCAGGTCGGCGTCGTTTTCCGTCTTACCGTCCGAGTTCATGATGAAGAGCGCGTAGCCGCGCTCGCGGCAGCGCACCTCGAGGTTGCGCGCGAACGATGAGAAGAAGCGGCTCATGATGTTCGGGACGATGAGTCCGAGGGTCCTCGACTGCTGCATGACCAGGCTGCGCGCGATCTGGTTGGGCACATAGCGCTTCTGCGCCGCGACCTCCTTGATGCGCCTGCGGTTCTCGTCTGAGATGCGACACGGCCGGTCGTTGAGCACGAGAGAGACGGCCGACGGCGAAAGGCCGACCTCCTGAGCGATTTCTTTGAGCGTGACCTTTGCCGCCATGTTACACCCCGCTAAAAATAAGGACGGACGTACATCCCATACGTCCGTCAGTTCATTTTCCTCTTTTATATAGGCTGGTCAACGCCTTTATCATTGAGCGGCTCGCCTCGCCCGTCAGGCGGTCGCGCCAGGCGGGATCACTCGAAGTAATGCATCTTGTTGGTAGGGAACGCGATCGTCACCGCGAAGTACTCCCCCACCGCCGACTGCGCACTCACGGCGAGGCCCATCTTGTCGCACAGGCGTTTGACCAGATACAGCCCGATGCCCGTCGCGCGCTTGCCCGTCCGACCGTTCTCCCCGGTGAACCCGCGATCGAACACGCGCGCGAGGTCCGCCTGCTCGACGCCGCACCCATTGTCGCGCACCTCGAGCTCGATGCGCTCGCTCGAGAGCCCCTTGTCGCGCAAGCGGCTCGTGAACACCAGCTCCGCACCCTCGCCCGACGCGTACTTCGCGCTGTTCTGGATCAACTGCCCCAAGATGAAGTTCATCCATTTCTCGTCGGTGAAGACGGTCTGCTCCAAATCGACCCGGTACGGGGCGACATGCGCCCCCATGAGCACGCGGGCGTTCGCGCGGACCGCATCCCCGACGAGCTTCTGCAGGCTGTGGGGGCGGATGAGGTAATCGCGATCGAGCGACTCCGAGCGTGCGAAGAACAGCGCCTGCTCGATGAAGCCCTCGACGCGGTCGAGCTCCTCGCCCAGGGCCTCGGTCTTTCCGAGGAGAATCTCACCGGTCTCGTCGGCGGGGGCGCTCTCCATGAGGTTCTCCAACATGAGGTGCGCGGCGGCGAGCGGGGATTTCGCCTCATGCACCCAGGTCTCGACGTACTCGCGGTAATCCTGCGCCTGACGGCGGAACTCCGAGACATCGTCGTTCGCGGCTTTCGACACCGCGCTCAGCGCCTCGTAGGCCAGGCGCCCCTCCGGGTAGTCCGGCTCATCGATCATCTCCGAGATCCACAGGGGATGCTCGACTTCGTCGACGCATGCGGACAGGTCCCCGTAAAACGGGCGCTTGCGACGGAAGTCGATGGCGATCGAGAGCACGGCGGCCGCGATGATGACGCTGGCGATCAGCAGGCTCAGGCCCATGCCCGTCCCCGCGACCATGAGCACGAACGAGCTGAGGCACGCCGCCGCGAGCGCGAGGGCGATGGTCGGCCAATTGGATGCGGCGAATGCGGCGAAACCCATGGCTGCTCCCTATACCGAGTACCCGCGGCCGCGATGCGTGGTGAGGTAGCCCGTGATGCCGATCTTCTCCAGCGTCGTGCGCAGGCGGTTGATGTTCACCGTGAGCGTATTGTCATCCACGAAGGCATCGGAGTCCCACAGGTCGCGCATGATGGCCTCGCGGCTGACGATCGTCCCCGCATGACCGATGAGCAGCGAGAGGATGCGCATCTCGTTCTTGGTGAGCTCGATGGAGCGGCCCGTCTCCACGGCCGTCGCGCTGGAGCGGGACAGGTCGATCAGCACGCCGTTGTGCTCCAGTTCGTGGGACGCCTCGGGCGAACCCTGCACGCGGCGCAGCAGCGCCTGCACGCGGGCGACGAGCACGCGGGCGCTGTACGGTTTGGGAATGAAATCGTCCGCTCCCATGGTCATGCTCATGACCTCATCCACCTCGGTCACGCGCGACGTGAGGACGATGACGGGGATGTCGGACTGCTGACGCAACTCGCGGCAGATGAGCTGGCCGTCGGTGCCGGGCAGCGTGAGGTCGAGCAGCACGAGGTCGGGCCGCGCCGCCATGATGTCCTCGACCACGCAGTCGAAGGTGAGGCAATAGGACACCTCGAAGCCCTGCCGCTCGAGGACCTCGATGACCTCGTTGCGGATCGGTGCGTCGTCCTCGACCACGAATATGCGCGCCATGCCCGGCCACCTTCCTCTCAGCCCAAAACGCGGCGCCTCGCGGGGCGCCCATGTCGTCCATTATGACGCGACCCGTCACGGCGCATGCGGACGGGTCGCGAACTTTCAGCAATGTAAGGATGCCGGCGGGCGGCGGCCATCAGCTGGGAGGACGCTCTCGTCGACCGGGCAACAGCCCCGTCACCGGAAGAGCTTTGCCACGCCGATCGAAAGGCTTTCCGCGAATTCGCGGGCGGACGACGGGTCCCCGTCCTCGACGACCACGCCGTGCTCATCTGAGATGAGGAACGCGACGGCGTCCGGGTCTGCGTCGATGGCGGCGAGGGCGTCCTCGAAGCCGGCGCCGTCGGCGAGCGCGCGCACCGCCTCGCGGGCCTGCGTGGTGACGAGCTGCTCCACGAGGGTGGCGGCGCCGCACAGGCGCTCATCGGGGGCGGCGAGGACCAGCACCCGGCCATCGCCCATGACACCCCCCATGAGCTCGGGTGCGACGGCGGTCTGGGACTGCTCCCGGCGCCCTTGCGCGGCGCGCGCCGCGAGGGCCCCGCGGGAACGGTCGTCGAGCGGCTCATAGGGCCCCACGCTCATGAGCGCGTCACCGTTCACATCGATCACCAGCATGAGTACGCCGTTCGAGTCCCGGTAATCCCCCGCGGCGAGCGACCACTCGACGTGCTGCTTGGCCCAGGAGAGCATGTTGGTGGTGAGCGGGGCGCCGTTCACGAAGCGCTGGGAGAGCGCGCGGATATGGCGGTTCAACATGGGCACCGCGCGACGGGCCATCCGCCAACGGCACACGAGCGCGGGTGCGGCGAGTTCGAACCCGCCGTCCCCGCGCTCCTGCTCGGCGCAGAACTGCTCGTACGTGGCGCACTCCTCAGCTGAATTGAAAAACGGCTCAAGCTCGCTCAACGCTGCTCCTCTCGTGCCATGTGTAATTGGGGACGGGTGCGAATTACACATCGGGCCGCGCGTGGCGGCCCGATGCGCTCAAATGCGCCAGGATGTGTAATTCGCACCCGTCCCCAATTACACATCAACGCTGTTTTGCCGCCTTAGTGGCGGAAGTGGCGGGTGCCGGTGAAGACCATCGCGATGCCGTGCTCGTTGCAGGCGTCGATGGACTCCTCGTCGCGCACGGAGCCGCCGGGCTGGATGATGGCGGTCACGCCATGCGCCGCGAGCGTGTCGACGTTGTCACGGAACGGGAAGAACGCGTCGGAGGCGCAGGCGTAGCCACCGGCCTCCTGGCCGAGGCGCTCGCACACCTCGTCGGCGCGCTGGCAGGCCAGCAACGCGGAATCCACGCGGTTGGGCTGGCCGGGGCCCATGCCGATGCCCATCTCGTTCTTGGCGATGAGGATGGCGTTGGACTTGACGGTCTTACAGACCTTCCAGGCGAACATGAGGTCGCGCATCTCGGCGTCCGTGGGCTTGCGCTCCGTGGGGAACGTGAAGGTGGCCGGGTCTTCGTCGACCGTGTCCACGCGCTGGACGAGCATGCCGCCGTCGACGGTGCGCATCTCGAGCTTGGCGTGGCCGGTGGCACCGCCGGTGGCCAGCACGCGCAGGTTGGGGCGCTTGGCGAGGCGCTCGAGGGCCTCAGGGCTGAAGCTCGGGGCGATGAGGACCTCGACGAAGAGCTTGTCGCGGTCGGCGAAGTGCTCGACGAGCGACAGCGGCACCTCGCGGTTGACGGCGACGATGCCACCGAAGGCGCTCTTGGGGTCGCAGGCGAAGGCGCGGTCGTAGGCCTCGGTCACGTCGGCGGCGACGGCGGAGCCGCAGGGGTTCTGGTGCTTGAGGATCACCACGCCGGGCTCGTCGAGCTCGCGCACGGCGTTCCAGGCGGCCTCGGCGTCGAGGAAGTTGTTGTAGGACAGCGGCTTGCCCTGGAGCTGCTCGGCACCCACGAGCGGGGCATCGGAGGAGAACAGCGGGGCGTTGGCGGCGTCGAAGCGGTAGACCGCGGCGGCCTGATGCGGGTTCTCGCCGTAGCGCAGGTCCTGGGCCTTCTCGAGCTTGACGGACATCGCGGCGGGGGCTGCGAACTCACCATCTGCGGTAAGGACCGCGGCGGCGCAACCGGACTCGGCCTGGGCGGCGAGCCAGGTGGAGATGGCGCCGTCGTAGGCAGCGGTGGTGGTGTAGACCTTCACCTGGAGGCGACGACGGGTCGCAAGCGTGGTGGCGCCCTCGTTGGCGCGCATCTCGGCGAGGACCGTCTCGTAATCGGCCGGGTCGGAGACCACGGTCACGGCGTCGGCGTTCTTGGCGGCGGAGCGCAGCATGGACGGACCGCCGATGTCGATGTGCTCGATGGCGTCTGCGAAGGTGACGTCGGGCTTGGCGACGGTCTTCTCGAACTCATAGAGGTTCACGACCACCATGTCGATCATGCCGATGCCGTGCTCGGCAGCCTCAGCCATGTGCTGCTCGGAATCGCGGCGGGCCAAAAGGCCGCCGTGGACCTTGGGATGCAGCGTCTTGACGCGGCCGTCCATCATCTCGGGGAACCCGGTGTACTCCTCGATGGGCGTCACGGGGACGCCGCCGTCGACCAGAGCCTTTGCCGTACCGCCAGTCGAGATGATCTCGACGCCGAACTCCTCCTTGAGCGCACGGGCGAACTCGACCACGCCGGTCTTGTCCGTCACCGAGATCAACGCGCGGGAAACCTTCCCCTGGGAAGCCATGGACCCTCCTTCGCACAGGTGGGGCCGCCGGTTCTCGACGACCCCGTTACATACGCCTCTACTGTACCGCAGGCGCCTGTCGGCGCACCGCTCGCGCGGGGTCCTTTTGAAGAACTTGCCGAGAAAACATGGCCGTTGCGCGGAGAATATGAGAGCGCGGGCCAACTCCACGCGTGCGTCACATACGCCTGGCGGGCTGGTGGTACAAACAGTGGAGGTATGACAGGAGGATTCATGGTCTCGCGCGTCACGTATCGACCGTTTGAAGAGGATGATTTCGAGGAGCTCGCCGCCATCTTGCAGCAGACTTGGCATGACGAGGGCCCCTCGGCGGAATATGGCTTTCTCGAGGCGTGCAACGACCTCTCCTATTCGCTTTCGATCTCCACGTTCTCCCAGGTCGCGCTCGTCGATGACAAACCATGCGGCATCGTCCTCGCCTGTCCCGACTCCTCTCGCCCGCGCTCGAACAAGCGCTGGTTCACCATTTCCAAGGAGTACTTCCGCCGCATGCGCGAGCTCGAACCCGAGGCCGCCGCGGCATATTGGCGCGGCGTCCAGCTGACCGAATCGAAGAACGATTCCCTGCTCGCCAAAAGCGGCTATGCCGGATCGACCGAGATCACCCTGCTGGCCGTGAGCAGCTCCGCCCGCGGCATGGGCATCGGCAGCGTGCTGATGGACGCCGCGACGACCTACCTGACCGAGCTCGGGGCGGACCGCGCGTTCCTCTACACCGACACCGACTGCACCTGGCAGTTCTATGAGCACCACGGCTTCAAGCGCGCCGGGACCTACCGCAGCACGCGCGACGAGCGACGCCTGCTGCCCAAGGAGATGTACGTCTACGGCCTCGACCTGAGCGCCTAGGCGGGGGCGCACCGAACACATTCGGAACGCCCCGCATCGACTGAGCCGAACGAGCGGCTAAAACGTGCCGCCGCCCCCTCCGCCGACGCCGCCTCCGCCGCCACCGGAGAATCCGCCGCCGAAGCCGGAGCCGGAACTGTCCGAACTCGAGGCGAGCTCGGCGACCGTGGCTTGGTACGCATCGTGCATCTCGCTCATCGGGGAGTGAAGGGCACCGTGCCGGTAGTACCACCAATAGCTGGGATAGTAGTAGGCGCCGTTCTCATCCTCGCGAAGGTCGACCGGCACCGCATCGGCGAGCTGGCGCAGCACCTCATCGCTCACGCCGAAGGCGACGGCGAGCACGAGCATCTTGTTCCACAGGATGAGGTCGTCGGGGACCGCCTCGTCCAAATTGGTGAAGTCCTCCAGCCAGCGCTCGAGCGCCTGGCAGCGATTGAGCAGCTCGACGGCCTCGGGCGAATGCTGCTTGGTGGTGCCCGCCACAATCGCGGAGGCAACCGAAAGACCGATGCCCGCCATCACGAACGGGAACGTGACGCCGTCGGTCATCACCATGAAGAAAAGGCCGGCGAGTCCAAGCGCGACGGCCGCCGAGATCGTCGCGACCTTGAACCCGACGGGCGCCAAATTCGTCAGGTTGCGGCGCTCGAGCTCCGCCAGAACCTGGTCCTTGAAGCCCTGCATGTACTCGCCCGCGCTCTCCAGGTACTGGAACGCGCCGAACCGCATCTTGTCGCCATTCTCGGCGCTGGGCCCGAAGTACAGGTCGATCGCAGCCAGGTCGATAGGATCGGCGACGCGCTCACGTGCGACGAGCTCGATCGAATACTCCTCGACCTCCTTCTCGCCCAAACCGAGGAACCTGTCCTCCATGCGCGTCTCGTGCTCGATCTTGATCACGCGGTCATCCGTGAGCTTCATGAGCGTCGCCACGAACGCGCAGTCCTGCACCGTCCCGTCGTACACCAGGGCGGAAAGGACCGCCGGATGGTCGTTCGACGGCAGATCGCGGAAGTAGGTCTCGTCAAAGACGGGCTTGGGGCTCGCGTACTTGCTCTTGCGCAGATAGACGACGACACCGAGCATGATCGCCGGCACGCCGACGAGCGCCGCGGTCCCCACCGTGGCGATGGCGCGCGCACGGGCGCGCTCGGCATTGGCCGCCTGGGCCCACTCGCGCTCTTCGGCATCGATGATTTCGAGGCGCGGCTCGCCCGCAGGCGTCAGGCCAGGCACCCACCAGGTGGGAAACGTGGCGCGAACCTCGGCGAACTGACCGGCATGCACGCGCGGGGCCGTCAATGTGATCGTCGTATTCTCGATATCCTCGCCGACATGATCGATTGCCACCTCGCCGTCGAGGGGACCGTGGCCCCACGCCCGCGGCATGAGCATCGTGTCCGTCCCGACCTCGGGCGTCAAGCCGGCAGCGCCGGCGAACGTGACGTTAAGCTCGACGTTCTCGGCGTCCTCCTCCCAGTCGGGGCCGATGAACTGCCAATACAGCTCCGCGGTATCGGGCCACGCCATGACCGCGCCTTGGATCATGTACGAGACCCAAATCGTCACCTCGTCGCCGTCGACACGCGGAACGAACACCTTGAGCTTGAGCGAGCCGCCGTCGCCCTCAACGACGTAGACGTGCTGGTCGCCCGGCGCGGCGGCCTCAACCTCTTGCATGGGCATGGCCGCTCGACGCGCCTCTGCCTCATTTTCCGCGGAACCGTCGTGCTCGTACACGTTGAAAACCGTGACCGACGAAGTCGCACCCTGCTCGTTCTCGGCAAGGGGGATGGTCCAATACACACCGTTGACCGTATCCTCGAACTCGAAGGTCCGCGCCTCGGTGGCGAACAGATCGCCGTTTTCCATGACCTGGGCCTGGATGTTCACACGCGGCAGCGAATACGTGTCGGCATGGGCGGGTCGAGGAAGCGCAAAGGTGACTGCGAGTGCAAGACATGCGATCAGCACGGCCATCGGCAGTGCGCCAAGCAGGGTGCGCACACGGAAATGACGGTGTGAAGTCGAGGCGTGCATGGAGGCACCTTTCTCCGAATCGAACATGCGCACATTGTACCCGCGCCGACCGCGCTCTCGACCAGGCCGTCCGCGAACGGCTGCCCAACCCGCATCCACACACGGGCCTATACTGGACCTCGACACACGACCCATGCGAGAAAAAGGAGCTGTGCATGGCCATGAACGAAAACGTCGCCAAGGTTCTGGAGGAGCAGATCAACAAGGAGCTGTACTCCGCCTACCTCTACCTCACGTTCGCCGACTACTACGAGGACCGCGGCCTCAAGGGCTTCGCCAACTGGTACGAGATCCAGGTGAAAGAGGAAGTCGACCACGCGATGGCAATGCGCCGCTACCTGCTGGACAACGACTACAAGCCCACCATGCTCGCCATCGAACAGCCTGACAAGACGTTCTCCAACGACCTCGAGCCGCTCGAGGCGGGCCTTGTCCACGAGGAGTACGTGACCGGCCTGATTCACCACTGCTACGAGGTCGCGCAGGAGGCGCACGACATCCGCGCGCTGCGCATGCTCGACTACTTTGTGAAGGAGCAGGGCGAGGAGGAGGCCAACGCTCGCGACATGATCACCAAGATGAAATTGTTCGGCAGCGACCCCAAGGGCCTGTACGACCTGGACCGCGAATATCAGACGCGCGTGTACACGCAGATGACCGCGCTGCCGCTGTAGAGCGCCGGAAAACGATCGGAAAATCAATGGGGCGCCCCGTCCATATGTACGGGGCGCCTCGCTTTGCGGTCAAAAGCCGGGTCTCGCCCTTCCGGAAGCTGAATTTGGAGGTCCCTTGGAGACAACATCGAAGTTTTGCAGCAGTTTTTGGCCCCCATCGAAGTAGACGCATTTGCAGCTTGCGAGAAATACCAGCTCAGCAAGGCACGCAAGAATCTGTCTACTCTCGAAACGTCCTAAAACTGCTGCAAAACTTCGATCGAGGCAGCAGCTCTGCCGTCGGACGCCGCGACGAGCGAGTCGGCGGAGCTCGAGCGCCGTGCGAGACGCCTATCAACCTGCTGTTGCGCTTCCACAACGTGGGGATGGGTGAGATCCGCATCGACAGCGCTCCCGTCGATGCGCATACGGCCCCATCGACCACGTCGGCCACGTCGGCCCCATCGGCCACGTCGGCCCCATCGACCCATCGGCCACGTCGGCCACGTCGGCCACGTCGGGGTTCGAATCTGCAGACACGGCAACAAAAAAAAGCGAGCCCTTATGGACTCGCTTCTCAATTCACACTGGCGGAGAGCTGGGGATTCGAACCCCAGAAGGGCTTTGCGGCCCTTACTCGCTTAGCAGGCGAGCACCTTCGGCCTCTCGGTCAGCTCTCCGTGGCAGCCAGACGATGATAACGCACTTCCGTGAGCTTGAACAGGGCGCGGCGGCAACAATTCAAAACTAGCCCAAGAAACCGGGGTCCACCACGAAGCTGCCGCGATGCGCGCGCACAAGGCCCCAGTCGAAATGCTCCGCGAGGGCCTCCGCCGAGCACGGCGCCGGATCCGCGCGCAGGCCCAGGGCGAAAGCCAAGCGCCCCAAGAGCTCGTCTGCCGAGTCGAACCGCTTGCGCAGCTCCCCCATATCGAGGTCGCGGTCGCGCTTGGAAAGGCGACGGCCGTCCGGAGCAAACAGCAATGGAACGTGCGCATACTCGGGATGCGCGTAGCCCAGCACATCCTGCAGGTACAGTTGGCGGGCCGTCGACCCGAGCAGGTCGCAACCGCGCACGACCTCGGTCACGCCCATGGCGGCATCGTCCACGACGACCGCAAGTTGATAGGCGAAGACGCCATCGCTGCGGCGGACCAGGAAGTCCCCGCACTCACGGGCGAGATCCTCGACATACTCACCGTACGTGCGATCGGTGAACTTCACCATACGCGACGACGGGGCGGCAGGCGCCCGGGGCGCCGTGGCGGGCGCATCCCGACCGCACGCCGCGGGCACTTTCAAGCGCATCGCGGGCGGTCGGGCGAGCAAGCGCTCCGTCACCTGCTCGGGCGTCAGGCCCCGGCACGTCCCCGCATACACCGGTGTGCCGTCGCTGGCATGGGGCGCACTTGCGGCATGGAGCTCGGCACGCGTGCAAAAGCAGGGGTACACCAGCCCGAGTCCATCAAGCCGCTGCAGCACATCCTCATAGAGGTCGAGCCGGTCGGTTTGGAAATACGGGCCCTCGTCCCACTCCAGCCCCAGCCAGCGCAAGTCGTCCATGAGCAGTTCCGCCCACGGACCGCTGCGGGCGCGATCGTCCAGGTCCTCGATGCGCAACACGAGCCTGCCGCCCTGGCTGCGCACCGAGAGCCACGCGAACAGCGACGCCGCGACGTTGCCCAAATGCATGCGGCCCGTGGGTGACGGCGCGAAGCGGCCCACAACCGGAAACGCCCCGCGCTCCACGCTTTCGATGCGGGGCCCATGCAGCGCGCCGCCCATCACGGCTACGCCCACGGATCGCGCTCGAACAGGGGCTCGGGGTCGGGTCGGCGATCGGAATACGGGTCGTAGCCGTCATCATCCTCGTTCTCCGCGCGGATGCAGGGGTCCTCGTACTCGGGGGCACGCTTTTCATCACTCACCTTTGGCATCTCGCCCATGACATCTCCCCAGAACAAAGCCCGGCCCTCCGCGTGATCCCAACGGAAGGCCGGGCGATTGATTTATTCGCCGTCTAGCAGCATATACGAGTTTCGCCCATCCGGAAACGATGAGGATGGGACGGGGTGCGCGACCCGGCAAAAGCGACGACGCGGCGCGCGGCACCGGCCGGGCACGGGCGCCACACAGCACGGATGTGCAATTTGCACCCGTCCCCGATTACACGCCGGGTTATGCGACGACGAACTCGTCTCCGTCGACGTCGATCTTCACCTCGTCGCCCTCGCGCACGCGGCCGTCGATGATGGCGCGCGCGATCGCGTCGACCACCTCGCGCTGGATGAGGCGCTTGAGCGGGCGGGCGCCGAACACGGGGTCCAGGCCGCCCACCGCGAGCATCTGCTTGGCAGCGGGGGCGATCGAGAGCGTCATGCGCTCCTTTGCCAGGCGTGCGCGCACGTCGGCGAGCTGGATGTCGACGATCTTCTCGATCTGGGCCATGCCGAGCGGATGGAATACCACGATGTCGTCGATGCGGTTCAGGAACTCGGGCCTGAACGTGTGGCTCATGGCCTCGTCCACCAGGCGACGCATCTCCGCCTCGTCGCGACCAGCATACTCGGCGATCGCGCTCGACCCGACGTTGCTCGTCATGATAATGATCGTGTTCTTGAAACTCACCTGGCGGCCCTGGCCGTCGGTGAGGCGACCGTCATCGAGCACCTGCAGCAGCACGTTGAACACGTCCGGGTGCGCCTTCTCCATCTCATCCAGCAAGATGACGGAGTAGGGCCTGCGGCGAACCGCCTCGGTGAGCTGACCGCCCTCGTCGTACCCCACGTATCCGGGAGGCGCGCCGATGAGGCGCTGGACGCTGAACTTCTCCATGTACTCGGACATGTCGATGCGCACGAGCGCGCGCTCATCGTCGAACAGGCACTCGGCGAGCGCCTTGGCGAGCTCGGTCTTGCCCACGCCGGTGGGGCCGAGGAAGAAGAAACTGCCGATGGGGCGATCGGGGTCGGAAAGGCCCGCGCGGCTGCGGCGCACGGCGGCAGCCACGGCGCGGACGGCCTCGTCCTGGCCGATGACGCGCTTGTGGAGCTCATCCTCGAGACCTTGGAGCTTCTCGAGCTCGCCCTGCATCATCTTGGCCACCGGCACGCCGGTCCACGAGCTCACGACCTCGGCGATCTCGTCGGAAGTGACCTCCTCCTTGAGGGAGTTCTCCGCCTCCTTCTGCTCGGCGAGCTGCTCCTCACCCTCGCGCACCTGGGCCTCCAGACCCGGGATCACGCTGAAGCGCAACTCGGACGCACGAGCCAGGTCGCCGTCGCGCGTCGCGCGGGCCTCCTCGCCGCGGGCCTCGTCCAGCTGGGCCTTGAGCTCCTGGACGCGGTCGATGGCGTTCTTCTGGTTGAGCCAACCGGCCTTGGCGACGTTCAGCTTCTCCTGGACCTCGGCGATGTCCTGACGCAGCGCCTCCAGACGCTCGGCGGAGGCCGCGTCGGTCTCCTTCATGAGCGCCTGCTCCTCGATCTGCATCTGCGTGAGCTGACGCGTGATGGCGTCGATCTCGACCGGCATGGAATCGAGCTCCATGCGCAGGCGGCTCGCCGCCTCGTCCACCAGGTCGATGGCTTTGTCGGGCAGGAAGCGGTCGGCGATGTAGCGGCTCGAGAGGTCGGCGGCGGCCACGAGCGCGCCGTCGGTGATGCGCACGCCATGGAAGATCTCGTACTTCTCCTTCAGGCCGCGCAGGATCGAGATGGTGTCCTCCACACTCGGCTCGCCCACGAACACCTGCTGGAAGCGACGGGCCAGCGCCGCGTCCTTCTCGATGTACTTGCGATACTCGTCGAGCGTGGTGGCGCCGATCGCGTGCAGGTCGCCGCGGGCAAGCGCCGGCTTCAAGATGTTGCCCGCGTCCATGGAGCCTTCCGTGGCGCCGGCGCCCACGATGGTGTGGAGCTCATCGATAAAGAGGATCACGCGGCCCTCGGCCTTCTCGACCTCCTTGAGCACGGCCTTGAGGCGGTCCTCGAACTCGCCGCGGAACTTGGCGCCCGCCACCAGCGCGCTCATGTCGAGCTCGATGAGATCGCGGTCGCGCAGCGTGCTGGGCACGTCGCCCGCCACGATGCGCTGGGCGATACCCTCCACGATGGCGGTCTTGCCCACGCCGGGCTCGCCGATGAGCACCGGGTTGTTCTTGGTGCGGCGGGACAGGACCTGGATGGTGCGACGAATCTCCTCGGTGCGGCCGATGACCGGGTCGAGCTTGCCGGCGCGCGCGAGGTCGCAGATGTTGCGGCCGTACTGCTCGAGGGCCTCGAACTCGGTCTTGGAGTCCGCGGAGGTCACGCGATCGTCGCCGCGAAGTTCCGTGTAGACCTCCTCGATGCGCTCGCGCGTCACACCGGCGTCGGCCAGGATGCGGCCGGCATCGCCCTTGTCCTCGGCGAGCGACATGAGCAGGTGCTCGGTCACCACGAAGTTGTCGCCCATCTTGGCGGCCTTCTTCTCCGCGCGCTCGAGCACGCGCGTGAGGTCGCGGCCGAGCTGCTGCTGCGCGCCCTCGACCTTGGGGGCTCGGTCGATCGCGGCCTGCGTTGCGGCGGCGAGCTGCGAAGGATCGGCGCCGATGCGCTCGATGATCACGGAGATGTTGCGCTCGCCGCTGGTGAGCAGCGCCGCGAGCAAGTGGACGGGCTCCACCGCGCCCGCCTGCGCGTCGGACGCGATGCCGATGGCGTTTTGAAGCGCCTCGCGCGAGGTCATGGCAAGCTTGTCGATTCTCATGGAATCACCCTCTCTCGCAACCCTTCCGGCCACCACCTCGATTTGGGGACAGGCACCGAATTGAGGTGGTCGAGTCGAAGCGGGCCTTGGGGTTGCACCCGGCCGCCCTACGGGGCGGCGCACTGTGTTATCGAGAGGTATTGTTGCCGAGGTGCGGTAGATTTATACCAGAACCTAAGTCTATATACATAAGATTTTCTTAGTGCCAAACCATAGACTATGAGCACGACAATCAAACTGTGCCATGGACTTTGAGCATATCCGTCTCATCGTATATACTCCTATAGGAGTACTTTGGAGGCTGCCATGCGAATATACCACGGGTCGAAAGACATCATCGAGCGCCCCGTGTTCGGTAGGGGCAAGGCCCATAACGACTACGGCCTTGGCTTCTATTGCACCGAAGACCTGCGCATGGCCAAGGAATGGGCCGTTGACGAAAACCACTGCGGCTACGCCAACGCATATGACCTCAATATGGACGGCCTCGATGTTCTTCGTCTTGGCGGCGAAGGATGCACCGTGCTCCATTGGCTCGCCGTGCTGCTGGAAAACCGAACCTTTGACATGCCGAGCATTCTGGCGGCGGAGGCACGGGAATATCTACTTGAGAACTTCTCAGTCCCCTATAAGGAGGCGGATATCATCGTTGGATATCGCGCCGACGACAGTTACTTCTCGTTCGCGCAGGACTTTCTCAACGGAACCATCCCCTACCGTCATTTGAGACAAGCCATGCATCTCGGCAAGCTCGGACAGCAAGTAGTGCTCAAAAGCGAGCGTGCCTTTGCGCGCGTCGAGTTTTGCGATGCCCTACCCGCGCCCTGCGAGCTCTGGTTCCCGAAAAAGCAGGCGCGAGACCTCGCCGCACGGCAATCCTATACGGAGATCACCACGCAAAAGCGCAAACAAGGCGACCTTTACATGGTGCACATTCTTGATGAGGGGATTCTGCCCGATGATCCGCGCCTACGATGAAACCTACCTGAGACTCGCTCGCGCCTCTCTCGCGCGGGCGTTCGACTACGCCGTTTACGATGAGCACCTTGCGCTCGAGGAGTTTTGCTCGGCCTTCCTCAGTTCCGGTGTGGCGAGGCGCTTCGAGCGCGGCGATGCCGGCACCCTTGCGGGCAAGTCCGGCGTGGAGCTTGCGCGAGACGTCTTGTCGTCCCTGCCCGACTACCAACCCTCTCCAGCGCGTTATACAGCTAGCCGCACGCCCGAATACTGGGCAGGATGGGCCCTCGCCTATTATCAATGGCAGTCCGGCTTGCCGTTCGAGCGCATTTTGAGGGCGGTCCCCATCAACAGCATCCTGCTCATGTACGGCAAGTTTCACGAGATGGATATCACTCAGTTCGCCGACCATATGGACGGGCTGATGCGTGACTCCGAGCCGACCTCCCGCCTCAAGGAGCTTCGCATGCGGACGGGCATTTCCCAGCGCGAACTGGCGGTGCGGTCGGGCGTTCCGCTACGCAGCGTGCAGCAGTACGAGCAGCGCCAGAAGAACATCAACCGAGCGAGTTTTGAATCGGTCGTCGCCTTGGCGCGGGCGGTATATTGCCCAGACCCAACCGACCTGCTCGAGGTGTAACAGATAAAGAGCGGATAACGTGACGAGCGGCCTCGGCTGCTCGACGCCCCCCTACAGCCGTAACAACCTGCGCGTCGCTAAGCCCTGTGGCCCCCAACGGAGCTCGTCTACGTGATCGATAGCGCTACTCGGCCAGACGCCTCATGATGAGCTCGTAATTCTCGCGGCGATGTGGCACGGTGCAGGCGCTGCAGTCCTTGATGCGCGCGCCATCGGCGCCATCTATATAGGTGAAATTCCCGCCGCAGTCCTCGCCCAGGCGATACAGCGGGCAAAAGCAGAACAGACAGTTCAAATCCTCGGCCGGCATATCGTGACATGGGTAGAACTCACAGGCGCTGTGATTGAAGAACCGATAATTCTCACTCGAGGGCGCATCGCTCATGTCACCGTTCTCCCCAACCATCGCAGCTCTCTTTCTCGCCCGTATCCCCTTCGCTCCGCGCCGGGAACCTCAATTGAGGGACAGTCCCTGAATTGAGGTTTTACAGGTCGCCGCCGGAGAGCAGGCCGCGCAGGACCTTCTCGGGGTCGGCGGAGCCGTCGCGCGGAGCGAGCGCGGTGATTCGCTTTTGCATCTTGAGCTCGTGGAGCTCGTCCTCGAGTTGGCGAACACGGGAGCGCAGCTTCTCGGCCTCGAGCTCACGGGCCTCGGCGCGCTCCTTCATGTCCAGGATGCGCACCACGCCGGCGAGGTTGATGCCCTCGTCGGTGAGCTGGTTGATGAGCTCGAGGCGCTCGATATCGGCCTGGGAGTACAGGCGCGTGTTGCCACCGGAGCGCTTGGGGTTCACCAGGCCCTTGGACTCGTACACGCGCAGCGTCTGGGGGTGCATGCCCGTGAGCTCCGCAGCGACGGAGATCATGTACAGCGGTTTGTTGCGGCTCTCTTCGGTCATGCTTCCCCCATCCGATCGAATCATCGAATCCTATTGTACGCGTCACGCGCCGAGGTGCAGCGACCCGGCGCGCGACGCTTTGTAAAATGCATCCGTTCCCAAGCTACGCGATGTGTCAATTTGTACCTGTCCCCAATTGGCATCCTTGTGTAAAACGCACCCGTCCCCAAATTACACATTCAAACGCGGGCGATAATTGCGCTCGTCGGCGTCGCGGAGCTTTTCCAGGGCGGCGCGTTCCTTCTCCGTCAGGCTCGTGGGAACCTGGACGGTCACGGTCGCCAACAGGGCGCCGGTGTGTCCCGAGCGCTTCACGTCGGGCATGCCCATGTCTTTGAAGCGGAAGATCTAGCCCGCCTGGGTGCCCGCGGGGACCTTGAGGCGCAGCGTCTTGCCCGAGGGCGTTGGCACGTCGACCGTGCAGCCCAGGGCCGCCTCGTACATCGAAACCGGCACGTCGATCGAGACGTCGGCGGACTTGCCGCGGCGCTTGAACACCGGGTGGTCGGCGACGTGGAACTCGATGAGCATGCTGCCGCGCGGACCGCCGTTCACGCCGTACTCGCCGTGGTTCTTGTACCGCAGCTTCATACCGTCGTAGCAGCCGGCGGGAATCGTGACCTCGATGGTGTCGCTCTCCCCCGTCGAGGGGATGCGGTGCGTCACGCTGCGCTTGGCGCCGCGCAGCGCCTCGTCGAACGTCACGTCGATCACGGCGCGCAGGTCGTTGCCCTTGCGTGCGCGCGCACGGCCGCCGCCGAACATGTCGCCAAAGTCGAACGACGTGGGGTCGGCGCCATACGCGCCGCTCACGCCCTCTCCACGGAACATGCTGCCAAAGATGTCGGCCATCGACGGGCCGCCGGCTCCGCCGGCATACGCATAGCCGCCCTGACCGGGAATGCCGCCGAACTGCAGCATCATGTCGTACTCTTTGCGCTTGTCCGGATTGGACAGCGTCTCATACGCCTCGGAGATCTCCTTGAACTTCGCCTCGTCGCCACCGCGATCGGGGTGGTACTTCTGAGCCAGCTTGCGGAACGCCGACTTGATCTCCTTGTCGGAGGCGTTCTTGCTTACGCCCAGGACATCGTAAAAGCTCTTAGATGAAGGCATGTGAACCCTCCCTTCTCAAAGAGGGCCCCGGGCGTCTCATCCCAGGGCCCCGCCTGAATCATGCAACTATCCGAATGCGGCTGGTTACTCCTCGCCGGCCTCGGCCTCGGCCTCATCGTCATCCTCGACGATCACCGGGCGGGTCTCACCGCCGTAGGTCACGGTGACCATGGCGGGACGCAGCACCTTGCCGCCCATGCGGTAGCCCTTCTGGTACACGTCATTGACGGTCTCGTCGTACTGAGACGCGTCCTCCACGCGGCCGACGGCCTGGTGGATGTTGCAGTCGAAGGCCTCGCCCTTGGGGTCGATCGCCTCGACGCCCTCGCCGTCGAACACGCCGAGCAACTTGGAGCGAACCGCGTCGACGCCATCGACGAACTGCTTGAAGTCGTCGGCGAGCTCCTGGGTGCGGGCGTGATCGAGCGCGCGCTCCATATCGTCCACCACGGGCAACAGGGCCTCGATGAGCTTCTCGGTGGCGCGGGCGCGCTCGTCCAGGCGCTCTTGGGCGGTGCGGCGGCGGTAGTTCTCCCAATCTGCCTGCAGACGGGCGTGACGGTTCACGGCGTCGGCGGCCTTGGCCTCGGCCGCCTCACGGGCATCCTCGGCGGCGGTAAGCTGCTCGCGGACCTCGACGAGCTCGGCTGCGGCCTTCTCGTACTTCAGCTTGAAATCGTTGTCCGCAGCCTCCTCACCGGCGCGGATGGCGGCCTCGACCATCTCCTCCTCGGTCATCTCCTCGGTTTCGTCGGCCATGACGGCTGCCTCCTTCTCAATGGTTGTATCGGCGGAATCGGGTGCCTGCGCGGATGCCTCGACGGCGTCCTCCACGGGTATCTTCACGTCCGTCTCCTTAATCATGCGAAGGGCGGCCGGCTCGCCAGCTGGCAGGCCGGCCGCCCCGAACTGTCATGCGGCGCTCGCGCGCGGGGCGCGCGGCGGATGCGTCTCGAGGAGCCTACTCCTCGTCGTCGACGACCTCGTACTCGGCATCGACCACATCGTCGGCGGCAGCAGCGCCGTCGGCACCGGGCGCGGCGGCCTGGGCGTCGGCGTACACCATCTGGGCCAGCTCGTAAGCCACGGACTGCAGGGCCTCGCCGGCGGACTTGATGGCCTCGATGTCAGAGCCCTCGAGCGCCTTCTTGGCGTCGGCGATGGCGGACTCGG
>CAUCLI010000003.1 GCA_958443615.1 uncultured Collinsella sp.
CATCTTGTTGAGCTCACCGCTAGGCGGGTAAAATGATTTGACTTTCTTCTCCAGCTTCCGCGAAAGAACATCGAGGCCATCATAGGAGCTTAGACTCCGAGATTGCCCGAGAATAAAGCGTTCAGTACATAAATAGTCCGCGTCGACCAAACAGCTAAAGAGCATGCGGATACGAAATGCCATAGCATAAGCCATATCATCCGGATTCACAGCTTCCATGCCCGGCATAGGCAACTCGGCTGGTACTCTGAGGTCAAGTTCCGAACGGAAAAAAGAATAGTCTGGTAGCTCTCCGCGCTCCGCCTTGGCAATCCTACCAGCCAGCGTCATCCCATCATCTAGTGGTGTCCCGCAATTTGGAAGACCGCCGTGATGGCCCGCCACACAATATGAAAGCATCCATCCGAATTGTTGATGCGCCAATTCGTACGCTCCAGCGGTCGAATGGTCGCACTTAGACCCGCCTTCAAGTAACCGCCGCTGAAACGAAAGCGAGTACTTTCCAATGTCGTGTGCCAACCCTGCCGTGTAAGCCCACTGCTCCCCACCGAACACCCCAGCGAAAGACGCCGCCATTTCGGCAACCTCTTGAATATGCGTGAGAACGCGCTCCCTGCGGGAACCGTCATCACTTATATGAGCCAAATACTCCACATGCTCCATATCCACAAGCCCCTTCTCGCAGACAACAGGACGCCGGGCAGTTTCCACTTAAACGAATGTCCCAACGTGACCACAATATATGTTCGTGCGGACACACGTTTCTTCCAGCACCATATTCGGCTAACGAACCAGATCGGTACCGTCGGCGTAACAATACAAAGCCAAAAATCATCAGGGCTGGAATAATGCCAAGATGATTGCAAACAAAGATAGACTGGTTTAAGACGACCATGCTGAGCAGAATTCCGCCGAATGTAACCTCATAGGCAATTAGAAAAGGCACTTTACTATACTTCCAACCATGCCATTTCTGACTGCCCAGAAAGGACCCCATGCCCACCCTCATCATCGATGCCGACGCATGCCCGGTCACGCGCGAAGCGCTCGCCTGCGCGCGCTCGGCACGCATTCCCGTGCTCATCGCAGGCAACTCGACGCAGAACCTCGCGCGGCGCATCCGCCGCGACGATCCGCGCGACGCAGAGCACGCCCGCGGGCGCGACGCCACGCATCCCGGCTTTTGGGCCGAGACCCTCGACGTCTCCTGCGGCGCCGACAGCGCGGACTTCGCCATCATCGAGCGCCTGGAGCCAGGCGATGTAGTGGTCACGCAGGACATCGGCCTCGCGAGCATGGTGCTCGGCCGCGGTGCCGCGGCCATCGGCGTGCGCGGGCACATCTACAACAAGGCAACCATCGATATGCAGCTGTTCATCCGTCACGAGGAGAAGAAGGTCCGCCGCGCGGGCGGGCGCACGCAGGGGCCGGCCGCCTTCACCGACGACGACCGCGAGCGTTTCAGCCGCAACCTCGCCCAGCTCCTGCGCGAGGCCACGCAAATATAGAAACCTTCCGAACCAATCCGGCAGGCATACGCCCATCTGGGCACCCCGCCAAAAGACGCGACCATGCGCGCCACGTTCGCACCGCATAAGTCGTCGACGGCAAATCCCACGCGAAATGGAAATCGAGTGAGTGGAAAACCTTCATTTCACGGTCTTCAAATGAAGGTTTTCCACTCACTCGATTTTTCGCGCGTCGCGAAACGGCGCGCAAAAGGAAGACGAAGCGAGACTTCGAAAAAGCGAGGCGGGGCTCTCCTTAAAATCCGAGCGCGGCGAACACCAGGCCCCAAACGCACGCAACTAAGAACAACCCGACCACGATCACGGCATTCTCGCGCGGGTGGCGGTTAGTGCGGAACAGCACCAGGTAGCCCACACCGGCAGACGCGAGCAGACCCGCCATGAGGGGCGCGAAGCCCAGCACGCCCTCCAGGTACAACTGCGTGATCACCACGCTCGCCGAGCAGTTGGGCACCAGGCCAACCAGGGCAGCGGCGAACACCGCGAGCAGCTGATTGCCCGAGAGGAACGCCGCCAGCGCGTCTTCACCCACCGTCTCGAGCACCAGGACCAGCGCGAACGTCACCAGGAAGATGAAAAGGCTCACCTGCACCGTGTGCGAGACGGCGCTTTTCACGATGGACCCAACGATCCCGAAGCGCCCGCCGGCGTGACCGTGGTCATGGCTGTGGCCGTGATCATGGTCACAACCCGAAACATGTCCGTCGGCGCGCTCGTGGCCATGCTCGTGGCCGGGCTCGTGGCCGTGGTCATGGCCGTGCTCGTGACCGCGCTCGCCCCCATGCGCATGCACATGACGATGCCCGCAGCCGCAATGGTCCTGTTCGCACAGACGGCAGATGTGCTCGGCGGTCTCCCCGCCCTCGGCCATCTGATCCACAACGTCGGCCTCCATGCCATCGCGGCGAACGGAGAGCACGGTGCGGCGCAGGAACGCGTGCACGCGAGCGTTCCTGCGCAACGCGCGGATCGCGAGGTCGGCCAGGACGCCGGTGATGAGGGCCGCGAGCACCTTCAGCCCAAGCACGCGGAAAAGCAGTCCCGCGTCGACCCGCTCGGCCACCAACATGGGCAGCATCTCATC
Organism: uncultured Collinsella sp.; assembly: GCA_958443615.1. GTDB lineage: Bacteria > Actinomycetota > Coriobacteriia > Coriobacteriales > Coriobacteriaceae > Collinsella. The sequence goes on from CAUCLI010000003.1 coordinate 2,614, forward strand.
GGACGTGGAGAGGAACACCGCCACGAGCGTGCCGAGCGTCACCACGCGACCGGCGTAGAGCGTGGCCGCCATGGCCGAGAAGCCGCACTGCGGCACAACGCCCAGCAAAGCACCCGCCACGGGCCCGGCGGCCCCGGCGCGGCGAACCACGGCGTTCGCGCGGTTGCCCGCGGCGTGCTCGAGCGCCTCGAGCGCGATGTACGTGACGAACAGGAACGGCACGAGCGCGGGGGTGTCCTCGAGCGCATGCTCCATGAAATGCAGCAGCAGGTCCACGGCTTGCTCTCCTTGGTGAAAACATCGACGGGGCTCGGCGCCCCAAGGGGATAGCTGTTTACATACCCCGCGCCCCATGTGGCAAACGCGCGATATGCAAGTGCCTCAGTATACTAAATGTTTCCTTAGGATAACTTATGTTTTCGCATTGGGCCCGGAGCAGGGCAGGCCGCCCGACCCACCTCTCGGCGGTCGGGCGGCCCAAGCGGTCTGGATGCTGTTGCGGCCCTGATTCCGCCGCTCGGCGATCCAGAACTAGTTCGTTCCGATGGACATCGTCTCGGGCAGGGTGCTGCCGCCGTCGATGACGATCTGCGAGCCGGTGAGGTAGCTGGACTCATCGCTGCCGAGGAACGCGAAGAGCTCGCCCACCTCGATGGGGTTGGCCAGGCGCTTCATGGGCACGCCCACGGCGATGTCGGCGATGGCGGACTCGGGGTCGTCGGGGTTGGACTCGAGCGCCATCTTCTCCACCATCGGCGTGCGCGCATAGCCCAGCTGCGAGCAGTTCACACGGATATTGCGGTCGGCGTACTCCACGGCCAGGCACTTGGTAAGGCCCACGAGCGCGGCCTTGGTCATGGCGTAGGCCGCCTCGCCAGCGTCGGCCACGATGTCGCCCGTCACTGAGGACGCGATCACGATGTTGCCGCCGCCTTGCTTGAGCATGTGGGGGATCACGGCCTTGCAGGTGTTCCACACGCCCTTGATGTTGACGTCGATGTGGAAGTCGCGCGTGGCGTCGTCCATCTCCTCGAACGGGGCAAGGCGGCACACGCCAGCATTACAACAGGCGACATTGATCTCGCCGAAGGCCTCGACGCCGCGGGCCGCGGCCTCGTCCATCTGAGCGCGGTCGGCCACGTTTGCCACCACGGTGATGATCTCCGAACCGTACTCCTCACGGATCTTCGCGGCCGTGTCCTCGACCGAAGGCGAGAGGTCGACCATGATGAGCTTGGCTCCGTACTTGGCGTAGGCCATGGCGATGCCCTCGCCCAGACCCGCGGCGGCGCCGGTGATCAGCGCGACTTTTCCATCCAACTTAGCCATGAGCCGTCTCCTTTTCCCATGCGCGTGGCTAGATACTTTGCCCCAATTGTACCGCCGAGGTGAGATGAGGCCAAAGGTGGGCCCGCGGCGCAGGCGATAAGGCAGGGCGCGGGGATGCGGGGGGCAGGGGACGGGGCAGGGGGCAGGGGACGGGGGGCAGGGCAGGAAACAGGGAGCGGAGAGCGGGGCGGCATTCCGCGCTGCCTTCATCTCAATTGATACTCAATAAGTTTCACACCTCAAACACTTCAGCTTCGGCGCGACCATCTATACTCTTGGACGGACGATCTTCGACCGCGCACGACGCGCCGCGAACACGCACGCGGGGCCGCGGCACGGTCGCATTCACGATAGGAGTTCCCCCATGAACGTACAGCAGGCACTCGAATACTCGATGCAGCCCTTCATCCCCATGTTCATCTACGGAGACTACGACGCCATGGAATCCGAGCGCCAGCGCGGCGAGGAGGCCATGAAGGCGTTGCTCGACGAATGGCGCGCAAACGATGAGCCCGGCTTCGACTTCGGCGTCATCCTCACCCTGGCCGACCAGAACCGCGAGCTGTGCGACCAGATCGGCGAGGCGCGTCTGCGCAACCTCTCCAGTCCGCTGCTCGCGCGCAACCTCACTGACGCAGACCTGTGCGCCGGCATCGCCAAGATGCAGGGCCGCACCGCCGCTGGCGTCGCCCGCGAGGTGCGCGGCGACCGCGACGCCTACTCCGTCGCCTACGTCCGCAAGCCCATCAAGGGCACGGTGCTCGGCATCGACATCGAGACCACCGGGCGCGCGCCCGAGCGCGGCTACATCATCAACGTGGGCTGGGAGATCATGGAGCTCAAGAGCGACGCCGTGCCGCGCGACCCGCAGGCGTTCTACTGCGGCATCCCCGACATGTACCGCGAAACGGGCGTGCCGCTGGCCGACATCCACCACATCCAGTGGGCCGACCTCGACGGCAAGACGCCCTTCCGCCAGGACGTGAAGCTGCAGAAGGAGCTGCTCCGCCTCATGAAGCGCTACCCCATCATGGCGCACAACGCCGCGTTCGAGGACAGCTGGTTCATGCTGCACCTGCCCGGTTACGCCGAGGCGCGCCGCACGGGCAAGATCATCGTGATCGACTCGCGCCACATCTGTCGCTCCGTCGACGGCGAGGTCCGCACCCTGCCGCGCGAGAGCGCACCCGCCAGCCTGCAGAACTGGGCGCGTCGCCGCGGCACGCTTGCCGCCGACGAGAACGAGCTGCACCTGGGCCTCGATGACACCGACCTCATGCTGCGCACGGTACAGGCGGAGTTCAATCTCAAGAACATGTTCCTCAAGTAAGGGTGCACTGTGTCGGAGCGGTGACCCCGCAAGGAGGTGGAGCTTTTTCGTACTGTTTTCCCAATTTGCCGAGTACATGCTCCTTGTGTCGCACTGCGACCTGCGGTTTTGTTGCTCTCATGACCTCCCATACTCCTGATTTCTCAAAATCAGTACGAAAAAGCTCCGCCACCGACGGCTGCATGACAATTTCATAAGATGACTTGCAGAAAACGCTCCTATTCTCGGGGCGTTTTCGCGTTACACTCGACGCCATGACGCCCATCGTCCGCAGGAGGCCGACGTGAACCCCAGCGACCCCGACCGCCGCACACCCCACTCGCAAGACGCGCGCCGTCCGCAACGACCGGCTCGAGCCCACAGCGCCCATCGCCCACCGCGCCCGACTCGACCGCAAGCTCCCAACCCCGCGCAGGCCACGGCAAAGCCGCACATGCGCCGGGCCCCTCGCCCCAATCCGGCGGCGAGCCCCCATCGGGAGCCGCGCACCAGCCAGGGTCCGCGCCCCAACCGGGAGCCGCGTCCCAGCCAGGCCCGATACACCAACCAAGCTCCGCGCCCCAACCAAGGCGCGCGATTCAATCGGGCCCGGCACTCCGGCCAAACCCAGCGCCCCAGCCAGGCCCGACACCCTAACCAAACCCCGCGCCACAACCAAACCCCGCGCCACAACCAAACTCCCCGCTCCCCGCGCAATTCGCGCACGCGCATCGCGGGAATCGCCGCGGCTCTCGTCCTCATCGCGCTTGTCGGCATGGGCGGGACAACCCTCTTCCGGGCAATGTCCAAAGGCGGCGACCCCTCGCAGGATAAGCCCGGCAGCGCGCCCATCATAGAAGACAGCACGGCTGGCGGCGCAGGCGAGATCGTCATCGGCCTCAACGGCGACGCGGACACCTACGTGCTCAAGGGCGAGGAGTATCTCGAGGCCGGCGCGCACGCCGCCGAGCCGACCGACGGCCTGCTCAACGCGAAGATCGAGACTTCAGGCGAGGTCGACACCTCCAAACCCGGCACGTACAAGGTGACCTATCGCGTGTCGGACTCGTCCGGTCACACCGCAAAGGCGGTGCGCACCGTGCATGTGGTCGAGTCGATGGAGACCATGCAGGGCGGCGTGCCCATCCTCATGTACCACTACGTCTACGACCCCGCCGCTCCCCCGGCGGACCTCAACGGCAACTTCATCGCCAGCACCGCGTTTGAGCAGCAGCTCTCCTACCTCAAGGAAAATGATTTCTACTTCCCGTCGTATCCCGAGGCGAAGGCCTTCATCGAGGGGAAGCACAGCCTTCCGGCGAAGAGCGTCGTCCTCACGTTCGATGACGGCGAGACGGGCTTCCTGAACGTCGGTGTGCCGCTGCTCGAAAAGTATCAAGTGCCCGCCACCTCGTTCGTCATCGCCAGCGACGCCGACGCCGCCCGGAAGGTCATTGACCACCGCAGCCCTTACGTCGCCTTCGAGTCCCACTCCTTTGGAATGCACAAGCCCGGCGGCAACGTGGGGCATGGCGGCATCATCAGCGCCATGAGCCGCGAAGAGATCGCGGCGGACCTCAAACATGCGCAGGAGATCGTGGGCGGGACCCAGGCCTTCGCCTATCCCTTCGGCGACGTCACCGACGACGGCCGCGCGGCCGTGCGCGACGCCGGCATCCTCTGCGCCTTCACCACGCAAAACTCGTGGGCGCACGTGGGCGACGACGTCACCGCCCTTCCGCGCGTGCGCATCTCCGGCGAGTATTCGCTCGATTCGTTCATCGCCCTGGTGAACGGGTAACGTGCGCTGACGGGCGCCAACCGAAATGGACTCCTTCTCACACGGGCCGACTCGCGAGCGTCCGGCAAATCCGGTGCCGCGGTGACTGGGCGGCCACGCCCCAGCTGCCCGACCAAACCGCGGGATCAATCCATCACATACCGCTCCAGCACGGCCGCGTCGTGGATGACGATGCGGCCATCATGCCCGCTCGTCGAGATGGCCCCTTGCTCCCGGAAGCCCCGTAGGATGCGGTTCACGCTGGTGCGCGACGAGGTGCCGCAGAACTGCGCGATATCCTCGTTCGTGACGTCGAGCGCGATCATGCTCCCCTCGTCACAGGGCACGCCGAACCGCTCGTTCAAATCGTACAAGAATCCTCCGACGGCCCCGACCTTGCCGTTCATGGTCAGGTACCGCATGCGGTAGAGGCTCTCCTCCAGGCTCGTCCGGTAATAGTCCTTCACGTAGGCCAGCAGGTTCGGGTCCTCGTTCACGAACTCCCAGAACCGCACGCGCGGGACCGCCATGTAAACGGCCTCGGGCGATTCGACGCGCACGCTGTAGGGGGATTTCGCACGGCTGCTCACCTCGTCGCGAAGCAGTGAGACGGGGCTCGGCCCCTTGATATAGGAGATGTTGAAGCGGGTTCCCTCACGCAGCGTGACGCTCGCCTTCACCACGCCCTTCACGAGCACGAACACGTACTCTTGGTCAAATCCGTAATACGAGAGATATTCATGACGGGCTTTGCTCATCTCGTGAAATCCCCGCTCGCGCAAAAACTCGACAAGGTAGTCGGACTCCTCCGCCACGCGCACCCTCCTTTGCCTGACCTCTGGGAACTGCAACTGTAACGAACTGCGTGGCCGGGGCTGTGCCAAATGACAACAACATAGGTCAGTTCGCGCCGGGGCCGCCACCACCATAGTTACCCCTCGTCCGTGCCGGCAATCACCCAGGAGAGGGGCGCATATGTTTGAGATAGATTTGCCATATGACCGAAGACGGATGCATCTGAGCCTGCCGAGCGAGAACGTCGCCGGCGTGCTTGCGGGAAGACAGGGGGATTTCGCACCCGACGCCTCGCAGAAGGAGCTGGTCGAGCGCGCCCTCGACGCGCCTTACGGCTCCCCGGCGCTCGAGGACCTGTGCCGCGGCAAGCGCGACATCGTCATCATCAGCTCCGACCACACACGGCCCGTGCCCTCGCGCGTGACCATGCCCATCCTGCTGCGCCGCATCCACGGCACCGCACCTGAGGCGCGCGTGCGCATCCTCGTCGCCACCGGCATGCACCGCCCGTCCACCCATGAGGAGCTCGTCGACAAGTACGGCGAGCGCATCGTGGCCGAGGAGGAGATCGTGATGCACGTCGCGACGGACGATGCCGCGATGGTCGAGATCGGCACACTTCCCTCCGGCGGGGCGTGCATCATCAACCGCATCGCCGCCGAGGCCGACCTGCTCATCGCCGAGGGCTTCATCGAGCCCCATTTCTTCGCCGGCTTCTCGGGCTCGCGCAAATCCGTGCTGCCGGGAGTAGCCTCCTACAAGACCATCATGCACAACCACAACGGTCAGTTCGTGCACGACGCCCGCTCGCGCGCCGGCGTGCTCGAGGGCAACCTCGTCCATGACGACATGATGGCCGCCGCCGAGATGGCCGGCCTCGCCTTCATCTTGAACGTCGTGCTGAACGGCGGCCACGAGGTCATCGGGGCGTTCGCGGGCGACATCCACGCGGCACACGAGGCGGGCTGCGATTTCGTGCGCGATCTTGCCGGAGTCCATGCCGTGGACTGCGACGCCGCCATCACCACCAACGGGGGCTACCCGCTCGACCAGAACATCTACCAGGCCGTCAAGGGCATGACCGCCGCCGAGGCGACGCTTGCCGAGGGCGGCGTCATCATCGCGGTCGCCGGGTGCGCCGACGGTCATGGCGGCAAGGGCTTCTACAAGAACATCGCGGAAAACGACCCCGCCGCGTTCGAGCGCTCCTGCATCGACCGCCCCAAGGACAAGACCCTCCCCGACCAATGGACCGCCCAGATCTTCGCTCGCATCCTCGCCCACCATCCGGTCATCCTCGTGAGCGACCTGTGCGACCACGACATGATCCGCGCCATGCACATGACCCCCGCGAGCACCGTCGACGAGGCCGTGCGGCTGGCGCTCGAGCTCAAGGGGCCGGATGCGCGCTTCGCTGTCATCCCCGACGGCCTCGGCGTCGTCGTCACGCGCTAGGCGTTCACCCCCCCACACACGTCACAGCCATTCCTCGGCACCATTCGCGCACATCTTCCCGCTCAATCAGGCGCCATCGCCGCATGGAAGACCCGCGGAGTCGTCGATCCGAGAAAGGAACCCCATGACCAACCAGCTCTTCGCCGAGTTCGCCTCGACCGCCCTCATGATCGTCTTCGGCGTCGGCGTCCATTGCGACATCACGCTCAAGGGCAGCAAGTATCGCGACTCCGGCCACATGTTCGCCATCACCACCTGGTCGTTCGGTATCAGCGTGTGCCTGTTCATCTTCGGCGGCGTGTGCATGAACCCCGCCATGGCCCTCTGCCAGGCGATCGTCGGCCTCATCCCCTGGAGCAGCGTGGTGCCCTTCGCCATCGCCGAGATGCTCGGCGGCATTGCGGGCACCTGCATCGCCTGGCTCATCTACGCCGATGATTTCCGTGCCTCCGAGGGTGAGGTCGACGGCGTCGCCATCCGCAACATCTTCTCGACCAACCCCACGCCCGAGTCCTACAACCTGGTGCGCAATTTCCTCATCGAGGCGTTCGACACCTTCGTGTTCTTGACCGGCATCCTGTGCATCGCCGCCCATGCGGGCGACGACCTGCTCGGCCTGGGCATCGGCGTGGGCCTGCTGGTCTGGGCCGTGGGCATGGGGCTCGGCGGCGTGACGGGCTTCGCCATGAACCAGGCGCGCGACCTCGGTCCCCGCATCGCCTACCAGCTGCTGCCCATTCGCGGCAAAGTGGACAACAACTGGCTCTACGGCCTGGTGGTGCCCGGTATCGCCCCGTTCGTGGGCGCCATCGCGGCAGCGCTGTTCACCACGTCCGTTCTGGGCATCGCGTTCTAGCCGAAGCGCTGCCGCGCCCCTGAGACGTGGACCGGGACCGATGGCCTCATCCTCGCGCTCGCGCTTTTGGGGATCACGTGCATCCCATCTGCGATAGCCGTGTCGCGACCAACCTCATCCTCATGGCGTTCGGCCACGCCCAAAACGCCTCGCTGCTGAGCAATTTCCTCTGGTCCATCGTGGGACTGCTGCTCACGCCCGTCGCCGCAAAGCGCTCGATTCCCCTGCCGTCGGAGATCGGTGACACCCAGATATAAAGCTGCAGCTCCTCGTGGAGCTTTTTCGTATCGATTTGACGATTTGCGCTGTAGAGCCCTGACGTATGCAGGTTATTCCTGCAGATACGCACTTCAAAACACGCCCCATACTCGACCGACCTCCAAATTAGTACGAAAAAGCTCCGCGAGGCATGGGGCGAGCCCTCCCGTAGCCGCGGCTCGAGCCCAAGTCGCTCGCACCCCATTCGAAGTTCGTCAATCGCCCGGCAGACAGCCGCCCCATGCCGCGCATCTGTCCTCAATCTGACGAGCCGTCTGACGTCATCCAACGTGGACCTGTCGCATTTCTGACAATTATTCGCATTGAATATGCAGGTAGATACCGTTAAATTGCCATTGGCTACCGTTCGGGGGAATCCATTGCCCCACGGGCGGACGTCCCTTATCCTGTCCGCCATGACAAAGGTTCTCTGCGACATATCCGCACTGCGGTACTACAGGACACCGCCCCGCTATCTTTATGCCCTTCCCCCGATCCCCGACTTCGATACCCCCTATGGGCGAGCCCGACTCCGTCAAAGCCCAGTCGCGACAGACATCATACGCATCCCGATCCATGCACTGGGCTTCGGGCACGACCGCCTGACCTCAACGCTTGTGAAACAACATCTATGGACTAAGGACATGCCCGCGGGGGCGATTGTCGACACGCCGTTCGACGTCTCCGTCACATCTCCGCTCCTTACGCTGTTGATGCTCTCGACCCATCTCGACCCCATCAGCACCGCCTTGCTGATATACGAATTCACCGGTTCGTTTTCGATCTATCGCCCCAACGGAGAATTGGACGCCGCCATCTTCCAGTCGGTAAAACAAAGCGAATTCGAGAGGCTCGATTCCTGGAAATGCATCTCCAACAACCAGGGGAAACCAACAGAACTGTGGACCAGGCCACCCCTCCTCGAATTCGACGATATCCGCCACATTCTCAATTTCGAGAAGGGGATGCGCGGACGAAACCAACTTGCAAAAGCGATGCGCTATGTAACCGGAGAGGTTGCGTCCCCCTTCGAGGCAAAGGCCTCCATCCTTATCGGGTCTCCCCGGCGACTGGGAGGTATTGGAAACGCAGGATTCAAAAACAACCTTGAAATCAAACTCGATGACAGCGCCCGCCGCATTTGCGGACTGAAAAAGGCGTACGGCGACATAGTGTGGGAGGAAACGCCCGATCACCCCATGGTCATCGTGGAATGCCAAGGTGAAATGGCGCATAACAGCCGCGGGCGAGCGCAAGCCGATGACGACCGGGCGCTCGCATTGGAAAGCATGGGCATCGAGGTGATCCGCATCTCCTATAAGCAGATCTCGGACCGCGCGCGTTTCGAGCTGCTCGCACAACGCCTCTCCAACACCCTGAACATAAAGATGCCAAGTCCCACACCGCGATTGGCCCGAAAGCAATCCGAGATGCGCGACGCACTTTTCCGCGCTTGGCCCTACCACGAAAACCGTTCATTGGAAGCAAATCGCTGAGCCCGCCTCAGGCTCAATGAGCTTTTTCGTATCGATTCCTGAATCCGCCGGATACACAACGCTTCGCCCCCTTAAAACCGCAGGATTCACTCGGGTAATTCGCTCCGGCTACTCTGTGATTCCTCAAATCGATACGAAAAAGCTCATCCAGTTCAAGCAGTTGACCCGGAATACAGGGCAAATTGGTCGATGCGAGGTCAACGTCGATCGATATCCGACGATTTACCATAGTCTTCTTGACATATGAGCATACGTTCATATAATCATTTGTAGTAAATGAATGAGCATGTGTTCATATGAAAGGAGATGATATGAATACTCACGAAAGCCAGGACGACCTGACCGTCGTCACGCCGAAGCGCGCTCTGGACGACGCCGCGGAGTCCCTGCCCGAGGAGGAGCTGCTCTACGACCTTGCGGATCTCTTCAAGGTGTTCAGCGATACGACGCGCATCAAGATCCTCTACGCGCTGATGACAGACGAGCTGAGCGTGAACGAGATCGCCGATGCGCTGGGGGCCTCGCAATCGGCGGTCTCGCACCAGCTGCGCATCCTCAAGCAGGCGCATCTGGTCAAATTCCGTCGCGACGGACGCAACATCCACTACTCACTCGCCGACGATCACGTCCTCACCATCCTGGACCAGGGCCTCACCCACATCTGCGAATAACCCCAACGCCTCAATCTGGGGATGGTCCCCACATTGAGGCGCAGGCCCCATATCGTCATCAACCTCAATTTAGGGACTGTCCCCAAATTGAGGTAAGAAGAAAGGAACCCATCATGCGTAAGGTTTTCAAGCTCGACGAGATCGACTGCGCCGTCTGCGCCGGCAAGCTCGAGAGCGCCATCGGCAAGCTCGACGGCGTGCAGGACGCCAAGATCAACTTCCTCACCCAGAAGCTCACCCTCGAGGCCGCCGACGAAGACTTCGACGCCGTGCTCGACGCCGTGGTCAAGCTCACCGCCGAGGTCGAGCCCGACTGCGAGATCCTGCGCTAAGACGCGCACGCTGCACGACGCCCGCCGGCGGCGGCGAGCGAACCGCGCGGTCGCCGAGCGCCCGCCAAGCCCGCACAGACACCCGTGAACCGCCGACGACCGGCGAGCCCCATCGATTGGACCATTCATGAACAAGAAGCAAAAGAAGTGGCTCAAGCGCATCCTCCTCGCGCTCACCATCTTCTTCACCGTCATGGCGCTCGACGAGTTCGGCGTGCTCGCGGGCATCTTCGGCGGGCCGGGCGCGCTGTACGCGAGCTTCGCGCTCTACCTCATCCCCTACCTCATCGCCGGACACGACGTCCTGCTCAAGGCATGGCGCAACATCCGCCGCGGCGAGGCCTTCGACGAGAGCTTCCTCATGGCCGTCGCCACCATCGGCGCGTTCGCCATGATCTTCTTCCCCGAGACCGAGCCGCACATGGCCGAGGGCGCAGCCGTCATGCTCTTCTACCAGGTGGGCGAACTGTTCCAGAGCTACGCCGTGGGCAAGAGCCGCAAGTCCATCGCCGCCATGATGGACATCGCCCCCGATTACGCCAACATCGAGCGTGATGGCGAGCTCGTGGAAGTCGACCCGGATGAGGTGCAGGTCGGCGACATCATCGTGGTCAAACCCGGCGAGCGCGTGCCGATCGACGGCGTCGTGGTCGACGGCGCCTCGCAGCTCGACACCGCCGCACTTACCGGCGAGTCCGCGCCGCGTCGCATCGAGGTGGGCGGCGAGGTCATCTCCGGCTGCATCAACATGACCGGCGTCCTGCGCATCCGCACCACCAAACTCTTCGGCGCATCCACCGTGAGCCGCATCCTCGAGCTCGTGGAGAACGCCAGCGAGAAGAAGGCGCGCACCGAGAACTTCATCACGCGCTTCGCCCGCGTCTACACCCCCATCGTCACCCTCGCCGCCGTCGCCATCGCCATGGTCCCGCCGGTGCTCGGCATGGGCACCTGGGCCGACTGGATCCTGCGCGGCCTGACCTTCCTCGTGGTGAGCTGCCCGTGCGCGCTCGTCATCTCCGTGCCGCTGTCGTTCTTCGGCGGCATCGGCGGCGCGAGCCGCCTGGGCATCCTGGTGAAGGGCTCCAACTACCTCGAGGCCCTCTCTGAGGTCGACACGGTCGTCTTCGACAAGACGGGCACCCTCACCTCGGGCACCTTCGGCGTCGTGGGCGTGCACCCGGCAGGCGGCATCGACGGCGACCAACTGCTCGCCATGGCAGCACACGCCGAGGCGTTCTCCGACCACCCCATCGCCCTCTCGGTCAAGAAGGCGTATCTGGACGAGGCCCCCGCGGATTCGGGGCGCGTCATCGATCAGGCGCGCATCGAGAACGCCACCGAGGAGTCCGGTCACGGCGTGAAGGCGACCGTCGACGGGCATGCCGTCCTGGTGGGCAACGACAAGCTCATGAGCGCGCATGGCATCTCCTGCCCCGATTGCGAACTCACCGGAACCATCCTGCATGTGGCGATCGACGGCTCGTACGCCGGCCACATCGTCATCGCCGACACCGTGAAAGACGACGCCGCCCAGGCCATCGCCGACCTGCATACCGCGGGCGTGGAGCGCTGCATCATGCTCACCGGCGACCGCGAGGAGGTGGCGCGCTCGGTGGCCTCCGACCTCGGTCTTGACGAGTACCATGCCCAGCTGCTGCCCGGCGACAAGGTCGAGCAGGTGGAGCGCATCCTCGACTCCGCCCGCGGCAACCTCGCCTTCGTGGGCGACGGCATCAACGACGCGCCGGTCCTCACCCGCGCCGACGTCGGCATCGCCATGGGCGCCATGGGGTCGGACGCCGCCATCGAGGCCGCCGACATCGTGCTCATGGACGACAAGCCGAGCAATATCGCCCGTGCCATCCGGGTCGCGCGCAAGACCATGCGCATCGTGCACCAGAACATCGTGTTCGCAATCGGCGTGAAGGTCCTCATCCTCGCGCTGGCGGCCGTCGGCATCGCCAACATGTGGCTCGCGGTCTTCGGCGACGTTGGAGTGGCGGTCATCGCCATCCTCAACGCCATGCGCGCGATGAACGTGAAAGATTGCTAGCGGCGCGAGAACAAGCCCACATCACCCATATGGCGCCCCGTCGATCCCGACGGGGCGTTTTGCATCGTGAGAGGCCGAATCAGGCAGGCGAACCGCTTTTCACGAGCGCGGCGCCCTTCGTCGAGGGCGCTCGCCCACCGGCTCCCAGCCATGGCATAATGGTCGATTTGAACACCGACGACGCCTAAACCACGATGGGAGCACCCGTGACAGCGAGCACCCGCACCGATACCCCGGCCGCGCCTGCCGCGCCTCAGGACACCGTCCGCCTCACCCCGTACGCCCTGCTGTGCATCGGCCTGCTCATCGCGCTCGGGTTCTCACTCGGCTGCTCGGAGTTCGTCGTGATCGGCATCCAACCCGAGATCGCCCACGCCTTCGATGTGCCCCTGGCGCAGACGGGCATGCTCATGAGCGCGTTCTCCATCACCTACGCCATCGCGACGCCCGTGCTGGCCCTCGGCACCGGCCGCATCCCCCGCCGCACGCTGCTGATCGGCTACTCCGTCCTGTTCTGCGTCGGCAACAGCGCCGCGGTGCTCGCCACGAGCTTCGAGATGCTGCTTGCGGCTCGCGTGCTCATCGGCCTCGTCTCGGGCGGCCTGCTCGCCATCGGCGCGACCTACATCCCCGAGCTCGCCGGCATGAAGCGCATCTCGATCTGCATCTCGCTCGTATACGCCGCGTTCTCCATCGCCATGGTCATCTCCACCTCGGCGGGCAAGTTCATCGCCGCCACCTGGGAGTGGCACTACGCCGTCATCAGCACGCTCGTCATGTCCCTCGTCGTGTGCGCGGCGCTCATCGCCGTGCTGCCCCGCACCGGCGCGACCGATATCCCGGCCACCGCGCGCGAGCAGATGCCGCTCCTGCGCGACGCGCGCATCATCGCCGGGACCGCCATCTTCATGTTCGGCGTGGGTTCCATCTACGTGTTCTACGGTTATGTGACGCCCTATCTCGAGAACATCCTCGGCATGGGAACCCTTGAGGCGAGCGAGGCGCTCATGGCGTACGGCGGCATGTGCTTCGCCTCCAACCTGCTCAGCGGCTGGTGCGACGCGCGCTTCGGCGTGAAGACCATACTCGTGAGCTTTCCGATCCAGGCAGCCCTGCTTTTCGCCCTTTGGGCGGTCGGTCCCGCCACGCCCTGGGCCCTCGCGATCATCCTCGGCATCGCCCTCACCATGTACGTGGTGAGCACACCGTGCATCTCGCTGTTCATGACAACCGCCGCCGAGGAGTACCCCCAGGCGCTCACGCTGGCGAGCTCGCTGGAGCCCACGGCGTTCAACGTGGGCATCGCCTTCGGCACCGCCGTGGGCGGCACGGTCATCTCCGGGCCCGGCATGCCCTACGTGGGCCTGGTGGGCACGGCATTCTCGCTGGTCGCATGGGCGCTCGCGGCGCTCACCGTGCGCTTGGCAACTAAACGGCGGTAAGGGTCTCGGATACGGGGTGGTCTCGACGGCGGCAGGTGTGCCAACGGCGGCAGGGCCTCGGCCGCGAGAAGAGCCTCGACGGTGGCAGGCACCCCGACGGCTAGGGCCCCGATGCCAGCGGGGACCTCGACGGCGACAGCGAAGACCGGCTATACCATCCCCGGATACAGCGGATGCGCCTCGAGCAGCGTCTCCACGCGCTTGCGCACGCACATGCGCTCCCTCGCGTCTTGCGGGGCGAACACCACGCGCGCGATGAGGCCGCCGATCTCACGGAACTCATCGGCAGTGAAGCCGCGCGTGGTGGCCGCCGCAGAACCCACGCGGATGCCGCTCGTCACGAACGGAGAACGCATCTCACCGGGAATCGCGTTCTTGTTGACCGTAAGCCCCACCGCATCGAGCAGCGTCTCGGCATCCTTGCCCGAGATGCCCGCGGGCGTGAGGTCAACCAGGCACAGGTGGTTGTCGGTCCCACCGGACACGAGTCGCAAGCCGCCCGCCGTCATGCCCTCGCCAAGCGCCGCAGCATTCTCGACAACCCGGTCGATGTACGTCTTGAACTCGGGTCGCAGCGCCTCGCCGAAGGCCACCGCCTTGCCCGCGATGACATGCATGAGCGGACCGCCTTGCGTGCCGGGGAACACCGCCTTGTCGATGGCGCGGGCGAGCTCGTCGTCGTTGGTGAGGATAAAGCCGCCACGCGGACCGCGTAGGGTCTTGTGGCTCGTCGAGGTGACGACATCGGCATGCGGGAAGGACGAGGGATGCGCGCCCGTCGCGACCAAGCCGGCGATATGCGCCATGTCCACCATGAGGCGGGCGCCCACGCCATGCGCGATGGCGGCGATGCGCTCGAAGTCGATGACGCGCGCATAGGCGGAAGCACCGGCCACGACAAGCGCCGGGCGCTCGGCCTCGGCCAGGCGCTCGAGCTCGTCATAATCGATGGTCTCGGTCTCGAGGTTCAGGCCGTAGGGAACGAAGTTGTACAGCTTGCCGGAGAAGTTCACGGGGCTGCCGTGGGTGAGGTGGCCGCCATGGTCGAGACTCATGCCGAGGATCGTGTCGCCAGGCTTCACAAGGGCCGCGTAGGCCGCCAGATTGGCGTTGGCGCCGCAGTGGGGCTGCACATTGGCGTGCTTGCACCCGAACAGCCTGCAGGCGCGCTCGCGGGCCAGGTCCTCCACCACGTCGACCTGCTCACATCCGCCGTAGTAGCGGTGTGCGGGGTAGCCTTCGGCATACTTGTTGGTGAGCACGCTGCCCACCGCCTCGAGCACGGCGGGACTGGTGAAATTCTCGGAGGCGATAAGCTCGATGCTTCGGCGCTCGCGGGCGAGCTCCCCCTGGATCGCCTGCGCGATGGCGGGGTCGCGGTCTGCCAGGACGGGGGACGGGGATTCAAACATGGAGGGTCTCCGTTCTTGTGATGCTTACAGCCGCCGACCGGATTCGCCGCACATGGCGGACGGCTCACGGCGGCCGTAATGTCATATCCTGAGTAACATTTTGCTTCTGCCCAAACGACTATGCTTGTAAACGCCGTGGGCGGCCAAAGGCACTCGCGCATCGGGAAATGCCCGACCAGCCCCGACAAGGACATGCCCGGAAAAACAAAATGCCCGAGCCACGACGGCCGCGAACATGCCCGAAAAACATAATGCCCGAGCCTCAAGGGCCCGGGCATCTCATCTCATCTGTGCGAGCGCGGCGTTACTCCACGACCTCGACGAGCTCGATGTCGAAGTTAAGATCGCAGCCTGCCAGCTCGTGGTTGGCGTCGAGCTTGACGCCCTCGGGCGAGACCTCGACGACCGTCACGGGAACGGGCATACCGCCGGGACCCTGCAGGAAGAGCTTCATACCCACCTCGATCTTCTCGAAATCCGGCACCTGGTCGGCCGGGAAGAAGAGGATCATGTCCTCGGAGCGCTCACCGTACGCCTCGGCAGCCGGGATGTGGACGGTCTTCTTCTCGCCCACCTCCATGTCGAGCACGGCGGCGTCGAAGCCCTTGATCATCTGGCCGGCGCCGGCCACGAACTCGATGGGCTCGCCGCGATCGTAGCTGGAATCGAACTGGGTGCCGTCGTCGAGCGTGCCGCGGTAGTGGGCCTTGACCGTCTTACCCTGGTTGGACATGTGCATCCTCTTTCTATCGATGGGTCGCCCGCCCTGCACGGGCGCACACATACCTTACGTGACCGCCGGCGCGATTCGCAGGATCGATCGCCGGCATGCTGCACCACTATACCCGAGCGCGCGGAAGCTTATGCCCGCACCTCGCCCTTCTTCTCCTGCGGGAGAACCAGGTTCAAGATGATGCCCACGAGTGTGGAGGTGGCCATGCCGGGCAAGGTGTAGTCACCCAGCGGGATGGCGATGCCCGAGGTCTCCATGCCCACGCCCAAGATGATCACGACGGAGGCAATCATGAGGTTGCGGTTGACGTCGAAGTCGACGCCGTTCGAGACGAGCATGCGCAGGCCGTTGGAGGCGATGAGGCCGAACAGCAGCAGGCACACGCCGCCCATGACCGGGCTCGGGATGGAGTTGATGAGCGCGGCGAGCTTGGGGCACAGACCGCCGACGATGAGCGCGAAGCCGCCCGCGTACCAGAAGATCTGCGTGGAGTACACGCGCGTGACGCTCATGACACCGATGTTCTCGGCATACGTGGTGGTGGGAGGACCGCCGAGAAAACCCGAGATCATGGTGGACAGGCCGTCGCCCGCAAGGGAGCGCGGCAGCAGCGGGCGATAATCCTTGTCGACGATCTCGCCCACGGCGAGCAGGTGGCCGATGTGCTCGATGACCGTCACAACGGCAACCGGCGCGATGAGTGCGATGGCACCCATGTCGAACTTGGGAAAGCTCACGTTGGGCAGACCGACCCATGCGGCCTCGGCTATGGGCGCGAAGTCCACCATGCCGAACGCCACGGCGACCGCATAGCCCACGATGATGGCGAGCAGGACCGGCACCGTGCCGACGATGCCGCCGCGCCCGGAGAAGATCACGGCCGCGAACAGGGTGACGACGGCCACGATGGCGCCCTGCGGGTTGAAGACCGATGCACCCGCGGCGTCGGTGCCCATGAACGCCATGTTGGCGGCGGTGGCGGAAAGCCCCACGCCGATGACCACCATGACCGAGGCGACGAGCACGGGCGGCAGCAGGCGGTCGAGCCATCCCGTTCCGACCAGCTTGATGATGCCCGCCACCGCCAGGAACACCGCGCCCGCGACGATCACGCCGGACATGGCGGCGTCGAGTCCGCGCGTGGCACCCACCGCGAGGATGGGGCTGATAAAGGCGAACGAGCTGCCCAGATAGCTGGGAATCTTGTTGCCGGTGACAAGCAGGTAGCAGATGGTGCCGATACCCGAGCACATGATGGCGACGTTGGGGTCGAGGCCGGTCAGCACGGGCACGAGCACCGTGGAACCGAACATGCTCATCATGTGCTGGATGCCCAGCGGGATGGCCCGCGCGGGCGAGACACGGTCATCGACGCCGATGACCTCGCGCTCATGGTGGCTCATGGGCGCTCCTTTCGGTTGGTGACAATCCGGTCTATGGTACCGTGTTGGACGCCCCGTCGGCGAGCGATTCCGTTTTGGAAGAGCAAATCTCGAACGTCGGGACCCGTGGAGATGGGACCGCGCCTCACGCATCCCATCGGGAAAGAAAGGAGCCCATGTCAGTGATCGACGAAATCGTCCTCGACATCGACGGGCTCGAGATTCCCGTGAGCGTCATCCGCAAGCGCGTGAAAAACCTCAACTTGCGCGTTCGTGCGGACGGGACCGTCACGCTCAGCATCCCGCAGCATCTAGCGCTCGCCCGCGCGCGGGAGTTCCTGGACCGCAAGGGGGACTGGATCGCCGAGCGCGTCCGCCGCGGTACCGAGCGCAGGCCCTCGCCGGATTTCGCCGGCGAACTGCCCGATCGCATACCACTCTGGGGCGAGCTCGTCCCGCTCGGCACCGTTCGAGCGGACCGTAGCCAGGGCTCCGACGGTCAGGCCGCCATCGACGAGCTCTACCGCACCGAAGTGCTGCGCGCGCTGCCCGATGTGGCCAAGCGCGCGGAGGCCCGCATTGGCGTCCATGCAACGCGCTGGAGCGTCCGTACCATGAAGACGCGTTGGGGCTCATGCACGCCAAAGACCGGTGCCATCCGCATCAACGCGCGCCTTGCCGCCTATCCGGCCGAATGCCTGGAGTTCGTTGTCGCGCACGAACTCGTGCACCTCTTGGAGCCGAGCCACAACGCCCGCTTCCACGCGCTGCTCGATGAATTCTGCCCGGACAATCGTCGTCTAGCAAAGCTCCTTAGGAAAGCTCCAGTTTCGGACTAGCATGCCACGCACCTCCATCCGCACGCCCAACTGCCCGAGCGTGGCCAATCATTTCCCGCATCCAATCGCAAATTGCCTACGTCTGATACTAGATTGCCTACGTTAGACCGCAAATTGTCCACACATAGGCCGAATTGCATACGCCGGAATTCAATTTCCCTATGGGATTCTTCCGTTTGACGCCCATTGAACTGCCGAATGCCATAGGCAGTTTTCAACTGAGGCACAGGCACACTCCAACCCCATCATCCTGCACACCCAATTTGGAGACGCAGGCCTTGCGGGCAGATCGTCCGCCCATCTCATCCGCTTATCGAGAATCAGAAACTGCGTCCCAATGCCTACAGAACTCCCGCCGGGATACCGCTCACCGATTATTTCGAACGCCCACGGAGGCATATGGAGCACATCACCCGCATATATCAGCGAGGTCAGATTCCTGTTAGACAAGTCCAAATACATGGCAGACATAGATTCCTCTATGGTCTCTTCCAATGGAAGAAAGGTCATGAGAGGAGGATCATGAACGTCAACGAGAACCTTAGGAGGCAGCTAACCTGCGCCTCAAAACGAAACAGCCTGCTCATCGCGCAGACGCCATCGGAGCGGAAAAGCTTGAAGATCCTCGTTGCAGGAGGTACGGCCATTGAGCCGATTCCGGGCGCTTTCTCCCTCAAAGAAGAATACGAGCACATGAACCCTAGAGCTCGGGAGCGCGCCCGCATCAGGGCGATTCACAGACTGCATCCCGACTGGACGTTTTGCCTGTATTCGGCAGCCATTGCGCATGGCCTCCAGGTTCCCCATGCCCTGCTCGATGCGACGCACATCGCAATCGCAAAAGGGCGGAACTGGCGAAAAGCCGAACCGACCATACACTCGCACGTCCTCCATGACCCAATCACGACAACATCGGATGGCGTGCCGTGCACGAATATTTCGGCCACCGTATTCGAATGCCTATGCGCGACAGACTTTCGACTTGGTCTCGCCATCGTCGATTCCGCGCTCCACAACCATCTCGTTTCCCGGGAGACGCTCATCGATTATTTCGAGCAACACGCACGATATCGTCATGGGTCCCGCCAGGCCCATAAGACCCTCATACATGCAGACGGCAGAAGCGAGAACGGTGGCGAATCCGTCGTGCGCGCAATTATTCTGGAACTGGGGTTTGCGGAACCTGATTTACAAGTCGAGGTCGAAGACCCCCTCAATCCAGGCACATACAAGCGCGTTGACTACTATTGGCTGCTCGAAGACGGGCGCGTAATTGTTGGGGAATTAGACGGATTCGAAAAATATCTAAAAGCCCGCGGGAGCACGCGCAAATCCCCTGACGACAATCTTCGCTCCGCAATCAAAGCCATGAGAAATGAACGAATGAGAGAGACGAGCCTCAATCTTGCCGGCATGACCGTACTGCGCTTTTCATACGCAGATGCGCTGGATACAGACAAGTTCTTCTCGCTGCTCTCGACCGCCGGCGTGCCGCTCGCGTAGAACGTCCGTTCACACCTATCCCATATGGAGCGCAAGTGACCTCTCAGCGCACCATGGCGCAGACTCCCCGCAATTGCCTATGGATATCTTCCGTTTCAGCGACTCAAAGCGACAAAACCCATAGGCAAAGAGGCGGGCGCCACAGCCAAAGCGTGTGTCGCCATAGAGAAAGTGCCAACTACCGTAGGCAAACCCCCATCAGAGTCCACCGTCGCGACTGGCAAGTGCCCGCAATCGCGGTGGGCCAAGTGCCCACCGTCGCAGCGGGCCAAGTGCCCACCGTCACGGTAGGCCAAGGCCCGATCATCCGTCAGGCACACAAAAAGGGACGCCTCCGAAGAGACGTCCCTTTGATGATCCAGTTACCTGGCAGCGGCAGATGCGAACTACTCCTCGACGGCCTCGAACTCATCCGGGCCGACGCCGCACACGGGGCAAACGTAATCCTCGGGCAGCTCGGGGGTGTCAACCTCGACCTCGAAGCCGCAAACAACGCAAACGAACTTGTAAGTCTTGTCAGCCATGATGGCTCCTTTCACAGGCGAATGAACGTAAGCAGAGTATACCCAAGTTTCAAATGCCGAACACGGCGGCGAAGCGAACCTCGGAAACCTCTCGTCCTCTATATGCTACTGGAATTGTTTCCTATTAGCAAGAGCTTTTTACTCAGCCTGATACGAACTCGCCTTGGGAGGCGTCTTGCCCTTGAGCGTGCCGTGATAGTACGCGTATGTGAGCGGGGGCTCGTCCGACAGGCGCTCGGCCTGCTCCACCTCACCGACAAACAGGTAATGCGTGCCCACGTCGACCGTGTCGATCAGGCGGCAACCGTACACGGCGCATGCGTGCTCGGGGCAATACGGACTCCCCACCTCGGAGACCGCAGTCTCGTATTTGGCGAACTTATCGTACGTGTCGCTGGTGCGGAAGCCGAAGTTGCCGATATAGGGCATGTCGGCCGTCTGGTCGATCGCCGTAATCGTGAAAGCACCCGCTTGCGCGATCACATGCGCGGTCACGTTGTCCTTGTGCACGGCGACGCTCATGCGGATGGGCTCGGCCGTCACCTGAACGGCCGTGTTCACCACGCATCCCGCCTTGAGGCCGTCGGCCTCGGCGGACACCACGTACAACCCGTAACTCATAGCGAACATCGCAGTCGAATCGATTGCCATGGCACTCCCCTTTCTGAAGGCGCTTGCCTCCAGTATAGGGTTTGGCGCGGGCGCCCGAAACAGACGCAGACGGACGCCCGGCAAATGGGCGCCCGTCTTCAGGTCAAAGGAGTGATGGAATGCCGGTCGTCCCGGCGAAGCCCGGCGGTCGACAGGGCAGCGCTCGCCCGACACAACCCCGGCAGGCTACCGGCTGCGCTGCTTGAGGGCGCGGTCGATCTCGCGCTGCATGTCGCGTTTCGCCATGTCCTCGCGCTTGTCGTAGAGCTTCTTGCCTCGTCCGAGACCGAGCAGCAGCTTCACGCGGCCATCCTCGTTGAAGTAGAGCTCAAGCGGGACGAGCGCCACACCGCGGACGCGCAGCTTGCCGTCGAGGTAGTCGATCTGCTTGCGATGCAGCAGCAACTTGCGGCGGCGGTCGGGATCGCGGTTGAAGATCGAGCCGTTGGAATACGGGTGAATGTGCACGTTGTGCAGCCAGCACTCGCCGTTGCGGATAAGGGCAAAGGAGTCGGTGATCTGACACGCGCGCTCGCGCAGGCTGCGGACCTCGGTGCCGGCGAGCTCGAGGCCGCACTCGAACGTCTCATCGATGAAGTACTCATGGTGCGCGGAGCGGTTCTTGGCGATCAGCTTCTTCTCCCGGCGCGGCTTGCGGGCGAATCCATCGGCCATGGCTACTCACCGTCCTTGAAGTCGACGGAGTCTGCGGGCCCGGCGTCGACGTCACTGGCCGCGCCGGCTGGCGCGACGGGCGCGGCATCGGTCGCCGCGTCCTCACCGGACTCTGCGGACGCTGCCCCCTGGCCGGCAGACGCCCCCTCGCGCTCGCGGGCGAGCTCGGCGTCGGACTCGCGAATCAGGCGGATGAGCGCCTCGCACGCGGGGGCGCCCACCAGGTCGCGGGCGAGCAACGTCAGGCGCGTCGCCTCGTTGCGGTCGCCCTCGGAAGCGGCATCCGTCGCGCACATGAGAAGGCAAACGGCGATCTCGGCGTTCGCACCGGTGCCAATGCCCCGCTCCTCGAGCTGCTTGTTCGCATCCTCATCGGAAAGCTCGGCGAGCTCCGGGTGCTCCTCGTCGAGCTGCGCGGCGAGAGCGATTGCCGCGGCGTCCTCGCCGCAAGCGTGAATCGCGGCACGACGGCACCCCTCGGCGGCGGACAGGCTATCGGCCGCGAGGAAGAACTGGCCGAGGTTGGCGAACGCGCGAGCAAGGGCCTGCGGCGTGGTCGCACGGTCCAGCACGGACGCGGAAAGCGCGGCCCACTCCTGAGTGTCGCCCAGAGCTCGGAACACCTCCGCGAGGTTCAGACGGTGCGCGCAGTTCATCGGGTTCCAGCGAACGGCCTGCTTGAGGGCATCGCGCGCGGACTCGTACTCGCGACGCTGGATGTACACGTAGGCAAGGTCGGCATACAGGCGGTCGAGCGGCGCCTCAACTTGCGTGAGCTCGCGCGGATCGCGCTCGACACGGCGATAGGCCAAGTACTCGAACGGGCTCGCGAAGCTGAACCACTGACGGGCGTCCGTGGCGATGCACGCGGTGTCCGCGTACTCCCCCGCCTCCGCCGCAAGCTCCTCCAAAAGCACGCCGGCGGTCTCGAGCTCGCCCTGGGCGAGCAGGTCCTCGGCGTAATCGATGTCATGTGCCGCGATGGGCATTTCCATGGTGTCCTCCTTGATAGAGTCGAACCTCCAGTGTAGCGCACGATGCGGACCGCATGCGCGTTCCATGGCACCGGGCAGAGAAGCCCGCCTCGTTGCCCTTACGCACCGGAACCGCTCGCGTGGATCAATTTGAGATCCACGTGCCCGCGGAGCACGTTCACGCTCGCGACCTCCACCACCACACGGCAGCCGAGGCCGATTCTCGCACCCGTGGAGTCACCCGTGAGCGTGAGACGCACATCGTCGAAATCCCACCACTCGTTACCCAGGGCGTTCATGCGGATCAGCCCCTCCGCGCCCGTCGCATCGAGGCGGACGAATGCGCCGAGATCGGAGATCCAGCAGACGGTTCCCGTGTCCCGCTCTCCAATACGACCGGCGTAAAACTGCGCGACCTTCACCTTCTGCGAGGCGTTCGCAGCCGCATCGGCCGCTCGCTCGTTGTCGCTCGCCTGCCGGCAGAGCTGCGGGCAAATCGCCTCGAGCGCCTGCGGGCCCTTGCCCGTAAACCGCGGCGCGCGGGCGAGGGCCTCCTTCTTGCCGAGCTCGCGCTTGGCGAGGGCCAGCTTGAGGACGCGATGCGCGATCAGATCGGGGTATCGGCGAATCGAACTGGTGAAATGGCAGTACGCCCGGGCGCCGAGGGCGTAATGGCCCTCGTTGCGCGACTTGTACACCGCGCGCTGTTGGGCGCGCAGGAGCAGCGCGTTGACCTGCTGGGCACACGGCGTGCCCGCCGCATCCTCGACCGCCGCGTTAATGGCACGGGGATCGCCGAGCATGATGCCCGCGGCAAGCCCGCCCTCCACGGCCCCGAGCTCCGTGAGCGTTTTGGCCGCCATGGCGAGGCTGTCGGGCGAGGGGTCCTCATGAACGCGATAGGCGGAAACCAGATCGCGATCGGCCAGGAACTCGGCCACGCATTCGTTGGCGAGCAGCATGGCCTCCTCGACCAGGCTCGTCGCGGCAGTGCGCTCACGCGTGACGATGTCGACGGGCATGCCCGCCTCATCGAGCAGGACATGGACCTCCGGCGTGTCGAAGTCGATCGAACCCCGCTTGCGGCGGATCTCACGGCGGGCGCGGGCCAGCGCATCGGCATTGCGAAGGAACGCGCGCAGGTCCACACCGTTGGCGCGCGCCGTCTCGACGGCCTCCTCCGCACGTTCCCGAGCGACGGGATCGAGATCGCGCTCATCGGGCGATCCGGCCTGCAGCAGCGCCTCCGCCGCGCCGTAATCCATGCGGACGCGTGAGCGAATCACACTCGGATATGCCTCGTATGCACGCACGCGGCCCTGGGCGTCGAGCTCGATATCGACGGTGAAGGCAAGGCGGTCCTCATCAGGCCTCAGCGAGCACAGGTCGTTGCACAGGCGCTCGGGCAGCATGGGCAGCACGCGGTCGGCGAGGTACACCGAAGTCGAACGGCGGCGCGCCTCAAGGTCGATGGCGCTCCCCCAGTCGACGTAGTGCGAGACGTCGGCGATGTGCACGCCGAGCATCCATCCGCCGCGCACGGTTCGCGCGACGGAGATGGCGTCGTCGAAGTCCCGTGCGTCCACGGGGTCGATCGTGATGGCGAATCGATCGCGGATGTCGCGGCGCAGCGGGTCGGAGAGCGCCGCTTCCACGTCGACCGAAAGCCGCTCGGCCTCGTCGATTGCGGCCCGGGGATACCCGTCCACAAGCCCGTAGCGGGCCATGATGCACTCGATGCCGAGGCTCGGCTCGTTCGCATCGCCGATGCGACGCTCGATGGTCACCACGCCGGACTCCGTGCGTGACGGATAGTCCACGATACGGGCCGAGACGATGTCACCCGGCTCGACCCCGAGTCTTGCCGGCGACCCATCGGAGGGCAATACGAAGAAATCCTGCTTGATGCGGGCATCCAGGGGCCGGACGGCGCCCAGGGGACCGGCGGGCTCGAACACGCCGACGATCGCCGCGGTCGCCCGCTCGATCACGTGCTCGACGACCGCTCGTCGAGCGCCGCCGCGGCCCCGATGCAGGCTCACGTACACACGGTCCCCCGGCATGGCCTCACGCATCGAGCGCGACCCCAGGCGATACGCACCCTCGGCCGTCTCCACCTCGGTGCGGGCGTCATACACCCGCACCGTCCCCGTCAGCCCCGGCAATCGCCGGGACCGGGCGGGCCCGCGCCGATCATTTTTCGAGTGTCCACCTCTACCCATGCATTCCTTTCAACCGCATCATTCAAAAACCTTCCCGATCGGACGCAGAGGAGTGGATGGCCGGAGGCTTCCCCCTTCCATTACGTCGCATCGCGCCCGATTGCCTTCCAAGGAGAATCGTCGAGAAGCCCGCCAGCAATCCCGCCGTTGCGGAGAGCGCCACGGCACCCGCCTCCTGAACTATTAATCCCGCGGCATATGAAGCCAGGGAAGTTGGCATCTGAACGGCAACGATCAATACCGCACGCGCTCTTCCCTGCAACTCCAAAGGCACGTTTGAAAAGAATTTACCCTGCACCACCGCACTCAACATCGGCAATGATATCGCATAACAAATTACGAACAACGCCAGCGACCCAAGTGAGACTTCAAAGGCACAAGTAACGGCCGTGCCCAACACAATACCAATCAGCAACAAAGCAATAGGCAGCTTAAGAGACCTGCACCACTTGCACGATACGACCAGTATCGAGCTTCCGATAGCTGCCCCACATACCACGGTGTCCAATATACCCACACTGGCTGGACTCGCGCCACTTTGCAGTAATGCCAATTGAGCGCCATATTGCACAAGGCCGAAAGACACGTTCAGCAATGCCATCGGCAAAACCGTACAAACAAATGAATGAGATTCGTGGAGCCACTTTATCCCATCAACGGATCCCCTCAGAAGAACAAGAGGGCGACGGCCGTCCACTCTCTCGGTCTCGAATGGCGCGGCGTGGCTACCCGCTAGAGCTACTGCGGCAACCAACGATAATGCAAAGCAGATAAACATGACAAGGGCAGGCAGGGAACGAGAGGACGCGAAAAGGATGCCACCTGTCGAAGCACCGATCATCGCGATTCCGGCATCGCGCCCCTCATTGGCGCTCCTCGCCTTTAAATACTGCTCCCCATCACATATTTCCCTTAATAGGGCATCCGAAGAGCCTCCCAGCAAGCCCTCCAACAACGCCGAAATACAGGCTGCCAAAAGCAAGAGGGGCAACCAGAGCCCACCGCAAGCAAGGATTGCGAACGCAGCGAACCAAATCATTGCCTGAAGCAAGGCATAGAGAATCAGTAAGTGCTTCCTATTGAAGGCGTCGACTATCGCACCTCCAAAAAACGTCGAAACCCGCTGAACGATTGCGATTATCGAAACAATCAAGCCCGCAGTCACAACAGAGCCACACGCATCAAACGCAAGGAGCGAAAGGTACACCCCCTCGATACTCTGCGCGCAGGCAGAGAGGCTGTCAGACAAAAACCAGGTCATATAGCTCTTGCTAAATGAGGTGTGAGCTCGCAAGTTTTTTTCTGCGCCCGTTACATCCATCGAAATCCCCGCATGAGAACCACTACCCGCTCGCCAGCAGTTTGTTCGCCCTCTCCATTCCCCATTGCATCCCATTTGGCAAGTACGGCTTCCAATTCGCGATGCATTTGCTTTAACTGATCAGGAGTCAGCATCAGGATTGAATCAGAATTCATTTCTGCTTCAATCCAATCTGGTGATACGCAGTCCAGACATTCAACATAGCGAGAATACAGGTCCCTTTGAAATGCATCCCGTTCGCTCCGAAAGGCATCGCTAAGCTGAATTAACTCCTCAGGACCCGATCTAGGGGTCTCTAAATGAGAATCCCCTTCTTTCGCCATCCAATAACTGCGCCTTCGATCTTCGTCAGGCGCATTCGCCGCTACAACCAAACCCGGCTCACTTAATTTTGAGACATGGTAGCTCACGGATCCCACTGCGAGCCCGAGATCATCAGCTATCTCTCCAATGGTCTTCCTGCCTTCCATGCGCAGCAGGGCATATATCTTCATGCGGATGGGATTGGCGAGTGCTTTCAGCTCTTCCATGCCCTTGTTGTCGCTCATCATCAAACCCCTCGAACTCAAAATTTTCCAATTATCCGCTTAAGTTTGCCACACGAAAATATAAATACAAGAAAAATCGTACAAGTTAATTTGTACGATTTTTCTTGTATTTATATTTAATGAACATTATCTTATCTCTCGTCGCGCGGCACAGTGAAAACCCATTGAAAGGAGTACCTCATGTATGCGCTCTCTCACGATGATCAGGACGTTTTCGAAATTACGACCGACGCCCCGTTCGGTCCCGACGGAATCATCAATATCATTTGCCGTTAAGCCTCAATAGCGCTTAGCCAGTGGAGGGGGTCCTGTCGTTGGAGAAGATTCGAATTTCCAGCTACGCAATCATAGGCGACAATAGCTACCTTGCAGCCGGTGCACCTCATCAGCTTGTATATCTGACAACAGGGCCCCGCCTATTCATTTTAAAGTCATCCCTTATTTCGAAATTGGCAAAAGGGGACATCGACGCAATCCCCAATGAGACAATCCAGCAACTCAAAAAGAATGGCATCATCGTTTGCTCATCAGTACAAAATGAACGTGATGTCGTATTGTCAAAACTGAAGAATACCGATGCCCGCACGCGCTCGATTGCAATAATGCCCACAGGAGGATGCAACATGCGATGCGAATATTGCGGGCAGGAGCACAACTCTCAGCTCATGGCACAAGATACCGCGGACGCGACTATCGCATATCTTAGGCGTTCACTGGCCAATGGAAACTACAGCAACCTGTTCGTTAGATGGTTCGGTGGAGAACCCCTGATGGCATACGATCGGATACTAGAGATCTCGGACAGGATATCCGAATTATGTTCAGAACTCGACATACCCTTCGAATCCGAAATGTCGTCGAACGGCACTCTCCTCACAATCGAGCGCCTTGTTGAACTTCAAAACAGGGCGAATTTAAGGCAACTGACAATCACCGTTGATGGAAACGAAGAGTGTCACAACAACAGTAGACCGCTGAAAAACAACGGAAACGGTCACAGGCTGATCATGAATCTGCTCAAAAGCGCTTATGACTCACGCGATAAACTCGAAAAGATGCGCATTTCGATTCGGATAAATGTAACGAGATTGAATATGAGGGGAATCCCCACCCTCATTGACGAGCTTGGAACATTCTGCAAATCGAGACTCTTCTCTCTGCAGATAATCCCTGTTTACGATTGGGGTCACAGCAATGGTCATCTGAAGTTGCATCAGACCGATCTTGATCAGCTGATTCTGGAATGGACCGAGCGCGCAATCGGGAAGGGAATACGAACCGAAGTACTCCCGTTGGGCAAAACTGCAAGTACCTGCCTTTCGGTCGGAACCCGCAAAGACCTCATCGATCCCTCTGGCAACATATATTCATGCACAGAATATCCTCTCGTCAAACCTTATGACATGGTGAAGCGCTTGGGAAATGTGCACGTATATGACAAAGCGCAAAGGCCGGAATCCGATTACGACGACTTCGAAAAACTGTTTAGATTGATCCAGATTGACTGCCAAGAATGTGAATACCTACCAGTCTGCGGAGGCGGATGCCCACGTAGACGAGCAAAAGGGGAAACCTCATGTCCGGAATTCACGCGAACGATCCAACAGAGACTCAGCATATTGGCAAAGACCGTGGGGCTGTCACAACATAGGACGAACTGAACACATGGTTCAACCCCATCGCGACCTATATGTCGGACCATTTAAGTCGCATCGCGTAAAAAAGATTCCCATCCATGCGCCGCAACGCCGTGAGAGCAGGAGACCCCCTGGGAAATCCCTAAGTAAACATTCCGCAGGCCGACAAGCATAACTCGCCGGTCGAGGACGTTTACGTGGGATATCCCAGGGGGCCTCCAATGGAACCGAACGATGTTCGCGCGCTACACCTTGAGATAGCGCCTCATGGCGATCGCGGAGCCGAACAGGCCAATGATCACGCCGAGCAGCACGAGCGCGCCGTACGTGGCGAAGTAGATGTTCATGGGCACGGCGAAGCTCATCCAGCTGATTCCCTCGGCGATCTTGGGGATGACGAGGTTGCGGAACAGCTCGAGCACGCCGATGGAGAACAGGGCGCCGAGCAGGGCCTGCAGCACGCCCTCGGTGATGAAGGGCCCGCGGATGAAGCCGTTTGAGGCGCCGACGAGGCGCATGATGGCGATCTCGCGGCGGCGGGCGGTGATGGACAGGCGGATCGTGTTGTTGATGAAGATGAACGCCACGAAGGTGAGCAGGGCCACCAGGACCACGGCGGCGATGCGGATATAGCCGGTCAGCTGGAACAGGCGGCCGACCTCCTCCTGGCCGTAGCGGACGTTCTCGGCAACATCGGCGTCTTTGTCATCCACCTCGGGGTCGGCGTCATCGACGATCTTGCGGAAGCCGGAGTCGCCCTTGATCTTCTCGGCCATGGCCTCGACCTGGGACGGATCCTCCATCTCGATGCGGAAGGAGCGCGGAAGCGGGTTCTGGCCGTCGAGCGCGGAAAGCGTCGCGTCGGCATTGCCCGAGATGGTGGAGCTGTACTCCTCCAGCGCGTCCTCCTTGCTCACGAACTCGACGTTCTTGACGTTCTCCATGCGCTCGAGCTCGTCCTGGTAATCCTCGACGTCCTCATCGGAGGCGTTGTCGGAGATGTATGCCTGGATGGTCACCTGGTCCTCGACGTTGCCGATCGCGGAGTTCACCAGCACGGAGCCGATGATAAACAGGCCGATGATGAACAGCGACAGGAAGATGGTGATGACGGCGCCGAAGGACGTCGTCCAGTTGCGGAAGAAGTGGCGGAAAGCCTCTTTGATGGAATAGCCGAAATTAGAAGGCGCCATAGTTGCCGTAGCCTCCCCTCTCCTGGTCGCGGATCACGCGGCCGCCCTCGAGGGCGATGACGCGACGCTGCATGGAGTCGACCATCGCGCGGTCATGCGTGGCCACGATCACGGTCGTGCCGGTGCGGTTGATGCGCTCGAGGAGCTTCATGATGCCCAGCGAGATCGCAGGGTCGAGGTTGCCCGTGGGCTCGTCGCAGATGAGCAGCGGCGGGCGGTTGACCATGGCGCGGGCGACGGAGACGCGCTGCTGCTCGCCACCGGAGAGCTGGTCGGGCAGGGAGTCCATCTGCTCGGCCAGGCCGACCAGGCGCAGCACCTCGGGGACCTGGGCCTTGATGACGGCCTTGGGCTTGCCGATGCACTGCAGGGCGAATGCCACGTTCTCGTAAGCCGTGCGGTTGGGCAGGAGCTTGTAGTCCTGGAACACGGCGCCGATCTGACGGCGCAGGAACGGGATCTTGCGGTTCTTGATCTTCATGAGATCCTGACCCGCGACGATCACACGGCCGCTCGTGGGCTTCACGTTGCGAAGCATGGTGTTGAGCAGCGTGGTCTTGCCGGACCCGGAGTGGCCGACGAGGAAGACGAACTCACCGGGATAGATCTCGATGTTCACATCGTCCAGCGCGGGCTTGTTGGGCTGCGCGGGGTAGATCTTGGTGACATGCTCCATGAGGATCACGGGCTCGACGCCGGCCTCGCGCGCCTGGCGGGCACGGGAGTCGTCGACCGGGGCGAACACGGTGGTGAAGTCGGGATTGTTGGCGAGCGCGGCGTCCAGGGACGCGATCTCGTCGGCCTGATCGGCGGTGACCTCGGCGCCCGCGGGGCCGGCCTGCGTCATGAAGACACCGGGCTGGGCGACCTCCGGGGCCGCCGGCGCGGCGGGCTCCATCGGCGAGGGGATGCTCGGGCGCGGGGCCGGGGCGTCCTCGGGCGAGGGGATGCTGAACAAGGGGTTGGCGGCAGCCTGGGGCGCCGCGGCCGCCTCGCCCTGCTGCGCGGCGGCAAAGACCTCGGCCTCAAGGGCGTTGGCGGCAGGTGCGGAGGCATCGAATACGGGTTGCTGGACGGGCTGCTCGAACAGGCGGTCCTGCGCGGAGGCGAAGCGCTCGCCCTGCGACGGCGCGGGCGTGCCGGATTGCGGCGCCTGCGGAGTCGCCGGCTCCTCGCTCGGCGTACGGAAGTGGTTACCCACTAGAGCTCCTTAGAGTCGTGCATTTGAACTACAGACTTGAATATTTTAGCAAGATGGGGCCGCTACCATCAAAGCAACACGGCAGACGCTCCCACCTCAATTTAGGGACTGTCCCCAAATTGAGGTCCGTGGGGCGCGCTAGCCGACGGACTTGAAGCCGTAGCCGATGGCCTCGTTCACGTCGGTGATGATGAGCATGGCGTCGGCGTCGTGCTCGTAGACGATGGTCTTGATGATCGAGATCTCACGGCGGGAAAGCACGAAGAACAGAACCGGACGGTCCTTCTTGGTCCAGGAGCCCTGGGCCATGAGACGCGTGCAACCGCGGTCCATGGCGTGCAGGATGTCGTGCTCGATATCCTCGAAACGATCGGAGATGATGAACGCGGCGCGCTGGGTGTTGCCGCCGTCGACCACCATATCGACCACGTACCCCATGAGCACCATGGAAAGTGCGGCGTACAACGCATTGGTGATCGAGAACACCGGGGCGGAGGCGGCGCACACCGCCACGTCGATCGCCATGACCGTGGCGCCCACGGGCAACGAGCTCTTGCGCGCGATGATCTGCCCGATGGTGTCGGAGCCGCCGGTATTGGCACCGCAACGGAACACCAGGCCGTAGCCGACGCCCGAGACGATACCGCCCCACAACGCCGAGAGCATGATGTCGTCATGCCCGAGATGCAGGACGAACGGCGCGAAAAGGTCGGTGAAAAAGCCGAACAGAACGAAACCGGTGACGGTCTGTACCACGTACTTGAGGCCGCCGGAGCGAACCACCACGAGCAGCAGCAGCGCGTTCATGACGATGGTCTGCAAGCCGACGGGCAGGCTGAAGCCGGAGCGCCGGGCGAGTTCCGCGAGGATGGTCGCCAGGCCCGTGAGACCGCCGGCCGCGAGGCCGTTGGGGATCATGAACACGTCCGTGGCGAACGCCGCGATGGCGCAGCCGAGCATGATGGCCGGCAGGTCGCGCATGAACTGCGATTGGATGATGCGATTGATGTCGATGCGCTTTGCCATACGCCCCTACTCCGCCTGTTCGGTCGCCCAGCGGTGGTACCCGATGATGAACGGGTCCAGGTCGCCGTCCTCGAGGACACCGTCGACGTTGCTCGTCTCCACGCCGCATCGCAGGTCCTTCACCATCTGGTACGGGTACAGGACGTAGCTGCGAATCTGATTGCCGAAGCCTATCTCGGTCTTGGGGCCGCGGATCTCGTCGAGGGTGTCCTCGCGCTTCTGTAGCTCGAGCTCGTAGAGGCGGGCCTTTAGGATCTGCATGCACGCGGCCTTGTTCTGGATCTGACTGCGCTCGTTTTGGCAGGTGACCACGATTCCGGTGGGAATATGCGTCACGCGCACCGCGGAGTCGGTGGTATTGACGCCCTGGCCGCCGGGGCCGCTCGCATGGTAGACGTCCACGCGGATATCGTCGGGCGCGACCTCGATCTGGATGTCATCGGGCAGCACCGGGATGACCTCGACGCCGGCGAACGTGGTCTGGCGGCGCTTCTTGGCGTCCGTGGGGCTGATGCGCACCAGGCGGTGCACGCCCGCCTCGGCGCGCAACATCCCGAACGCGTCCTTGCCCTCGACCGTGATGGTGGCCCGGTCGATGCCGATGACCTCGGCGGCGGGGCAATCGTTGACCGTGACCTTCCAGCCGCGGCGGGCGCAGTACTTCATGTACATCTTGAACAGCATGAAGGTCCAGTCCTGGGCCTCCAGGCCGCCCTGACCGGGCTTGATGGACAAGATCGCGCTGCCGTGGTCGAACTCGCCGGTGAACCAGCTGGAGAGCTCCATCTCATCGATGGAGCGGGTGAGCTCGGCTGCGGCCTCGGAGGCCTCGGCGACGAACTCGGCGCCGTCCTCGCCCATCTCCTCGGCGAGCTCGAGGGCGGCACGGGCGTCGGAAAGGCGCTCATGGGCGGCATCGACGAGCGCGACATCGCCCTTCACCTGGGCGAGCTCGGCCATGTGCGCGCGGGCGGCATCGGCGTCGTCCCAAAAGCCGGGGGCGGCGCTCGCCTGCTCCAGCTCGCCGACGCGCCCACGGGCCTCGTCGATGTGCAGGTACGCCTCGACCTCGGCGAGGCGCGCGGAGAGCGCGTCCAGGTCCGCCGGGGTCACGGCGAGTCGAATCTCCTCCGCCATCAGCGGTTCCTGCCGTGGCAGTTCTTGAACTTCTTGCCGCTGCCGCAGGGACAGGGCTCGTTGCGCCCCACGTTGGCGTACGGGTCGCCGCTCTCGTCCTTGCGGTACGTGCGCACGGTGGAGCCCGCCGCGCCCTCGGCGCCCTGCGGCGCGCGAGGCGCACCGGCGGCCTGCTGGGCGGCGTGCTGCTGAATGGTGGAGGAGCCGGTGTCGCCGTCGACCTCGGCCGGGCCGCTCATGCGGACTCCGGACAGGGCGGGGGTCTTCTCGGCCTCCAGGCGGTTGCGGACCGCACCCGGGTCCTTGAACTCGGTGCGCAAAACGGTGCGCAGGTAATCCTCGTACATGGTGTCGACCAGCATGCGGAAGGCGCGGAAGGCCTCGGTCTTGTACTCGACGAGCGGGTCGCGCTGACCGAAGCCGCGCAGGCCGATTCCCTGCTTGAGGTAATCCATCTCCTGCAGGTAACCCATCCAGCGCGTGTCGATCACGCGCAGCATGACCTGACGGTCGAGTTCGCCCATGAGGTCTGAGCCCAGGCGCTCGGCCTTGGCGTCGTACACGCGCCTCACGCAATCGAGCACCTGCTCGCACAAGGCGCCGTAGGGCGCATCTTCGAACGCCGGGACGTCCGGGCGCCCGGTGAGCTCGACGACCCACTTGTGCAGACCCTCGAGATCGCGCTCGCCGTCGTGGGAATCGACGGGGCAGAACTCGGTCACGCAGCGGTTGATGGTGTCGCCGATGACCTCGTCGATGTGGTCGGAGAGGTCCTTGCCGTCCAGGATCTTGTTGCGCTCGGCGTAGATGACCTGGCGCTGCTTGTTCATGACGTCGTCGTACTCGAGGACGTTCTTGCGCATGGAGAAGTTGATGTTCTCGACCTTGCGCTGGGCGCCCTCGACGGCCTTGGAGATCATCTTGTGCTGGATGGGCATGTCGTCGCCCATCTCGGTGGCGACCATGAGGTTGGAGATCTTGTCCATGCGCTCGCCGCCGAACATGCGCATGAGGTCGTCCTCGAGCGAGAGGTAGAACTGGGTCTCGCCCGGGTCGCCCTGACGGCCGGCGCGGCCGCGCAGCTGGTTGTCGATGCGGCGGGACTCGTGGCGCTCGGTGCCGATGACGGTGAGGCCGCCGGCGGCGACCACCCGGTCATGCTCGGCACGGCACATGGCCGCCATCTTGTCACCAATCTGCTCGCGCATGAGGGCGATGTTCCCGAGCTGCTCGGAGGTCACCTCGATGCCCATCTCCTGCAGGCCGGCGAGCATGAGCGGGAAGCCCTCGCGCTCGGCGGGCTCGCCGACGCGCTCGGCGCCGCGCTCGATGCCGTCCACGAGCTCCCAGTTGGCCTCGCGCAGGATGCGCTCGACGACCTCGGCGTCCAGGCCGAAGTCATAGCCCATCAGCTCCTCGACGGTCATCTCTGATGCGTTGCCGCCGAGCAGGATGTCCGTGCCACGGCCGGCCATGTTGGTGGCGATGGTCACGGCGCCCAGACGACCTGCCTGGGCGACGATCTGGGCCTCGCGCTCATGGAACTTGGCATTCAGCACCTCGTGCTTGATGCCGCGCTTGCTGAGTAGGCGGGCCAGACGCTCGGAGCTCTCGATGGAGACGGTGCCCACCAGCACCGGCTGACCGGACGCGTGGCGGCTCTCGATCTCGTCGGCGACGGCGTTGAACTTGGCATCGATGGTGCGGTAGACCAGGTCATCGTGGTCGACGCGGGCCACGGGGCGATTGGTCGGGATGACCTGCACGGGAAGGTTGTAGATCTCGCGGAACTCGGCGTCCTCGGTGATGGCGGTACCGGTCATGCCGGAGAGCTTGTCGTAGAGGCGGAAGTAGTTCTGCAGCGTGATCGTGGCGAGCGTCTGGTTCTCCTCGCGGACCAGCACGCCCTCTTTGGCCTCGATGGCCTGGTGCAGACCCTCGGAATAGCGACGCCCCTCCATGATGCGGCCGGTGAACTCGTCGACGATCTTGACCTCGCCGTTGGTGACCACGTACTGCTTGTCGCGATGGAACATGTACTGGGCCTTGAGCGCCTGCTGCAGGTGGTTGACGAGCGCGCCCGACAGGTCGCTGTAGATGTCGTCGATGCCGAGGCGCTGCTCGATCTTCTTCAGGCCCTGCTCGGTGGCGGCGATGGTGTGCTTGGCCTCGTCCATGACGAAATCGCCGGTCGCCTCGACCGCCTCGCCGGAGAGCATGTCGAAGTTGGCCTCCTCGCCCTGCGTGAGGCCGCGGACGGCGCGGGCGAAGTCCTTGTAGGTGCCGGCGGACTTGGTGCCGGCGCCGGAGATGATGAGGGGCGTGCGCGCCTCGTCGATCAAGATGGAGTCGACCTCGTCGACGATGGCGAAGGCGTGGCCGCGCTGGACGCGCTGGCCGGGGCGCAGGACCATGTTGTCGCGCAGGTAGTCGAAGCCGAACTCGGAGTTGGTGCCATAGGTGACGTCGGCGGCATAGGCGCGGCGCTTCTGGTCGAGCGGCATGCCGTTCTGCAGCAAACCGACTTCGAGCCTCAGGAAGCGGTAGATGTGGCCCATCCACTCGGAGTCGCGCTTGGCGAGGTAGTCGTTGACCGTGACGATGTGGACGCCCTTGCCCGCGAGCGCGTTGAGGTAGCCCGCGAGCGTGGACACGAGGGTCTTGCCCTCGCCCGTCTTCATCTCGGAGATCATACCGTCGTGCAGGGCCATGCCGCCGATGAGCTGCACGTCGAAGTGGCGCAGGCCGAGCGTGCGGCGGGAGGCCTCGCGAACGACGGCGAAAGCGTCGGGCAGAAGCGCGTCGAGGGACTCGCCCGCCGCAAGGCGCTCGCGCAGGACCCTCGTCTGGTCCTGAAGCTCCTCTGAGCCCATCGCCTGATAGGTGGGCTCGAGGCCGTTGATGACGTCGACGGTCTTCCAATAGCGCTTCAAATCCTTGTCGGCGCCGAAGGAGAGCAGCTTAGAAACGAATCCCATATGGTTTCCTCTTAACGATGCGCCGATGCGGACCGCGCACTTGAGTGCGGGCGCGAGCCGTTTTCAGCGCATAGACACAGTTAAGGAAACTTTAGCCAAATGACGCGCACGCAATGCGCAGGATGTGTGTGCTCACAGGGAAACTATCTCCGTTCGCGACTCTCGCCCCCCAGACCGCCATCGCACGGTATATTCCCAGCCTTTTATGCAAAAACCCCGCACCTGAATAGGTGCGGGGTCTCATGAGCGCGTCAAGAAAGACGGAAGCTACTCGGCGGCAGCCCCGGTCTCGACCTCGGCCTCAGCGGCGGTCTCCTCGGCGGGAGCCTCCTCGGCCTTCTTGGCGGCCTCAGCGGCGGCCTTCTTCTCGTACTCAGCGGCACGCTTGGCCTTCTCGGCGGCCTTGGCCTCGCGCTCGGCGGCCTTCTTGGCAGCGGCCTCCTCGGCAGCGGCCTGCTTGGCGGCCTTCTTGGCGGCCTCGCGCTCGAGGGCGGCCTGGGCGGCGCCACCGAACTTGTCGGCGAAGCGCTGAACGCGTCCACCGGTGTCGACGAACTTCTGCTGGCCGGTGTAGAACGGGTGGCACTCGTTGCAGAGCTCGACCTGGATCTCGGACTTGGTGGAATGGGTCTTGAAGGTGTTGCCGCAGCTGCAGCGCACCGTGCACTCCACGTACTCGGGATGGATGCCAGACTTCATGGCAGGGCTCCTCTTCTGGTCGCGTCCTGGTTACCGACCAGGACAAAGGGGTGACTTGGTTTCCGACCAAGTCAAAATAGCTCGTCAATGCTACCACAAGGGATGTGTGATCGCGAGCGCGCACAAAAGGTTCACGGCTCGCGGGACTCGACGGGCCTCGCGGAAGTTCTGCCGCAGTTTTCAGCGCCATCTGAAGTAGCACCGAAATCAACCGGGCTTTCTACCTGCTGTTTTAAAAATCGGCATCGATTGCCCACTCGGCTAGGACCCAGAAACTGCGGCAGAACCTCATGCTCGGCCCTTGATGCGCGTCCCATGGGCATGAGACTCCTACCCTGCGATGCAATCGCGCCTCTTCGTGCGCTCCGAAAGCGGCGCGTAGCTGCCCGGCTCCAGCACCGAGCGGTACGCGGGGCGGATGATGCGATGGGCGCAGATGAGCTCCTCCATGCGGTGCGCCGCCCAACCGGCGGTGCGCGCCACGGCGAACAGCGGGGTGAACATCGTGTCTGGGATGCCCAGCATCTTGTAGATGAAGCCGGTGTACAGGTCGATGTTCGCGCAGATGGGCTTGGTGGTGCCGCGCACGTCGACCATCACCTGCGGGGCGAGCTTCTCGATGCGCTCGATGAGCTCGAACTCGGCGCCCATCCCCTTGGCGTGCGCGAGACCGCGCGCATAGCGCTTGCACAGCACGGCACGGGGATCGGACAGGGTGTAGACCGCATGGCCCATGCCGTAGATGAGACCGCTGCCGTCAAACGCCCGACGACGCAGGATCTTCTCGAGATACGCGGCGAGCTCGTCCTCGTCCTCCCAGTTCGACACATGCGCGCGGATGTCCTCATGCATGGCCATGACCTTCGCGTTCGCACCGCCGTGGCGCGGCCCCTTGAGCGAGCCGATCGCCGCGGCGTAGGCGGAGTACGCGTCCGTGCCGGAACTCGACAGCACGCGGCACGCGAAGGTGGAGTTGTTGCCGCCGCCGTGCTCGGCGTGGAGCATGAGCATGACATCCAACAACATCGCCTCCTCGCGCGTGTAGCCATCCTCGCCGCGCAGGATCTGCAGAATCGCCTCGGCAGTGGAGAACCCCGCCTCGGGGATGGGAACCGGGGCGCGCTTGCCGCTGACCTGGGCGGTTCGGAACGTCTGGGCGAACGCCGCCAGGCGAGGCAGACGGGAGAGCAGCGAGATGGCGACATCGACCTCGTGCTCGGGCGTGATGG
This sequence comes from uncultured Collinsella sp., assembly GCA_958443615.1. Classification (GTDB taxonomy): domain Bacteria; phylum Actinomycetota; class Coriobacteriia; order Coriobacteriales; family Coriobacteriaceae; genus Collinsella. The sequence continues at coordinate 40,277 of CAUCLI010000003.1, forward strand.
AATCCGGGTCGGAATCGAACGCGTACAGCAGCAGCACGGCGCGCTGCAAGGCGTTCATGATGGATGGACTCACCGTGGTGATCGGGAACTGGCGCACGAACTCGCTCGACAGGTGGCGGTACGCGCCCAGGCGGCCGTTGAAGTCGGCGAGCTCCTCGGACGTGGGCAACTCGCCGGTGATGAGCAGGTAGGCGACCTCCTCGTACCCGAAACGACCTTCGTTCTGGGCCGCGGTGATAAGGTCCTCGATGTCGTAGCCCCGCAGGATGAGGTGGCCCTCGTCGGGCACGACGCGGCCGTCCACGCGCTTGTAGCCGTGAACGTCGGCGATGCGCGTGAGGCCGGCCACCACGCCCGAGCCATCCGCATTGCGCAGGCCGCGCTTGACGTCGTGCGCGCGGAACAGATCCTCGTCGTACTCCTCCGAGGGGATGTCGTGATACAGGCGCTCGGAGGCGCCGTCCACGCGGCGGCTCGCCTCGTAGTCGAGCACGAGGCGGCTGAGGTGATCGTCGAAGCGGTAATAGATGTTGTGCGCATCGTAAGACATGGCGGGCTCCTTCTTTGACGAGCGCCCCGGCGCGACACCGGGGCGGAAAGGATGAAGATCGCTTGGGCGGGGCGATTCGAAACCGCCCTCGATCGCGCGCTACAGACGGTACATGAACTGGAAGACGTCCTCACGCTGCACCTCGACGGTCACGCCCAGCTCGGCACCGGCGCCGGCGAGCGCCTCCTGGAGCTGGGTGAAGTCGAGCGTCGCCTTGGAGGCGTCGGCGATGAGGGTCATCGTGAAGATGTCCTCGATGATGCTCTGGGTGATGTCGCGGATATCGACGTCGGCGTCGGACAGCACGCGCGTCACGCCCGCGACGATGCCGGGACGGTTCTTGCCGAGGACGGTGATGACCACGCGGCTGGAGGAGGTCTCTGCCATGAGGGTTCCCTTCGGGACGGGGCGGCGCCGGGCCGCCGGTTCATCGATGACGCCTCCCTCTCGCAAACCGGGCGAGACGGGGGGGGCGGAGGGGCGGGGCCGCCCGGAAGCGACCGCGCCGGATACTCCATTACGGTGCAGTGTCCCCAGTCTAGCGGATTTCGCGGGCGAACACGCACACTCCATGGCTCATGCGCCCGGGCGGGGTCGCCCGGCGCGCGGGCTACTCCCCCATCGACGCGAGGATGCGGCGCATCTCCGCCTGCACGGCATGCTCCTCGTTGCTGCCGATGACCCGGTCGGCGATGGCGCGCAGCGCCGGCCTGCCGTTCGCCATGGCGCAACCGGTACCGACGAGGCGGATGATCTCATAGTCGTTCATCGCGTCGCCGAACGCCATGACCTCCTCGCGCTCGATGCCGTAATGCTCCATGAGCTGGGCGATGCCGGACGCCTTGGAGATGCCGGGCTGCATGGCGTCGATGTAGGAGCTTCCGGACGGGGCGAAGGTGAACAGGTCGCCGAGCTCGCGCTGGAGCACGTAGGCGTTGTCCATGACGTTGCCGTCGTCGCAGAAGACGCTCGCCTTGATGATACTCACCCGCGGCGAGGGGAGCTCGTAGATGCGCTCGACGTTGGGCAGGTCCTTGTCAACCTCGCGAACGAACTTGTCCTCGTCGTCGAGCAGGTAGGACTTCGTGCGGTCGAACAGGGCCAGGTGCATGTTGGGGAACATGGAGACCGTCTTGGCGAGACGGCGGACCGCCAGATGGGAATAGACCTCGCGGTCGATCTGAACGCCGTCGGCATACACCTGCGCGCCGTTCGACGCGACGAAGTCCATCTGGTCCTTGACGGGCGCGAAGAACTCGCACAGGCGGTCGTAGCGCCTGCCGGAACTCGCGGCGAAATGCACCCCGCGGCTGCGCAGGGCGCGGATGAGCTCGAAGGTCTCGGACGGGACGCGCCCGTTCCCGTCGAGCAGGGTGCCGTCCATATCGGAGGCTATGAGCTTGATATTCTCGGTCATGTTGCGGCTTTCTCCCGTACGGTGCCCGCCATCCCGCGAGCGCGGTGCGGGCCGATGCGATATGGAAGAGCGTACCCAGCGGCGCATCCCCCAAGCGCACCCCACAAAAGGAGCCCGAAAAGCTTACCGACGGCATACCCCGCCCGGCGAGCCGCCCAAGGGTGCGACCCACCCGCCGGGCTGCGCCGCGCAGGCGGTCACTCGGCGTAGGAGAACGTGGTGACGTCGAACATGCCCTCAGGGCGGATGCGCAGCGTGGGGATGACCGGCAGAGGCAGGAAGATCATGCCCATGATGGGGTCGAGCGGCGGCTCGATGCCCATCGCGCGCCCGGCCTCCATGAAGGCATCGTGCTCGCGCGCGACCTCCTCCGCGCCCTTGTCGCTCATGAGGCCGCCGAGGGGCAGGTCGATCTTGGCGACGACCTCGCCATCTCGCACGAGGGCGAAGCCGCCGGAACCCACCGCGCGCACGGCGGCGAGCATATCCTCCGAGTTGTCGCCCACAACGCATACGTTGTGGGAATCGTGGCCGATGGTGCTCGCGATGGCGCCGCGGATGGTGAAGCCGCGCACCCATCCCCGCCCGATGTGCCTGCCCGCAAGACCCGTGCCCGCGGCACCGTCCCCGTCGGCGCCGGCGCGCTGCGCCTCGACGCCGCGGCCATGACGCTCGATGAGCATGATGCGGCGCAGGTCCTCGGCGGACTCGGGGTGCGCCACGCCCGTGACGGCGTTGCCGGGGATCACGTCGATGACCGCCTCGCCGGGGCGGAACCCATAGGAGAAGACGTCGAGGGAGAGCTCCGGGAGTCGGACGGAGTCGCGCAGGCGTCCCTCGAGCTTATCGAGGCCGGGAAGGGTCTCGACCGGCGCGACGGTCCCCACGAAGGCGCCGTCCTCGGCCACGAGCTCACCGGCGCTGTAGACGTGATGCGGCGCGGCCTCGAACGAGAGGTCGTCGAGCAGCAGGATGTCCGCGCGCTTTCCCGGGGCGATGGCGCCGCGTCGGTGGAGCGCGCACAGCTCGCCATGGTCGAATCCGAAGACGTCCGCAGGTGAGAGCGTCGCCATGGAGACGGCGGCCACCGGGTCGATGCCCGCCTCGACGGCGACGCGGCAGGCGTTGTCAATCATGCCGATGTTGAGGGCGTCCGACGGGGCGCGGTCGTCCGTGGCGAAGCAGCAGCGGCGCGCGAGCGCGGGGTTCTCGACGATGAGCGGGGCGAGGTTCGCCAGATCGTGGCTGCAGGTGCCCTCGCGCAGCATCACGTACATGCCGCGGGAGAGCTCGTCGAGTGCCTCCTCGACGCCCGTGTTCTCGTGGTCGGCGATGATGCCTGCGGCGACATAGGCGTTGAGGTCGTTGCCGCGCGTCATGGGCGCATGACCGTCAACCTGACCGGAAACCGTCTTGGCACCCACCGCGATGCGGCGGCAGGTCTCCTCGTCGGCCCCATAGACGCCGGGGAGGTTCATCATCTCGCCCAGGCCGAAGATGGCCCCGCGGTGCGCGGACATGAAGGCCTCCATGTCCCGCGCGCCGATCACGGCGCCCGCTTGCTCGTCGGGCAGGGCGGGGACGCAGGAGGGCATCATGAACTTGATGTCGAGCGGGGCGCGCGAGGCGTCCTCGATCATGAACGCGAGGCCGTCGAGGCCGCACACGTTGGCGATCTCATGGCTGTCGGCGATGGCGGTGGTGGTGCCGCGGGCGAGCGCCATGCGGGCGTACTCGGACGGGCGGATGTTGGAGCTCTCGATATGCAGGTGACCGTCGATGAAACCGGGGGCGAGGTAGCGGCCCTCGCAATCGACGACGCGCCCCGCCTCCCAGGCGGGAACGGATGCGTCCTCGCAGTCGCGCCCCTCGAACAGGACGCCGGCGATGCAACCGCATGCGACCGCGACCTGCCCGCGCGCGACGCGCAGGCGGTACACATCGACGATCCGCGCGTTCACGAACACGAGATCTGCCGGCACGCGCCCCTCCGCCGTATCGATCAGAGCCTGCATGAGTTTGACCAGATCAGGTTCCATGCTCTTCAGCACCTGCCCTCCATGTGGGTTTCCATTTCATCCATGGTACCCAAATGCGCCGATCCCGAATGGTCGCACCGACCCCGCGTCACTCCCCTTCCGGATCCCCGTCATCCGTGGTCTCGGCGATGATATAGCGCGGACGCCCCTTGCTCTCCAGGTAGATGCGCCCCACATACTCGCCGACCACGCCAAGGGAGACCATGACGAGGCCGCCCACGAACCAGATGGAGACCATGAGGCTCGACCAGCCCGCGACGACGCGCCCGGCGAAGGCCTGCACCAGCGTGTACCCCATCATGACCAGGGCGGCCACAAGGGCGACGACGCCGAGCATCGTGACCCACCTGATGGGCTTGATGGAGAACGACGTGATGCCCTCGAGGGCGAAGGAGACCATCTTTTTGAGCGGGTACTTGGATTCGCCGGCGAAACGCTCCGCGCGCACGTAATAGACGACGTCGGTGGTGAAGCCGAGCGCCGGCACGATGCCGCGCAGGAAGAGGTTCACCTCGCCGTAGCGCGAGAGCGCGCGCAGCGAACGCCGACCCATGAGGCGGTAGTCCGCGCTGTTCGAGACCATCTCGACGCCGAGCCACGCCATCAGGTCGTAGAACATGCCGGCGGTGCCGCGCTTGAACGCGGTGTCCGTATCGCGATTCGAACGGACGCCGTAGACGATCTCCGCACCGGCGACGTGCTTCGCCAGCATCTCGTCTATCGCATCGACGTCGTCCTGCAAGTCGGCGTCGAGGGAGACCGCGCAGTCGAAGCCGCGGTCGAGCGCCTCCATGAGGCCGGCGTACAGGGCGTTCTGATGCCCCTCGTTGTGGGCGAAGCAGATTCCCGAGAACCAGGGCCGGGATGCGGAGGCCCCCAGCGCCTCGGGGTCTTCGTGCAAGGCGCGTATCAGCTCCCACGTGCGGTCGCGACTGCCGTCGTTCACGAACAGCACGCGGCTTTCCGCAGAGATCAGCCCGCGCTCGAGCAGGGCATCGAGCTTCGCCGCGAGACGCCTGCTCGTCTCCGGGAGCACCGCCTCCTCGTTGTAGCACGGCACGACGACATACAGGCGCGGCGCGGCGGGACGATCATCCATCGTGGTCATAGCGGGCATCTCCTTATATGGAAAACGGCGCGAACCTTCGCTCACGCCGTCGCGTTTCAGATTGTCGCAGGTGCCATTTTACGCCAAAGGGCGCGCATGCCCACCATCGCCCCGTCCCTTATGCCAGGCGGGCGAAGTGGCGCTTGCCGACCTGCAGAACCGTACCGGGCTTGAGGGCCGCCGGGTCCACGTTATAGGTCTTGGGCGCGACCGCCTCGCCGTCGAGCTTGACGCCGCCGCCGTCGATGTCGCGGCGGGCCTGGCCGGCGCTGGGCACCAGGCCGGCGGCCTGCAGCACGGCGGGCAGGTACACGAGGCCCTCGTCGTTGAGGGCGATCTCGACGGAGACCTCGTCGATCTCGGTGGGCAGGTCGTGGTTCTTGTGAACGCGGTCGAACTCGGCCTCGGCGGCCACGGCGGCCTCGGCGGAATGATAGGTGGTCACCAGGTCGCGGCCGAGAGCGCGCTTGAGCTCATAGGGGTTGGCGGAGCCGTCGGCCAGCGCGGCGTCGATGGCGTCGACCTCGGCGGGCGCGAGCGAGCTCGCCAGGCGGTAGTACTTGCCGATCATCTCGTCGGGGATGGACATGGTCTTGCCGAACATGTCGGCCGGCTCATCGGTGAGGCCGATGTAGTTGCCGTAGGACTTGGACATCTTGCGGGTGCCGTCAGTGCCCTCGAGCAGCGGCATGGTGAGCGCGACCTGCGGCTCCATGCCCATCTTCTCCATGAGCTCGCGACCGGCGAGGAGGTTGAAGAGCTGGTCGCTGCCGCCCATCTCGACGTCGGCCTCGATCTTGACCGAGTCGTAGGCCTGCATGATGGGGTACAGGAACTCATGCAGCGCGATGGGCGTCTGGGACTGGTAGCGCTTGGTGAAGTCGTCGCGCTCGAGGATGCGGGCGACGGTGAACTTGGAGGCGATGGAGAGGAGCTCCTTGAGGTCCATGGGGAACATCCAGTCGCCGTTGTGGACGATGGTCGTCTTCTCGGGGTCGAGGATCTTCATGGCCTGGGAGACGTAGGTCGCGGCGTTGGCCTCGACTTCCTCCTGGGTGAGCTGCGGGCGCGTGGAGTTCTTGCCGGACGGGTCGCCGATGGTGGCGGTGCCGTTGCCGATGATGAGGGTCACGCGGTGGCCGAGGTCCTGGAACTGGCGCATCTTGCGCAGCGGGACGGCATGTCCGAGGTGGAGGTCCGGGCTCGTGGGGTCGACGCCCAGCTTGATGTTGAGCGGCACGCCGCGCTCGAGCTTCTTCTTGAGGTCGGCCTCGGGCACGATCTTGGAAGCGCCGGAGGTGATGATGCGCATTTGCTCGTCTACGGGCAACATGAGATGCACCTTTCCTGGAGGGTCATAGCACCCTCGCCGCGACCGCGCCCGGATGGCGCGAACGGGCGGTGCTGGGAAACGACAGATTCATCTAGTTTAGCCGAACTGCAAGGCCGCCTGCAATCGGTCGGACGCACGCCGGGACAAGCCGCCGGCGCGGGCCGATTGCGGACCGACCGCGTGCTAGCCGCGGTACAGGCGCGTACGGCCCCTCTCATCCACGCGCACGGCGATGCGGGCCCCCGAGCTTTTGCGGTCGAGCTCGACGAGGAAGCGGTCGCCGGCCTGGCTGGCGAGGCGGCGTCGGCAGGTGGGGCACTGCTGGGAACAGGGGCCCTCGGCGGTGAGCAGGCAGTGCTCCATGACCATGAGGGGCGTCGATCCCCCCGGGGCCAAGTCGACCTCGCAGCCAGGAGCGCCGTTTGCCCTATCGCCTTCGAGGAGCCGACGGACCGCGCCGAGATCATCGGGAGCGAGCTCCTCGGGCAGCAGCACGCGGCGGGCGCCGAGGCCGGCGAGAAAGCGCGCCGCCTCGGCGTTCCACACCTGCAGCGGCGGCGCGACCTCCCACGGCACGCCCGCCTCGACCACCAGCGGAATCTGGCCGATGTTGCGCACCGCGACGGCGGTCGCATCGCCGTGCGAGACCCGCCCGCAGGCGGCCTCGACATCCGCGAGGTCCTCCCGGCGGCAGACCTCCCCGAGATCGATGACACGCAGCGCCTGCGGGCCCTCAAGGTTGGTCGCGATTTGCCACGCTGGCGCAGCCTGGCATTTCGGGACCGTTTTCATCCCGTTTTCGAGTCGATTCCGGTCGTGATCCGCCACGCTGGCGCGAACTGGCACATCGCGACCATTCCCGCCATGGCGCCGGGCATGGGCGAAGCGGCGGACAGCGCCAGGTTCCCCCGCGGCGGCGACGCCGGTTCCCCCTGCAGCGCCAGGTTCCCCCGCGGCGGCGACGCCGGTTCCCTCTGCAGCGCCAGGTCCCCCCGCGGCTGCGACGCCGGCAACCTCCGCAGCGCCGGCTCCCTCCGCAGCGCAGGCCACCGCCCCGCAACCGCCCGCGGGGCCGAGCTCCTCCTCCCGAACCGCGCGCACCGCGGCATCGGCCTCGGTGATCGCGCCGGCAGAGCGAACCACATGAACCGCGCTGCCCGCCTCGACCTTGCGCTTGCACGGGATGACGATCTCCTCGCCCGCGGCGGCATCGCGCGGGCACGCCACGATCGGCCATCGCTTCGGCACATCGGCGGGGGCGTCCGGGCCGGGCGTGGAACGGATCTCGAGCATGTCGCCGCGCGCGACAGCCCGATCGAGGCACACGAGCGCGCCGTCGAAACGGGGCTCGAGCACGTGCCCGACGAGCAGACCCTGGTTGATCGCGCGCTCGACGCTCATGAGCGCGGCGCCGGTGGCGGCGTGGCCGCCCTCGAGATACCCCGAGGTGAAACCGCGGTTGAACGAACGGGCGAGCCGCGCCTCGAGCTCGTCGAGCGCGGGGCCGACGAGCGGGCTGCCCGCGAGCGCCGCGTCGAGCGCCTCCCGATAGCAGCGCACCACGTTGTAGACGTAGTCGGGGGCCTTCATGCGCCCCTCGATCTTGAATGCCGAGACGCCCGCCTCGAGCATCTCGGCGACGTGGCGGATGCCGAGGTAATCCCGTGGGCACAGCAGGCGGTCGCCCTCGGGGCGCCCCTGCCGGCCAGACGCCTCGAGCCCGCGCTCCCACGCGCCGCCCGCGAGCACGCATCCCGACCCATCTTGCAACTCGTACGCCAACCGGCAGGGCTGCGTGCAATCGCCCCGGTTCGCCGAGCGGCCGCGCAGGAGCGCGGAATAGGAGCAGGCCCCGGAATAGCAGATGCAGATCGCGCCATGGCAGAACGCCTCGATCTCGACGCCCGTGGCGGAAAGGGAGGCGAGCTCGGAGACGGACAACTCGCGCGCGCACGTCACGCGAGCCGCACCGAGCTCGCGCGCGGCGAAACGCACGGCCTCCGCGGATTGGGCGCCCGCCTGCGTCGAAAGGTGCAGCTCGGCCCCGGGGAGCTCCGCGCGGATGCGGGAGATGAGGCCCATGTCCGCCACGATGAGGGCATCGGCGCCGGACTCGAGCGCAGATGCGGCAAGGTCGACGGCGTCGCCCAACTCCCCATCGCGCACGTAGACGTTGAGCGTCACATACACCCGCGCCCCATGGGCGTGCGCGAGCGCGCAGCCCGCCGCAAGCTCGGGGAGGCTGAACCCGGTGTTGGCGGCGCGGGCGTTGAAAGACCCGAGTCCCACATACACGGCGTCCGCGCCGGCCGCGATCGCCGCGCGCAATGCGTCGGGCGTTCCCGCAGGCGCCAAAAGCTCGACCATATCTGCCCTCTCCCAGGATGTAATTTAGCTTGAGACCTCGACATGCGGGCGGTCCCCGGCCCTCCTTGCGCTATCGTATCAGCTATCTATGTACACGTGTTGGGCACTCGCGCCCAATTGAATCCCAGGAGGTCGTCCATGGGTCCCCGTCAGCGCCGCGCCCGGTCTCGCGCCAAAACGCATGCAGCCCCCGTCGTTCTCGTCTCGGTGCTGGGCTTCCTGCTCGTGGCAGGCATCGCATTCGGCATCGGCATGATCGGCAACGTGGGCCGCTGGCTCTCCGACCTGCCCGACTACACGGACGCGTCCGAGTACCTCGTGAGCGAGCCCACGCACGTCCTCGACTCCCAGGGCAACGAGATCGCCACGTTCTTCGTCCAGAACCGCGAGAGCGTCACCGCCGACCAGGTCTCCGAATGGGTCCTCAAGGGCACCGTCGACGTCGAGGACGAGCGCTTCTACAGCCATAACGGCGTCGACATCATCGGCATCGGCCGCGCCGTCCTCGCGCAGCTCTCCGGCCGCTCCGAGGGCGCATCCACCATCACCCAGCAGCTCGTCCGCAACACCATCCTCTCCGAGGAGCAATTCGACCAGACGATCGAGCGCAAGGTCCGCGAGGCCTTCATCGCCATGGAGATGGAGAAGATCTTCTCCAAGGACGAGATCTTGATGATGTACCTCAACACCATCTATTACGGTCACGGCGCCTACGGCATCCAGGCCGCCTCGAAGACCTATCTCTCCAAGAACGCCAACGAGCTCACCCTCGCCGAGGCGGCGCTGCTCATCGGCCTGCCCAACTCGCCCTCCTACTACGACCCCACCGTCAACCCCGACATCGCCGTCGATCGCCGCAACAAGGTCCTCGGCAACATGCTGCGCCTGGGAACCATCTCCCAAGAGGAGCACGACGCCGCCGTGGCCGAGCCCCTCGCCCTCAACATCACGGAGACCTCCGACACCGGCATCTCGGTGTACGCTCACCCTTACTTCGTCGATTACGTGAAGTCCCTGCTCCAGGAGGAATTCTCCTCCGACGTCCTGTTCAAGGGCGGCCTCACGGTCACCACGACCATCGACCCCGCGATCCAGCAGGCCGCGGAGACCGCCGCGGTCGAGAACATCAACAAGTACCCCGCCGCAGACGACCTGCAGATCGGCATGAGCGTCGTCGACCCTAAGACCGGCTATATCAAGGCCATGGTCGGCGGGCGCGACTACAACGCCGACTCCGGGCACACGAACCATGCCCTTGCCAAGCGCCAGCCGGGCTCGTCGTTCAAGAGCTTCACACTCGCCACCGCGATCAAGATGGGCATGAACCCCGACATCACCGTCAACTGCCAGTCCCCCATGTACTGGGACAACCCCGGCGGTGAGGACCATAAGATCCAGAATTACGGTGGGCAGAGCTACGGCTACCGCTCCCTCGCCTCCGCAACCGCGGTCTCCTCGAACACCGGCTACGTGCAGGTGGCGGAGACCCTCGGCAATCAGAACATCCTGCAGACCTGCAAGCTCCTCGGACTCGACACCTCCAACATGGACGACGTGCTCTCCATGACCCTCGGCACCGGCACGGTCTCCACCCTCGAGATGGCAAACGCGTACAGCTCCTTCGCCAACGGCGGGTACCATCGCGACACCGTCGCCATCACCGAGATCAAATCCCGCACCGGCGAGGTCGTCTACAAGCACGAGGACAAGGCGACGCAGCCCCTCACCGCCGGCGAGGCCGCGGCGGTGACCGAGGTCCTCGAGACCGTCATGAAGCAAGGCGGCACGGGTGTCTCGGGCAACCCCTGGATCGACCAGCCGGTCGCGGGCAAGACCGGCACGGCCGGCTCCGCCTCCGACGCCACGGACCTCTGGTTCTGCGGCTACACGCCCCAGCTATCCGTTGCCATCTGGGTCGGCCACTCCGGCACCAACGCGCCCATCAAGAACCTCAACAACGCCCGCATGACCCTGCCCGTCTTCAAGAACTTCATGAAGGCCGTGCTGGGAGACGCCGCCCGCGAGGAATTCCCCGAGGGCGAGACCCCGACATACAAGGACAACAAGGAATGGGAGTTCTCCCACACCAAGAGCGATGCGGAGCGCGCGGCTGAGCAGGCCGCCGCCGAGGAGGCGAAGCGCGCCGAAGAGGAGGCGCAGCAACAGCAGGAGCAACAAGAGCAGCAACAGCAGGAGCCTCAGACGCCCAGCACGCCCACCCCGCCGACTACGCCCACCACGCCGGACGGCGGCGAGGGCTCCGAATCCCAGCAGTAACCGCGTCGCGCCGGCCGCGATGGCGGCCGCCCGACGGAGCCGCCCCGCGGATCCGGCCCTTCATTCCGGCGCCCTCGAGGCGCGCAACAGACGAATCGCCCCCGACGTTCGAGTCGGGGGCGATTTTCATGCTCGCTCTTTCATTAAAGCCCTGACCGGCGATGGCGGGTCGATGCGGCCCGTAGATCAACCGCAGATCAACGCGAGCGGCGCCAATAGGACACGAGCAGCGCGATGAGGGCGATGGGCAGAACGACGAGCAGGGCGAAGATCGCCGTGTGGACGATCATCGGGCTCACTTGCGCACGCTCCTCAGCTTGCCGATCATCAACTCGAACTGCTCGCCATCCGCAGCGGTGCGGGTGATCACGAGAATCGTGTCGTTGCCGGCGAGGGAGCCAAGGACGTCGGGCAGCTCAGCGGCGTCGATGGCGGCGGCGATGCCGAGCGCGGTGCCGGGCTGCGCCTTGATGATCACGAGGTTCTCGGTGCGCTGGACACCGATGACGAGCTCGGACACCATGCGCTGCAGATGCAGGTCCTCTGCCAGGACATACATGCCCTCGGGTAACTTGTGCAACCCCATGTCGGCGATATCGCGCGACACGGTCGCCTGAGTGCAGTCGAATCCGCAGGCTTTGAGCTCATCCACGAGCATGCGCTGCGTGCGGACGTCCGCAGTGCGGACGATCTCGCGAATAGCATCTTGACGACCGTTGCGTTTCTTGGCCATGTCATTCACCGTTCCCGTCGCGGACGCGCGTGCATCGAGGGCCCCTTGCGTCCGTCCATACAGCTCATCGACTTAGTCTGTCGCTTGTAATTGAACCATTCTTGCATAGAATGCGCAATTGATAAGCTGAGGGTGAATAAACTTGCAATAATTCGGGCGGCAAACTTACGGACACCGCGTCAGAGCGCCGTCGTCGTAGGAGACATCCATGAAGCACAGGCCGCGGGCGGGCGCGGTGGGGCCGGCGGCGCGCCGATCGCAGGCGGCCAGGGCGTCCGCGAGCCACTTCTCATCACGGCGTCCCGATCCGACCTCGACCAGGCTGCCGACGATGGTCCTCACCATCGAGTGCAGAAAGGCGTTGCCCGTGATGGTGAACGCGATATGCTCCTCCCCCAGCGCCGATGCGCGCTCGAATGAAACGGCCATCACGTTGCGGCACGTCGGCTTGTCGACGGCCGAGGCGGTCTTGCAGAAGCTCTTGAAATCATGCTCCCCGACCAGGCATGCCGCGGCGCGCTCCATGGCCTCCATGTCGAGCGACAGGCGGTGCCACCACGTGACCGAGCGGGTCAGCAGCGGCGGAGCATCCCCGGTGGCGATGCGATAGGTATAGGTTCGCGACCGGGCATCGAACCGAGCGGAGAAGCCCGGACGTGCGTGGTACACGGAATTGAGGGCGATATCTGAGGGCAGCAGGGCCGCCATGGCGCGCATCCAGCGTCGATGCTCGATGGCGAGCTCATCGACATGGGCGGGGATGCTGACGTACTGGGAGACGGCGTGCACGCCCGCATCGGTACGCCCGGCGCACGTCAGGTCGACGGGACGGCGCAGGAACGTCTCGAGGGCGCGCCTGACCTCGCCGGCGACCGTCCGCAGCCCCTCCGGCTGCTCGGCGAACCCGCTGAAGGCGGCCCCGTCGTATCCGAGGCGGAACACGAGCGTCCCATCGAGCGCCCCGAGGTCCTGCGGTGCCGTCACCATCCCCGATTCCAGCAGGCAGGAATCCCCGGCGCCGCGAATGGCCCCACGGGCCGTGGAGCCGATGCCCTCGTTTCCAACGTCGTTCGAATGCATGGCATCCCCTTTCATCGGCCCAATCCTATCAGAGACGCCGCGATCAGCGCGGCGGACGCGAGCAATCCCCCCACGAGCATCGCGCGGTCGCCCGGCCCCAACGGGCGGGGCGCCGGAAGGCGGCCCGAGGCGGACGCGTCATAGCAGCGGGCGGCCATGGAATCGGCCAGGCGATCGGAGCGGCGGAACAGCCCGATCATGAGCGGCGTGAGGACCGAGCCCCATACCCGGATGCGTTCGACGAGGGAGCCCTCATCGAAACGCGCGCCGCGGGCGCGCTGCGCGAGCCTGATCCGCCCGAGCTCCTCGCTCACCAACGGGATGAATCTCAAAGCGAGAGACAGCACCGTGCCGAGGGCCGCAACCGGCGCCCCCATGCGGGCGGCGGGTCGCAGCAACCTGACCGTCGCATCGCTTATCTGGGTGCCGGTCGTGGAGGACGAGACGGCGAGCGAGAACCCGACGAGCAGCATGATGCGCGCCACGGCAGCCAACCCGCGCAGACCCCCAGCGGGGTCGAGGCGTACGGGACCCATCAACGCCACACTCCCCCGCCCGTCGCAGGAGACGAGGTTCGCGACGAGCGTGAAGGCCAGGATGACGGCCACGGGACGCACCCCGCGCACGACCTCGGTGGGACTCATCCGCGCCGCGCCGAGCGCGATCGCGAGGGCAAGCGCCCACGCCGCCCACGTCCATGGGGCGGAGGCGGCGAACACGCCACCCGTCGCGACGAGAAGCAAGATGACCTTGACCCGAGCGTCTACATGCGCGAGCGGTGAAGACGGGATGTAGCCGCCGAAAGCCCCCGAGAGGCGCTGAGATGCCGCGGAACCGACGTTGGCGACCTGCCCGTCATCGCAGTGGGACACGTCCGCCTCAGCGCCTTCGGGGCGATCCTGGGACAGATGGCCGCCATCGAGCGTCAGCAGGCGGTCCGCGATGGGCAGCCACTCATCCACGTCGTGCGTGATCACGAGAACACCCCGCCCCTCACGGGCGAGCGTCGAGACGAGCCCATGGGCCGCGCGGCGACCCGCGGCATCGAGGGCCGCCGTCGGCTCATCGAATATGACGGCAGGGGCGCCCAGCGAGATGACCGACGCCAGCGCGACACGGCGCGCCTGGCCACCAGACAGCTCGAACGGGGACCTCTCGAGCATGCAATCGCTCAGACCGACGCTTCGAGCGGCGGCGAGCACGCGCTCACGGACCTCGTCCTCACCCAAACCCGCGTTACGGGGGGCATACGCCAGCTCGTCATAGACGGTATCGAGGAAGAACTGCCCTTCGGGCTGCTGGAACGCGATGCCGACGGAACCGGGCACGGCGGCATGCCCGCATACCGACGCCGTGCCCGCCTCGGGCGCGATGAGCCCCGCGGCAATGGAGGCGAGCGTCGACTTGCCGGCGCCCGAGGACCCGACCAGCAAGACGACTTCTCCCCGGCGCACCGAGAGCGATACATCGCCAAGGATTCGCCTCTCGCCGTGCGCGAAACTCACATGTTCGAGCGCGAGGACGGGCTCGTCGTCACATGCGGTCGAACGGCGGCCTGCGGCGTCGCCGAGCGCGCCGGCACTTCCGGGCTCATGGGCGCCTCGGGCGCCTGATGAGTCCTCCCCATCGAGAAGACAGCCCGAATCGCCGCGAGATGGCGATTGAAACCCCTCGCAATCCACCACACGATCGGCGACGGCGATCTCATCCGCATCGTGCGTGACGAGCGCGATGCCGAGACCCTTATCATGGGCGAGCCGTTCGAACAGCGCGCGCAGGCCCGCGCGGGCGGCGGGGTCGAGTTGCGAGGTGGGCTCATCGAGCACGAGGTATCGAGGGCGCATGGCGAGTACGCCGGCGATCGCGAGACGCTGCTGTTCGCCGCCGGACAGCTCGGTGGTGTTGCGTTGCCCATACCCTTCAAGAAGGGCCATCGATAGGGCCTCGCGAACGCGGGAGTCGACCTCGGCCTCATCGAGACCGAGGTTGCGCGGGCCGAAGGCGACCTCATCGTACGCGAGTGACGAGACGATCTGGTCACGGGGGTCCTGTTGGACGTATCCGACGAGCTCACGGACACGCAGACGCTCCAGATCGCTGGCGGAGGGGTCGTGGCCGTCTACGAGAACGGCCCCTTCGTCAACGAGCTGCGCGGCGCACATGGCCCGGGCGAGGGTCGACTTTCCGCAACCGTTGCCTCCCGTGAGCACGACCAGCTCTCCCGGCTCGATGGAAACCGATGCGCCCGATACGACCGGGTCGCCGCAATAGGCGATGGAAACGCCGATGACCTCGAGCATGCCTATCCTCCCCGATATAAGTAAATGGGCAAGTTGCGATACCTAAGCAAAAGGGCGGCTCCGAAGAACCGCCCTTGTGTGCACGTAGCGAAGTAGCACGAGCTACTCAGCGGACTCCTCAGCCGGAGCCTCGGCAGCCTCGGCCTCGACGACCTCGGCGGTCTGATCGGCCTCGACGACCTTGGGAGCAGCGGCCTTCTTGGCCGGAGCAGCCTTCTTGGCCTTGGGGGTGCAAGGCTCGGAGACGATCTCGATGATGACCATCTCGGCGCAGTCGCCCTTGCGCGGGCCGAGCTTCATGATGCGGGTGTAACCGCCGTTGCGGTCGGCCCACATGCCCTGAGCGGCCTTGTCGAAGATCTCGGCGACGAGGTTCTTGTCACCGAGCTTGGCGATGGCGAGACGACGAGAGTGCAGGTCGCCCTTCTTGGCCCAGGTGATGATGGGCTCGGCGTAGCTGCGCAGCGCCTTGGCGCGGGTCTCGGTGGTCTTAATGCGATCGTTCTCGAAGAGCGCCTTGGCAAGGCTCTTCTTCATGGCCTTGGTGTGGCTGGCATCGGTGCCGAGCTTCAGGCCCTTCTTCTTGTTGTGACGCATGGTCTGGTTCTCCTCTAATACCTGGGTTAAGCCTTGAGGCTGAGACCCATGGACTCAAGCTTGTCCTTGACTTCCTCGATCGACTTCACGCCGAAGTTGCGGATGTTCAGCAGGTCGTTCTCGGAGAACTCGACCAGCTGGCGCACGGAGTGAATGCTGGCGCGCTTGAGGCAGTTGTAGGAGCGGACGGAAAGGTCCAGGTCCTCGATCTGCTTGTCAAGCTCCGCATTGTCGTTCGTGACCTCGGGGGCGAAGATGGAGATCTCCTCCTCCGCCTCGGGCTCGTCGGCCAGGGTCATGAACGCGGCCATGTGCTGGTTGATGATGTTGGCAGCGGAGACGACGGCGTCGCGCGGGGAAATCGCGCCGTTGGTCTCGATCTCGAGGACCAGACGGTCGTAGTCGGTGTGCTGACCAACGCGGCAAGCCTCGACGAGCTTGGCGCAGCGCTTGACCGGCGAGAAGAGCGAGTCGACATGGATGATGCCGATCGGGTCGTTGTCGCGCTTGTTCTGCTCGTAGGACACGTAACCGCGGCCGTACCCGATGCGCATGCTCATGGTGAGGTGGCCGCCCTCGGTGAGGGTGGCGATGTGCTGCTCGGGGTTCACGAGCTCGAACTCGGACGGGATGAAGAAGTCAGCGCCGGTAACCTCGCAAGGACCGTCGACCGAGATGGTCGCGGTGCCCTCGTCCGTGGTACCGAGCGTGCGGAACACGAGACCCTTCACGTTCAGGACGATGTCGGTGACATCCTCGACCATGTTGGGAATCGTGGTGAACTCGTGCTGGGCGCCATCGATCTGGATGGCCTCGACGGCTGCACCCTCGAGCGAGGACAGCAGCACACGGCGCAGGGAGTTACCCAGCGTGTCGCCGTACCCACGCTCCAGAGGCTCGACGGAGACGCGAGCAGCGGTGTCGCTGATCTCCTCGACGTGAACCTGGGGCCTGATGAATTCTGACATGTAATACCTCCAGCGTAGCGCGCGAACGATTACTTCGAGTAAAGCTCGACGATGAGCTGCTCGTTGATATCGCCGCTGATCTGGTCACGAGAGGGCAGCGAGATGACGTTGCCGGAAAGCTTCTCGATGTCGACCTCGAGCCAGCCGGGAACCTCAAAGCGCTCGGAGGAGATGAGGGCCTCCTTGATGGGGAGCAGGTCGCGGAACTTCTCGCCCACGGCGACGACGTCGCCGGCCTTCACGCGGTAGGACGGGATGTCGACGCGCTTGCCGTTCACGGTGAAGTGGCCGTGACGGACGGTCTGACGAGCCTCCTTGCGGGTGCGGGCGAAGCCGAGACGGAACACGACGTTGTCGAGACGGGTCTCGAGGATGGTCATGAGGTTCTCACCGGTGACGCCGTCCATGCGGAGAGCGTGCTCGTAGTAGTGGTGGAACTGCTTCTCAAGAACACCGTAGATGAACTTGACCTTCTGCTTCTCGCGCAGCTGCATGCCGTACTCGGATTCCTTGCGACGGCGCTTGGGCTGGCGGATAGATTCCTTCTTGCTGCTGTAACCCAGCTCAACGGGATCGATCCCGAGCTGGCGGCAGCGCTTGAGAACCGGAGTCCTGTCGATTGCCATAGTAAATCGATCCTTTCAGTTACACGCGGCGACGCTTCTTGGGGCGGCAGCCGTTGTGCGGGATGGGGGTCTTGTCCTGGATGCTGGCGACCTCGAGGCCGGCGGCCTGGAGGGAGCGGATCGCGGTCTCGCGGCCCGAACCGGGGCCCTTCACGAAGACGGCGACCTTGTGCATGCCGTGCTCCATGGCGGCCTTGGCGCAAGCCTCGGCGGCCATCTGAGCGGCAAACGGGGTCGACTTACGGGAGCCCTTGAAGCCCACCGTGCCGGCCGACTGCCAGGCGATGACGTTGCCCGCGGGATCGGTGATGGAAACGATGGTGTTGTTGAACGTAGAACGGATGTGAGCCTGACCCACGGAGATGTTCTTACGATCGGCGCGCTTGATACGGGTGGAGGCGCCGCGCTTGTTCTTTGCAGTAGCCATTATGCGTCAGTCTCCCTTATTTCTTCTTCTTGGCACCGATCTGACGCTTCGGACCCTTGCGGGTGCGAGCGTTGGTGTGGGTGCGCTGGCCGCGAACAGGGAGGCCCTTGCGGTGACGGAGGCCACGGTTGCAGCCGATGTCCATGAGACGCTTGACGTTCTGGGAGCGCTCGCGACGGAGGTCGCCCTCGACCATCAGGCCGTTCTTGTCAATGTAATCGCGGATCGCCGAGATCTGCTCCTCGGTGAGGTCCTTGATACGGGTGCCGTCGACAATGTTCAGATCGGCGCACATCTTCGCTGCGGTGGTGCGGCCGATGCCGTAGATGTAGGTCAGACCAATCTCCGCACGCTTCTCGTTCGGAAGGTCGACACCGTTAATACGGGCCACTGTGGATCTCCTCTCTTAGCCCTGGCGCTGCTTGTGGCGCGGGTTCTCGCAAATCACGAGCACCTTGCCGTGGCGGCGGATGATTTTGCACTTATCGCACATCTTCTTGACGGAAGGGCGTACCTTCATCGTTCTTCCTTTCGGTAGTGCTCAAGCTACAAGGTGGAATGTTATCTACTCGCCCAGCCGCAGGCGTTTATAACGAATGGCTGGATGCGCGGCTTCGGATTCAGGGGCAGAGCACTCCCCGTCCATCGATGCCGGCATGAAGACTGTCGCTACTTATAGCGATAGGTGATGCGACCGCGGGTCAGATCGTACGGAGACAGCTGCACCGTGACCTTATCACCCGGGAGAATGCGGATGTAGTTCATACGAATCTTGCCGGAGATCGAGCAGAGGACGGACACGCCGTTCTCCAGCTCAACGCGAAACATGGCGTTGGGCAGCGGCTCGGTGACCGTACCTTCAAGTTCGATGGCGTCTTCCTTCTTCAAGGCAATCATCTTTCTCTTGAAAACGACAGCAGCATTGCATGTTACTACATGCCAAAGAGGCGATTGGGAAATTCCCAATCGCTCCATAATTATTTCCCGACCCACCCGAGGTGGATCTGTTTACATGGCACCGCCGGACATCGAGCACCATGGACCCTTGGCGTCCTGGGTAAGGATCACGGGGCCGTCTTCGGTGATGGCGACCGTGTTCTCGTAGTGAGCCGCGGGAAGGCCGTCGTTGGTGCTGACGAGCCAGCCGTCGGCTCCGGTGTGAACGCGGTTGGACCCGAGCGTGATCATCGGCTCGATGGCGATGACCATGCCGGCCTCGAGCTTCACACCGCGACCCTTCTTGCCGTAGTTCGGCACGTTGGGATCCTCGTGCATGGCGCGGCCGATGCCGTGACCGACGTAGTCGCGCAGCACGCCGTAGCCGTTGGCCTCGGCGAGGGACTGCACGGCATGTCCGACGTCACCGATGTGGTTGCCGGGGACGGCCTGCTCGATGGCGGCCTTCAGACAATCGAGCGTGCACTCGCACAGGCCCTGCACCTCTACGGACGGGGTGCCTACGTAAAACGTCCAGGCGTTGTCCCCCACCCAGCCGTCCACGATGGCGCCGGTGTCGATCGAGATGATGTCACCGTCGCGCAGGATGACATCGGGGTTGGGGATGCCATGCACCACGGCATCGTTCAGCGAGGCGCAGATGGAGCCGGGGAACCCGCCGTAGCCCTTGAACGCGGGCTTTCCGCCGTGCATGCGGATGATCTGCTCGACCAGCTGATCGAGCTCGAAGGTGGACACGCCGGGGCGGATCATCGCCCCGGCGTGGCGGAGCGCCATCTTGGACAGCGCTCCGGCCTTCTTCATCTGCTCAATGTCGGCGGCAGACTTGAACTTGATCATAGACCGAGCTCAGCCTTCACGTCGGCATACACGACGTCGATGTCGCGGTTGCCGTCGACGGCCTTGAGAATGCCCTGGCCACGGTAGTACTCGACGAGCGGGCTGGTGTTCTTCTCGTACACATCGAGACGATTCTTGATGGTCTCGGGCTTGTCGTCGTCGCGCTGATACATCTCACCGGAGCAAGACGGGCACACGGCGGTGTCCGGGCCGGCGGTGTAACCGCAGTCACGGCAGGTGCGACGGGAGGACAGGCGGTCGATGATGACCTCGGCAGGCACGTCCACCAGCAGGGCGCCGTCGAGCTCGCGGCCCATGGCGGCGAGCTCGGTGTCGAGCGTCACGGCCTGGGTGGTGTTGCGCGGGAAACCGTCGAGGATGAAGCCCTTCTGGGCGTCATCGGCGGCGAGGCGCTCCTTGACGAGGTCGATCACGAGCTGGTCGGGGACGAGCTCGCCGGCATCCATGTACTTCTTGGCGGCGACGCCGAGCTCGGACTGAGCCTTGACGGCAGCGCGGAGCAAGTCGCCGGTGGAGATGTGGGCCACGCCGTAATCGGCGACGAGACGCTGGGCCTGGGTGCCCTTACCGGCGCCGGGGGCGCCCAACAGCACGATGTTCATGAGAGACTCCTTTGAGACCTACTTGAAGAAACCGTCGTAGTCGTACATCTTGAGCTGGCTCTCGACCTTGTCGATGGTATCCATGACGACACCGACCATGATCAGAACCGAAGTGCCGCCAAACGCCTGGATGAGCGCGTTGTTCGTGAAGGAGAACACGATCGAGGGGACGATGGCGATGAGCGCGAGGAAGATGGCGCTCGGAAGCGTGATCTTGTTCAGCGCGTTCTTGATGTAGATGGCCGTCTGCTTGCCGGGGCGAACGCCGGGGATGAAGCCGCCCTGCTTCTTGAGGTTCTCAGCCGTCTCGTCCGGGTTGAAGACCATGGACGTGTAGAAGTAAGCGAAGAACACGATGAGGACGACGTTCAGGATCCAGTTGATCCAGCCGCTGGACAGGGCGCCGGCAAACGCCTGCATCCAACCCACGTTGGGGAAGAACACGGCGAGCTGGGCCGGGAAGTACAGCAGGGCGCTCGCGAAGATGATCGGGATGACGCCCGCGGTGTTCACCTTGATCGGCAGATAGGTGGACTGGCCACCCATGATGCGGCGGCCGACGACGCGCTTGGCGTACTGCACCGGGATGCGGCGCTGGCCGCGCTCGAGGTAGACGATGAACGGGATCACGCACAGGATGACCACGAGGATGACGAGGGTCGTGATGAGACCCATGTTGCCGCCCTCGATGGACTGGAAGATGGCCTGGGGCAGACCCGCCATGATGTTGGCGAAGATGATCAGGCTCATGCCGTTGCCGATGCCGCGCTGGGTGATGAGCTCGCCGATCCACATGATGAGCATGGCGCCCGCGGTGAGCGTGCCCACGATCATGATGTCGAAGATGATCTCGGGGGCGCCCGCGCCGGTGAACTGGATGCCGAAGCTCTTGAAGAGGAAGAGGTATCCGACGGAGTTCAGCAGGGCGAGACCGAGCGTGAGGTAACGGGAGTACTGGGTGATCTTGGTCTGACCGACCTCGCCCTCACGGGCCAGCTCATGCAGGCTGGGCACGACGGCCTGGAGCATCTGCATGATGATGGAGCTCGTGATGTAGGGCATGATACCCAGGGAGAAGACGGACACGTAGGAGAGCGCACCGCCCGAGAAAAGATTCAGCAGGGCCATCGCACCGCTGGCGAACGTGTCACCTGCGGATGTAAAAAGGGCCGACATCCCCTGGATGGGGATGCCGGGCACCGGAACGTGCGCACCGATGCGGTACACAACGAGCATTGCGATGGTAAAAAGAATCTTTCCGCGGAGTTCCTTGATGCGGAAGGTGTTCTTCAAACCAATTAGCAAGGCAGCTCAACCTTTCCGCCAGCGGCCTCGATCTTGGCCTTCGCGGAAGCGGAGACCTTATCGACCTTGACCGTGAGCTTCTTGGAGAGCTCGCCGTCGCCGAGCACCTTGACGGGCTCGAACTCGGACTTGGTGATGCCGGCGGCCTTGAGGGAAGCACCGTCGACGACAGCGCCGTCCTCGAACTTGACCTCGAGCGTAGAGACGTTCACAGCAGTGAACTCGATACGACGGGGGTTCTTGAAGCCGGGGAGCTTGGGCAGGCGCATGGCAAGCGGGGTCTGACCGCCCTCGAAGCCGGCGCCCTTGGTGCCGCCGGAGCGGGAGCCCTGGCCGTTCAGGCCGCGACCAGCGTAGGTGCCGCCCTTGCCGGAGTTACCGCGACCGACGCGCTTGCGGCTGTGGGTGGAACCCTGAGCCGGAGTAAGGTCATGAAGCTGCATTGTTACTCCTCCACAATCTCAACGAGATGCTTGACCTTGAAGATCATGCCGCGCACGCCCTCATTGTCGGTGATCTCGCGGGTGTCGTTGATGCGATGCAGGCCGAGGGCGCGAACGGTGCGGCGCTGATCCTCCTTGCAGCCGTTGATGCTGCGGACCTGCTTGATCTTGATGGTAGCCATGCCTAGTTCTCCTTCTTGCCGATGAACATCTCGGAGACGGTGAGGCCGCGGCGGGCAGCGACATCCTCAGGGGTGGAGAGCTGCTTGAGACCCTCGGCAGCGGCCTTGATGATGTTCAGGCCGTTGTCGGAACCGAGCGACTTGGACAGAATGTTCTTGATGCCGGCCAGCTCGAAGAGCGGGCGGACGGCACCGCCGGCGATGACGCCGGTACCCTCGACGGCGGGGCGCATGATGATACTGGCGGCACCGAACTCGCCCTGGACGTCGTGGGGAATGGTGCCCTCAGCGGTGACGGGCACGTGGAACATGTGCTTCTTGGCGTCGATGGAAGCCTTGGAGATAGCCAGCGGCACCTCGGCGGACTTGCCCATGCCCAGACCCACGTTGCCCTTGCCGTCACCCACGACCACGAGGGCCACGAGGCTCATGCGACGACCGCCCTTGACGGTCTTGGCGACGCGGTTGATGAAAACGACGCGCTCCTCGAACTCGGAGGCCTCGCGCTGCTGCTTCTGCTGATTACGAGCCATGCTCTTACCTCCTAGAATTCGAGACCGGCGGCGCGGGCACCGTCGGCGAGGGCCTTGACGCGACCATGGTAGATGCGGCCACCGCGGTCGAAGGACACGGTCTTGATGCCGGCCTCGAGGGCGCGCTCGCCCACGAGCTTACCGACCTTCTCGGCCGCCTCCTTGTTGCTGGTGGTCGTACCCTTGAACTCGGCCTCGAGAGAGGAGGCGGAGACGAGGGTGTGACCCTTGGTGTCGTCGACGATCATGGCGTAGATGTTGGCGTTGGTACGCACGACGCGCAGACGCGGGCGAGCCGGGGTGCCAAAGATCTTGCCGCGGACACGGCGCTGACGACGCTTGAGGCCGGCGCGCTTTGCCTGTTGCTTGTTCATGTGAAACTCCTTATGAAGTCCTGCCAGCACCTGACGGGGTGCTGGTCTTACGACGTGGAAGCGCTCTACTACTTAGCGGCCTTGCCGAGCTTGCGGCGGATGTGCTCACCCAGGTAGTGAATGCCCTTGCCCTTGTAAGGCTCCGGCGGACGCTTGGCACGGATCTCGGCGGCAACCTGGCCGACCTGCTGCTTGTCGATGCCCTTGACGTGGATGTGGGTGTTGTCCGGGCACTCGAAGGTGATGCCCTCGGGGGCGGTGTAGATCACCGGGTGGGAGTAACCCAGGGACAGGTCCAGATCCTTGCCCTTGAGCTGGACACGGTAGCCGACGCCGGCGAGCTCGAGGACCTTGGTGTAGCCCTCGGAGACGCCGATGACCATGTTCTGGATCAGGGCACGGGTGAGGCCGTGACGGGCACGGGTCTCACGCTCGTCGTCGGGGCGGGAGACGGTCAGCACGCCGTCGGCGACCTCGATGGTGAGCTTCTCATAGAAATCGGCCTCAAGGGTGCCCTTGGGACCCTTCACGGACACGTGAGCGCCGTCAACTGCCACTTCGACTCCGGCGGGAATCTGGACAGGCTTCTTACCGATACGAGACACGGTGTTCTCCTTTCCTTCTACTCGCCTAAGCGAATTACCAGATGAGGGCGATGACCTCGCCGCCGATGCCCTTCTTGCGAGCATCGCGGTCGGCCATGACACCCTGGCTGGTGGAAACAATGGCGGTACCGAGGCCGCCGCGGACGCGGGGGAGGTCCTTCACGCCGGCGTACTTGCGCAGACCAGGCTTGGAGTAGCGCTTGATGCCGTTGATGACCTTGGCCTTCTTGGGACCGTACTTGAGGGTGATGTGCAGGGTCTTGGCGGGGGCGGTGTCCTCAACGGTGTAGCCCTCGATGTAGCCCTCCTCGTAGATGACTCGAGCGATCTCGACGAGCTTCTTGGAGCTCGGCATCGAGACCTCGGCCTTGTTCGCAGCATTGCCGTTGCGGATGCGCGTGAGCATGTCTGCGATCGGGTCGGTGAGATTCATGTGGATTCTCCTTCGTTCTTGATGAGTCCGTGCCCTCGGTACTCTCCCACCCTTAGCGGAAAAGCCTGTAAGGCACGTCTTCCGTACGCACCGCTCTCAGGTGAGGCGGGCGTGCTGGCAGTGACTTACCAGCTGGCCTTCTTGATGCCGGGAAGCTCGCCCTTGAGCGCCAGCTCGCGGAAGCAGACACGGCACAGGCCGAACTTGCGGTACACAGAGTGCGGACGGCCGCAGCGCTGGCAGCGCGTGTACTCGCGGGTCGAGAACTTCTGCTTGCGATTGCACTTGACGATCATCGATGTCTTAGCCACTTATTTCCTCCTCACATACGTATATATGCGCCTCGGACAGGCGGCACGTGCTCTTCGCGCACCGCCTGTGGAACCCGAGGCTTATGAGAACCTATTTCTTGAACGGGAAGCCGAAGGCGTCGAGAAGGGCCTTGGCCTCTTCGTCGGTCTTCGCGGTGGTGACGATGGTGATGTCCATACCACGGGTGTGGTCGACGGAGTCGAAGTCAACCTCGGGGAAGATGAGCTGCTCGGTGACGCCCATCGAGAAGTTGCCGCGGCCGTCGAAGGACTTGGCGGAGATGCCGCGGAAGTCGCGGATACGGGGGATCGCGACGGAGGTCAGACGGTCGAAGAACTCCCACATGCGGTCGCCGCGCAGGGTGACCTTGGCGCCGATGGGCATGCCGGCGCGCAGCTTGAAGGAGGCGATGGACTTGCGGGCGCGGGTGACCATGGGCTGCTGGCCGGTGATGACGCGCAGATCGCGAACGGCACCGTCGATAGCCTTGGAATCGGTGGCGGCCTCGCCGACACCCATGTTCACGACGATCTTCTCGAACTTGGGGATCATCATGACGTTCTCATACTGGAACTTGTCCTGCATGAGCTGCTTGACCTCGTCGTTGTACTTGGTCTTGAGACGGGGAACGTACTTCTCCTCAGCCATTTTCACTCCTTACTGGGGTTTTAAGCACGGGGTTGGCCTCGTGGGTTAGCCTCGTGCCTCCTGACGTGCGCCACACCCGCGATGGCTGTCTTGGGCATGACGAATTGACGGCAGGAGCCGACAAAACAGTCGTTACTATACGCTTATGCGGCGACGATTGCCACCGCAACTTCATGTGTGCAGGTAAATCCATAAATCGGTAATCCATGTGCACCTTGGCAGTCTCTGCCGCAAAGCGTTCACATGGTTGATGCCCCAGCACCTTATACTTTGTTGAACACCAACTTTACTGGGAGCCCTTTATGACTTCTTACTCTTCTAAACCTGAACTCCTCGCCCCCGCCGGCGGACCAGAGCCGTTTTACGCGGCGCTCGCGGCCGGCGCGGATGCCATCTACTGCGGCATGGGGTCGTTCAACGCCCGGCGCAAGGCGGATAACTTCACCGACGACGCGTTCGAGACAGCGTGCCGCGCGGCGCATCTCGCCGGGTCGCGCGTGTACGTGACCGTCAACATCGTCATCAAAGACGAGGAGATGGCGACGGCGCTCGCCCTCGTCGATCGTTGCTGGAAGCTCGGTGCCGATGCCTTCATCATCCAGGACTGGGGCCTGTTTTTTGAGATTCGCCGCCTCATGCCCGAGGTGGAGACCCATATATCGACACAGGCGAATATTCACGACGCCCGGGGCACCGCCTGGTGCAAAGAGGCCGGTGCAGATCGCGTCACGCTTTCTCGAGAGCTCTCCATCGACGAGATTGCCATCATCCACGACGCCGTGGATATAGAGCTCGAGGTGTTTTCCCACGGTGCCATCTGCTTTTGCTATTCGGGCGTTTGCCTGCTTTCCAGCTTCACGTCCCGGGGGCGCTCGGCGAATCGCGGCATGTGCGCACAGCCCTGTCGCCTGCCTTACGATCTGATTGACGAAACGGGGCGCTCGTGGTCCAAGCCGGGTCGCGAGCGCGCCCTATGCCCACGTGACACCTGCACGGCCGACATGCTCCCCCGCCTGCTGGATGCGGGCGCGCACGCGTTGAAGCTCGAGGGGCGCATGAAGGCCCCCGACTACGTGCACTCCATCGTGAGCGCCTACCGCGCGCAGCTCGATGACATCCTCGCCGGCCGCGAGATCTCGGACGAGACCGCGCAGGCCCGCTACCGTCAGCTCAAGCGCTGTTTCAACCGCGATTTCACCTGCGAGTACCAGGAGGGTCGTTCGGGCGATGAGATGATGAGCTACGAGCGCTCGAACAACCGAGGCCAAATCGTGGGCGAGGTACTCGGCAGCAAGCCGCTCGGCAGCACGTTGGGCCTGAAACCCGACGACAAGCGCCGTCGTGCCGCATGGACCCGCCTGCGCCTTTCCGAGCCGGTGGGCAAGGGCGACCTGCTCGAGCTGCGCCATGACGATGAGTTCGATCAGTTCCTCACCACGATTGCCCCCGAAGACGCCCAGGCGGGCGATATCATCGAATGCCGTACCGCCCGGCCCATGCCCGCGGGCGCCCTCGTGCGCCTTATCCGCAGCCAGGCCGCGCTCGACGCCGCAGAGGCTGCGCTCAAGCGCCCTGTCGCCCGCAAGCGAGCCGTGGACGTGCGCGTCGTGGCCCACCTCGGTCAGCCGTTTGCCGTTGAGCTGACTTGCATCGACGATCCCACGCTTTCCGGACGCGCGGAGGGCTTCACGGTGGAGTCCGCCAAGACCCGCGCCGTTTCAGCGGAAGACCTAGTCGAGCACGTGGGCCGCATGGGATCTTCGCCGTTTGAGGCGGCTAGCTTCGACATCCAGCTTGACGAGGGCTGCGGCATGGGATTCTCCGCGGTCCATAAGGTGCGCGCCGCCGCATGCGAAACGCTGGAACGAGCCATCCTCGCGCCGTATTTCGAGCGCAGTGACCATGCGCTCAACGAGCTCCTTTCGGCATCTTCCCCTTCGCCTGTCGCCTGCGCCGGGAGCCCGACCGTATGCAATCAGCTTCCATCAGATGAGCAGGGACAGGCATCTGGTGAGGTCTGTGCGCTCGTCACCTCATGTGAAGCCGCTGAGGCCGCACGCAACGCCGGCGCTCAGCGTGTGTACATGTCCGTTGACGACCTGATATCAGCTGGTCTCTCCCCCGCCGATTGCGCCACACAGAGGATCATTCCCGTTCTTGACGAGGTATCGCGCGAAGCTGACCACGAGCGGCTCGATCCATGGCTGCTCACCGGTCAATCCGCCGCCGTCGGAACCATCTCCGAATTCGCTCGCGGCGCCCAACGCGGCGCCGAGAGCGAACTCCGCAGCTGCATCCCCGTGCACAACGTGGCGTGCATGCGGGCGCTCGCCGAGCGCGGTGCGAGCGGCGCCTGGCTCTCGCCCGAGCTCACGCTCGCCGAGATCGAGCGCATCGCACCCCATCGCGGCAGCATGGAACTCGGCCTCATGGTGCTCGGCGCGCCCCGCGTCATGACCAGCGAGCACTGCATCTTACAGGTTGCGGGCGCCTGCATCCACGATTGCGCCAACTGCCGCCTGCGCACGCGTGACTTCAAGCTTAAGAACATCGATGGGCGCCTGCTCCCCGTGCGCACGGGCCTCAACGGTCGCAGCCATTTGTATGACGGCGTGCAGCTGGATACGACACCCCAGATGCCCCAGCTGCTTCACGCTGGGGTGTCCCGGTTCCTCGTTGACGGCACATTGATGGATATCGATATGTTGATCTGCGGCGTCAACCGAGTGAAGCGCGCCCTGGACGCGGCGACCTCCGGTCGTACTCCCAGCAAGCGTCTGCCTGGTACGAGCTCCGGTTGCCTGTTCCAAGGTGTCGAATAGCGCGGTCATTCAGGCTAACGATATGGGGGGCGGATGTTCAGCCATGCGGCCCCATATCGGCTTAGCCATTGCATTTTTTACCGCACGCGCATCTTCGTAAAGTCCGAACGGGAGCTCCTTATATGCCACACGGTGAACGTCTTTTCTTCGACCGTGTAGAAAACGGTGAACCACCCGCATCTGAATGACCGATATTCCGTGTCGATCAAATCAAATGGATACAGCGTGCACCTGGGATAAATGAACGGATTATTCTTGAGGCGTTCAATTGACCGAGCGTACTCTGAGTAGAATCGGTCTGCCCACGCAACGCCCTTTTCATAGTCACCGAGATCGACGAAATACCCCTCATAGACGTCACCGACTTGCTCAAGCTCTCGTTGCGCCAGAACATCGATTCGATATCTATACATGACGACGCGACTCGATCAGAGTTTGAAGATGACTGTCACCGTCGCGCAAGCGGGAGGCATCGCGCACAGCGAGGACTCGACGACGTTCGAGCTCTCGGACAACATCAATGGCCTCACGGCTGCTCTCGTAGGTGGCATCATCTGCCGCGATCTTCTCTGCTAAGACGGACACAGTGACCTCCCATCTCCCTTTCGCCTCAAGTATAGCGCGCAAGAGCGAGTCACCCTCACAAGAAGAGGCGCCGTCACCGACGCCCCCTCTTTCTCTCCTCTTCCTCCGCAATCGCCTATACGCACACGAGGTTCTCCAAGTGGGCATACTTATCGGGCACATCGCCGGCTGCGATGATCTCCGCGTCATCGAGTTCAGCGAAGCTCACCGCCGCCTCCATGCCGAACTTGCTCGCATCCGCCAGGACGTATCGCCGTTCCGTCTGCCCCATCGCCACGCGCTTGACCTCCGCCTCCAGCAGATCCGGCGAGGTCATACCGTGCTTCAGGCTTATCCCGTTGGCGCCCCAAAAGCCGCAAGAGAACCGATAGCGCGCCAGCATCGTCGTCGCATCCGGCCCTACGAGCGCCTCGGTCTCTGGCTTGAGCTCACCGCCCGTCACCATCACGCGGCACCCCCGCTCCATCATGCGGCGCGCATGCCCAACAGAATTCGTGACATACGTGACACTCGCATCCGCGGGTGCGCACGAGACGAGCTGCAGCGTCGTCGAACCTGAATCGATATAGACGTACGAACCAGGCTCGATCAGGCGGACGGCGGCGCGTGCGATGGCTCGTTTCTCTTCTATATGAAGCTCACTTCGCTCGGGTATAGTGAGGTCTCGCGTGATATGTGCTCGCTCGAGGCTCGTCGCCCCGCCATGCACCTTCACCAAACGATGCGCCCTGTCGAGGGCCTGCAAATCGCGACGAATGGTCGAAACGGTGACATCGAGAGCTTCTGCCAGGTCCACAACGCTCATGGACCCGGCCTCCGCCACCATCCCCACTATGGCGCTGAGACGGTCTTCTGCCAACATGTGAGCCTACTCCTCCTCGGGATACACGACACCCCAGTCCGCCCTCAGGCGCGTCATAGTCTCCATGACATCGGAAGCGTAGTCGATAAGCTTGAGCTTGGAGGCATCTCCGGCGACGGCGGTCTCGAGATCGGCCGCCTCGTAGCAGAGCGCGTACGCCTCAACGCCCGCCTCGACTTCCTCGCGATGCCCGTCCGCCGTCCAAACGATGGAGGCTCGATCGGCACGGGGATACGCCATCACCTCGATATAGCACTTGTCAAAGCACAGCGTCGCGCGTTTAGGCTGCTTGGCATGCATGCTTAAGGAAAACACGCCGAGCTGACCCTGCGCATTGCGCGTCACGAAACCGCTCTCCTCATCCACCCCCGTCTTGAACAGGTTGGCGAGCGACACGACCTCGCTTGGCTGGCTCTCCATGAATAGGCGTGCAATGGAAAGCGCGTATACGCCGATATCGAGCATGGCACCGCCTGCGAGGCCCCGGTTCCAGAAGCGGTTCGAGACATCGTCGTAATCGTGGAAGCTACCGAAATTCACCTGCGCAAGGCGCAAACGGCCGAACTCACCGGCTTGCGCGCGACGCATAAGTTCGACATATAGAGGCATATGTAGGATCGTCGTCGCATCCATGAGAACGACATTGTGCTCATCTGCAATGGCGCGTGCCTCCTCGAGCTCGGCAGAATTCAATGTGATGGCCTTTTCGCACAAGACGTGCTTTCCAGCCGCCAATGCGGCACGCAGATAGGTGATATGCGTGTTGTGCGGCGTAGTGATATACACGCAATCGACGTTCGGATCCTCATACAGGTCTTCGAAACAATCGTAGACGCACTCGACGCCATACTCACGGGCAAACGCCTCGGCTTTGGAGCGCGTGCGATTAGCGATGCCGTACACGGTGCGCCCGGCAAGCGCAAACGATTGGGCGAACTGGTTTGCGATAACGCCGCATCCGATGATGGCCCACTTCAAATGGGGTGCGGTGAAGATATCGTCCGGAAACGGTTTGTCCGCCACCGCGGCGAAGGCGGCCTTCGCTGCCTCAGCCGCATCTTTTGGGGCGTCAATCGATGTTTTGCCAGCATGATCCATAGTTACTTCCAATCTGCCGTGAATGAGCCGAACGCTCGCTTCTACAAATTGAGAGTAGCATACAATTGCGTGTTTCATATCGTTTCTGCGTGTTATTGCGTGTTTTACATCAATTTGTGAACTCAGAGATCAGCTCCGCGCAAATGTTGTTTGGCAAAACACGATCGACCGCCAAAAGAAGACCCCCTGGACCGCTCAAGGCAATCCAGGGGGTACGAAGGCGCTCTAGATGCGAGATCTTAGAACTTGTGGCCGCACTTCTTGCAGATGCGGAGCTTGGTCTTGTGACCGTCGAGCTCGCCAGCCTCGTGGCCAACACGGGTGCGCTTGCCGCACTCGGGGCAGATGAGCTGGACGTTGGAGACGTCGATCGGCATCTCCTTGTCGACGAAGCCGCCCTGCTGACCGGCAGCGTTGGGCTTAACGGCCTTCTTGGCCACGGCGACGCCCTCGACGATAACCTTGCCCTCGGAAGGCAGCGCGCGCAGGACGACGCCCTGCTTGCCGCGATCCTTGCCGGAGAGCACCTCGACCTTGTCGCCCTTCTTGATGGACATAGACATAGTGGTCTCTCCCTTACGTTAGAGGGTCTCGGGTGCGAGCGAGACGATCTTCATGTACTTCTTGTCACGAAGCTCGCGAGCGACGGGCCCGAAGATACGGGTGCCGACAGGCGAACCATCCTTGTTGATGACGACGGCGGCGTTGTCATCGAAGCGGATGTAGGAACCGTCCTTGCGGCGAACCTCCTTGACGGTGCGCACGATAACGCAGCGCACGACATCCTTCTTCTTGACGTTGGCGCCCGGCGTGGCCTCCTGGACGGCGGCCATGACGACGTCACCGATGCCGGCGTAACGGCGCTTAGAGCCGCCCAGCACCTTAATGCAACGAACCTTGCGCGCACCGGAGTTGTCGGCAACGTTCAGCATGGTTTGCATCTGAATCATGGTTGGAACCTTTCCGAACCTAAGCCAGCGAGAGGTGCGACCGCCCGTTTTGGATGCCAGGGGCATCCGAGCGGGCGCACATCACCGGGAAACTTACATCGACAAGCTTATTTGGCGCGCTCGATGATCTCGACGAGACGCCAACGCTTGGTCGCGGACAGCGGACGGGTCTCCATGATGCGAACGGTGTCGCCAACGCCGGCCGTGTTCTCCTCGTCGTGGACGTGGAACTTCTTGGTGCTGGTCATCATCTTGCCGTACTTGGGATGACGCTTGCGCTCCGTGGTGGTGACAACAATGGACTTGTTGCCCATGATGGAGGAAACGATGCCCTGACGGACCTTGCGCGCGTTGCGCTCAGTTGCTTCAGCCATTAGCTACTCCTTGCGCTACTCGGTGGCAGCGGACTTCTCCGCTGCGATCTGACGGGCACGCTGCTCGGTGAGGACACGGGCGATGTCCTTCTTCACGGTGTTCACGCGAGCGGTGTTGTCCAGCTGGCTGGTGGCCATCTGGAAACGAAGGTTGAAGAGCTCGGCGCGGCAATCCTTCAGCTTCTCAGCCAGGGCCTCGTCGGAAAGCTCACGAATCTCTGCGGGCTTCATTACTTGTCCTCCCCGTTCTTAGCGCGGGTAATGATCTTGGTCTTGATCGGCAGCTTGTGCTGGGCAAGACGCAGGGCCTCGCGTGCGATCTCCTCGGACACGCCGGCGATCTCGAACATGACGCGGCCCGGCTTGACGACGGCCACCCACTCCTCGGGGTTACCCTTACCGGAGCCCATGCGGGTCTCCGCGGGCTTCTTGGTGATGGGCTTGTCCGGGAAGATGGTGATGTAGACCTTACCGCCACGCTTCATGTAGCGGGTCATGGCGATACGGGCGGCCTCGATCTGACGGTTGGTGATCCAGTGGCGATCGAGGGCGACGATGCCGTACTCACCGAAATGGAGCTCGGTGTTGCCCTTGGCCTGGCCCTTCATGGAGCCACGCTGCACCTTGCGGTGAAGAATACGCTTAGGAGCGAGCATTACTGATTCCTCCTATCGTTGTTGCGACGACGCGGACGGGAGGTACCCTCGAGAGCCATGTTGGGAACAGGCTGGCCCGGGAGCTTCTCGCCCTGGTAGATCCAGACCTTGACGCCGCAGGAGCCCATGGTGGTATGGGCGGTGGCGGTGCCGTAGTCGATCTTGGCGCGCAGGGTGTGCAGCGGCACGCGACCCTCGCGGTACCACTCGCGACGGCCCATCTCGGCGCCGCCGAGACGACCGGAGCACTGGATACGGATACCCTTGGCGCCGGCCTTACGGGCGGACTGAACGGCCTTGCGCATGGCGCGACGGAAGGCGACGCGGCCCTCGAGCTGCTCGGCGATGGACTGAGCCACCAGCACGGCGTCGAGCTCGGGACGCTTGACCTCGATCACGTCGACGGACAGGTTGCCCTTGGAGACGCCGGCGACGCGCTCGAGCTCGGTGCGGAGACCGTCGATCTCGGAGCCCTTCTTGCCGATGACGACGCCGGGGCGGGCGGTGAGGATGATGACCTTCACCTTGTCGCCGGCGCGCTCGATCTCGACGCGGGAGACGGCGGCACGGGCGAGGCGCTTCTCGAGGAAGCGGCGGATCTCGATGTCGTTGCCGAGCGTCTTGGCGTAATCCTTCTCAGCGAACCAGCGGGAGCGCCAGTTCTCGGTGATGCCGAGGCGGAAGCCAGTAGGATAGACTTTCTGACCCATGGCCTATGCCTCCTTTCGGGGAGCGACGACGACGGTGATGTGGCTCGTGCGCTTCAGGATGCGGGAAGCGGAGCCCTTGGCGCGAGGACGGATGCGCTTGAGCGTCGGGCCCTCGTCGACATAAGCGGCCTTGACGACCAGGTCGTCGGCGCGCATCTGGTTGTTGTGCTCGGCGTTGGCGACGGCGGAGCGCAGGACCTTCTCCACGTCCACGGCGACGGAGCGCGTGCAGAAGTGGAGGATATCGAAGGCCTGGGCGACGTTCTTGCCGCGGATCAGGTCGATCACGAGGCGAGCCTTGCCGGGGGAAACGCGCACGTACTTAGCCGTGGCGCGGACCTCGCGGGTCTCGGTGGAAGTAGTAGCCATTTACCTAAACCCCCTATTTGGCCTTGTGCGCACGGAAGGTACGGGTGGGCGCGAACTCGCCCAGCTTGTGACCAACCATGGACTCGGTGACGTACACGGGAACATGCTTGCGGCCGTCGTGAACGGCGATGGTGTGACCGACCATCTCGGGGAAGATGGTGGACGCGCGGGACCAGGTCTTCACGACGTCCTTCTTGCCAGCCTCGTTCATCGCGATGATACGCGAGAGGAGGCGCGCCTCTACGAACGGGCCCTTTTTGAGACTTCTGCTCATAAGTGCTTTCTCCTAACGGGTATCGATTACTTCTTGCGACGACGGATGATGAGGTCGTTGGACGTCTTCTTCTTGTTGCGGGTGCGGTAACCCTTGGACGGGGTGCCCCACGGAGAGACGGACGGACGACCGGAGGTGTGCGAACGACCCTCGCCACCGCCGTGCGGGTGATCGACCGGGTTCATGACGGTACCACGGACGGTCGGGCGGACGCCCATCTTGCGATGACGGCCGGCCTTACCGATCACGATGTTGGCGTGCTCGGCGTTGCCGACCTCGCCGATGGAGGCGCGGCAGGTCACGAGGACGCGGCGCATCTCGGAGGAAGGCATGCGGATGATCGCGTACTTGCCCTCCTTACCCATGAGCTGGCAGGCGGTACCAGCGGAGCGGGCGATAGCGGCGCCCTTGCCAGGCTGGAACTCGATGGCGTGGATGAGGGTACCCACGGGAATCTCGGACAGCGGCATGGCGTTGCCCGGCTTGATGTCGGCGCCGGCACCGGAGATGACGGTGTCGCCGACCTTGAGGCCCTTGGGGGCCAGGATGTAGCGCTTCTCGCCGTCCACGTAGTGGAGCAGGGCGATGCGGGCGGAGCGGTTCGGGTCGTACTCGATGGTAGCGACCTTGGCCGGCACGCCGTCCTTGTTGCGCTTGAAGTCGATCACGCGGTACTGGCGCTTCACGCGGCCACCCTGGTGGCGCATGGTGATGCGACCGGCGTTGTTACGACCGGCCTTGACCGGCAGCGGCTCGAGAAGGGACTTCTCGGGCGTGGTGCAGGTGATCTCGGAGAAATCCGCGATCGTCTGCCAGCGACGGCCGGCGCTGGTCGGCTTAAGGTGCTTTACAGCCATTCCTTATCCCTTTCATATCGGTCCGTTGGCCACTGCAAGCCGGGATCGTGGATGCAGTGACACCGGATTACCACGGCTCCGGGCGTTTCCTATTAATACGCACGGAGCACTTGAGCTTGCCTCCCCTATTCGAAGAGGCAAGCGTCAAGAACTAACGTAGGCGTGAATTACGCCTGGGTGCCGAAGACCTCGATGGTCTGACCCTCGGCCACGGTGACGACAGCCTTCTTCCAAGAGCGGGTCTTGCCGGCAACATAGCGAACGCGCTTGGTCTTGGGCTTGACGTTCAGGGTGTTGACGCGAACAACCTTCACGCCGAAGATCTCCTCGACGGCGTCCTTGATCTGGAACTTGTTGGCGTCCTTGGCAACCTCGAAGGTGTACTTGTTCTCCTCCATGGCGGAGTAGGAACGCTCGGACACGATCGGGCGGATGATGATCTCGTGAGCGGTCATTTAGGCGAGCACCTCCCCGAAGTGAGCGGCGATGTCGGCGGGCATCAGCAGAGCGCCGTTGTTGACGAGGTCATAGGTGTTGGCCTCGGCGGGCGTGATGATGAACGTCTTGGGGATGTTGCGGAAGGAGAGGTAGGCGTTGATGTCATCCTCGCGAACGATGATGGTCAGACGCTTGCCCTCGATGCCCAGAGCCTTGAGCATGGCGACGGCGGCCTTGGTGGAAGGCTTCTCGAAGCCGTAGTCGTCAACGAGAACGAGCTCGTTGTCGCGGAGCTTGGCGGACAGGGCGGAGCGCATGGCGAGCTTGACCTCTTTGTTGTTCATGCGCTTCACGTAGGTGCGGGGCTTGGGCCCGAAGATCACACCGCCACCACGCCACTGAGCGGCGCGGATGGAACCCTGGCGGGCACGGCCGGTGCCCTTCTGACGCCAAGGCTTCTTGCCGCCACCGGAGACCTCGGAACGGCCCTTGGTGGACTGGGTGCCCTGACGCCAGCAGGCCTGCTGGCACTTGACGATGTGGTGCATGACGTGGATGTTCGGCTCGATGCCGTACACGGCGTCGGCGAGCTCGGCCTCGGCGACCTGCTTGCCATCGGCGTTCTTCACTTCAAACTTAGACATAGCGACGGTCCTCCTTTACGCCATGCGGATGGCGACCAGACCGTTCTTGCCACCGGGCACAGCGCCCTTGACAAGCATGAGGTTCTGCTCGGCATCAATGCGGACAACGGAGAGGTTCTTCACGGTCACGCGGGCGTTGCCCATGTGGCCGGCCATCTTGACGCCCTTGAGGACGCGGGCCGGGTAAGCGCACTGGCCGATGGAGCCGGGGTGACGCTGGATGTGGGAACCGTGGGACATGGGACCGCGGCGCTGGTTCCAGCGCTTGATGCGACCCTGGAAGCCCTTACCCTTGGAGGTGCCGATGACGTCGACCTTGGCGACGTTCTCGAAATCAGCGACGGTGACGACGTCGCCGACCTTGTGCTCCTCGCCGTTCTCGACGCGGACCTCACGAAGGTAACGGACGGGCTCGACGCCAGCCTTAGCGAAGTGACCAGCCATGGGCTTGTTCACGTGCTTGGACTTGATGTCGCCGAAGCCGATCTGGACGGCGTTGTAGCCGTCGGTCGCCTCAGTTTTAACCTGCGAGACGGTGCAGGGGCCAGCCTGGATGACCGTGACGGGGACGACGTTATCGTCCTCGTCCCAAACCTGGGTCATGCCGATCTTGCGGCCGAGAATCATGTTGATCATTCGATCTCCAACTCTCGGTGGTCTTGGGACATTGCACGCGCCCCTTGCGCGTGCCCCTAGAGGACCACATACGTAACGTGCGCGCCACTGCTTGCATTCGCTTTGACCTCTTGTGCGCGGCAACCCATTTGCGCAGGTAGATGGCCTAGGCAGAATCCTCCTAGTGGACACAGCTTGATTAGTATACACGCCTGCGGGCGTCTCCATATTGTCTTCGCAATGTTTTTGCAGGTGAAGGGCGTTGTGGCATCAGGCCGTCATCAGCGGCGCCTGGCATGCGGCGGGCCGAGGGGCCGCGCTGAGGTCGTCCTGGCGATCCGGACCTCAATTTAGGGACTGTCCCTAAATTGAGGTTCTTAAACGCTACTCGCTGCGCAGGGCCTCGACGGGGTCGCGGCGGGCGGCGCTGCGGCTCGGGATGAGGCCCGCCACCACGGTGAGCAGCACGCTGACGAAGATGAGGCCGAGCGCCGAAGCAACCGGCAGCTGCATGACGTTCTCAACCTGATGCTCGGCCAAGGCCCATGCGTTCACCGGGAACGACACCGCCACCACCACGGCGATCGCCAGGACGCCCGAGATCAGCCCCTCGATGAAGGTCTCGGCGTTGAACACGTTGGCGACGTTGCGCTTGGAGGCTCCCATCGCGCGCAGGATGCCGATCTCCTTCTTGCGCTCGAGCACGCTGATGTAGGTGATGATGCCGATCATGATGGAGCTCACCACGAGCGAGATGCTCACGAAGGCGATGAGCACGAGCGAGATCATGTTCACGATGCTCGTCACGCTGCCCATCAGCACGCCCATGTAGTCGGTGTAGACGATCGTCTTGTCCTCCTCGCCGGCGTCGCGCATATCCTCGTTGTAACGGTCGATAGCGGAGAGCACCGCTTCCTTCGCCTCAAAATCTATGGGGTAGATGCTCACCGCCTGCGGGTCGGCCGCATCGGCGTAGCCGAGCGTGGCGAGGTTGTTGTCATAGGTGAGCTTGCCCGCGTTGGCATAGCTCGCCATGAGGGAAGCCAGATCCTCGGCGTCCATGTTGAAGTGAATGGCGCGGGCGAACGCTTCCCCATCCACCGAGAACGCGCCCTGCATGTTGGCCGCGAGGCGCTGGGCGAACTGCGGGGCGATCGCCGCCATCGCTCGGCCCAGCCCCTCTTGGAGCTGGGCGCCGATCGCACCGGAAAGCCGGGACCCGACCTGATCGGCGATGCCCTCGAGCGCCTCCGTCATATAAGGGGCGAGATCGCTCTCGACATAGGCGCGGACGATCTGCTCGAGTCGGTTCGCGACGGGCTCACCCGCGATCGCCGCAACCTGGTCGAGCAGGTCGGCACCGCCCTCAGGCGCATCGCTCTTCGCATACGCGACGAACTGCTCGACGAGCTTCCGCCCGAAATCCTGGGCGCTCGGGTCGAGACCCTGACCGTGCTTCGAGAGCCAAGAGGTCAAGAACCGCTGCACGAACTCACCGGAAAGATTCATGACCTGCTTGAACTGCCCGTCGTCAAGTATGGGATCGCTCCCGAGATTCCCCAGAATGTCCTTGAAGTCGGGCATGGGGATTCCCTCCAGCGCCGATGACAGGTCCACCGACTCCAGCGCACCTGAGAGGTCTATGTCCACGCCGCCCATATCGATACCGGAGAAATCGAATCCCGAGAGGTCCATTCCGGCGCCGAGCTTCGATGCGTCGATCTTGAACGCGGATTTGAGGGCGGCGCCGTCGACCGTGAACAGGCTCGCCAGGTCGACGCCCTTCTTGGCCTCCTCCTGAAGCGTGGCGAACGGCTTGCCCGTGAAGACATCGACCTCGGGATCGGCCAGCTGCTGGCGCACGACCTCCGAATTCGCGGCGCGCTCCATCAGCTCCTCGGTGAGCCCGTGCGTGTAGGCGATGCCCTGCGAGAGCGCCGCGGACTTTGCCGTCGGGCTCGGCTGGACGACGCCCACGATCTTGAGGTCGAGGCCGCCTGCGACTTGGCCCGCCATGAAGGCGGCATCATCGGACATGTCGGTCCAGCCGCCCGTCTCGGAATTCTTGCGATACGAGTCGGACGCGGCGAGCACCTTGAACGACATCCCCAGGGCGTCGTCGTACGTGAAATCAGCCTTGACCTCGGGCACGTCGACCTCGCCCGATCCGCTCATGGTGCCGTCGACCATGCGGTCCAACTCAGCGGGGTCGAGCACGCCCATGCTGTAGAGCGTGAAATCGGAGATCTTCCCACGGGAGGAGAGCACGAGCACGCATTCGTCCGCCGCGGTGGCCCAGCGGCCGGCGACCACGTCGTACTGCTCGGCGAGAAGCTCCGGGTTATCGATCATCTCGTTGAAGGCCGTGGTGCCGCTCATCATGATCCCGGCCATCGCGCCGCTCGACGCGCCACCGGACATGGCGGTCGACATCGCGTTCGGGGCCGTCCTCGGTATTCGCCCGGTAGACGAGCGGCGTGATCCCGTAGTCGTACTGGATCGCCGAGACCTCGCCCTCAAGCTCTCGCGCGTCCTCATCGAGGAAGCTCTTGAAACTCGCCATGTCGTTCGACTTCACACTCGCGAACATGTCAGAGAGCATGGTGAAGACGGGGATGGGCTTCTTTAGGTCGACCTGCTCCGGCGAGGCGTCGCCGGCGCCCGGCCCGGACGCGCTCGAGCCAGAACCCGCGCCGGCGCCCGATCCGGACGCGTCCGAATCCGAGGCGTCGTCGGCCG
The DNA here is from genome assembly GCA_958443615.1 of uncultured Collinsella sp. Classification (GTDB taxonomy): domain Bacteria; phylum Actinomycetota; class Coriobacteriia; order Coriobacteriales; family Coriobacteriaceae; genus Collinsella. The sequence continues at coordinate 79,347 of CAUCLI010000003.1, forward strand.
CATCGGATCCACCCTCCCCCGCCGGGGCGCCCGCATCGCCCGTCATCATGCTCGTGAGGTCGTAGCTCTGCCGGGCGATGGTGAGCGGATAGCTCGACAGCGTGTCCTGCTCGACCTTGGCGATGTAGCCGTTCACGCCGTTGGACAGCGCGAGGATCGCCGCGATGCCGATGATGCCGATCGAGCCCGCGAAGGCCGTCATGATGGTGCGGCCCTTCTTGGTCATGAGGTTGTTGAAGGAGAGCGACAGCGCGGTGAGCACGCTCATGGACGAACGGCGCGCGGGGCCATCGTCGGGATGCCCCTCCAGCGCACATCGGGCCTCGGCGAGCTCGCCGTCCGTCACGGGTCGCGTGTCCCCCGCGATGCGGCCGTCCTTGATGCGCACGATGCGCGTGGCGTAATCCTCGGCCAGCTGCGGGTTGTGCGTGACCATGATGACGAGCCGCTCGCCGGCGTCCGCGGCGGGCCGGGCGGCGCCCGGGATGCCGGTCTCGGTGTCGGGAGCGCCGGTGGGAGCGTCGGCCAGCACGATCTCGGGGTCGTTCACCAGGGCGCGGGCGATGGCGACGCGCTGCATCTGGCCGCCCGAGAGCTGGGCGGGCTTCTTGTTGATATGCGCGCCCAGGCCCACGCGCTCGAGCGCCGCCTCGGCGCGGCGCGCGCGCTCTGCGCGGTCGACGCCCGCCAGCGTGAGCGCGAGCTCGACGTTGGCGAGCACCGTCTGGTGCGGGATGAGGTTGTAGCTCTGGAAGATGAAGCCCACGCGGTGGTTGCGGTACGTATCCCAATCCGCATCGGTGTAATCGCGCGTGGACACGCCGTTCACCACGATGTCGCCGGAATCGGCATGGTCGAAGCCGCCGAGGATGTTCAGGAACGTGGTCTTGCCCGAACCGGAGGGACCGAGAACCGCCACGAACTCATTCTCCCTGAAGGTGACGGACACGCCGTCAAGCGCGCGCTGAACCAGGTCACCGGTCTTGTATGTCTTGGCGATGTCGCGAATCTCGATCATGCGTTACCCATCCACGTGATGTCGTATTCGCTTTTCGTACCCACATTCATCGCGTTTAGCCGAATGAGATTTCCCGATGACGGGGTGCGGGGACTTTGCCTGGCGCGAGCCCGCCGTCACCGGACGCAGACGCGGCGCCTCAGGCAAGCGGCGCGTCGCCGCGCCGTTGCGCCGTCGCCGCACCGTCGGCGCGCGCTACTGCGCCATGCGCTGCGCGAGGCGGGCGTTGGTCCACTGGCGGAACAGCTCGTACAGCACCGCGACGATGGGAATGAAGAACACGATGCCGACGATGCCGAAGAGCTTGCCGCCCACGAGCGCGGCGATCAGGGTCCACAGCGCGGAGAGGCCCACCGAGGAACCGACCACGTGCGGGTAGATGAACTGGTTCTCCACGAACTGGACGCCCAGGTACACGATCACGCAGATGAGCGCCTGGCCGGGCGAGGCGAGCAGCGTCAGAAAGGCGCCGATCGCGCAGGAGGCGAAGGCGCCCACGTACGGCACGAAGGCGAAAAGCGCGGTGAGGAAGCCGATCAGCCCGGCGTAGGGCAGGCGGAACAGGGAGAACGCGATGAAGATGAGCGTGCCCAGGATGCACGCCTCCATGCACTGGCCGGAGAGGAACTTGGAATACGTGTCGGTGGCGAGTGCGGCGACATGGCGGATGCGCGAGGCGTGGAGCGGGTCCAGATGAGCGTCCATAACGCGGTTCATCTGGCGGCCGAGCACGCGCTTGCTCGCCAAGACGTACACCGCGATGACGAAGGCGAACACGGTGCTCGACATCACCGAGACGGTGGAGCGCGCGGCCGCGAACACCGAGGTGGCGATGGAGCCGAGGCCGAAATTCATGAGGTTCTGAAGTCCCTCGGACCCAGATGCGCCCCCGGCGGAGCCCGTCGCGGGCTGCAGCCACGCCACGAGCTTCTCCACGTCGATGCCCTCCGCCGCCAGCCCGCGCTCTATCTCGGGAAGGCGCTCGGCGAAAAGCGGCGCGACGGTGCGGGCCGACGCGACGAGCTCGGGCACGAGCATGGTCACGGCGAGAACGGCCACGCCGGCGATGGCGATGAGCACGAGCACGATGCTCGCCATGGTCACCATGCCCTGCTGGGGCCGCTTATCCTCCGGAAGTCGATCGACCAGGCGGCCGAGCAGGCGCTCCATGCCCGAGACGGGAACGTTGAGGACGAAGGCGAACCCCAGGCCGAGCAGCACCGGGAAGAAGATGTTGACGACGGCGGACAGGGCGCCTATCACCACGTCGAGGTGCATGACGGCGGCGTAAAGGCACACGCCGAACGCGATCAGGGATGCGGCGCGGCGCGTTTTCTCATCGATCATGGGAGTCCTTACACGAGCGAGGCATCCGGGGCCGTAAGGCCGTCGGATGCCATTCTGCTTTTCGCCCTTATACCCATTCCCGATTGCGCGATGCCTCAAGCGCCCGTCGGGGCGATGTCGCCGGATGGGCGGATGTCCGCCTCGCCCGTCTTCAGGAACGTGTAGATCGCCTTGGAGTAGTAGGCCGAGCCCAACTCGGAGGGGTGGGAGTAGTCGCGCAGGAAATACCGGTCGTACTCGTGGGCGGAGAAGTCCGCCACCTGGACGCCCGCCTCGCGAGCCGCCTCGCGAATCATGCGGTAGTACCCCTGGCGCACATCGCAGGTGTAGATGGTCCGGTCGTACGCCTCGCCCTTGACCGGCTGTATGACGATGAGGGGCTCCACGCCCGTCTCCCGGCACACGTCGAGCACCATCTTGAAATCCTCGAATTCCTGGGTGCTGAAGAACTCGCCGTCATCGACCTTCCAGTTCTTCCTGGCGCCCGCGAGCCACGTCTCAAAATGTTTGTCGTACCAGGCGTCGTTCATGCCCAAGTCGTTGCGGGAGGCCCTGGCGCGCGCCTCGCGGTCGGCGCGGTCGAATACGGCGGACCAATCGGGTCCGCCCGCGGCGTCGACGCCGCCCGTCGGCCCTTCGTCGGCGGAGCGCGGCGCTTCCCCATCCGCGCCGTCCTCCCGGTCGGCCCGGTCGGCGGTCGCCATATCATGGGCGAGCCGCAGGTCGGACGCGATCGACTTGGCGGCGTCGTCCAAGTCGTCCACCAAACGGTCGACGGGGGTCCCGCCGTCGTCCTCCCCCACCCCGTACTCGTGCACGCGCTCGGCGACGCGATGCTTCAGCTCGCCGGAGATGGAGGCGTTCTCCATGAAGGCGTCGAGGGCCCCGCGGGAGTAGACCTCGGGGAAATCGCGCTCGGGACGCCGATAGGTCATGAACCATTGGATGCTCGGGAATATCACCACGCGCTTCGGCGCATCGGGGATGGAGGCGAACGCGCCGATCTCGATGGCCTGCCACAGATCGGCGCACCCGGCGCGACCGGCCATCATGGCGCTCACGTCATAAGCGCCCGGGGCGAGGAGGTTTCCCGGGTGCGAGAAGCCGGCGGGCGCGGGGTTGAGTTCCGAGGATCCGAACACGGGCACGGGCCCGTCCCCGCGCTCCGACCTCCGCTCATATTGCCCCCTCATGAACTGCCAGCTCGCCGCCTGCTGCGCCGTGGGGTAGGACACGCACGGGACGTCATCGTCGGTCAGGCGGTTCTCCCAAGCGTACGCCGCCGTTGCGACTGCCGCCAACGCGAGGGCGAGCACCAGTGCGGTGACGCGCTTTCTCATGCTCCCCACCTCCTAAAACTCGGCGTACACCGGACTCGCCGGCGCGCCGTACGGGGAGAACACGAAAAACCACACGAGCACGGCGACGAGGGCGAGCGCGACCGCGAACCACGCCGCGCCGGCACCGGGCGCGTCCGAATAGAACCACGCGCTCACGCGCGCAGGGGTCAGGGAGCGCAGATGCGCGAACGCGAACGGGCGGCGCACCGCGGCGCGCACCCCCTCGCCCGCCGCGCCCTCAGAGCGGGGGCTCACATCCTCACCGCGATCTGCTCGATGATCTTGTCGACCGTGTTCATCTCCGCGCGCTCGACCGCCGTGGGGGCGATGTCCACGCCGAAGCGCTCCTCGATCTCGACGAGCACCTCGATGGCGGCGAGGGAATCCAAAAGCCCCGCCGCGAACAGGTCGATGTCGCGCTCCTCGCGCACGGCCTCGTCGTCGCAGATGTCTTCCAGCATGTCGAGGACCTCCGCCTCGAGTTCGTTCCTATCCATTGATGATCCTTTCCAACACATGGGCGACTTGCCCGGAGAACAATGCGAAGCCGATGACCGCCAGCTGCATGGTGATGAACCAGGACAGCATGCGATACCAGCGCTTCTTCTTGTTGCGCTTGTGAAACGAGGAGCGCTTCTGATACGCCTCGGTCGCCGCCAGCAGCGCGCCGTGGTACAAACCGTAGGCGAGGTAGTCGACCGTGAGGCCGTGCCACGCCCCCATCAGGAGCATGTCCGCCATGTAGGCGGCGCACGCGGTGTGCAGCCTGCTGGCGAACAGCTTGCGCTTGGTCGCCATGCGCACGAAGCGCATGAACACGAAATCGCGCAGCCACGTGGAGAGCGTGATGTGCCAGCGGTTCCAGAAGTCCTTCATGTCCACCGCGAGGTACGGCGCGCGGAAATTGCCGGGCGTGGCGATGCCGAAGCAATAGCTCGCGCCCACCGCCATGAGCGAATAGCCCGCGAAGTCGAAGAACAGGTAGAGCGCGTACACATAGGCGCGCGCGATCGCGCGGACCGCCGGGGGACCCGGGATGGAGGCGACCGCGGGCAGCCCCGCGAGCTGCGAAGCCGGGGCGGGGTCGATCGCCGTCTGGGCGATCGTGGCGAGGACGAGCTGCGACACCGCCCCCGCCAGCAGGAACAGGACGCCGCGCGTGAGCATGTCGACGTACTCGCCGCGCGGGATGACCCGGTCGGCGTCCTCGCGAAACCGCCTCGACCGGTCGATCGGACCCGAGGTGAACGTGGCGAAAAACGTCAGGAAGTACAGGTAGTCGATGACGCCGAGGTCCTCGATGAGGCCATCGCGAATCTCGATGAGCACCTGCACCGCCTTGAAGGTGAGGTAGCTGATGCCGATGAAGCCCAGCAGGTTCGCGTCGAACACCGCCCCGATCTTGTAGATGACGAGCGGGGCGATCGTCGCCGCCAGCGAGCACCGATAGACGGCGAGGCTCTTCTCGCCGCCTCGCCAACTCCCCAACGTCGCCCTCATACCGAGAAACGCGACGACGAGGAACAAGGCGAACGCCGCGGCGCCCCGGGGACTGCCCGAGAACAGCATGACGAGCATCGCGCAGGACGCCGCGAAGCCGTAGTACTTGATACGCCTCTCCATGAGCCCCATCACCGCAGCGGGGACCGCAGCGGTGATGAGCGCGATGAAAAACGAGGGGGAGGTGTAGAAGCCCATCGGTGCCTACTTCTTCGTCTCGGCCAGGGCGCGGCGGTCGAGCTTGCCGTTGCCGGTCATGGGCAGGTCCTCGCGAAAGGCGATCTTCTTGGGGACCATGTAATGCGGCAGGGACTCGGAAAGGCGCTCCTTGAGCGCGAGGCCCTCGCGAAACGGCGTGTCGGCGAGGGGGCGCGCGGGAACCACATGGGCGACGAGGTGCGAGACCTTGCCGTCTCGGTACACCGGCGCCACCGCGGCGGCTGCGACCTCGGGCAGTCGGCGCAGGCGCCCCTCGATCTCACCGAGCTCGATGCGGAAGCCGTTGAGCTTGACTTGCAAGTCCAGACGGCCGCGGAAGTGCAGCATGCCCTCGGCGTCCAGGCATCCCTCGTCCCCGGTGCGGTACGTCCTCACGGCCCTCCCCTCGAGCTGGGCGATGCCGAAGGCGCCCTCCGTCAGGTCGGGCCGCCCGAAGTAGCCGCGCGCGACCGTGTCCCCCTCGATCACCACCTCGCCGAACGTGCCGGCGGGCACCTCCGCGCCCCGGTCGTCAACGATGCGGACGCGCGTGCCCAGTCGGGGCGCGCCCACGGGCAGGGGCTCGGCGGACGACGCCATCTCGGGCGTCACCTCGACCGAGGTGACCGCGACCGTGGACTCCGTGGGGCCGTAGGTGTTGACCACGCGGGCGCGGGGAAACCGGTCGAGCAGCCGGGCGGCGACGGCGTTCGGCAGCGTCTCACCGCAGAACAGGAAGAGCCTGAGGTCGGGCATGACGCGCTCGTCGAAATCGGCGTTCGCCAGGCAGAGCTCGGCGAACGAGGGCGTGGACACCCAAACCGACGCATGGCTCTCGGCGAGGGCGGCCAGCTGGGCCGCCATGCTCTGCTGGGTCTCGAACGCGAGTGAATAGAGCGTCCCGCCACCGCCGAGCGCGCCCGCCAGCTCGAACACCGACAGGTCGAACGAGAACGGCGCCTGGTCGATCCACACCGCCCCCTCCTCGACGCCGTCGGCGCCGGCATGGGCGAGTTCGAGGTCCCAGTCGCAGAAGTTGTCGAAGCACGCCGCCGTCACCTCGACGCCCTTGGGCGCCCCGGTCGACCCGGATGTGAACAGGACGTAGGCGAGGTCCTCCCCGTCGATCCAGCGCGCGGGGTCGGAATGGCCCGCCGCGGCGACGAGTTCGCCGATGGCCCGATGCTCGATGGTCTTGACGGGAGGCATCTCGTCGCAAGTCGGGAACTCGCCGACCGCCAACACGAGCGGCGCGGCGGCCTCGTCCTCACCGGAGAGGGACGCGGCGATCTGCGTTGCGATCGAGGCGGTGCGCGCAGGGGGCACCGAATAGCCGTCGATGGGGACGTACGGGCAACCCGACTTCATGCAGGCGAGGAAGCACACGGCCATGAAGGGGTCCTTGTTCCCGTACACCATGACGGGCGCACCCGCGTCGACCCGCTTGGAGATCTGCGATGCGAGCGCCTCCGACGCCGCCCACAGCTCCCCATAGGTGAGCTCCATCCCCGTCGACGCGCGGACGGCGACCCTCATCGGCCACTCACGCGCGAAGCGCTCGATGTTGTCCAGATACCTCACGTCTCATCTCATCCCTTCATCGCGGCCGTCCGGGCCCTTCGCCCGATCCTCGGAAAGGCTACCCCCCCCCCGAGGCGTTCTTGGCAAGAGCGTTCTCGACGCGAACCGATTTCACGCGGGCGCGCCCGGAACCTTCCAACAGGCCCCATTCTGCCCGTCCAACCTTGACGCATCCTTACCATCGGATGACGTTTGCGTAAGAGTGGTTATGAACGACTGAAGTCGGAAACGGACCGCCGAGATGTGTGGACGAACAGAGGCGAAACGCTCCCGTCCCCAATTTGCGCACCTGCGCGGCCACTCGGAACAGAGGCGTGACGTATTATTGAAGGGTTAGCAAACCGTCCGGTTCAAGGCGGTGCGCGAAGGGCGCCCGCGCGCCGCGCGCGCCGACCGCCGCCGACGGAGACGACCCGTTCAGAAAGAAGGGCAGGACTCAATGGTCTCTCGCGTGTACGTAGAGAAGAAACCCGGGTTTGACGTCGAGGCGAAGCAGCTGCTCGCCGAGCTTCGCGACACCCTGGGCATCGAGGCGCTCACGGCCTTGCGCGTCATCAACCGCTATGACGTCGAAGGCATCGACGACGAGCTGTTCGCTCGCTGCGTGCCCACCGTGTTCTCCGAGCCGCAGGTCGACTTCGCCTACGACGAGCTCCCCACCCCCGACGACGCCACCGTGTTCGCCGTGGAGGCGCTCCCGGGCCAGTTCGACCAGCGCGCCGCCTCCGCCGCCGAGTGCGTCCAGCTGATCTCCCAGGGCGAGCGCCCCACCGTGCGCTCCGCCAAGGTCTACCTGCTCTCCGGCGAGCTCTCCGCCGAGGACTTCGACGCCATCAAGGGTTACGTGATGAACCCCGTCGAGTCGCGCATCGCCGCGCTCGACAAGCCGGACACCCTCACCCAGGAGATCCCCGACCCCGAGCCGGTCGAGGTCATCGACGGCTTCCGCGAGATGGACGAGGCCGCCCTGGCGGCGTTCATCGCCGAGCGCGGTCTTGCCATGGACGAGGCCGATATCGCGTTTTGCCAGCAGTACTTCAAAGATGAGGACCGCGACCCCACCATCACCGAGATCCGCGTGATCGACACGTACTGGTCCGACCACTGCCGCCACACCACCTTCGGCACCAACCTTCAGAACATCGAGATCGACGACGCCGCCGTCGAGGCAGCCTTCAACCGCTACCTGGAGATGCGTTCGCAGCTCGGCCGCGACGAGAAGCCCGTCTGCCTCATGGACATGGGCACCATCGGCGCGAAGTGGCTTAAAGCCCAGGGCGTCCTCACCGACCTCGACGAGTCCGAGGAGATCAACGCCTGTACCGTCAAGGTGACCGTCGACGTCGACGGCGAGGACCAGGAGTGGCTCTTCCTCTTCAAGAACGAGACCCACAACCACCCCACCGAGATCGAGCCCTTCGGCGGCGCGGCGACCTGCGTGGGCGGCGCGATCCGCGACCCGCTCTCCGGCCGCTCTTACGTCTACCAGGCCATGCGCGTCACCGGCGCGGCCGACCCGACCGTCCCCGTGAGCGAGACGATCGCCGGCAAGCTCCCGCAACGCAAGATCGTGACCACCGCCGCCGCCGGCTATTCCTCCTACGGCAACCAGATCGGCCTTGCCACCGGCCAGGTCTCCGAGCTCTACCACCCCGGCTACATGGCCAAGCGCATGGAGGTCGGCGCCGTGGTGGGCGCCACCCCCGCGAGCCACGTCCGCCGCGAGTGCCCCGCGCCCGGCGACAAGATCGTCCTGCTCGGCGGCCGCACCGGCCGTGACGGCATCGGCGGCGCCACCGGCTCCTCCAAGGCCCACAACGTCGAGTCCATTGAGAAGGACGGCGCCGAGGTCCAGAAGGGCAACGCCCCCATGGAGCGCAAGCTGCAGCGCCTGTTCCGCCGCGGCGACGCCTGCCGCCTGATCAAGCGCTGCAACGACTTCGGCGCGGGCGGCGTGTCCGTCGCCGTGGGCGAGCTGGCCGACGGCCTCTACATCGACCTCGACATGGTCACCAAGAAGTACGACGGCCTCGACGGCACCGAACTCGCGATCTCCGAGTCCCAGGAGCGCATGGCCGTGGCCGTGGCCGAGGCCGACGTCGAGGAGTTCATGGGCTATGCCGCCGAGGAGAACCTCGAGGCGACTGTGATCGCCGAGGTCACGCACGAGCCTCGCGTCCGCATGGCCTGGCAGGGCGACGCGATCGTGGACCTCTCCCGCGACTTCCTCAACTCCAACGGCGCGCCCAAGTACCAAGACGTCCACGTCGTGGCGCAGGGCATCGCCCCCATCGACCCCGAGAGCGAGCTGGCCGAGGCCGCGCTCGAGGAGTTCGGCACCCTCGAGGGCATCTACGAGAGCACCGTCCCCATGGTGCCGGGCGCCGAGACCTGCGAGTCCTTCCACGACGCCATGACCGAGCTCGTGGGCGACCTCAACGTGTGCTCCAACAAGGGCCTCTCCGAGCGCTTCGACTCCACCATCGGCGCGGCGACCGTGCTCATGCCCTTCGGCGGCACCCGGCAGCTCACCCCGAGCCAGGCGATGGTCGCCAAGTTCCCGGTCGACGGCGAGACCACCACGGTCTCCGGCATGGCCTGGGGCTTCAATCCCTACATCATGGACGCCGACCAGTACCGCGGCGCCTACCTCTCCGTCGTCGAGAGCATCTCCCGCCTCGTGGCCACCGGCTTCGACCATGAGAAGGTCTACCTGTCCTTCCAGGAATACTTCGAGCGCCTGCGCGACGTGCCCGAGCGCTGGGGCAAGCCCATGGCTGCGGTGCTCGGCGCCCTCATGGCCCAGGTCGAGCTCGGCGCCGGCGCCATCGGCGGCAAGGACTCCATGTCCGGCTCCTTCGAGGACCTCGACGTCCCGCCGACGCTCATCTCCTTCGCCGTGGCCGTGGACAAGCTCGCCAACGTGGTGTCGCCCGAGTTCAAGGGCGCCGGCCACCGTGTCGCGCTGATCCAGCCCACCTACCAGGTCGACGACCTCCTGCCCGAGCCCGCCTCCCTGCTCGCGGCCTTCCGCACCGTCGAGGGCCTCGTGCGCGAGGGCCGCGCGCTCTCCGTGTCCACCGCGGGCTTCGGCGGCCTGGCCGAGATCCTGTTCAAGGCCTGCCTGGGCAACCGCCTGGGCTTCGAGGTGTCCGAGGCCTACTACGAGGCCGACGCGCGCGACCTGTTCGACCACTCCTACGGTTGCTTCGTCGTCGAGCTCGACGAGGGCGCCGCGCTGCCCGAGGTCGAGGGCGCGTGCGTGGTCGAGCTCGGCGTGACCTGCGAGCCCTACGAGTTCACCGCCTACGGCGAGACGCTCGATATGGCCGAGCTGCAGGAGGCCTGGGCGAGCACGCTCGAGGGCGTGTTCCCCTACCGCAGCGCCGCCGACGATGTCGACGCCCCCGAGGAGCTCATCCCCGAGGAGCGCTACCGCTGCGAGGAGGAGGGCCGCATCCGCGCCACCTATGGCGGCCTGAAGATCGCCAAACCGCGCGTGATCATCCCGGTCTTCCCCGGCAACAACTGCGAATTCGACTCCGCGCGCGCCTTCACCGCCGCCGGCGCCGAGGCCGACGTCTTCGTGATCAACAACCTCACGCCCGAGAACGTCGCCGAATCCACCCGCGAGCTTGCGCGCCGCATCCGCGAGTCCCAGATCGTCATGATCCCGGGCGGTTTCTCCGGTGGCGACGAGCCCGACGGCTCCGCCAAGTTCATCACCGCGTTCTTCCGCGCCCCCGAGGTCACCGAGGCAGTGCGCGACCTGCTGCAGGCCCGCGACGGTCTGATGCTCGGTATCTGCAACGGCTTCCAGGCGCTCGTCAAGCTGGGTCTCGTGCCCTACGGCGACATCGTCGACGCCACCGCGGACGCCCCGACGCTCACCTTCAACGAGATCGGACGCCACCAGAGCCGCCTCGTCCGCACCCGTATCTGCAGCGACCTGTCGCCCTGGCTCACCAAGTGCGACCCCGATGAGCTCTACACCGTGGCCATCTCCCACGGCGAGGGCCGCTTCGTGGCGAACGACGAGGTACTGGAGCAGCTCCGCGCCGGTGGCCAGATCGCCACGCAGTACGTCGACTTGGCGGGCATGCCCTCCATGGACCTCGACGTGAACCCCAACGGCTCCGTCGCCTGCATCGAGGGCATCACCAGCCCCGACGGCCGCGTATTCGGCAAGATGGGCCACGTGGAGCGTCGCGGCGACGGCCTGTACAAGAACGTCCCCGGCGAGAAGTTCATGCCGCTGTTCGAGAGCGGCGTGGCCTACTTCGGGTAGTTGCACCGTCTCATGCCTTAAGGCTTTCAAAGGCGAGGTCCCCATCAGATGGGACCTCGCCTTTTTCGACGGCATGCAGGACGCTCACCCGCAGGCAGGATCCCTTGGCCCGCAGGCGGGATTCTTTGCCCGCCGCGCCAGCGAGCGTCTCGCTGACCTCCAGGGGACGTTCGATGTCATCGTCACCAGCGCAGGCACCATCACCTGGCTGCCCGAGCTCGTCGGCTGGGCAAGATCCATCGAGAGCCTCCCCCCCCCCGCGGCGTCTTCATGATCCGCGACGACCACCCCCTGCTCTTTGCATTGGATTGCTCAGGGTTCGAGGTGATTGGCGACTACAAGTCGGGATCGTGCTGCACCTACGAGGACGACGCCAGCTACACGACCGCGCCCGACGTGAAGGCGCGATAAACCCCGCATTGAATCAGACTCGCACCCGATGCCTTTGGAGAAATGCACTCCAAACCGCCGCAGTGACACCCATCATGATGCCCCGCTTGCGCGTGCGATCGGCCAATACGCCGCCTATAGAAGACAGAACCGTGTAAGGAATGAATCCGAATGCGATTGCAAGGCCGGATCGCGTGCCCGACCCCGTCGCATCGAGTAGATGCAAGGGCAAGACGAACTGAAGCACTTCTTGACCGAGCAGCGAGCAAAATTGCGCGATCAAGATGCACGCGAATATGCGACGGCCCCCGTCGGGGCGGATTCCGTGATTCTTCACCATCGATTCAGCCCCCTCTCAATACAATTGTTACGTATCCCGCCATCCCTTCGACCCGCTCCCATGTCGGCATCATGGAAATACAATGGTTATCATCGTCACTATGAGCGCCATGCGTTCGACGACGGCAGGTCGTTTCGATGCCGCCCGATCGCGGCATCCCACGAGAAGGAACACATCATGCATCACCCCATGAAACAGCTCCCCGAGCGAGCAATCAGCGTGCGCGAGGCCCGAGAGATTCTCACGATGGGCGAATATTGCGTCGTCGCGACCGTCGACGCCGATGGGCACCCCTACGCCACGCCGCTTTCGTACGTGCTTGATGGCGACACCCTGTGGATCCACACCGGAGCTTCAGGCGGGCAGAAAACGGAGAACTGGGAGCGCGACCCGCGCATATGCGTGACCGTCGCGGTCGACATGGAGCCCGTCTACATCGAGGAGGACGGGGGGCCCGGATTCTTCACCACCCGGTATGCGAGCGTGATCGCGACCGGTACCATCCGGCGCGTCGAAGACACCGCCCTCATGCGGCGCACGCTCGCCCAGATCTGTCTCAAGTACTGCCCCGATGATCGTGAGAAGATCGGCCCCGCGATCGATTGGGAGCTTCCTGCGACCGCCATCTGGGCGATCGACCTCGATCGCATCTCCGGCAAGGCGGGACGTCGCATTCCCAATGGAAAGGGCTGTGTGCAGCGCTGATTTCGCTAACTCGTCTCCTCGCGCGACTCGGCCAACCTCGTGAGCGCGTTCAGCGTACCCGCCTGCAGCGCCGTGAACACCATGCCGTACAAGACTGATCTGGCCCCATATGCGGCTAGACCCGATAACAACACGAGCATATTGATGACGAACATCGCCCCCGCGACGTTGACGCGGGGGTTTCGCTTGTTGAGCATGAGCGCGATCGCGTCGAATCCGACTGTCGTTGATTTTGAGCGGATGCACAAGTGAAACCCCGTCCCAACGAGGACGCCCGCAAGTGCGACACATGCGAAGAGAGGCAGGTCGACCTCCCATCCCAACGAATGAAAAGCCGTGAATAACCCCAGGTAGCATACGCAGCTCACGATGCTTCCCATGAAGAACGAGGTCCCGAGGAACAGCAGGCACGCAACCAGCAAGCCGATCGTTATGACGTTCACGAAGATCGAGATATCCAGGCCGGTCAGGCGCTCGAGCACCATCGAGAAGCTCGTGACTCCACCGTTGATGATCTCATGCGGCACCGTTATGAACGCATATGCGCCGGTGATCAAGACGTTGCCCAGCAGGATGCCGGCGACTCGTTTAGAAGAGAATTATCCGAGAACCGTCCGCACATCCATTGTGGGGATCGCCACCCTCCCATGAGCGTTCCACATTGCCATCACGGCGTTGCATTGTACCCCGAAGTCGCCGATGAAACCATAAGTGGTCTTATATTTCTTTCTATTGTGTATGCACGTGAGATGACGTTCCTCGTGACCATGATGCGCGGTACCGCTCTCACCTGAGATCATCGCACGGACATCCTCAATGCCTTTAGGGTATAAGCGGTTAGATGAATACCATTTCGACAAAAGGAGCCACCATGCCCCAAACACACGACCTTGCCCTGTACATCCGCCCCACATGCCCCTTCTGCATCAAAGTCTTGAACTATATGAAATCCAAGGGGATCGAGATTCCCCTGAAAAACATCTCCCAAGACCCCGATGCAGCGGCGACCCTCATTCGCGTCGGTGGCAAACAGCAGGTGCCCTGCCTTTTCATCGACGGCGAGCCGCTCTACGAATCCGGCGATATCATCTCCTGGCTGCAAAAGAACATGTAACTCGCAAAGGGCCCTCTCACTGAGAGGGCCCTCTCATAGGCACATCGTTTGGTGTTGACATGGGCCGTGCAACACAACCGCATGCAACGAGGCTACTGCTCGGCGCTCACGTAATCCTCGTCCACAGTGATCTTGGGCACGGCGTCAGGGTATTCGCCCACCACGAGCCCGCCGAGCCTGCTCTTGAATTCCACAGGAGTCAGCTCGCACTCCGCGGGATGCAGGCAATCGAAGATGACATTGGTGTGGGTCGGCCCGGGGACGCATCGCAGGTCGTGAATGCTCGCATGCGCATCGATGCTCTTGGCCATCGCGTCGATTTTGTTGCGCATGTCGACGACATGGGGGTCGTTCGTCACGATGGGGTCGTAATGCAGCGTAACGATCAGACCGTCATCGTCTTTAAAGGCCTGCTCGATATTATCAAGCGTGTCATGGCTTTCCATAGGGTCGGTCTCAGCGGCCATCTCGACGTGGGCGCTTGCAAACTGGCGCCCCGGGCCATAGTCATGCACCATGAGATCGTGCGTGCCCAAGACACCCGGATAGGACATGATCTTCGAGCGGATGTGGGCGACGAGCTCGGGATCCGGAGCCTGCCCGAGCAGCGGGTTGACGGTGTCGCGGATGAGCTCGATACCGCTCCAACCGATGTACAGGCCGACCGCGAGTCCGACCCACGCATCGAGCTCGACGCCCGTCGCATAAGCGAGGATGGCGCACGCAAGCACCGCACCCGTGGCGATGACGTCGTTCTTGGAATCCTGGGCCGTGGCAAGGAGCGTCTCCGATTTGATGCGCTCACCGAGCACGCGGTTGAGATGCGCCATCCAAAGTTTTACCGCCATGGACCCCGCGAGGACCACCACCAAAGCGAGAGAGAACTCGACTGGACTTGGATTCAAGACCTTGTCGATCGAAGATTTGACGAGCTCGACACCGATCATGAGGACGAGCACGGCGACGACGAGACCGGATAGATATTCAAAGCGACCATGGCCGTAGGGATGCTCGGGGTCAGCCGGCTTGCTCGCGAGCTTGAATCCGAGAACGCTCACGATGTTGGAGCTCGCGTCGCTCAGATTGTTGAGCGCATCGGCAACGATCGAGACCGACCCTGACAGGATGCCAACCAGGGCCTTTGCGATGCAAAGCGCCACGTTCAACGAGATGCAGACGACTCCCGCCAACGCGCCGACCTTACCACGGTCACCTTCGGATCTGGCGATAATCCATTCGATCAAAGGTACTCCTTCCTTCGATAAGGGAAACTACGGCAAAACGTTCGCCAGAGGCGAGGCCTGTGGGCGCATATCCGCCAGGAACGCTCGCCTCTGGCGAACGTTTTGAGTCATATCCACAGCATCAGGCATTCTGTGGCAATGGCAAATGGCCGCCACCCCATGGGCAGCGGCCATTTCAAAAGCGCGAAACGCGATTCAAGCGGTAAGACTAGACCTTAGAGCTTGATCTCGATGTCAACGCCGGCGGGCAGGTCGAGACGCATGAGGGAATCGACGGTGCCAGGCGTGGGATCGAGGATGTCGATCAGACGCTTGTGGGTGCGCATCTCGAACTGCTCACGGGAGTCCTTGTTCACGTGAGGAGAACGGATGACGGTGTACAGGTTGCGCTCGGTCGGCAGCGGGATGGGGCCGGAAACGCGGGCACCGGTCTTCTGAGCGGTGTCGACGATGAGCTTGGCGGACTGATCCACGACCTCGTGATCATAGCCCTTCAGGCGGATCCTGATCTTCTGGCTGGACAACTTAACCTCCAACAATGGATAGCGAGGGCGGCCTCGCGGGGTGTTTACAAGTGCAGGCGACAGACCTTAGTTGGTGCCGTTCTTGGCCATGACCTCGTCCACGATGGACTTGGGCGCCGGCTCGTAAGAGTCGAACTGCATGGTGTAAGAAGCACGGCCCTGGGTCTGGGAGCGGAGGTCGGTGGCGTAACCGAACATCTCGCCCAGCGGGACCTTGGCGCGGATGACCTTGCTACCAGCGCGGTCGTCCATGCCCTCGATCTTGCCGCGACGGCCGGACAGGTTGCCCATGACGTCGCCCATGTACTGCTCGGGGGTCTCGACCTCGACGGCCATGCAGGGCTCGAGGAGGATCGGATCGGACTTCTTCAAGGCGTCCTTGATGGCCATGGAGCCGGCGATCTTGAACGCAGCCTCAGAGGAGTCGACCTCGTGGTAGGAACCGTCGAACAGGGTGACCTTGACGTCGACGACCGGGTAACCGGAGATGACGCCGGTGTTGAGCGCCTCCTGGATGCCCTTGTCGATGGACGGGATGTACTCCTTGGGAACGACACCGCCGACGATGGCGTTGACGAACTCGTAGCCGAAGCCCTCTTCCATCTTCTCGAGCTTGATGACGGCGTGGCCGTACTGGCCGCGACCACCGGACTGGCGGACGAACTTGCCCTCGGCCTTCTCGACGTCGTGCCCCGGGGCCTCGCGGTAGGCGACCTGCGGCTTACCGACGTTGGCCTCGACCTTGAACTCGCGGAGCAGACGGTCGACGATGATCTCGAGGTGCAGCTCGCCCATGCCGGCGATGATGGTCTGGCCGGTCTCGTGGTTGGTGGACACCTGGAAGGTCGGGTCCTCCTCGGCGAGCTTGGTCAGGGCGATGGACATCTTGTCCTGCTCGGCCTTGGTCTTGGGCTCGATGGCGATGTCGATAACGGGCTTGGCGAACTCGATCTGCTCGAGGATGATCTCCTTGCCCTCGGCGCACAGGGTGTCACCGGTGGTGGTGTTCTTGAGGCCCACGGCGGCAAGGATGTCGCCAGCGGAGGCGCCGTCGACGTCGACACGGTCGTTGGCGTTCATCTCGAGGATGCGGCCGAAGCGCTCGCGGTTGCCGTTGGTGGCGTTGACCACGTAGGAACCGGCGTCCACGTGACCGGAGTACACGCGGAAGAAGGAGAGCTTACCGACGAACGGGTCGGTGGCGATCTTGAAGGCCAGGGCGGCGAAGGGCTCGTCGGCGGAAGCCTCGCGGGTCTCGGTCTCGCCGGTCTTGGGGTTGGTGCCCTCGACAGCGGGGACGTCGAGCGGGCTGGGCAGGTAGTCGACGACGGCGTCGAGCAGCTCCTGGACGCCCTTGTTCTTGTAGGCGGAGCCCACGAGAACGGGGTTGAGCTCGTTGGCGAGCGTACCCTTGCGGATGGCGGCCTTGAGCATGTCCACCGGGATCTCCTCGTCCTCGAGGACCATCATCATGAGGTCGTCGTCGTAGGAGGCGGCGGCGTCGAGCAGCTCGGCGCGCTTCTTGGCGGCGACGTCGGCGAACTCGGCCGGGATCTCGGCCATGGCCTCGGGATAGGTCATGCCCTTGTCATCCGGCTTGAAGTCCCAGGCGGTCATGGTGACGAGGTCGATGACGCCCCAGAAGTTGTCCTCGGCGCCCATGGGGACCTGAATGGCAACGGCGTTGGCGTTCAGGCGCTCCTTCATGGTGTCGATGGCGTGGAAGAAGTCGGCGCCCACGCGGTCATACTTGTTGATGAACGCGATACGGGGGACGTTGAAGTTGCGGGCCTGACGCCACACGGTCTCGGACTGCGGCTGAACGCCGGCGACGGCGTCGAACACCGCGACGGCACCGTCGAGAACGCGCAGGGAGCGCTCGACCTCGGCGGTGAAGTCAACGTGGCCGGGGGTGTCGATGATCTGGACGCGGTAGTTCTTACCGTCCTTGGGCCAGAAGCAGGTGGTGGCGGCGGACTGAATGGTAACGCCGCGCTCCTGCTCCTGAACCATCCAGTCCATGGTGGCAGCGCCCTCATGGGTCTCACCGATCTTGTGCTTCTTGCCGGTGTAGTACAGGATGCGCTCGGTCGTGGTGGTCTTACCGGCATCGATGTGGGCCATGATGCCGATGTTACGGGTCTCGGAAAGCTTGTACTTGGGCTTAGCCATGAGTCAGTTCCTTCCTTGAGATTACCAGCGGTAGTGAGAGAACGCGCGGTTGGCCTCGGCCATCTTGAAGACGTCCTCGCGCTTCTTCACGGAAGCGCCGACGCCGTTGGAGGCGTCGAGGATCTCGGCGGCGAGACGCTCGGCCATGGTCTTCTCCTTGCGGGCGCGGGAGAAGTTGACCATCCAGCGGATGCCCAGCTGGGTGGAGCGACGGGCGTTGACCTCCATGGGGACCTGGTAGGTGGCGCCACCGACGCGCTTGGGCTTGACCTCGAGCGTGGGCTTGATGTTGTCCATGGCCTTCTTGAAGACGGAGAGGGCGTCCTCGCCGGTCTTCTCGGCAACCATGTCGAAGGCGGTGTAAACGATGCGCTCAGCGGTGGCCTTCTTGCCGTCAAGAAGGACCTTGTTGATGAGCTGCGTCACGAGGCGGTTGTTGTAAACAGCATCAGGCTGAACCTCGCGGCGGTGATTCTTAGCTGCACGACGCGGCATGTTATATCTCCTCTATCTGAATATGATCGGGTCTACTCGCGAGACTACTTCGGGCGCTTGGCACCGTAGTGGGAACGAGCCTGCTTGCGATTGGCAACCGGGGCGCAGTCGTAGCAGCCGCGGATGATGTGGTAACGCACACCGGGCAGGTCGCGTACGCGGCCGCCGCGGACGAGCACGATGGAGTGCTCCTGCAGGTTGTGACCCTCACCGGGGATATAAGCAGTGACCTCGATGCCGTTCACGAGGCGCACACGGGCGACCTTGCGAAGAGCGGAGTTCGGCTTCTTGGGAGAGGTGGTGAACACGCGGGTGCACACACCGCGCTTCTGAGAGTTGCTCTTGAGAGCGGCGTTCTTGGACTTCTTGGGGACCGAGCGACGGCCCTGGCGAACCAGCTGGTTGATAGTAGGCAAAGCGTACTCCTTCTCGAAATATCCAGCTTCCATTCCATGCGCAACGGCATATTAAGGGGCGTCAGCATCCGCCCGCAAAACACGCAGTTCGCTATGATACGCGCGCGTATCTGGGCGGTCAACAGACCACGCGCCCGGGCGTTTCCCTATTTGGGGCATATTCCGTAGAGTCTCCATAAACCACAAATGAGACGGCCATCGCACTGACGGTTTTGCATGGCTCTGCCTCGCTTGCCCATGACAACGCCTGTTTATCCGCGACATCATCTCGATCACCCGCAACGTTGCCCCCATTGCCCATGGCGATGGCACTTTACCTACGCCCATAGCCTCTTTGCCTATGGCGGTGCCCCGATTGCCTATGGCGGTGCCCCGATTGCCTATGGCAGCTTTGAGATTGCCTATGATTGCATGCCGTTTGATCGATGCCTGACGGAAGATTTCCATAGGCAATCTTCTTCGACGCCGGGAATGGCGATAACGTTGCCCTACGGTGGCGACCACCGCGGTACCCATACATCGAAACCCGCAAATATCCCCATATATGCGCACATGCAAAATGCCCGCCCTCCCCTTTCGGGAAAGGCGGGCTCTGCGATCAGGATCGCCGGCTGCAGGCGGAATCGCCTACGAACTCCGGAAAGCTGGGCCGGGAACTAGTCCTCCTGCTCCTCGGGATAAACCTCGTCAGTGTCGACGAGCTTGTTCAGGAGCTCGTCGAGGGAGGCCATGTCCTCGTTGATGACACCGCTGCCATCCTTGGACTGGGCGGGGGCGCCGATCATCTCCTCATCGGAATCGAGGTGATGACGCGGGGCGCTCGTGCCGAGCAGGATGTCGTCCGGGCCATCCGGGGAGAAGACCATCTGCAGCAGCTGGGAGAGGTCCTCCTCGTCGGCGACGTCCTCGGTGTTCTCGAGGATGTAGAGCAGGTTGTGCTCCTCCAGACCGTCGCGCAGCTCCTCGATGGCCTTGGCGCCGATGCCGTCGATGCGGAGCAGGTCCTCCTCGGACTTGCCCACCAGGTCGCCGACGACCTCGATGCCGACCTCGCTGAACTTGTTGGTCCAGCGCTGGGACACGCCCAGGTCGTCGAAGAGGTACAGGCGCGCGTCCTCGGCGGAGATGGTGCGGCCGTTGCGGGTGATGTGGCCGCCGTCGGCGCCGAAGTCGCCGCCGCCGAAATCGAGCTGCTGGGGCAGGACGGTGTCGAGCTCCTTGAGCTCCTCCGGAGCCCAATCGGGCAGGACCTTGGCGTGCGGGGAGGTCGGGTTGTCCACCGGGACGTAGCCCTCCTCGGTGCGGTAGGTCATGCCGGCCTTGGCATACGGCTTGAGGCCGGTGCCCGCCGGGATCTTCTTGCCCACGATGACGTTGGACTTGAGGTCCAGCAGGTGGTCGACCTTGCCCTCGATGGCGGCCTCGGTGAGGACGCCCGCGGTGCGGATGAACGACGCGGAGGACAGCCAGGAGTCGATCGAGGAAGCGACCTTGAGGGTACCCAGGATCGCGGGCTCGGCCGCGGGCGGGTTGAGGCCCTCGCGAGCCACGCGCTCGACCTCGTCGGCGAACTCGTAGCGGTCGACGTACTGGCCGAGCAGGTACTTGGAGTCACCGGGGTTGGTGATCTGGACGCGGCGCAGCATCTGGCGCGCCATGACCTCGATGTGCTTGTCGTTGAGGTCGACGCCCTGGGAGTTGTAGACCTCCTTCACATTCTCGACGAACGTGTGCATCGTGGACTCGATGTCGGTCAGCTGGCGCAGGTTGCGGAAGTTGACGAAGCCCTTGGTGATCTGGTCGCCGGCGCGGACCTCGCAACCGTCCTCGATGCCGGGCATGAACTGGACGGCGGCGGGAACGCGCTTCTCGTCCAGGATGCGGCTCGGGTCGTCCGTGTCGGTGAGCGTGAGCACGTACTCGGACTTCTCGGGCTTGATGGCGAGGTGGCCGGAGAACGGGGCCAGGTCCGCCTCGCGGCCGAGGATCTTCTCGTTGACGTTGCCGACGATGTCGAACATACGGGAGACGGTCGGGAGACCCTGGGTGATGTCCGCAACGCCCGCGACGCCGCCGGAGTGGATCGTACGCATCGTGAGCTGGGTGCCGGGCTCGCCGATGGACTGGGCGGCGATGATGCCGACCGCGGTGCCGATGGCGACCGGGCGACGGGTGGACAGGTCCCAGCCGTAGCACTTCTGGCAGACGCCGTACTTGGAACGGCAGGTCAGCAGGGCGCGCAGGGAGACCTTCTTGAGGCCGGCGTCGACCATCTTCTGGAGGTCGTCGACGCAGGTGATGTAGGCGTCCTTCTGGAAGAGCACGGTGCCGTCCGGGGCGACGACGTCGTCCAGGAAGCAACGGCCCACGAGGTCGGCGTTGAGGTCCTCGGTACCGGGGATGATGAGGTTGTAGGTGCAGCCCTCGGAAGTGCCGCAGTCCTCCTCGCGCACGATGACGTCCTGCGCCACGTCGACGAGACGACGGGTGAGGTAACCGGAGTCGGAGGTGTGCGAGGCGGTGTCGACGAGGCCCTTACGGGCGCCGTAGGTGGAGATGAAGTACTCGAGCGGGAGCAGGCCCTCGCGGAAGTTCGCCTTAATGGGAAGGTCGATCGTCTCGCCGGACATGTCCGCCATCAGGCCGCGCATGCCGCCGAGCTGACGCAGCTGGGCCTTGGAGCCTCGGGCGCCGGAGTCGGCCATCATGTAGATGGGGTTCTCCTCGTCGAACATGGCGAGCATCTTGGAAGCGACCTCGTCCGTGGCGGCGGTCCACTCGTTGACGACCTCGATGTGGCGCTCCATCTCGTTGAGGAAGCCCTCCTCGAAGTACTCGTTGATCTGGTCGACGTTGCTCTGGGCGCGGTCGAGGACCTGCCACTTGTCGTCCGGGATGAGGGCGTCCCACACGGAGATGGTCAGACCGGACGTGGTGGCGTAGTGGAAGCCGGAGTACTTGATGGCGTCGAGGATCGGGGCGACCTCGGCCTCGGGATAGCGATCGCAGCAGTCGGAGACCAGCTTGGCGATGTCGCCCTTGACCATCTTGTAGTTGATGAACTCGTAGTCGGCCGGCAGGCACTGACGGTTGAAGATGATGCGGCCGATCGTGGTCTCGAAGCGAGCGGTCTTGGTACCGGTCACGTCGAAGTCCTCGATGGTGTTCTTGCCGGTCTTCACGCGGAAGAGCTTGGTGCCGTCCTCGAGCTCGACGTTGGCCTCGGCCGCGGAGACGCGGACGTAGACCTTGGCCTGCAGGTCGACGCCGGCCTCGGCGCGGCAGTCGTAGGCGCGCAGGGCGTCGTCGAAGCTGGCGAACACGTGGCCCTCGCCCGGCATGCCCTCGCGGGCCTGGGTCAGGTAGTACACGCCGATGATCATGTCCTGGGAAGGAATGTTCACGGGCTTGCCGGAAGCCGGGGAGCGCAGGTTGTTGGAGCTCATCATCAGGATGCGAGCCTCGGCCTGGGCCTGGACGGACAGCGGGACGTGGACGGACATCTGGTCGCCGTCGAAGTCCGCGTTGAACGGGGCGCAGACGAGGGGGTGCAGGTGGATGGCCTTACCCTCGACCAGCACGGGCTCGAAGGCCTGGATGGAGAGGCGGTGCAGCGTCGGGGCACGGTTGAGCAGCACGAGACGGCCGTCGATGACCTCTTCCAGGATGTCCCAGACGAAGGAGGCGCGGCGCTCGATGGCGCGCTTGGCGCCCTTGATGTTCTCGACCTTGCCGAGCTCGGTCAGGCGCTTCATGACGAAGGGCTGGAACAGCTCGAGGGCCATGGTCTTGGGCAGGCCGCACTGGTGCAGCTTGAGCTTCGGGTCGGTGACGATGACCGAACGGCCGGAGTAGTCGACGCGCTTGCCGAGCAGGTTCTGGCGGAAGCGGCCCTGCTTGCCCTTGAGGGCCTCGGCCAGCGACTTCAGCGGCCTGCCGCCACGGCCGGAGACCGGGCGACCACGACGGCCGTTGTCGAACAGGGCGTCGACGGCCTCCTGGAGCATGCGCTTCTCGTTGTTCACGATGATCGCGGGGGCGTCCAGGTCGAGCAGGCGCTTGAGGCGGTTGTTGCGGTTGATCACGCGACGGTACAGGTCGTTCAGGTCGGACGCGGCGAAGCGGCCGCCGTCGAGCTGGACCATCGGGCGCAGATCCGGCGGGATGACCGGGATCACGTCGAGGATCATGTTCGCGGGGTTGTTGCCGCCCTTCAGGAAGGCGTCGACGACCTCGAGGCGCTTGACGGCCTTCTCGCGCTTCTGCTTCTGGCTGTCCTCGTCGGCGATGATGGCCTTGAGGGTCGCGGCCTCCTGCGGGAGGTCGATGGCGTCGAGCAGGTCGCGGATGGCCTCGGCGCCCATGCCGCCCTTGAAGTACATGGAGTAGTAGCGCTTCATCTCGCGGAACAGCGGCTCGTCGGAGACGAGGTCGCGCTCGTTGAGCTGCATGAACGCCTGGAAGGCCTCGGAGCGGAGGTCCTTCTCGTCGCGGCACTCCTCCTCGATGTCGACGATGCCGGCGGCGATCTCCTCGGGGGTGAGGGGCTCCTCGTCGGAGAACTCGTCGAAGTTCTCGGGGTTGCCCTGCTCCTTCAGGGACTCGATCTGACGGGCGCACTCGGCGTCGATCTCCTCGAGGTCGGCGGCGAGCTCCTCGCGCAGGTCGTCGGCGTCGGCCTCACGGGCCTCATAGTCGACATGGGTGATGATGTAGCTCGCGAAGTACAGGACCTTCTCGAGATCCTTGGACTTGATGTCGAGCATGCGGCTCATCGGGAACGAGGTCGGGCTCTTGAAGTACCAGATATGGCTGACGGGGGCCGCCAGCTCGATGTGGCCCATGCGCTCGCGGCGCACCTTGGCCGTGGTCACCTCGACGCCGCAGCGCTCGCAGACGATGCCCTTGAAACGGATGCCCTTGTACTTGCCGCAGGAGCACTCCCAGTCCTTGGCGGGACCGAAGATCTTCTCGCAGAACAGGCCGTCCTTCTCGGGCTTGAGGGTACGGTAATTGATGGTCTCGGGCTTCTTGACCTCGCCGCGCGACCACGAGCGGATCTTGTCGGCGGAAGCAAGCGAGATCTTTACCGAGTCGAAATCAGTAGCTTCGAAATCTGCCACAGTCAACTACTCCTTATCGGTCGTGGTGGCGGCGAGCTCATCGAGGATGGCGTCGGCCGCGTCGGCGGAGGTGTCGGCCTCGTCGAGCGAGGGCAGGTCGGCCAGGTCGAGCTCGGAGTCCTCGGCGGCCGGAGCCGGCGCGGGCGCGGGCTCGGCGTCGCGGATGGGCTCGATGTCGAGCGCGAGCGAGCGGATCTCCTTGACGAGAACCTTGAAGGACTCGGGGATGCCGGCCATGGGGACGTTCTCACCCTTGGTGATGGCCTCGTAGGTCTTCACGCGGCCGACGGTGTCGTCGGACTTGACGGTGAGGATCTCCTGGAGGACGTTCGCGGCGCCGTACGCGTACAGCGCCCAGACCTCCATCTCGCCGAAGCGCTGGCCGCCGAACTGGGCCTTACCGCCCAGCGGCTGCTGGGTGACGAGGCTGTAGGGGCCCGTCGAGCGAGCGTGGATCTTGTCGTCGACCATGTGGCCGAGCTTCAGGATGTAGGAGGTGCCCACGGTGATCGGCTCGCGGAACTGCTCGCCGGAGCGGCCGTCGTAGAGCACGGTCTTGCCGCGCTCATCGAGCTGGGTCACGAACGCGGGGTTCATGTGCTCGCCGAAGCGCTCTGTGGCGAGGTTCACCATGTTGCGGTTGGCGCGGCGGATGACCTCGGCGATCTCGTCCTCGTGGGCGCCGTCGAAGACGGGCGTCGCGGTGAAGAACGGGCCGGGAACGTACTTGTCGGAATCAGCGGACTCGGTGTCCCAACCGCAGGCGGCGGCCCAGCCGAGGTGGCACTCGAGGAGCTGGCCGACGTTCATACGGGAGGGAACGCCCAGCGGGTTCAGGATGACGTCGACCGGGGTGCCGTCGGCCATGTAAGGCATGTCCTCCACGGGCAGGACCTCGCAGATGACGCCCTTGTTGCCGTGGCGACCGGCGATCTTGTCGCCCTGCTGGATCTTACGGCGCTGCGCGACGTACACGCGAACCTGCTCGTTCACGCCGGGGGCGAGGTCGTCGCCGTTCTCACGGCTGAAGCGCACGACGTCGATGACGCGGCCCTCGGCACCGTGGGGCATCTTGAGGGAGGTGTCGCGGACATCGTGGGCCTTGGTGCCGAAGATGGCACGGAGCAGGCGCTCCTCGGCGGTCAGCGCGGACTCGCCCTTGGGAGAGACCTTGCCGACCAGGATGTCGCCGGCCTTGACCTCGGCGCCGATGCGGATGATGCCGTCCTCATCGAGGTTGGCGAGCATGTCCTCGGACAGGTTCGGGATCTCGCGGGTGATCTCCTCGGGGCCGAGCTTGGTGTCGCGGGCATCGAGCTCGTAGCGGGAGATGTTGATGGTGGTGAGCAGGTCCTCGGAGACGAGGCGCTCGGAGACGATGATGCCGTCCTCGTAGTTGAAGCCCTCCCACGGCATATAGGCCACGGTCAGGTTCTGGCCGAGGGCGAGCTCGCCGTGATCGGTGGAGGGGCCGTCGGCCAGGGGCTGGCCCTGCGTGACCTGATCGCCCACGCGCACGAGCGGGCGGTGGTTGATGCAGGTGGACTGGTTGGAGCGCTGGTACTTGGGCATCTTGTAGGTGTCCAGGCCCTCGGCGGTCTTCACGGTGATCTTGGCGGCGTCGGCGAAGATGACCTCACCGGCGTGCTTGGCCAGGGTGACCTCGCCGGAGTCGATGGCGGCGCGCTTCTCCATGCCGGTGCCGACGTACGGGGCGACCGGGTGGACCAGCGGCACGGCCTGACGCTGCATGTTGGCGCCCATGAGGGTACGCTTGGCGTCGTCGTGCTCGAGGAACGGGATGAGCGTGGCCGCGACGGAGAGCATCTGGCGCGGGGAGACGTCCATGTAGTTGACGTCTTCGACCGGCACGTCGGCGGGAGCGCCGAAGGAGCCGTCGAAGTCGCGCGTACGGGCGACGACGGTGTGGGGACGCACGAGGTTGCCATCGGCGTCGACGGTCACGAGCTCGTTGGTCTCGGGATCGATCGGCGTGTTGGCGGGGGCGATGATGTGCAGCTCCTCCTCATCGGCGGTCATCCAGTCGATCTGGTCGGTGGCGACGCCGTTGTCGATCTTGCGGTAGGGAGCCTCGATGAAGCCGTACTCGTTCACGCGGGCGTACAGGGCCAGCGAGCCGATCAGGCCGATGTTGGGGCCTTCGGGCGTCTCGATGGGGCACATACGGGAGTAGTGCGAGTTGTGGACGTCGCGGACGGCGGTCGGCACGTTGGTGCGGCGGCTGGAGCCGGACTTGTGGCCGGCAAGGCCACCGGGGCCGAGCGCGGACAGGCGGCGCTTGTGGGTGAGGCCCGTCAGCGGGTTGGCCTGGTCCATGAACTGGGAGAGCTGGGAGGAGCCGAAGAACTCCTTGATGGAAGCCACGATCGGGCGGATGTTGATGAGGCTCTGGGGCGTGATCTCGTCGACGTCCTGGGAGCTCATGCGCTCGCGCACGACGCGCTCCATGCGGCTCATGCCGATGCGGAACTGGTTGGCCACCAGCTCGCCCACGGTGCGGATGCGGCGGTTGCCGAAGTGGTCGATGTCGTCGACCTTGAATCCGGGCTCGCCCGCGGCCAGGGACAGCAGGTAGCGCAGGGTGGCGATGATGTCCTCATCGGTGAGGACGGTGACGTCCTCCTCCGTGGTGAGGTTGAGCTTCTTGTTGACCTTGTAGCGGCCGACGCGGGCGAGGTCGTAGCGCTGCGGGTTGAACAGCAGACCCTCGAGCAGGCTGCGGGAGGCGTCGACGGTCGGCGGCTCGCCGGGGCGCAGACGACGGTAGATCTCGATGAGGGCGTCCTCGCGGGTGAGGGCGGTGTCGCGCTCGATGGTGCGCTTCACGACGTCGGAGTCGCCGAGGAGCTCGAAGATCTCGTCGTTGGTGACGGCGATGCCCAGCGCGCGCAGGAACATGGTGGCGGACTGCTTGCGCTTACGGTCGATGGAGACCACGAGCTGGTCGCGCTTGTCGACCTCGAACTCGAGCCAGGCGCCGCGGGCCGGGATGACCTGGGCCTTGTAGACCTGCTTGCCGCCGTCCATCTCGGAGCCGTAGTACACACCCGGGGAGCGGACGAGCTGGGAGACGACGATGCGCTCGGTGCCGTTGATGATGAAGGTGCCCTGGTCGGTCATCATGGGGAAGTCGCCCATGAAGACGAGCTGCTCCTTGATCTCGCCCGTCTCGAGGTTGGTGAGACGGACCTCGGTCAGCAGCGGGGCCTGGTAGGTCATGTCCTTCTCGCGGCACTCGTCCACGGTGTGGGACGGGTCGCCGAACTGATGGTGACCAAAGGTCACCTCGAGCTGGTGGTTCTGGCTCTGGATGGGGCTGGACTCCTTGAAGGCGTCGCGCAGGCCCTCGTCCATGAAGCGCTCGAAGCTCTCCTTCTGCACGGAGATGAGGTTCGGCAGCTCCATCGTCTCCGGGATCTTCCCGAAGTTGACGCGTGTGCGCTCGGTGGCAGTCACGGTCTGTGTGGCGTTTGCTTTCGGCACCAGGTGTTTCCTCCTTCTTGGGAAAGGCGGTTGATCCGACGGACGCCATGCGTCTCGCCTTGTGATGTGCAATTGGGGACGGGTGCGAATTGCACATGCGACCGTCCTCGCGTGCACATACACCGGCAATGGGCATAGCTCCGCCAGGTAATGCAACCTATTAGTTTATCAGGTCGATTCCGTTCGGCAAGAAAAGTCTTGACTATGCCCAGTTTTTGGGTTAAAGAAATTCTTTCTCGTAAACACGCAGGTAGATTGCCTAAATCGAACACATGTTCATGTGTTTTGGGTGAATGGACCTTGAGTGGCACCGCCGAATGGACGAACGGCGCGTGAAAAAGGCCCCACGGCGCGTAGCCGCGGGGCCTCATGAACTCGCATGAGCGATAGACACGCGGGTCGAACGCGCCGCCTTACTTGCGGCGGCGGGCGGCGACGAAGGCCGCAGCGGAGCCGAGCGCCGAAGCGGCGACGGCGAACATGGAGGCGTCGTCGGTCTGCGGGAGCTTGTCGCCCTCGACAGGCTTCTTACCGTTCTCGGGCTTTGCCTCGGGCTTTGCCTCGGGCTTGGCCTCGGGCTTGACGGACTCGGTGGGCTTGAGCTCGACGGCCGGGGTGCTCCACTTGGCGTAGACGGTGATGTCACCGGCGGTGTGAGCGGCGGGGTCGAAAGCGGTCTTGCCCTCCTTGTCGAGGAACCAACCCTCGAACGCGTAACACTGAGGATGGGTCGGGTTCGCGGGCAAGGCGACGGCGGTGCCCTCGGCGGCCTCGATCGCCGCATTCTCGGTTGCGTCGATCTTGTCGTCGAAGGTCACGGTGTAGGCCTTGACGAGGTTCTGCTCTGCCTTTTCGACGTTGTCGACGAGATCGCTCACCGCGCCGAGGTTCTCGGTGGCGGTGCCGTTCTTGATGCGCGCGAGAAGATCCTCGGCCTTGGCAAGAGACTCCTCGAGCGCCTTCACGGTCTCGGCGGAGTAATCGCCGGCATGATCGCGCAGCAGCGCCCGAACGCGGGCGATGGCGCCCTCGAGCTCCGAGGTATCGTAAGCCTCGGTCATATCGCCTGTGCCAGTGCCTGTGATGGCGATCTCGAGAAGCGCGTTCAAGCCGCCTACGTCGTTGGTCGTGCCGTTCAGATAAAGGCGAACGTACCGCCCGGTGACAGGCTGCTTGCCTTGAAGCAGGTCCTTGCCCTCGGCGGTCTCGGTGTAGTAGGCATCCGTGGGCGCGGTGCCGAGCCCAAAGACGTCGGACTTGTCATCACCGGCAGAGTAATAGACGACGTTCTTAGTCGAGAAGGAAGGATCATCGGAGATCACGAGCGCGGTGTTCGCATAGCTCGCGCCATCGATGAGGGAGCGCCAAATGCGGAAATTCTTGATGGTCGCGCTCTTCTCCAAGTCAAACTGGACATATACGGCTCTCTTGGCGCCCTTCGCACCGAGCTTCGCGGTGCCGGCATAACTGGGGGTGCCGTCGGTGTTGAGGCGACCCCACCTGGCAAGTCCGTTCACCGCGTTAGACAGCATGAAATCACGGTATCCGGGTCGATTGCCGGGCTTGCCGTCCACCCAATACGCGCGCATCAGATCGCTGTTATTATGATCGTCCACATTGCCGCCCCTGACGGTGTCATCCGTCGGGTTCATGAAGGTCGTGAGGTTCTCGCCCGGAACGAGCACGTCGTAAGAGGACTTGAGTCTTTTTATAAGCTCCTCGTTTGTGAACGAAGACTGGGTCCCCAGCTCCAGGTACGCGATGGTAAGCTCGCTGTCGGCTCCGCTTGCGATCCAAGACTCTGGCGTGACGTTCGGGCGCACCGCGACCAACTTGTCCATCATGGCCCTAACGTCCGCTGCGCTCACTTGCTCAATAGAGACTGCAGATCCATCCGCAAAAGCGATGGGAGTCCCAGTAAAACCTCCCGTCAACCCAAGAGCGGCGATGAAGGCGATGCCCGACCTCGAAAACAGTCGACTCATTTCATTCCCCCTAACGAGGACTCACGTCCTTCTGGCTTGAAAATAAAAGGCTGGTAATATTACCACCTACAAACCGACTATGTTTATAGCAGATTGACATTTGTCATCATTGGAATCGGGAAGGCCTTACACACCGAACATAAAAACCCCGCATCGCAGTATACGATGCGGGGTTTGAAGAGCCTTGACAGAACCGTCGATGTCTAGCGCTCCAGACCGCCGCGCTCGTCGACGGCCGCCCAGAACTCGCCGGCGAAGCGGGGGTCGCTCGCGGCCATGAGGGCGTTGGTGGCGATCCAGCCGGAGGGGGTGCCGGTGTCGTAGCCGGAGAGCGGGTCGATCACGACGGCGTACATGGCCTCGCGGTCCAGGCTGCGCGCCATGGCGTCGGTCAGCTGGATCTCGTTGCCCTTGCCGGGCTGCTGGTTGGCGAGGAGCTCCATGACGAGCGGGCTCAGCAGGTAGCGGCCGACGATGTAGAGGTTCGAGGGGGCCGCCTCGGGGCTCGGCTTCTCGACCAGGCCGCCGATGCGCCACACGGCGCCGGGCTCGGTCTCCCCCGCGCCCTCGCATCCCTCAAGGGTGCCCACGAAGTCGCCGGCGATGACGCCGTAGCGGTCGACCTGGTCGGGCGCGCACGGGGCGACGGCGATCACGGACGCGCCGCCGTGGGCGCGGGAGACCTCGAGCATCTTGTCGCAGATGTCCTTGGCGGGGACCACGTAGTCGCCCAGGAGGACCAGAAAGGGCTCGCCGGCGCAGGCGTCGGCGGCGGAGCGGATGGCGTGGCCGAGGCCGCGCGGCTCGTACTGGTAGCGGAAGTCCACGGGCATGTTGCCGGCGTGGGCGACGGCGTCGGCGTAGCCGGCCTTGCCGCGCTCGCGCAGCAGGGCCTCAAGCGAGCGGTCGGGCTGGAAGTAGCTCAGCAGCTCGGGCTTGCCGGGGCTCGTCACGATGATGGCGCCGTCGACCTCCTCCGGGTCGAGGGCCTCCTCCACCACGTACTGGATGACCGGCTTGTCGAGGACCGGCAGCATCTCCTTGGGGGTGCACTTGGTGGCGGGCAGGAAGCGGGTGCCGAGGCCGGCGGCGGGGATGATAGCCTTCATGGACTGTCCTTTCAGCACAACCGCGGGCGCTATTCGCACGCGGTGAAAATGCGCAATGCACATACATTTTGTAATGTTACTCGCACAAGGTCGATATATCGAATTTCACACGGATATCCCGCAATTGCCCGACCCCCCAACGAAAAAAGCGGGACCCACAGACGTGGATCCCGCTGTTGAGCGCGTTATGTGCTCAGTAGCCCGCAGGTGATGCACCTGCGTGGAAACTACTTCAGGGTAACGGCAGCGCCGGCAGCCTCGAGCTTCTCCTTGGCGGCCTCGGCGTCCTCCTTCTTGGCACCCTCGATGACGGCCTTGGGAGCGCCCTCGACGACCTCCTTGGCCTCCTTCAGGCCGAGGGAGGTGAGCTCACGGACGACCTTGATGACCTGGATCTTGTTGTCGCCGAAGCCCTCGAGCACGACGTCGAACTCGGTCTTCTCCTCGGCCTCCTCAGCGGCGGCGACAGGGCCGGCCACGACGGCGGCAGGAGCGGCGGCGGAAACGCCGAAGGTGTCCTCGATAGCCTTGACGAGCTCGGAAGCCTCGAGCAGGGTCATTTCCTTCAGAGCCTCGATGATCTCATCGGTGGTAAGCTTAGCCATTTCTAAGTCCTTTCGGTTTCCCTGCGTCTGGCAGGGAGATCAAAACTAAAGTACGGTGCGCGATGCACCAGGGGTGCAGCCGCTAGGCGGCCGCGGGAAGGCCGCCGACTAGGCCGCCTTCTGCTCGGAGATCTGCTGAACGGTGCGGGCGAGACCAGAGGAAACGCCGTTGACGCAGACAGCGATGTCGCGAGCGAAGCCGTTGATGAGACCGGCGATCTGACCCAGGAGCTGATCCTTGCTGGGGAGCTCGGCGATGGCGTCGACCTCGGCGGCGGAAACAGCCTGACCGTCAGAGATACCGCCCTTGATCTCCAGGACGCCCTTGGACTTCTTGGCGAACTCCTTGAGCACCTTGGCGGCGCTGACGGGCTCCTCCTCGAAGAACACGTAGGCGAGCGGGCCGACCAGCATCTCGTCCAGGTTCGGCTGCTCCTTGTTCTCCAGGGCGATGCGGACGAGGTTGTTCTTGTACACCTTCATCTGCGCGCCGGCCTCACGGAGCTGCTTGCGGAGCTCCTGGGCCTGAAGAACGGTGAGGCCGTTGTAGCTCACGACGTAAACGCCGGCGTTGGACTCGATCTTGGACTCGATCTCGGCAACTGCATCGATCTTGTACTGCTTTGGCATGTGGTACACCTCCTTCTTTTTCTTTTCCGGGCACGACCGCCAGGATGTGGGCGGGGGCATGCCTCGAAAAAGAAAGCCCCCGCGCTGCTTGAGCGACGGGGGCGAGAAGACAAGTGCTACTCAACCACCTCGGCTGGCGGGTTTCCCCTTTACTCCATAGCGCTCGCTTGCGCGGGCACGCTGGAACCGGCTGTCTCTGGCAGCAATCGTGCGTGTGCGATTTGGTAGTATCGCAGCCGGCGCCACCCGCGTCAAGATGGCCGGCGCGATCGAGAGCGCATGCACAGCTTGCACACATGCAGCGCGCCCGCCGGGCGCTATGTGTAATTTGCACCCGTCCCCAATTACACAAAGCCAAGGGCAAGGCCGACGAGGCGCACGATGAAGGCCACCACCCATGCCACGACGCACTGCAAGGCGAAGACGGCGGCCGCCCAGCGCGGTCCGAGCTCGTTCTTCACGGCGCCGATGGCGGCGACGCACGGCGGGTAGAGCAGGGTGAATACGAGGAACACGTACGCGGTGAGCGGGGTGAACAGCCCCATGAGCGCCGCGGCGGACTCGGTACCCAGCAGCACCGCGAGCGTGGAGATGACGCTCTCCTTGGCGAGCAGGCCCGTCACGAGCGCCGTGCTCGCGCGCCAGTCGCCGAAGCCGAGGGGCGCCAGAACAGGCGCGATGATGCCGCCGATGCCGGCGAGCAGGCTCTCCGACTGATCGGCCACCACGTTGAGCTGCCCGTCGAAAGTCTGCAGGAACCACACGACGATGCTCGCCGCGAAGATGATGGTGAACGCGCGCTGCAGGAAGTCCTTCGCCTTGTCCCAAGCGAGCATGACGGTCGTCTTCAGGCTGGGCAGGCGGTAGTTCGGCAGCTCCATGATGAAGGGCACCGGTTCGCCGCGAAACACCGTGCGCTTGAAGATGAGGGCCATGACCGCCGCCACCGCGACACCCAGAAGATACAGCGAGACCATCGCAAGAACGCTCCCCCGCGCGAAGAACGCGGAGGTGAGCAGGCCGTACACCGGCAGCTTGGCAGAACAGCTCATGAACGGCGTGAGCATGACGGTCATCTTGCGGTCGTGCTCGGATGGGAGGGTCCGCGTGGCCATGATGGCGG
The DNA here is from genome assembly GCA_958443615.1 of uncultured Collinsella sp. Classification (GTDB taxonomy): domain Bacteria; phylum Actinomycetota; class Coriobacteriia; order Coriobacteriales; family Coriobacteriaceae; genus Collinsella. The sequence continues at coordinate 112,098 of CAUCLI010000003.1, forward strand.
GCACGCTGCAGCCGAATCCCACGAGCATGGGCACGAAGCTGCGGCCCGACAGACCGAAGTGACGCAGCACCTTGTCCATCACGAACGCAACGCGGGCCATGTAGCCCGAATCCTCGAGCATGGATAGGAGCAGGAACAGCACGACGATGAGCGGCAGGAAGGACAGCATGCTCCCCACGCCCGCGAAGATGCCGTCGATCACGAGCGAGCGCACCACGGGGTTGACCCCCATCGATGCGAGGGTGCCGGCGACGATCGACGTGACCCAGGCGACCCCCTCCTCCATCAGGCCTTGCAGCCATGCGCCGAGCGAGCCGAACGAGAGCCAGAAGACGAGCGCCATGATGAGCAGGAACGCCGGGAACGCCGTGTACCGGCCGGTGAGGATGCGGTCGATCGCCACCGAGCGCTTGTGCTCGCGACTTTCGCGCGGTTTGACCACGCACGCACGGCAGACGCCGCCGATGAAACTGAAACGCATGTCGGCCAGCGCGGAGAGGCGCTCCTTGCCCGACTCCCCTTCCATCTGGCTGATGACGTGTTCGAGGGCCTCGAGCTCGTTTTCGTCCAGGCCGAGCGCCTCCCTCACCAGGGCGTCGCCCTCCACGAGCTTGGTCGCGGCGAAACGGGGCGGAAAGCCCGCGCGCACCGCATGATCCTCGACGAGATGGATGACGGCGTGGATGCAACGGTGCAGGGCTCCGTGGTCCGGACCGTCGGCGGGGCAGAAATCCTGACGCCCGGGTAACTCGCGATGACGCGCCACGTACAGGGCGTGCTCGACGAGCTCGGATATCCCCTCGCCCTTTGCAGCGGAAATGGGCACCACCGGGATACCGAGCATGCCCTCGAGGCGGTTCACGTCGATGGTGCCGCCGTTCGCGGCCACCTCGTCCATCATGTTGAGGGCGAGCACCATGGGACGGTCGAGCTCCATGAGCTGCAGGGTGAGATACAGGTTGCGCTCGATGTTGGTCGCGTCGACGATGTTGATGATGGCGTCGGGCCCCTCCTCGAGAATGAACCGACGGCTCACCACCTCCTCGCTCGTATAAGGGGAGAGCGAGTAAATCCCGGGCAGATCCGTGATGGTCACATTGTCGTGCCCAGTATGCGGCCGTCCTTGCGGTCGACGGTCACCCCGGGAAAGTTGCCGACATGCTGGTTCGAACCGGTGAGCTGGTTGAACAGCGTGGTCTTGCCGCAATTCTGATTGCCGGCGAGCGCGAACCGCAAAGGCTCGTCGGCGGAGGCGCATTGCCGGCCTATGCGCGGCCGACAGATGCACTCTCCGATGGCGGGGTGTTCGGATGCCGCGGGGACGGGATTCTCACGCGGGGCGTTGTGGGCGTCGTGCACGTCGACGAGCTCTATGCGAGCGGCGTCGGCAAGGCGCAGCGTAAGCTCGTAATCACGAAGCCGAATCTCCACCGGATCGCCCATGGGGGCGTGCTTCATCATGGTGACCTCCGTGCCCGGGGTCAGACCCATGTCCAAGATATGCTGATACAGCGCCGCGTCATCGGAGTCGACCGATGCCACGACGGCGTCCTTGCCGATCTCCAGCTTGTCGAGCCTCATATCGCACCGTCTCCTCAATCGCGCGCCGCCGCGGCGCGCGCCCATACGCCCGCCAGCCAAAGCCGGCGCTGCGGATTCGCATCAGCATTTCATAGTACCGAGGCGCGGAAACGATGTCACGCATGGCAAACTTTTTTCATCCGCCGCCATCGGTCGCCGCCATCGGTCGCTGGACGGGCAGAAGGGAGCGACGTCTGCGGGAACAGGGCGGCGCACCTAGATGGGCAGCCCCTCCCCGCCCAAGTGCGCTGCGGGGTCGGCCACCTCGACCAGGCTGAATGACGCGCCGTCGAACCGGTAGACGAGCACGCAGCAATTGGGGAACGGGCTGGGGAGCTCCACCTCGGCGGTATGCTCCCAGGTATGGGCGAATGCCTTGCAAGCGGCGCCATGGCTCACCGCGAGCACATTGCCCGAGCGCGGGGCGCCCTCGTCGAGCGGGCGCAGGGCGCAGGGTTCGACCGGAGCATCCGTGCGACCGGGCACGGGATTGCGCGAGCCAATCGACTGACTTGACGAAACGCCTTCCGGCGCGAAGACCGGCCTCGCCTCGTAGTCCCCGCGCATCACCGCCGCGAGCGTCGAGGTCAGGCGCGCTTCGAGCTCCAACTCCGGCTCGCCGCCAAACGAAACCGGATAATCCCCCATAGGCTTGGGCAACGCCAGCACGTCGGTGCCCTCGAGATCGCCGAACGAGCGCTCGCGCAGGCCCTCGAGACGCTGATAGGGCCCCGCCCAGAGAAGCTCCATCGTCCCGCACGCGCGCTCGGCAGGCGAGCTGAACGCCGCATCAAAGCGCACGCCGCGCTCTCCCAGCCACGATGCCGCGGCGCGGGCCTGCTCGCGGCCCAGATCCGTGAGAGGGGAATCGCAGCGCCCTTGAATGAGCAATCGGGTGTTGAACACCGTCTGGCCGTGTCGAACGAGATACAACGTTGTAAACATGGATGCTCCTCCAGGGTTCGACTATGAGGCGCCGTGGCGGATGGGGCGACACGTCCTGCGACGCGCATCGGTCGCGTTTGCAAGACCCCGCCGCGAGGGCGCGAACTCGCGATTCCACGGCAACGGTCTCCCAACCGCGTGCGCCTATATATTTTGATCGCAAAGTGCCAAGCTGCAACAGGATGGCATTTTACGACCGTTCTCCAGCCTCATCGCTCTCAGAAATGGTCGTAAAATGCCGAGCTGTATCAGATTGGCACGTTACGACCATTCCCTTGCGCGCTCACGATTCTACGCACGCGTGCCACCCGCTCCGCAGCACCTTGCTCCGCCGCACCCGCCCCGCCGCACCTTGCTCCGCCGCACCCGCCCCGCCGCACCTTGCTCCGCCGCACCTTGCCCCGCCGCACCTTCATATTGGCTCGAGGATGCGCGTGGCACGGGGAGACGGCACGAGGTACAGTACTCCGTACGGCTTTCGGGACAGAAAGGGCGAGACCATGACACACACCCCCATCGAACGCGAGGAGCCGCCGCGCGAGCGCACCGCGCTCCCCGTCCGGCTCGCCCTTGTCGACGCGGGACTCAGCGCGCCAGCGGCGTGTCTGGGGCATCTCTCGCACGACCTGCTCGAGGCCTTGGATGTCTACGAACGCCATCTCCCCCTGCCCGCATACGGCGCCGCGCGCGCGATCGAATCCCACACCTACCTCCTCTCTCCCACTAATGGAGACGTGAAACGCGTGTGGAGCGAACTGCGCGAGCAGTCGCTACGCGACGAGCAGGCGGACCTCCCCCGCCGCGCGCTTCTCTACGGACTCGCATGCACCGATGACCACGACTCCGCCGCAGCTCGCAAGGCACTTGACGAACTCGGCGCCGCATGCGATTCCGTTGGGATCCCGTGGGGCGGAGGCATCGCCGTGGGCGGCGGCCTGCTCGTGAGCGCCTCCGCGCGCAGCCCGCGCATGGGCCGCATGCGCCGACGTCGCTCCGAGGCGATCGACATGCTCATTGCCGCCATACGCTCGAGCTGCGGCGTGAGCACTCTGCCCAATCAGAACTCATCGGACCTCATCATCGCGTCATGCCCGGTCCCGCGCTTCCTCTACGCCCCCATCTGCAGGGCATGCCGGAACTATCGCTGGGAATAATCGGGTCGCTGTCCCTCCATCCGGCACATATAGACGATTAGAAGTTTGTCTAAATACTTCTTGACTTCATTATTAGATGAATGTCTAATTGTCTAACGTTCAGCCGCGAGTCGATTCGTCCGCACAACCGCTTGGCACATGTGCACGGTGCCGGCGCATCACCGACGTGAGACCGCGCATACCTACGAACCTTCAAGGAGGACACATGGGAGGAGAGGCCTTCAAGGCGCTCGCCGACCCCACTCGCAGGCACATCCTTGAACTGCTGCGAGGCGGGGACCTCACCGCCGGCGAGATCGCCGGGCACTTCGACATGACCAAGCCCTCGCTCAGCCATCACCTGAGCGCCCTCAAGGCCGCGGGGCTCGTCGACGCCGAGCGCGACGGTCAAAACATCATCTACAGCCTGAACACCTCGGTCCTGCAGGACCTCATGAGCTGGTTCTACACCCTCACCGATAGGAGCGAAACAAATGACCGATAAGGATCTGAAGACGCCGGGCACCGAAGGCCGGACCCAGGACGGCACCGAAAGGGATGCGCGGCCGGGCGCGAACCCGCTTTCCCGCAAGACGATGACGGTCCTCGCCGTCCTCTGCGTCGCGAGCTTCCTGGCACATCTCGCCCTGCTCCCCCGGATGCCCGAGATGGTCCCCACGCATTGGGACGCGGCGGGCGACGTGAACGGCTACACGAGCCGCACCGCCATGATCGCGCTCGACGCGCTGCCGCTGCTTTTCCTCGCCATGTTCCGCGTGCTTCCCGGCATGGACCCGCGCGGCGCCATCTATGCGCGCATGGGGTCGTTCTACACCGGGTTCGCATCGCTGTTCACGATCTTTTTGATCGGCATGACCTGGACTTCGGAGCTCACGGTGTTCGGCATCCTGCCCGAGACGGGAAGCCCGATCGGGGTCATCACCAGCATCGTGGTGGGCATCGGCCTTGTCATGCTCGGCAACTACATGCCCAAGGTCAAGCGCAACTACACCTTTGGGTGCAAGACGCCCTGGGCGCTCGACGACGACCGCAACTGGCGCCTCACGCACCGTTTTTGCGGTGTGGCCTTTGTACTCGCGGGAATCGCGGCGGTGGTCTCGGGCGTCTGGTCGATGCAGAACGGGGAGGTCGCCTTCTGGATGCTCGCGGGCTCCGTGATCGCATCGAGCCTGGGCACCTACGCATATAGCTACCTGGTGTATCGCAATGGCAACCGCCCGCTGAGGACGCGCTAGGAAATCGAACGCTCGCAGCCTGCCGCCGCCGGTGCGCGATCGCGTGAGCCGGCGGCGCCCCGGCTGCGACGGAAACGACGCCCTATTCCGCCGGCGCCGCGGGCGCAGCCGGCGTATCCGCCGTCATGATATCCCGGGCGATGAGGCTCATGAGGACCAGTTCGTCCACATGGGCCTCATCTTTTATGTTCAGCTCATAGGTGTCGTTGCGCTCCATGGCGATCTGCTTCGCCTCGACGTAGACCTTGCCGCTCGCATCGCGGACCTCGAATCGGCTCGTCCATCCGCGCGTCATGACAACCTGCCAGTCGGCGCCCTTGACGATCAGATAGCTCTCGACCGTGCTGGCGGGCGTGCGGAACTTGCGCTTGACGTCGATGACGCGCCCGTCCGCCATGACGACATGGTGGGCGCGGTCAGCGTAGTCGAGCCGCACGGAGGTGACGGTGGCGAGCTCGCGGTACTCGGCATCCTTGAACCGCATGAGGCGCGGCGAGGACAACGGATCGGTGTCGGCGCAATAGAGGACGCTTCCGTCCATCGCCGTGACCTCGATTTCGCTGTGGACGCTCAGGAGCTTCGATTTGATGCGCAATTTCATGGTGTACCCCTCCCATAACAGCGCGATGCATCTACATCTGTGGAGTCTTGTACCCACTCACGCCGCCGTCATGGAGGCTCGTGGGGGCATAAGGCCACCCACTCTCCGCCCATCCCTTTTTCCAATTGAAATTGCCTATGGATTTCTTCCGTTCGAGCGCAGTCAAACGGAAGACTTCCATAGGCAATTTACTCGTAAGCATAGGCAATTAACTCGTGAGCATAGGCAATCTGACCGCACGAGCGCCGGGCGCATGGCTTGGGCGCGAAGCGCCCCATGCGGCGTCGGCGCGAAGGACGGCGCCGCTAACTCAACAGCATGCGGTCGTTGGCGAGCTGGCCGCCGCTGACCTCCTCGAACTTCTGCAGCAGGTCGGGAACGGTCAGCGCGCGCTTCTCCTCGCCGGCCACGTCGTAGATCACGCGGCCCCCGTGCATCATGATCAGGCGGTTACCGAGACGGATCGCGTCGTTCATGTTGTGCGTAACCATGAGGGTGGTGAGCTTGCGGTCGTCCACGATCTGCTCGGTGAGCTCGAGCACCTTCGAGGCGGTCTTGGGGTCGAGCGCCGCGGTGTGCTCGTCGAGCAGCAGCACGCGCGGGTTGGTGAGCGTGGCCATGAGCAGCGTGAGCGCCTGGCGCTGGCCGCCGGACAGCAGGCCGACCTTGGCCTGCATGCGGGTCTCCAGCCCGAGGTCGAGCATCTTGAGCAGCTCCGCATACTCCTCGCGCTCGGAGCGCGTGATGCCCCAGCGCAAACCGCGGCGCTGGCCGCGGCGCTTCGCGAGTGCGAGATTCTCCTCGATCTGCATGTCGGCGGCGGTGCCGCGCATGGGGTCTTGGAACACGCGGCCCAGGTACTTGGCGCGCTTGGGCTCGGACAGACGCGAGATGTCCTCGCCGTCCAGCTCGATGGTGCCTGAATCGAGCGGGTACACGCCCGCGATCATGTTGAGCAAGGTGGACTTGCCGGCGCCGTTGCCACCGATGACGGTCACGAAGTCGCCGTCGGCGAGCGTGAGGTCGACGCCCGTGAGGGCGCGCTTCTCGGTGACGGTGCCGCGGTTGAAGGTCTTCTTCACGTGGGACAGCTTAAGCATCTGCCTCACCGCCCTTCGAGTAGCTCGCGCGCAGTTTGAACCTCTCCCACACCACGGGCACGCACAGGGCGAGCGCGACGATGATGGCGGACAGGAGCTTCATGTCGTTGGCGTCCATGCCGAGCTGGAGGACGATGGCGCGGATGAGGAAGTAGACGACCGAACCCATCACGGCGGAGACCAGGCGGCTCTTGAAACCGGTGAGTTTGCCGGGGGTGAGGCGGCCGAGCACCTCGCCGATGACGATGGCGGCGAGGCCGATGACGATGGCGCCCGTGCCCATGCCGATATCGGCGTATTTCTGGCTCTGGCAGATCAAGCCGCCGGAAAGGCCGACGAGGGCGTTCGACAGCATGAGGGCGATCATCTTGGTCTTGGCGGTGGAAACGCCGAGTGCGCGGATCATGTGCTCGTTGTTGCCGGTGGCACGCAGGGCGCTGCCGATCTCGGTGCCGAAGAACCAGTACAGCAGGGCGATGATGAGCACCGCCACGATGAGGCCGACGATGATGGAGCCCGTGTTGGTGGAAAGGCCCGTCATCTCCGTCATGCGGGAGAAGATCGTGTCGTGCTGCAGCAGCGGCGTGTTGGACTTGCCCATGATGCGCAGGTTGACCGACCACAGGGCGATCTGCGTGAGGATGCCCGCGAGAATGGCCGGGATCTCGAACACCGTGTGCAAAAAGCCGGTGACGGCGCCGGCGAGCATGCCGGCGAGCATCGCGGCGATGATCGCGACGAGGGGGTCGACGCCCGCGACGACGAGCACCGCGCAGACGCTTCCCCCGAGCGCGAAGCTGCCGTCGACCGTGAGGTCGGCGATGTCCAGCAGCTTATAGGTGATGTACACACCCAGGACCATGATGCCCCAGAGAATGCCCTGGGAGACGGCGCCTAGCAGAGCACCACTCATGTTGTCCCTCCTTCAGTTTGAGCCAAATGAACCCCGGCGGATGCGCTCGCCGGGGTTCATCGCTATCGCGACAGATATAGATGCGCCGGTCAGTGTACCATGCGCGCGCCTCAGGCGCTCACGTCAGCGCCGCCGGCATCCGCCAGGGCGCTCACATCGATGCCGAGCTCGTCGGCGGTCTTCTGGTTGTAGACGAGATCGCACTCGTCCGCGGACATGGTCTCAATCGGCATCTCCGCCGGGTCGGCACCCTCCGTGAGGATGCGCACGGCCATCTCGCCCGCACGGCGGCCGAGCTCCTCGTAGTTGATCGACACGCTCGCCAAACCGCCGGCCTCGACGTGGGCGACCTCACCGCACACCGTGGGGACCTTGTTCTCGTTGGCGATGGAGGCGATGACGGTCATCGCGGAGGCGATGGTGTTGTCCGTGGGGGTGTAGATGGCGTCCACCTTCCCCATCATGGACTCGACCACCTGCTGGACCTCGTTGGAGCTAGAGGCGGTGTACTCGACGCCCTCCATACCGAGCGCGTCGAGCTGCTCGGCGGCCAGGTCGATCTGGATCTTGGAGTTGGACTCGGCCGTGCAGTAGAGCAGTCCGACCTTCTTCGCCTCGGGGACGAGCTGGTGGAGCAGATCGATCTGGTCGGCGACGGGGTTCATGTCGGAGGTGCCGGTGACGTTGCCGCCCGGCGCCTCATTGTCCTCGACCAGCCCGGAGGCGGCGAAGTCGGTGATGGCGGTGCAGACGATGGGGATATCGGAGGTGGCGCCCGCGACCGCCTGGGCGGCGGGGGTCGCGATGGCGAGGATCAAGTCGCAACCCTCGTTCACGAGCGTGCTCGCGATGGTCTGGCAGGCGGATTGGTCGTTCTGGGCGTTCTGCTGGTTGATCTTCGCCCCGATACCGGCCGCCTCGACCGCGGCGACGAAGCCCTTGTTGGCGGCATCGAGCGCGGGGTGCTCGGTGAGCTGCAGCACGCCAATCTTGAGTGAGGCGTCGGCGCTGTCGGAAGAGCCGGCGTTGGCCGCGGATCCGTCTCCGCAGCCGGAAAGGCCGAGACCGCCCGCCACGGCGAGCGCGGCGGCGCCGAAGGCGCCCTTCGCAAACGAACGACGGGAGCAAGTCGTGTCAATCATGAGATTCTCCTAACGCGCCCGAGGGGCGCGGCACGGTTGAAGGAACGATGAGGGCGCCGCGCATCCGCGGCGGCTTCCCAGATTCGCAATTTAGATGATCTGGGCGTCCTCGAGGGCCGAGATGTCGACGCCGAGCGCGTCGGCGGTCGCCTGGTTCACGACGAGCTGGCACTCATCGCTGGACAGGTACTCGATGGGCATATCGGCGGGATCGGCGTCCTCGGTGAGGATCTTCACGGCCATCTCGCCCGCCTTATAGCCCAAGTCGTAATAGTTGATGCTATACGACGCCAGCCCTCCATCCTCGACCATGGTGTCGCATCCTACGATGACGGGGAGCTTATTCTCATTGGCGACCATGGAAACGGTCGCCATTCCCGCGGCGATGGTGTTGTCGGTGGGAGCGTAGATCGCGTCGACCTTGCCGACCATGGATTCGACCATCTGCTGGATCTCATTGGAAGTGGAGACCGCGTAGCGCTCGTGCGCGATGCCGGCGTCCTCGAGGACCTCCTCGGCGAGCTCGACCTGCACCGTCGAATTGGACTCGGCGGAGCAGTACAGGATGCCCACGCTCTTGGCCTCGGGCAGCAGCTGGCGAAGCAGCTCGATCTGATCCGCGACGGGCGTGAGGTCCGAGCTTCCGGTGACGTTGCCACCGGGCTCCTCATTGGAGTCCACGAGCCCGCTCGCGGCGTAGTCGGTGATGGCGGAGCCGACGACCGGGATGTCGGACGTGGCGCCCGCGACCGCCTGGGCGGCGGGAGTGGCGATGGCGAAGATCAGGTCGTCGCCGTCGTTCACGAGCTTGCTCGCGATGGTCTGGCAGGCCGACTGATCGTTCTGTGCGTTTTGCTGGTCGATCGTGTAGGCGATGCCCGACTCGTCGAGTGCGGCGACGAATCCCTTGTTCGTCTGGTCGAGCGCGCCGTGCTCCGTCAGCTGGAGCACGCCGATCTTGTAGCCGGAACCCGAGGCGGTGTCACCCGACGCGGCGTCGCCCGAAGCGGGCTTCTCGCCGTCGCCGCATCCGGAGAGAGTGCCAGCCATAAAAAAGCCCGCTCCGAGGGTGATAAGGTTCCTGCGCGAAATGCTCAGCATGGCGATCAACTCCGTTTCGCTGTTCCGTGCCCCGTCCCCATGACGAAGCGCTTTATCGCGTGAAAGCGCGCAAGCCCTATACTAGCGCGCTCCCACAACCACCGCTCAAACGTTAATGCCGTGTTAACAAGCGGGCGCCACAAGGGTGCCAGCATGCGCCCCGCACCTCGATTTGGGAGCAGGCGCCATGTCGAGGCGCGGGCAAGATGCGCCAAGGTGTGGGCAAGGGCGCGCAATGGCAAACGCGCGCAACGGCAAACGCGCGCAATGGCAGGGGCGCGCAATGGCAGGGACGCGCATAATGTCGAAAATGATGCGTTTCAATCGCGATCTTTTCGACATTACGCGCGCGCTGCCCAAAACCTCAATCACGCGCCCGCCCCTCCGGCGGGGTTTTACATCGCGGCTATTAGAACTCGCAGCTGCCCACGGTGCGCGGGTGCGGCAGGACGTCGCGGATGTTACCGACGCCCGTGAGGTACATCACCAGGCGCTCGAAGCCCAGGCCGAAGCCCGCGTGCTTGCAGGTGCCGTAGCGGCGCAGGTCGAGGTAGTACTTGTACTGATCGGGGTCCATGCCCAGCTCGGCGATGCGGCGCTCCAGCACGTCGAGGCGCTCCTCGCGCTGCGAGCCGCCGATGATCTCGCCGATGCCGGGGACCAGGCAGTCGGCCGCGGCGACCGTCTTGCCGTCGTCGTTCAGGCGCATGTAGAAGGCCTTGATCTCAGCCGGGTAATCGGTCACGAAGGTCGGGCACTTGAAGTGCTCCTCAGTGAGGAAGCGCTCGTGCTCGGTCTGCAGGTCGATGCCCCAGCTCACGGGGTAGTCGAACGAGTGGCCGGCGGCGACCGCCTGCTCGAGGATCCCAACGGCCTCAGTGTAGGTGACGCGTGCGAAGTCGGAGTTGGCCACGTGGGTGAGGCGCTCGATGAGGCCCTTGTCCACGAACTTGTTGAGCATGGCGAGCTCATCGGGGCAACGGTCCATGACGTCGCGGATAACGTATTTGAGCATGTCCTCGGCGAGGTCCATGTCGTCGGCGAGGTCGGCGAAGGCGATCTCGGGCTCGATCATCCAGAACTCGGCCGCATGACGCGTGGTGTTGGAGTTCTCGGCGCGGAACGTGGGGCCGAAGGTGTAGACGTCGCCGAAAGCCATGGCGAAGTTCTCGGCGTTGAGCTGGCCGGAAACGGTGAGGGAGGCGGGAGCACCGAAGAAATCCTTGGAGTAATCCACGTTGCCGTGCTCATCCAGCGGCGGGTTGGCCGGGTCGATGGTGGTGACGTGGAACATCTCGCCGGCGCCCTCGCAGTCGCTCGCGGTGATGATGGGGGTGTTCACGTAGACGAAGCCGCGGTCCTGGAAGAAGCGGTGGATGGCCGCGGCGGCCACGGAACGCACGCGGAAGACGGCGCGGAACAGGTTGGTGCGCGGGCGCAGGTGCTGCTGGGTGCGCAGGAACTCCACGGTGGCGCGCTTCTTCTGCAGCGGGTAGTCCGGCGCGGAGACGCCCTCGACCACGATCTCGCACGCGGCGAGCTCGAAGGGCTGCGGCGCGTCCGGCGTGAGCTTGAGCTCGCCGGTGCAGATGAGGGCGGCGGAGACGTTCTGGTGGGCGATCTCGTCGTAGTTGGCGAGCGCCTCGCGATTCATGACGACCTGCAGGTCCTTGAAGCAGCTGCCGTCATTCAGGGTGACGAAGCCGAAGTTCTTCATGTCGCGGACGGACTTGACCCAACCGGCGACGGTGACGGTGGTGCCGCCGAGCGTCTCAGCATCGGCGTAGAGCTGGGCGATCTTGGTGCGATCCATGCATGCTCCCTAGCGTAGGTTCAACAGTTCAACAGCCCATCATTGTACCAGCGAACTGAGAAGCGCGAGAGCGGCAGGGCTGGCGGAGTCCCGTGGAGAATCCGACATTCCGGCAATGGAAAATCCGACTTTCTGGAATCATATAACCCAACATCTTGGCAATGGAGAATCCGATGCCTTCTCGGTGGAATAACCAACCTATCTGCAATGGAGAATCCGAATACGGCCGCATGTGTGCGCCAAGCCACGCCCGTGTCACAAATCAGGTGAAAATGTAACGAGTAATCGGACACCCCGGGTAGACCGTGTTTTTTCCCAGCAAAAGCCCAGTTGGCATCCTTCAAATCGGGTGTCTACTTGGACAATACAGATTCTCGTTGCTTTTTCGCCGTTTTTCCGACACGAAGGGTACATGATGACGAAAAATTACTGGGGAGATGCGCTCCCCGACACGATCGACCTGCCCGCGGCGGCTCCGGACGCCCGGCCCGACTACGGTCGCATCGATTTCGAGAAGCTCCCCAACACGCGCGACCTGGGAGGCATGATCGGTGCCGACGGGCGGCGCATCAAGCGGGGCATCCTTCTGCGCTCGGGCACGCTGGGCTTTGCCTCCGACGCGGACGTCGCGCGCCTGCGCGATGAGTATCGCGTTCGCCTCGTAACGGACTTCAGGAACCTCACCGAACTCTCCGAGCTCCCCGACCCCATGGACCGGCTTCCGGAGGCGCGGTTCCAACACGCCGCGATTTTCGATGACCGCGTGCTGGGCGTCACGCAGGAGGCGGGCGGGGTCGACTACAGCCTCGACGCAATCGCCCAGGGAGACCCCATCGAATTCATGAAGTTCCTCTACCCGAAAATGCTCCTCAACAGCGCCGGCATCGAGGGCTACCGCGCCTTCGTGCGCGCGGTGCTCGACCTTGAGGACGGCGCCGCGCTTTGGCACTGCTACGTGGGCCGCGACCGCTGCGGCATGGGGTCCATCCTCATCGAGACCATGCTGGGCGTGCGCCGCGAGGACATCCTGAACGACTACCTCGCGACGAACCTCTACGCCCCCACCGAGCTGACCTGCGATTCGGGGGCGGCGCGCGTGTATTTCGAGGCCGTCGAGGAGGCGCTTGCCGAGCGCGGCGGGTTCATGGGCTACATCACGGGGACCCTCGGCATCACCGAGGACGAGATTCACGCGTTCCGCGAGCGCTGCCTCGAGCCGTAGCCCCTGAGACGGCGCGGTGAGCGCCAACCGAGTTGCAGCTCATCGGTCGCCAGCGGCTCCCCCGCCGGCGCCCTCATCGCCCGTGCGGGCCACCAAGTCGAGCAGCCTGCACGTGCGGTCTGCCAGCTCGTCGATGTCCTTACGCATGTTGCCCGTCCAATGCGCTTGGCTCGCGACCGATTCATCCGCGTTCGCCACCAGCGCGTCGAGGTTCGAGGACAGCGACGCCATGGGGGTCTTGAGCTCGTGCGACGCCTTGATGAGGAATTCACGTTGGCGCGCCTGGGACTCCGTCACCGGAACGAGGGCGCGGTCAATGATCTTGCGGGACACGACGATGAGCAGGGCGCAGCCGAGCATGCCTGCGCCTACCAGCACCAAGGCAAGCTGTTTGAGATGTTTGACCGCAATCGACACGTCCACAAAGGCGAAAACCCTGGCCGCCAGATACCCGTCCTTTGAGTAATCCGATAGATCTCCACTGGCATAGAAACTTATGTCGTTATTATCATCTGTCCCATCGGCGCCATATTTAGGATTTATAACCTCGATGCGCGTCGTCCACAGCCATGTCATGCCCGCGCCTTCGATAAGTTGCCCATCCAGATGGGGGCTCGCGTTGGAGCGCACGCCAATCGCATCTTCGACCATGGATGTGACGGTCGATTCCGACCAGTATTCCCTCTTTTCGTCGCTCCCCGCATCATCCATCACGTTCCTTGGTGGCCTCAAGAAAGCAACCGAGCCGTCCTCAAACACCGCAGCGCTAAACGAGCTGCCGCCAAGACCTCCCACGAGGAAGTTGCTGTCCGGGGCGGATCCGAACGGAAGCCATGCGTCTTGCCCATCATCTACGCTGTTGACGGGCTCAAATGACGCATTCAGTGCCTCATATACGGTCGGCTGCGCTCGATCGCGAACGTCGAGAAGGCTCTCCGAACGGTTATCCCAGTAAAACGCTCCCGCCATCTCTGTGCCGGCACTCTTCACCGCAGTAACGGCGCTGGCAATCCAGGCCACAATTAGGGAAACGACCAAGACGCCGCAAGTGAGGACGGACGAGAGCCGCCAGAGGCGCTTGCGCAGGTGGATGAGGTCGTAAGACTCGCCCTTCCCACTGTCATGGCTCGAGATGTTCATAGCATCCCCCTTCGGCAATCGATCCGATCGGAGTCCGCGCGAGGCTCGCCCCGCGGCACCAGGGGCGCGCGAGGCGAGCGCACGGAACGGTCATTTGCCCGCACGCCCCTCACCGGCGAGGCGATATCCCACACCTCGCACCGTCTCGACGCGGGCGGCGCCGCCCAGCCGGGCGAGCTTGTCGCGCAGGGCATGGACGAGCACCTCGATGCGGTTCTCGCCCGCGCGGGCGTTGGGCCCCCACAGTCTCATCATGAGGTCGCGTTTTGGCACGGGAGCTCCCGGCCGGCTCATGAGGGCTTCGAGTAGCGCGAACTCCCTGGGCGTCAACTCGATTGAAGCGGCGGGGGCGTCAACGTCGCTCCCGGCGACAAGTGCCTCGGCTTCGCCACCAGCAATGAAAGATGCAACCTCATCCCCGCCGATGGACAGCGAATGCGACGAAGGATCGAGCACCAAGCCACACGCCTCGAGCACGTTGCCCGCGCGATACGCCTGCGGGCGGCGCGTGACCGCCCGGATGCGGGCGAGGAGCTCGCTCGCATGGAACAGCTTGGGCAGGTAATCGTCGGCACCGGCGTCGAGGCCGGCCACACGGTCGCCCACACCCTGGCGGGCCGTGAGCAAGATCACGGGTACGGTGCGGCCCTTCGCGCGGAGCTCACGCAGCACCTCCATGCCGCTCATGTCGGGCAGCATGATGTCGAGGAGAACCACGTCGTAGGCACCGGTGAAGGCCAGGTCGAGACCGTCGACACCCGTGTGCGCCACATCGGCACCGTAGCCGCCCTTGCACAGGATCTCGGCGACCGCCTCCGCCAGGCGGGGCGTGTCCTCAACAAGCAAGACGCGCATCGGGCACCTCCTTTCACAGCGGACCAACCCCAGCATCCCGACTTTCACCATGAGGATACCCGCTCGACCTTATAAAACCCTGAGAACGCGCGGCATTCGACCAGCGGCGGGGTGCGACGCGGATGTGCAATCGGGGACGGGTGCAAATTACACATCGGCGCAAGAAGGGGCAACGAGGCGCGGGGGCAGGCGCGATGTGTAATTTGCACCCGTCCCCGATTGCACATCTCGCCTGTGGAGGCTCTGTGTGCGCGCTTGAGCCCGACGTTACGTCGGGGTTTTTACTATCGAGCAACGGCGGGACGTACCGCCCTGTTCGAGAGGAACCCCATGTTCAAAGGCGCCGTCTTGCGCTACCTCATCTCCGACGCGCTCTCGTTGCTCGGCAATTCCATCGCGGGCGTGGTGCTGCCGCTCGTGCTGCTCGCGCGCACCGGCGACGTCCTGGCCGCCGGCTCGCTCGCGCTCATCTGCTCCGTGCCCCAGTTCGTATGCGGCATCCTCGGCGGCGCGCTGCTCGACCGCGTGAACCGCAAGGCGGTCTGCGTCGTGTCCGACCTCATCTCGGCGCTCAGCATCGCCCTGCTGCCGGTGGTCGACGGCATCTGGGGGCTTTCCTTCGCATGGTTCGTGGCGCTCGGCCTGCTGGGCGCCGTGGGCGATGTCCCCGGAATGACCGCGCGCGATGCGCTTTTGCCCGAGGTCTGTGAGCGCGAGGGTGTCGACCTGCAGCGCTTCGTGGGCGCAAGCCAGTCCATGGGCTCGCTCATCACCATCGCCGGCCCGGCCGTCGCCGCGTTGCTCATCGGCTTCATGCCCGACGTCGACGCCCTGTGGGCCACCGCCGCGTGCTCCTGCGCCGCTGCGGCCGTGAGCGCCACGCTGCCCCACGGCGTGGGGGCCATCGAGGAGCATGATGGGATGGCCGCCGATGCGCCCGAGGGCTCGACCGCCGGAACGCACGCCGAGGCTCTCGCCGTCAACGCGAGCACTGACGGCACGGCCGGCCCCATCGGAAGCATCGCCGAGGCCATGAGCGCCTCCGGGCCCACCTCCCCTAAGGCAGGCGGCCTTCGCGGTCTGCTCGAAACGGGCCGCGCCGTCCTCACCGACGGCCTTTCCGCCCTCTTCGCCGACAACCGACTGCTGCGCGCCACCACCCTGCTCTCCTTCGGCGTCACCATGATCATGGCAAGCTGGCAGGGAATCGTGCTGCCCGCGTACTTCACGCAACTCAACACCCCCGAGCTCACCGGACTGTTCGTCTCGGCGATGGGCGTCGGCATGCTCGTGGGCTCCGTGGGCTACACCGCCCTCGCCAACCGCCTCTCGCGGCGCGGCTGGCTCACGGCGTCCCTGCTCGGCATGAGCGTGGGCGCCGTGGGGCTGGGAATGCTGCCCGACACGCCGCTCCTGCTCGCGTCCGCCACGCTCGTGGGGCTCTTCGCCGGCCCCGCCTCCGCCCTGCTCGGCTTCTTCGCCTTCGAGCGCGTCCCCGAGAATCGCCGCGGCTCGGCCATGGGAACGCTCAACGCCCTCTACCTGATCATCGGCCCCATGGGCACGTTTTTGGGCTCCACGCTCATCGCCGGCCTGCAGATCAAGACGACCGGCCTGGTGCTCGCCGCGCTGTGGATCGCCGTGACGCTCGCCGCCCTCTCGGCGCCGGCCCTTCGCGACCTAGGCGACAAGCGCGACGAGACAAAGGAGGCCATGGCAGCCGAGGCCTAGACCGAACGCGCGTCGGTGCGACGGTGCCGACGCGCAGACACGCCACGCCGCGGCGCTGTGCTGCCAACGCGCCGGAGGGGCTGCAACCCTCCGGCGCGTTTCGAGTTGTAACGAAAGTCACAATCCAGGGGCTCAATTTGTGACTATGGTTGAACCTCGGCGGGAATGAAACGTTATGTCTCGATGCGCCGGCGCACCGTGGATGATTGGAGGCACATGAAAAGCAGCGAGCTTGCCCGCATGGCGGGCGTGAGCGTGCGCACCCTGCGCCATTACCATGCGATCGGTCTTTTGCCCGAGCCCGAGCGCGCGGACAACGGGTACCGCGAGTACGGGGCCGAGCATCTGCTGCGCCTGCTGCGCATCCGGCAGCTCGCCTCACTCGGGTTCTCGCTCGAACAGATCGGACCCATGATCGACGAACTCGACGCAGAGCGCCAGGAAGCCGACGAGCGCGAACACAGCGAACGTGAACGCGATCGCAATAGGGGCGGGGGCGATAACGGCGAACGTGAACGCGATCGCAATGGGAGCGGGGGCGATAACGGCGAAAGCGACCGCGACGGACGCCCGGAAGCGGGCACCGATCGCCTTCTCGACGACCTTGACCGCCAGCTCGAGGAGCATATCGCGCACCTAAAGCACCAGCGCGAACTCATCCGCCACATCCGTACAGGGCAAGCCGATCCCGACTATCCGCAGCGCGCGGCTGCCGTCCTCGAGGCGATCGACTCCTTCGAAAGGCAGACCGCGGAGTACGGCTTTCTGCTCTGCGCCCTCACCGAGGACGACAAGATGGCCATGGGCATCGCCGCGCACCTGTATTCCGACGCCGAACTCGCCGAGATCGAGCGCATCTTCCGCGCGATCCCCGAACGGGGCCTGACGGAGGAATACCTGCGCGTGAGCCATCTCATGGACACGCTTCCAGACGACGCCGGAACCGAGGAGCGCGAGGAGGCGCTCGAGGCCGGCCTGGCGTTTCTCGATAAGATTTCGGACTGCATGGAGCCGTCGAACTGGCTACGGCCGGACAAGGACTACGAGCGCATGCTCGACAACATGGCCATGGTCCACTACAACGACGCGCAGGTCGCCGTTTCCGACGAGCTGTTCCTGCGCTTCACCGAGCGCCTCGCCCAACGCAAGGCCGCAGGCGACGCGCGAATGTGCAATACTGCACCCGTCCCCCACGCCGCTGGCGCAGGAGCGAATGACAAGCCGGAAGAGTAGGAGTTGATCGTGGAGGCCGTGCTCTCGTTTTTCAAGATTCCGTTCGTGCAGAGCGTCTTGTGGGCGATCGCCCTCGTCGTGGCGACCGCCATCGTGGCGCGCATCGCGAGCCGTGCGCTCCGCCACTTTCTCGACCGCGACAGCAACCCACTGCCCAGCTCGAGCATCATCATCAACATCGCGCGCGGCGTCATCTGGGCCACGGGCGCGAGCATCATCCTCGATGCGTGCTTCGGCGTCAATGCAAACGCGCTGGTAGCCGCCCTCGGCGTCGGCGGCATCGCCGTCTCTCTCGGCTTTCAAGACACGCTATCCAACCTCATCGGCGGCTTGCAGGTGACCTTCATGGGCATCGTCAAGCCCGGCGACAACATCGAGGTCGGGGCGGAGGCCGGTGTCGTGCAAGACGTGACGTGGCGTCACACCACCATCCGCGACGCCATGGGGCAGACGGTGATCATCCCCAATTCGATCATCTCCAAGACGGCGCTCGTGCACCTGCTCCCGGCCAACCGCGTGGTCGTTCCCTTTGCCGTCCCCCGCATCGGCGAGGACGGCAGCGCCCGCGCGGATGACATGGACGGACTCGCCGGCCAGCTCACGGACATCGCCCGCGAAGCAGCGGGCGATGTCTCCCCCGTCATCGACGGGCCTCGTGTGCTGTTCTCCGAGATCTCCGAGCTCGGTATCAAGGGCAAGGTCATCCTGCAGGTCGAGGACGCCGCCAAGACCTCCGCGGCCGCCGACGCCATCGTGCGCGCCATCGCAACCCTGGTGTGACCGACGCCGCAATCGGTTCAGCTACTTCCATTCACGCTCAGCCGCATCGACCATGCGCTCGATGAAATGACGGCGATACAGGTTGTCGGCCTTCAGCTGATGCCAGCCGGCCTCGTTCAGCAGCTCGCCATCCAGACGCACGCCGTACCGCTGTTGCACATCATCACGCGTGAACACGTAATAGCTCTCATCAAGGGGCTCGTCGCTCTCCGTCAGGGTCACTTGGATCTCATTGACGAGCGGCATGGCACAGAACACAGCGGTCACATCGTATGCGAGCGCGGCATCGACGGAATCGCCGTCGAGCGCCTCCGGCACCTCGCGATACGAGAGGCCCAGCACATCGACGCCCTTCGTCACATCGACATCGCCCACATACTCGCCCATGGGCAGGGAGCGCAGGAGCGCCTCCACCTTGGCGGCATCGACGAGGTCGGTATCGGCGTATTCGGCGATCACGCCATAACCGGCATTCACGACCCCCTCAGCGAGCTCGTCCCCGGGTTCTCCGTCAATCCAGACCTGGCCGCTTTCATCGACGAAGATCTCGCGGTTCTGCTTGGTGGGAACAGGGGCGGTCGTATTGGAACCAGCGGCGCTCCCAGTCGCAGAATCGGCGGACGTGGCGCCCTGCTTATTCTCGACGATCTCCACTCGGGCATCCCCAGCCGTATCATCGACGACACCGAACAGCACCCTGGCTCCAAGACCGAACAAGATGAATAGGGCGAGAACGATCAGAGCGGCGACCATGAACGTATGAGGCCCCTTCGAGGGCTTCTCGGACACTTCACGGACATCCTGCCCCGCAACGGCCGCAGGTGGCGTCGGAAGGGCGACCGTGGCATCCGCTGACGCCTCCTCGACCTCGCCAGCCACAAAGCCGTCCTCGACCCCAGCTGGCATCTCGCAGGCGCCAGCGGAGCTTTCACCGGAATCAGACTCATCGCTGACCGAGTTCAAGACATCGTCGATGCTCGCAATGCTCTCTTTGGTACGCCGAAGCGCCTCATCCTCATCAAGACCATCGGCGATCAAGTCCTCGTAGCGTGCCACCAGATTGCCGTAAATCTCCTCTTTCAACTCGATGTTCTCAGTCGTGAGCACCTTGCCCTCGAACAGGTGCTCGACATACATGCGCAGCTCGTTCATCGTGCGCTCCCTTCCTGCACCAGCAAGCGATCAATAATACGGCGCACACGGATCCAACGGTCCGTCGCCTCGGTCAATTCCTGCAGCCCCTCGGCCGTCATGCGATAGTACTTGCGCCGCGCGCCTTGGGTCTCGTCACCCCAGTAGCTCTCGACGAACCCCTGACCTTCCAGGCGCTTGAGGCTCGTGTAAAGCGAGGGTTCCTTCATCTCGTACTCGCCTTGGCTCAGCGTGGCGATCGACTTGAGAATCTCGTACCCATAACTGTCCCGAGCGGACAGGATCTTCAAAATGATGGCGTCGATATTCCCTCGAATCAGATCGCTCACGGCGTCTCTCGTTGCCACATCGGTCACCTCCCCGGATTCTCTTCGATATTGATACTGTAACACAGAGTACTATGTGTGTCGTTGTACTCTGATATAAGATGTATTACAGATCCGTCACCAACCCAATGCAAAAACCCGGCTCGCACATGGCGAACCGGGTTTTCCGAGTCGAATGAGTTAAGCGAGATTCGCTTAGGCCTCCATGAAGTTGCGCTGGACGGCGGAGTCGACCTTGACGCCGGGGCCCATCGTGGAGGACACGGAGATGCTCTTGACGTACTTGCCCTTAGCGGAAGAGGGCTTGACGCGCAGGATCTCGGTGTAGAGAGCGGCGTAGTTCTCGACGAGCTTCTGGTCGTCGAAGGAGACGCGGCCCAGCGGAACGTGGCAGATGCCGTAGCGGTCGGCACGATACTCCACGCGACCGGCCTTGAGCTCGCCGACCATCTTGGCGACGTCCATGGTCACGGTGCCGAGCTTGGGGTTCGGCATGAGACCACGGGGGCCGAGGATCTTACCGATGCGGCCGACCTTGGCCATCATCATCGGGGTGGCGATGGCGGCGTCGAAGTTGATCTCGCCCTTCTGGATCTGGGCGATCAGCTCGTCGGAACCGATGACGTCGGCGCCGGCCTCGGCGGCCTGCTCGGCCTGAGCGCCCTCGGCGAACACGGCGACGCGGACGGTCTTGCCGGTGCCGTGGGGCAGGGAGATGGAGCCGCGGATGTTCTGATCGGCCTTACGGGTGTCGATGCCGAGGCGGAAGTGAGCCTCAACGGTCTCGTCGAAGTTGGCGGTGGCCATCTCCTTGACGAGCTTCACGGCCTCGAGGGGCGCGTAGACGGAAGCGCGGTCGACCTTAGCGGCGGCCTCACGGAACTTCTTGCCATGCTTGGTAGCCATGTCATTACCTCCTGTGGTACAAGCGGGAAAACCCTCCCACATCGTTCACGTGCCCTTATGGCACGAGAGTTACTGAATGCGATCGAGTGAGAGTTACTCGGCGATCGTGACGCCCATGGAACGGGCGGTGCCGGCGACGATCTTCTTGGCGGCGTCGATGTCGTTGGCGTTGAGGTCGGGCATCTTGATCTCGGCGATCTTGGTGAGCTGCTCGTCGGTGAGCTGGCCGACCTTGTCGCGCTGAGGAACGGCGGAGCCGCCCTTGAGACCGAGCTCCTTCTTGATCAGGTGAGCCGCAGGCGGGGTCTTGCACACGAAGTCGAAGGTACGATCCTCGAAGACGGTGATGACAACCGGGATGATGTCGCCCATCTTGTCCTGCGTGGCGGCGTTGAAGGCCTGGCAGAACTGCATGATGTTGACCTGGGCGGCACCGAGGGCGGGACCCACGGGAGGAGCCGGGTTGGCCTGACCGGCCGGAATCTGAAGCTTGATGACGGTGGCAATCTTCTTCTCTGCCATGTCACACCTTCCTTAACAACGAATGAACGTAAATGCTTTATATCGTCAGCGCATTCGCGTTAGAAGCACGAGTTTCGATGAGCAGTCGAACTCGAAGCGCGGGCGCGGACAAACAAGGGTTTGCTAGGCAATGACCTCGATCTGCTCGAACCCAAGCTCGACCGGCGTCTCGCGGCCGAAGATGAGGAGCGTGACCTTGACCTTGCCCTGATCGGGCATGACCTCGGACACCTTGCCGTCGAAGTCGGCGAGAGGACCGTTGGTGACGCGGATGGACGTACCGACCTCGATGTCCACGACAGCACGCTTGGGAGCGGAAGAACCCTTATCGGTCTTGCGCATCATCTTGTTGTACTCGTCGCGGGAAAGCGGAGCGGGCTTGCCGCTGCCGCCGAGGAAGCCGGTGACGCCCGGGGTGTTGCGGACGCAGGTCCAGGCATCGTCGTCCATCTCCATGCGGACAAGGACATAACCCGGGAAGATCTTGACGTCCTTCTCGTCGCGCTTGCCACCCTCTTTGAGCTCGGTGACATGCTCGGTCGGAATCTGGATATCGAAGATACGATCCTGCATGCCCATGGTCTCGATGCGATGCTCGAGATCGGACTTGACGCGGTTCTCGTATCCGGAATAGGTGTGAACGACGTACCAACGCTTGGACATCTGCTTACCCCCTCAGGCTTGCGAAGAGCACGAGGCCCTCACCGATGACAAGGTCGAGGAGCGCGATGACCACACCGACGACGACGAGCGAAGCGCACACCGCGACCGTGTAGTTGACGAGCTCGTTCTTGGTAGGCCACACGACGCGCTTCATCTCGGAGCGCACAGATGCCAGATACGCCTTGCCGCGCGCGATGAGACCGGGCTTCTTGTCGGTCTTCTTCTGAGCGGACTTCTTGGTGCTCTTGTTGTTGGCCATTGTGGCTTACCTCCGCGCGTATGCGCCTAGACATTAGAAAACGTAAGCCTCACAAGGAGGCTTACGATTACAGACTGGCACGCCAGGAAGGACTCGAACCCTCAACAGACGGTTTTGGAGACCGTTGCTCTACCAATTGAACTACTGGCGTGTATGCTTAGAGACTAGCGAGTCTCTTTGTGCAGCGTGTGCTTCTTGCACCAAGGGCAGTACTTCTTGATCTCCATGCGATCGGGCATGTTGGCCTTGTTCTTGGTGGTCGTGTAATTACGACGCTTGCACTCAGTGCAAGCCAGGGTAACCATAGTGCGCATGTATCTAAACCTCCATTTACCGCCCCTACGGGCACGGTCGCTAACATTACCATCGACCATCATGTGATGTCAATGCCAACGGTATTACCGTGTCTATTCTGCAAACGAGATTCACAACTTGAACGCAAGTGCACGATCGATCAGTGCGATCTTTCTGCAACGCAGACACGGAAATGCCGTTCGCCGAACTTAAACTGGGAAGTCAGGCCGGCAGAAAAAGGACCCGGCACCGATTGTGGCGCCGGGTCCTACAAGTACGCCTAGATCAGCGGGTAACTGAAGTTACTCGATGATGGTGGAGACGATACCGGAACCCACGGTGTGGCCACCCTCGCGGATAGCGAAGCGCAGGCCCTCCTCCATGGCGATCGGGTGGATGAGCTCGCCGGTGATGGTGATGTGGTCACCAGGCATGGCCATCTCGGTGCCCTCGGGCAGACGGACGGAACCGGTCACGTCAGTGGTACGGAAGTAGAACTGAGGACGGTAGCCATCGAAGAACGGGGTGTGACGGCCACCCTCGTCCTTGGTCAGGACGTAGATCTCACCGGTGAACTTGGTGTGAGGGGTGACGGAACCCGGCTTGCACAGAACCTGGCCGCGCTCGATCTCCTCGCGCTTGATGCCGCGGAGCAGCAGACCGACGTTGTCGCCAGCCTCGCAGAAGTCCATGGACTTGCGGAACATCTCGATGCCGGTGCAGACCGTGGACTTGGTCTCCTTGATGCCGACGATCTCGACGTTGTCGTTGAGCTTGAGCTCGCCGCGCTCGACACGACCGGTGGCGACGGTACCACGACCGGAGATGGTCATGACGTCCTCGACGGCCATGAGGAAGGGCTTCTCGTTGTCGCGCTCAGGCGTGGGGATGTACTCGTCAACGGCGTTCATGAGCTCGCGGATGGAGTCCATCCACTTCTCCTCGCCGTTGAGGGCGCCGAGAGCGGAGCCGCGGATGATCGGCAGGTCGTCGCCCGGGAACTCGTACTCGGAGAGCAGGTCGCGGGTCTCCATCTCGACGAGGTCGATGAGCTCGTCGTCGTCGACCATGTCGCACTTGTTCAGGAAGACGACGATGTAAGGAACGCCGACCTGACGGGCGAGCAGGATGTGCTCGCGGGTCTGAGCCATCGGGCCGTCGGTGGCGGCGATGACCAGGATAGCGCCGTCCATCTGGGCAGCACCGGAGATCATGTTCTTGACGTAGTCGGCGTGGCCGGGGCAGTCAACGTGAGCGTAGTGGCGGTTGGCGGTCTCGTACTCGACGTGGGAGACGGAGATCGTGATGCCGCGCTCGCGCTCCTCGGGAGCCTTGTCGATGTTCTCGAAGGCGGTGAAGTCGGCCTTGCAGCCCTCGGTCTCAGACAGAGTCTTGGTGATGGCGGCGGTCAGGGTCGTCTTACCGTGGTCAACGTGACCGATGGTGCCGATGTTAACATGCGGCTTAGTGCGCTCAAACTTTTCCTTGGCCATGAAGCCCTCCTTCTGGAAAAGGTTGCCCCCTTTTGGAGCAAGTCCCTACTTAACTTAAGCGGCCTCCTCGTTTCCTCGGAAGCCGCCATAGTTACCTGGTAGCGGTGACTGGATTCGAACCAGTGACAACACGGGTATGAACCGTGCGCTCTGACCAACTGAGCTACACCGCCAGATGGAGCCTGCAACCAGACTTGAACTGGTGACCTCTTCGTTACCAACGAAGTGCTCTACCGACTGAGCTATACAGGCCTGACTGGTGGGGATGATAGGACTCGAACCTATGAACCCAGAGGGAGCGGATTTACAGTCCGCCGCAGTTGCCGCTGTGCCACATCCCCAGTCATTGTCAAACTCTCGCACGAAGCTGCATTTCTGCCGTGCTCTGTGCTCGAGCGAATGGAATAATAGAACGTGGCTAGCAAGCGTGTCAACAAAAGCTTTTATATACACGTGTCCGGGCGTATCGCATTGCAGGTAGACTACATTATTCGGTCTGTGATGAAGCTGTGATATCGCATTTTGCCCATGAGACGCCAAAGGGTGCGAAGCCGCTTCTCAGTCGAGTGATACGCGGCTCCGCGCTTGACCGAACAGCAGCTGATACCGCGCCTAACGTGCGGGATTGCGCTGCATCGGCGTGTCCGTGCCGCGACGGCGAGGCCGCGTTGCACGTCAAGGCCGCGCCGCGACGGCGAGGCCATCCGCGTCCGCAATACCGCGCCATGGCGGTGAAGCCACATCATGACGACGCTAGGATCTCGAAAGGCAACCAAAGTCACGTTTCGACCACTATGTTCGTGACTTTGGTTTTATCTCGACGCCGATTGATATGCGGAGACCCTCGACAATGGCACCGCGACGGCCCTCGGCGAGGAGATAGCGCGGCCCTCGGTGAGGGCATCGCGCCGGGCGCGTCTCCGATCGACCGAGGTTCCGATGTTCAAACCCGTCACGCGTGAGGCTCGCGCCATCGACCCGGAAATGTAAAAGCCCAGTTCCGCTGGGGGAACCGGGCTTTTCTCTTCTATGGAGCCAGCGACAGGAATCGAACCCGCAACCAACGGATTACAAATCCGTTGCTCTACCGTTGAGCCACGCTGGCACGCGCGGCGCGCTTGCGCGCGCGAAGCCTGTTTAGGATAGCCGAGCTCTACCGGCCGCGCAAGGACTGCAGTTTGGCGAGGGACTCTGGGCTCAAGCGGCTTCCGAGAGTCAACTTGATGTCGACGTTCTCCTCGCGGGCGCGTTCGAAGTCTCGATTCATGTCCTCGATCTCCTCCACGAGCATCCGCGCCGACACACGCGTAACGCCGTGGCCCATGACCGTCGCCTGGATCATCGCGTCACTCGTGACGACCGAGCATGCGCGCCCCTCCTCGCGAGCGCGGGTGCACAGGTCCTGGATGACGGTGTCGGCCGTCACGCCCGTGGGCGAGAACTCGATCCGGACGCCGCCCTGTGGCAGATTCGGCCTATCCGGCGAGACGTTTCCCGCGGCATCGAAGACGACGACCGCCTCGTACTGGCGGCCCGCGAACGCTGCGACATCACCGATGAGCGCCGTGCGGGCGCGCTCGTACACGTCGCTGGAATACGGGTGATCGCCCCGGTCGAATATCAGCCGCTCGTATTTGGGCGTCGCATGGATGACGTTGTACCCGTCGACGACGAGCAGCTCTTTCTTTCCCGATCGCGCTCCGCGGGGCGGCACGACGGGCACTGAGGTGCTGGTTGCGTTGAGCCCGGCGAAGGCGTTGCCCACGCCGTATGTGCTGGCGTCCACGATCGACTTGGCCGATCCTTCGCCGAAGCGCTTCGCCTTCGATTTCTGCCGATTCTTCTTCGTCATGCCCTACTCCCCCATCGGAACGAGCGCGTCGCGGTTGCGGCGCAGCCACTCGAAGCACAAGGCGGTCGCCGCCTGCGCGACGTTGAGGCTCTCCGTTTGGCCGCGCTGCGGCAGCTTGGTGGTAAAGTCGCAGCTGTCGAGTACCAGGCGGGAGATGCCGTCGCCCTCCGAGCCCATGACGAGCGCCACGCGGCCCTCGAACGGGGCGTCCCAGCACACGTCGGTCGCGTGCTCGGTGGCGCCGCCGACCCAGAAGCCCGCGGCCTTGAGGTCCTCGAGCGCACGGGCGATATTGGGCACCTGCGCGATGGGCAGGTGCATGACGGCGCCCGCTGAGGTCTTGTACGTGGCGACCGTCACCTCGGCGGCGCGCTTGTTCGCGATCACGACACCCGTGGCGCCCACGACCTCGGCCGAGCGCACGATGGCTCCGAAGTTGCCGGCGTCGGTCACATGGTCGAGCACCACGACGAGAGCGGGCGCATCGGCGGGGGCGGCGGCGATAATGTCGGAGAGGTCCGCATAGGGGAACTTTCCGACCTCGAGAACGATACCCTGGTGAGCACCGTGGCTGGAGATGGCATCGAGCTGCGCGCGGGGCACGCTCTTGACGCTCACGCCCGCCTCGCCGAGGCCGCCGAGCAGGTCGCGAATCGCGGGCTCGCTCTCCACGCCCTGGGCGATCAGCCCTCGCTTGATGGGAAAGCCGGTGCGCAGGGCCTCGAACGCCGCGCGGCGCCCCTCGATGTAGTTGCCCTCCGCGGCATGGACGTCGCGGCGCTGGGGCGCGGGAACCTGTTGGACGCCGCGCTGAACACCATCTCGGGAAGGACGCGCACCCCGATGCTGACCCGCAGGCCTCTTCCCTCGGCCTCGCTCACCAGAGCCACGCCCCTCGCCGGTGCGGCGCTGCCTGCCACCGTCGCCCACATTCTTCTGCACGCGCTTCTTCTCAGCCACGAGCTCCCCTTCCGTTGGATTCATTCGACGCCCATGGTACTGAGGCAAGATTTATCGCGTCAACCCAGCGGCATCTCACAACCGCAATTCCCCTACACGCCTGAGAAGACCGTTGAGCTTCTTGTCGAACGTTATGACGCGGCGACGTTCGAGATCAGCCTCTGCCGCAAGCACGCAGTCCACGAAGTCGAACGCGCTTCCGCTGTAATAGCCCAAAGCCGCGCACGCAACCGACTTTCGACGACAAAAGACTTCATCGAGCAGGAGCCCGAGCGCCTCCGCGATCTCTGAGCGCTTCGCATGGTATACGCCTTCGAGCACATACACGCACTCTGCGAGAACCTCTACCGTTACCTCGGCGCCCTCGAGCACTGCCCCCGCCACAAGGTCCGCCTGCTCCTGATTATCCTCAAGCAGATAGCGCAGAACGGCGTTAGCATCCAGCAGCGTGCCCATGCTTTGCAATCACCGCCCTCGCAAATGCGTCGGATTCCTCATCCACTTTCGAAGCGTCAGCATACTGGGACAGCCTCCCTCGCGCCTTCGTTGTCTCCGGGGCGCTCGCAGGCAAGGGCACCAACAACGCCGCCGGACGCCCGTAACGCATCATGACGCACGCCTCGCGCGCCTGCTCTACATGAGCGACAAGCCCACTGAGGTTCGCTTTCGCATCGGCAAGGCCCACGCGCTCGGCTCGGTCCAGATCGACAGTCAACGTAGTCATGGCTGCTCCCATCTCCTTGGAAACAGTCTACGCTCGTTTTGACTAGATTGTTAGTCAACTTTTGCGCTATAGAAAACGCCGCGCCCAACCGAAGCCGGGCGCGGCGTGAACCTCAATTTAGGGACTGTCCCCAAATTGAGGTGCCCAACTTGAGGTGCGGGCTAAGCTCGCTTGATGCGAGAGCCCGCAGACGTGTCCTCGATGGCGAGGCCGAGGTCGCGCAGACGGTCGCGGATGGCATCGGCGCGGCCCCAGTCCTTGGCGGCGCGGGCCTCGGCGCGGGCGGTGAGGATGGCCTCAGCGGCCGCATCCACGTCATCGCCCTCGAAGCCCACGAGCTCGGCGGCCACGCCTGCGAGCTCGGCGGGCAGCGGCTCCTCGATCACGGGGAGCTTGACGCCCAGCTGTGCGAGCGCACCGCTGATGACGGCGGCGCAGACGCGCGCGGCGCCCTCGTCGACCGCGCCGGCGGCCTGCTCGAGGTACTTGTTCGCCTCGGTCACGAGCTGGAAGTACGCGGCGACGGCGCCCGCGGTGTTGAAGTCGTCGTCCATGCAGGCCTCATAGTCCGCGGCCGCCTTGGACATGGCGGCGGTCAGCGCATCGGCGAGCTCGGCATTCGACTCCCCCTCCGCGTGGTCGGCAGCCCACTTGAGATTGCGGCAGGTGCCGGCGATGCGCGCAAGCGAGTTCTCGGCGCCCTCGAGGCGCTCCCAGGAGAAGTCAAGCGGGCTGCGGTAGTGGGTCTGCAGCATGAGCAGGCGCAAGGCCGCGGCGGAGTGCTTCTCGAGCACCTCGGCCAGGGTGAAGAAGTTGCCCAGGCTCTTGCTCATCTTCTCGCCGTCCACGAGCAGCATGCCCGTGTGCATCCAGGTGTTGGCGAAACCCTCGTGCCAGGCGCACGTGGCCTGGGCGCACTCGTTCTCGTGATGCGGGAAGGCGAGGTCGGAGCCGCCGCCGTGGATGTCGATGGGGGTGCCCAGGTAACGGTGGACCATGGCGGCGCACTCGGTGTGCCAACCGGGACGGCCCTCGCCCCACGGGCTCTTCCAGCTAGGCTCGCCAGGCTTGGCGGCCTTCCACAGGGCGAAGTCCAGCGGATCGCGCTTATCCTCGTTCTCCTCGATGCGGGCGCCCACCATGAGGTCGTCGATGTTGCGGCCGGAGACCTCACCGTAAGAGGGATCGCTGCGCACGGAGAAGTACACGTCGCCGTTGTCGGCCGCATAGGCGTGACCGCCGTCGATGAGCGTCTTGATCATGCCGATCATGGCGCCGATCTCCTTGGTGGCGCGGGGGCGCACATCCGGGTCGAGCACGTTGGCGGCACGCATGACGCCGATGAACTTGTCGGAAAACTCGGTGGCGACCTCTTCGGCAGTGCGGCCCTGCTCGTTGGCGCGGTTGATGATCTTGTCATCCACGTCGGTGAGGTTCTGGGCGAACGTAACCTCGTAGCCGCTCGCGATGAGCCAGCGGCGGATCACGTCGAAGCTGATGAACGTGCGGGCATTACCGATGTGGATGTTGTCGTAGACGGTGGGGCCGCACACGTACATGCGGACCTTGCCCTCCTCGATGGGATGGAAGTCCTCTTTTTGGTGGGTGGCGCTGTTGTAGATCTTCATGGGTATCTCCTCCGGGGCGGGGTGGGGCATATCATCCGTGCTCAAACAGTCCTGACTCGCGCGAAGCGTCCACAGGACGCTTCGGCTCGTACGGAAACTGCGCGCGGACGATATGCCTCGCCTCGACCACATCGTTGTCTTCCTTGCATAGTCTATACGAGCGAGTGACCTTGCAGAAGCGGGGACTTCCGAGCCACCAGGCATAAATCAGCTCCAAATGGAAAGCCCTCTCGCGCGATGGGCGCGAGCCGCTCCAACATGCAGGACAACTCCTCAATCGAGAGCCCCCTCGCGCGACGATTCCACCGGAAGACCCCGTGGCTCGCCCCTTTTTTCGAGTGAGCGTCTTTCCTTCATTTCAACGGTCTCAAATGAAGGAAAACCACTCACTCGAAAATCAAGAGAGCGCGAAGGGGACGCCGAACGCGACGCTGGGCACCCGAACGGCTTCGGCGCTCTAGTTACATCGTTCGAGAAGGCAGACGGACCAGGCGCCTATGCCCTCGCCCTCGCCTTCCCAGCCTAGCTTTTCGGTGGTGGTGGCCTTCACGCCGATGTTATCGACAGGGCAGCCGATCGCATGGGCCAGGTTCTCGCGCATGGCCTCGCGGTACGGACCGACCTTGGGCTCCTGGCAGGCCAGGGTGCAGTCGGCATCCACGAACTCATAGCCCAAGCCGCGCGCGTGGTCCATCACCGCCGCGAGCAGCTTGAGGGAATCGGCGCCGGCGTATGCAGGATCCGTATCGGGAAAGAGCTTTCCGATGTCGCCACCGCGGCAGGCGCCCAAAATTGCGTCGGCCAAGGCATGGGCGAGCACGTCGGCGTCACTGTGGCCGAGAAGGCCCTTGCCGTGCGGGATGTCCACTCCGCCGATGATGCAGCGGCGTCCCTCCACCAGTCGGTGAACGTCATAGCCGTGTCCGATGCGCAAATTCGATGCCATGCGGCCCCCTTATTTCACAGATTGCACGGGCTAAGGATATACCCTGCGGCGCTTTTTCGCCTCAAGTCACAAGCACGGCGATTATTCGGCGTCTCTCAGCGATTGTTCGGCATCTTGTTGAGGTTTTTCGTATCGCTTTTGAGAAATCCCGGATAGACCGCCATTTCAGACAATCGCGAACTGCGGTTTTACTCTCAAAATCGGGGGTCTACTTCAAGATATCGAAATGCGATACGAAAAACCTCAACAAGCACTCCCCGGCTCAGCACCGAACACCGCAAAAGCGCTTACATCGGGGAGCCGCCCGCAAAACCGAACGCATCGTCATGGTCACCCGCGGAGTCGAGCGCGCAGCGCCGCCTCGACCGGGGCAAGGTCCTCGGGCAGCGTCACCTTGAGGTTGTCGCGCGGAGCCTCGAACCCGCGCACGCGACCACCCATGCCCTCCACCAGGGAGGCGTCGTCGGTCCCCACAAAACCCGCGCGGTCGACCCACTCGTATGCGCGGCGGAGGGAATCCGTCCAGAATACCTGCGGCGTCTGAACCGTCCAAAAGCGGGCGCGCGGCGGGGTCTGGACAAAGCAGCCGTCCGCGTCGATGACCTTGAGGGTGTCGACTGCGGGCTGCCCGCACACCACGCCATCAAGGTCGTCGCCCGAGACGAGGGCCTCGATCGCCGCGTCTATCGTCTCGGGCAGAATCAACGGACGGGCGGCGTCGTGCACCAGCGCGATATCGCAGCACGCCGGGACCGCGGCGAGCCCGTTGCGCGTGGAATCCTGGCGCTCGGCGCCGGAAGGCGCGAACTCGATAGGGGTCTCAAAGGAAAAAGGCTCGACGGCGACGCGGCGCATCTCGTCCATCTTCGCAGACGGGCACACCACGACGATGCGGTCCACGTGCCTGGCGGCGTCGAACGCCTCGAGCGTCCAGGTGATCAACGGCTTTCCGGCCACGTCGATCAGCAGCTTGCCCCCCGGGTTGCCAAAGCGCGTCCCGGAACCGCCCGCGACGATGATGGCGCAGGCACGCACACCCGCTTCACCGCGCGTGCATCGATTGTCCGTGTTCTCCCCCATTAGACTGCCCCATCCATATGCGTCTCATACGCGAAGCGGCGCGAGATCCGCGCCGCCCCGTCAAAGTGATCGATTCTAGGCCTCGCGCTTGCCGCCGTGCATGCGCGCGAGCGAGTCCGCGAGGATCGCGGGATTGTTGACGCCGAAGTTGCCCAAGCGGTCGGGGTCCTTCTTGATGTCGTCCATGAGATCCTGCAGCGACCCGTACTCGTCCACGATGCGCTCCGCCACGCCATCGCGCACCACGGAGACACGGGACAGGGTGCGCAGGCCGAGCGGCGACATGACGGAGTCCTCGTCCAAGTCCTCGAAGCCGAGCGCCATGGCGACCTTGCTGGGACTGGTCAGGTCCTGGGCGGACATCGAGGAGAAGATCTGGCGAACCTGCTCCGCGTTCTCCTCCGAGGCATCGGCGGCGTAATCGCGGATCATGAGGTTGTACTCGGTCTCCATGCCGGCGCCGGCGAGCTGCTCGAGCTGCATCTGCACGAGCTTGCCCTGATTGCCGAGCTTCACGATGCAGTTCTGCAGCTCGACCTTGGCCTGCTCCATGATCTCGAAACTCGAGAAGATGCTCGTGATATCCGCCAAGGTGACATAGTCGTCGAGCTCGAGGGCGGTGAGGCGCAAAAGCGCGCGGTCGAGCGATGAGCGCGTGGTCTGCAGCGTTGAGACGAGCTGGTTGACCGAGCTCATGATCTCGGTGACCGGCTGAATCTGATAGGACTTGCCGTCAACGTAGACGTTCACCACCCCGCGACGCTCGGACACGGAGATGACCGTGGCATCGGTGAGGACGCTCATGCGGGCGGCGGTGCGATGGCGCATGCCCGTCTCGTTCGTGGAGAGAGACGGGTCGGGGTTCAGGTGGAAATTGGCGCGCAGGATCTTGTTCAAGCCGCCGTCGATGACGATCGCGCCGTCCATCTTGGACAGCTCGAACAGGCGGTTGCTCGTGAAGGAGATGTTCAGGGGGAAGCCGTCGTTGCCGGCGGCGAGAACGGCCTCGGTGTCGCCCACGCAGATGAGGGCGCCGATGTGACCGGCGATGATCATATCGAGGGCGGTCCTCAGCGGCTGCCCGGGGGCGGTGAGGCGGACTGCCTCCTTCATGCGATCTTCGGTGCTCTTCTGCTCCACGGCGGACCTCCCTTGAATGCATAACGTCATGCTGGCTCACACGCTACTTCTATTGTCGCATGAATCGAGGGCGTCATTTCAGATTTGCAGAAAAGTTACGGGGCCGCGCACGGCGGCCCCGATCCGCATCGAGCCGGTTAGCGGGCGCCGGTCCCCGACTGGACGAGGCCTCCGGCGGTGTTCGTGGTGCGCGCCGCCGCCGTGGCGCGGCGCGGCGCCGGGGCGTCGAAGCCCGCGCCGAGCTCCCCGGTCGCGCGTGGCGCGGGGATCTCGCCCGCAATGTGCGTGAAGACGAACTCCCCGTCCGCGACATCGCACTGCACGGTATCGCCGGCTTTCCACTCGCCCGCCAGCAGCTCCTCGGACAGTGGGTCCTCGATGAGCCGTTGGATGGCGCGGCGCAGCGGGCGGGCGCCGTTCGTGAGGTCGGTGCCCTCCTTCACGATCTTGTCGAGCGCGGCGTCGGTCAGCACGATGTTCATACCGTTCGCGATCAGGCGCTGACGCAGGTCGTCCACGAGCAGCTCGGCGATCGCCGTGAGGCTCTCGCCGGCGAGCTTCTTAAACACCACGATGTCATCCACGCGGTTGATGAACTCGGGGCGGAACAGGCGCTTGAGCTCGCCCATCGCGCGGCTGCGAATCTCGTCGGCGGTGAGGCCGGCCTCGCCCGTGGTGCCGAAGCCCACGCTCGCGTCCTGCGCGATCTCGCGAGCGCCGACGTTGCTCGTCATGATGACGACCGTGTTGCGGAAGTCGACGGTCTTGCCCTGGCTGTCCGTCAGGCGGCCCTCGTCGAGCACCTGCAGCAGGATGTTGAAGATGTCCGGGTGCGCCTTCTCGATCTCGTCGAACAGCACCACCGAGTACGGGCTGCGACGGACGGCCTTGGTGAGCTGGCCGCCCTCCTCGTGGCCCACGTAACCCGGGGGCGAGCCGATGAGCTTGGAGACCTCGTACTGACTGCCGAACTCGGACATGTCGAAGCTGATGAGCGCATCCTTGCTGCCGAACAGGTACTCGGCGAGCGTCTTGGCCAGCTCGGTCTTGCCCGTGCCCGTGGGGCCGAGGAAGATGAACGAACCGCCCGGGCGGCGCGGGTCCTTGAGCGGGCTGCGGCTGCGGCGGATCGCCTTGGCGACGGCGGCGACGGCCTCGTCCTGGCCGATGATGCGCGTCTTGAGCGCGCTCTCGCAGGCGAGCAGGCGGCGACTCTCATCCTCGGTGAGCGAGGAGACCGGCACGCCGGAGGTCACGGACACGATGTCGGCGATCTGGGGCACGTCGATGACGACGGGGCTCGCCTCGAGCTCGGCGTTCCACGCGGCGCGGGCCTCGCCCAGGGCGATCTCGGCGGCCTGCTGCCCCTCTTTGGCCTCGGCGGCCCTGTTCATGTCATCCGCGGCGCTCGCCGCCTCGACCGCCGCCTTGAGCTCGGCGACGCGCGCCTCGGCCTCGCGCACGGGCTCGGGTGCCTTGTTGCGCGCGATACGGGCGCGGGCACCGGCCTCATCCACGAGGTCGATCGCCTTGTCGGGCAGGAAGCGATCCTGGATATAGCGGGCCGACAAGCTCGCCGCGGCCTCGAGGGCGGCCTGCGTGTAGCGCACGTGATGGTGCTCCTCGTACTTGGGGGCGAGCTTGACAAGGATCGAGACGGTGTCGGGCACGCTGGGCTCATCCACGTCGATGGCCTGGAAACGGCGCTCGAACGCCGGGTCCTTGGCGAGGTACTTGCGGAACTCCTCGGCCGTGGTGGCGCCGATGATCTGAAAGGCGCCGCGCGCGAGGACCGGCTTGAGCATCGAGCTCGCGTCGATGGAGCCCTCCGCGGAACCGGCGCCGATGAGGGTGTGCATCTCGTCGATGAACAGGATGATGTCGTCCGCCTCGGTCGCCTCGGCGATCACGCTCTTGAGGCGCTCCTCGAACTCACCGCGGTACTTCGCGCCCGCGACCAGGCCGGGCAGGTCGAGCGTCCAGACGTTTTGGCCCATGAGGTTCTCCGGCACGTTGCCGGCGGCGATCTCCTGGGCCAGCCCCTCCACGATGGCGGTCTTGCCCACGCCGGGGTCGCCCAAGATGAGCGGGTTGTTCTTGGTGCGGCGCGAGAGGATCTCCATCATGCGGGAGATCTCCTTCTCGCGGCCGATGACCGGGTCAAGCTTGCCCTCCCGGGCCTCCTGCGTGAGGTTTGTGCCGAACTGGGCGAGCATGCTCTCGGGCTTGCCGCCCCCCTGACCCTGTGCGCCGCCGCCGAAGAACGGCAGTCCCGCGCCCGGTCGGCCGGAGCCCGCGCCCGCCAGGGGCCGCTGACCGCCTTGGTCCTTGGCGGTGAGCTTCTCGACGGCGCCGCGCACGCTGGCGGCGGAAACCCCCAGGCGGCGGAGGATGTCCACGGCCATCCCGTTTCCCTCGCTCACGATGGCGAGCAGTAAGTGCTCCGTCGAGACGTAGGTCTGGTTGTTCTCGCGCGCCAGGCGGAAGCTCTTCTCCATGACCGAGATCACGAGCGGCGTGAAAGCGAGCTTGGCGTCCTCGGGCTCGGGCTCGGACGGTGCGGCGGCGACGATCTCCCTGAGCTGCTCGAGAATGTCCTCGTATGTGATCTCGCGGTCGCGCAGGGCCTCGGCGGCCACGCCCTCCTTCTCCTTGGCTAACGCGAGCAGCAGCTGCTCGGTGCCGACCTTGGAGGTCTTGAGAGCGCGCGCCTCCTCCTTGGCAAGAGACATGACCTTGCGTGCTCGGTCGGTGAATCGGTCCAACATGCGTCTACCTCGTCCATGCTCGTGGCGTTATATCGAAAAGCGTGTACCCAATGGCGCTCCATGATAACCGATTCGGCAGAAACGTGACATTTGGCAACAGACGACCTTCGGGGCGGCAAGCCTCGCTCTGGGCGGCCTCGTCTCGGCACGCCTCGCCCCGGCCGGCCGGGGCGAGGCGTGCCGGGCACACAAACTCCCAAACCGCACCTCATCCAAACGGCAAAGGCCCCAATGGCGGACGATGCCTGCCATTGGGGCCGATGATGCGTCGCGCAGCCCTGGAAAACGGGGTCGGAGCGGATGCCGGTCGAACCTACACGATGGGTGAGATGCCCGAGAAGTGCAGGTACAAGGACACGATCGCCAACACCACCACGATGACCGCGATGACCTTGTCGCTCACGCGCGGCAGGACCGGCTTGCCGCGGTCGCGCTCGCCGATCGCGTACACCACGATGGCGGGGGCGAACAGGATCGTCGTGATCATGACGCCCTGCAGGCCGGTGGACCACACCAGGAACAGCGTATAGATGAATCCGAGTGTGCCGAAGATGCGGGCCGTCCTCACGCTGGGGGCGTGCGGGCCGTCGAGATGCTCCTTCTTCCATCCAATCACCATGTAGTACGCTGCGGAGCACACGTACGGGATCAAGATCGTGTTGACCGCGCAGGTGTAGAAGAACTGGTAGGTGCTCGCCGCGACGGCGGACAGGATGAGGAACAGCTGCGTGATGCTCGAGCTCACGAGGACCGTCACCACCGGCGCCCCGGCCTTGTTCGTCTTGGCGAACGCGAGCGGGAACGAACCCTGGCGCGCGGCCTCGAACGGCGTCTCGGAGGCGATGATCACGTATCCGAGCATGGCCCCGACGAGCGACAGGATGACGCCGAGGTTCACGATCGCCGCGCCCACGGGACCGATGGCATGCTCGAGGATGCCGGCCATGGAGGGGGTTGCCAGCTGGGCCATCTCGGCGCGGGGCATGACGCCCAGTGAGAGCATAGAGATGATGAAGTAGAGGATGAAGACAGCGGCGAATCCGAGCGTGGTGGAGCGGCCGACGTCGCGGACGTACTTGGCGCGGCCGGAGATGACCACCGCGCCCTCGATGCCGGTGAACACCCACACGAGCGCGATCATCGTCGACACCACCTGGGTGCCGAAGTCGGGACCGGCGGGCTCACCCCAGAAGTTGTCCATGAAGATGGCGGGGTCGAACTTGCCGAGCAGGGCGATGGAGAGCACGAACAGACCGAGCGGCACGAGCTTGGCGAGCGTCACGATGGTGTTGATGCCCGCCGCCTCCTTCACGCCGCGCAAAACGAGCGCCGTGAGCACCCACAGGAAGATGCTCGCGCACACGATGGACAGCACGTTGTTGCCCGCGCCGAACGCCGGGAAGAAGTACCCGAGCGCGCTGAACAGCAACAACGCGAAGCTGACGTTGGACAGACACGCGCTGATCCAGTAACCCCATGCGGAGTTGAATCCCACGTACTCGCCGAACCCGGCGGCGGCGTAGGCGTAAATTCCGCCCGTGAGGTCCGGGCGCGCCTGGGACAGGCCGTTGAACACCATCATGAGCGCGAATACGCCCGCGAAGCAGATGAGCCACGAGATGATGACCGCGCCGGTGTTCGCACCTCCGGCGGCCATATCGCCCGCCAGGGAGAAGATGCCGCCGCAGATGCTCGCGGTGATCACCATCATGGTGAGTCGGAACAGGTCGAGGCCGTTGGGGTCGATGATCTCCTCATTGACGGGACGCGCGGCCTTGACAGGAGCCTTGCTCATTGACGCCTCCTTTCGAGAGGACACGGCCCGGGGTCCCGCCCGCGCCTGAACTCAGGGACACGGGCGGGACGGCCGGGCCATAACGGGAGATATCCGCTTAGAAACGCAGGGACATGCAGGAGAGTCCGCCGTCGACCTTGCGGTACTCGGAGGTGTCCACGACGAGCGTCTTGTAGCCCAGGTCCTGAACGGCCTTGAGAACGGTCGGGTAGCCCTCAGCCACGATCACGGTGCCGTTGACCCAGATGCAGTTGGCGCCGTAGGCCTCCTCCTCCGGGACGATGATCTTGTTGTAATCGGCGAAATCGGGCTTGTCGATGAACTCGCCGGACACGAGCATGTTGTTGTCCTCGATGTAGTTCACGCCGGTCTTGAGGTGCAGGACCTCCTCCAGCGGGACCTCGGAGCCGGACAGGCCCCAACCCTCGAGGATCTCGCAGAACTGACGGATGCCCTCCTCGTTGGTGCGGGCGGAACGGCCGACGTAGAAGTGGTCGCCGACCATCATGACGTCGCCGCCGTCGAGCGTGCCGGGGGCCTCGATGTGCTTGACGTGCTCGTCGTCGAAGAAGCGGCGGACGGCGGGCTCGATCTCGTCCTTCTCGCCGTTGCGGGAATCGGCGCCGGGATTGGTGATGATGGCGCCGCAGCGGGTAATCACCGCGGGGTCCTCGACGAAGACGCTGTCCGGGTACTCCTCGAGGGCGGGCAGGACGGTGACGTCGACGCCGCACTGCTCCAGCGCGTGCTCGTAGTCGTAATGCTCCTCGATGGCGCGATCGTAGATGGGCTGGCCGAGCTCGGGGGCGCTGGTGATGCCGTTGCTGAGGGACTTGCCGGGACGACGGATGATGACGTGGCTGAACTTGGTCATGATGACCCTCCTTTGGGTGCTTCGGGGCCTATCCCCTTTCGTTGCCTTCATCCTACGGCTGCAGGTCTGTTTTGTATATTGTATACAATTTGAACGGTAGGTTTTAACCGGTGAGCGTATCTGAATGGATAGTTTTCACATATTGCCAGTTAGATACCATCTATATGGTATTGATATAAGCAGAATATCTATTGCATACGTTTTGCATATCAAGCAAAGGAGAACCCCATGGTTGCCCTGCAGCGGCCACTCAAGGAGCACGTATACGAATACATCGCCGCGCGTATCGAGTCGGGCGAGCTGTCGGCGGGTGACCGCGTGAGCGAGCAGACCATCTGCGACGCCATGGGCGTGTCTCGCACACCGGTGCGCGAGGCCCTCATCCAGCTCGCGAGCGACGGCTACCTTGACAACCAGCCTCGCCGAGGGTTCCGCGTCCGCGGGTTCGACCGGCAGAACGCCATCGAGGTCTTCCAGATCATGGGACCGCTCGATGGAGAGGCGGCCTACCTCGCCTGTCCCCTGCTCTCCGAGTCCGACCTCGCGCAACTGCGCTTCCACGTGGGCTCGATGGACCTCGCCATCGAGAGCGGGCTGATCACCAAATACGACGACATCCAGCGCGAATTCCACCATGCCTATGCGCAACGGTGCGGCAACGAGCGCCTTCTCAAGCTCATCGACCAGATGGAGCACAACTTCATCAAGCGCGACTACGGCGCGGTCGAGCAGGAAACAGCCCGGGAGCTGCTACGCAAGGCCAATGCGGAGCACCGACGGATCCTCGAGCTGTTCGAGGCCAAGGACGCCTGTGGGGTGCGCGATTACATCCGCGACACCCATTGGGACACGGAAAACGCGCCGTTCACCGTGTGGTAGAGCGCAGGGCGGCCGGTCCGAACGGTTGCGAACGTGCCTTCGGGCCATTTGGGGGACGGACGCAAGTCATTTGGAGACGGGGCGCAAATTGCCCCATTCCCAAAAGACCGGGCGCGTCCCACGGCGCGGAGAATCACAACACGATCCCAATAGCCCGCCCCGGCAAACCGTGGGCAAAAAACAGCGACCCGCAGCGGATAGATCCACTGCGGGTCGCTTTTCGTCAAAGCGGGACAATTTGTACCTGTCCCCAATTGAGACGTTAGGCGGCGAGGCGCTTCAGCACGTCGACGAGCAGAGTGTAGAAGCGCTCGGAGGATGCGAGCTCCATGGACTCGTCGGGCGTGTGGACGTCCGAGAGCGTCGGGCCGACGGCGATGGCGTCGAGCCCGTCGAGCGCCTCGGCGAACAGGCCGCACTCGAGGCCGGCGTGGATGGACTCGATGCGCAGCTCGGAGCCGAACAGCTCGCGATAGCTCTCGAGGAAGACGTCGCGCACCGGGGAGTGCTCGGCGTAGCTCCAGCCCGGGTACTCGTACTCGAACTTGGCGTCGAAGCCCAGCACGTCGGCGAGCGTCTGCAGGCGGTCCTTGAACTCCTCCTGCAGGGAGGTGATGGAGGAACGCGGGGACAGCAGGATCTTGGCCTCGTCGCCCTCGGTGGCGACCACGCCGATGTTGGAGGAGACGTCCACGGCGCCGTCGGCGGCGAGGTTACGGCGCATCACGCCGTTGGGGGCGAGGCGGATGGCGCGCACGAAGGCGAGGGCGGTGTCGGCGTCGATGGCCTCGACCTCGACGCCGTCGGCGATGGCGAGGGTGCAGGTGAAGCCGGGGTCATAGGTCTCGAGCTCCGCGGCGACGGCGTCGATGATGCCCTGGGCGAGCTCGGCGCCCGCCTCGGCGGCCGCATGGTCGGCGTAGACGAGCTCGGCGGTGCACTCGCGATTGATGGCGTTGTCCTTGGTGCCGCCATTGAAGCTCACGAGGGCGGGCTCGCCGGCGATCATGAGGCGCTCCACGATGCGCGCCATGATCAGGTTGCCGTTGCCGCGCTCGAGGTGGATGTCGGCGCCGGAGTGACCGCCGAGCAGGCCGGAGATCTCGAGCGTGAGGGTGCTGCCGGACTTGCGCTCACGGGTGATGGGACGGGTGTAGGTGACCACGACACCACCGGCGCAGCTCACGGTGGCCACGCCCTCCTCCTCGGAGTCCAGGTTGATCATAGTGCGGGCGTCGATCTGGGACTTATCGAGGGTTTCGGCGCCCACGAGGCCGGACTCCTCGTCGGTGGTGAAGACGCACTCGAGCGCCGGGTGGGCAAGGGAATCGTCATCCAGCACGGTGAGCATGAGCGCGACGGCGATGCCGTTGTCGGCGCCCAGGGTAGTGCCGTTGGCGGTGAGGATGCCGTCGGTGACCACGAGGTCGATGCCGTCCTTCTCGAAGTCGTGCTCGACGGTGCCGAGCTTGTCGCACACCATGTCGATGTGGCCCTGCAGCATGACGGCGGGCTTGTCCTCTGCGCCGGCGGAGGCGGCCTTCTTGATGATCACGTTGTAGACCTCGTCCTGGTAGACCCACAGGCCGCGGTCCTTGGCGAACGCCACCAGGTAGTCGCTAATCTGCTTCTCGTTGCCGGAGCCGCGCGGAATGGCGCTGATCTCCTCGAAGTAATGGAACAGCTTGGCGGGCTCGTAACCGCAGATCTTGTAGTCCATGGTGCCTCCTTGAAGCGTCTGGAACGAACTTTCGACATACAGCTTATATATTCCCAGAGTTCCGGCGAGGAAACCAGCCTGCGCTCGACAAGAGGCCCTTCCCCCGCGTCCGGCGGCTGGAATCAGCCGATTCGATGGACGGGGCGCCGCCAAGCGCTCGAAGTGCAATGAAAGTCACGCCCTGAGGCATGGAAATGTGACTTTGGATGGGTTTCGAAAGCAGCGGCATCCTGAAAGCAGGGGCGTCCAGAAAGCAGGGGCTCACGCTCAACAGCGGACGAAGTTGGCAGCAACGGGCGCGGGGCACAGCAACGAGACGAATGAGGCTATCGAGACGGAGCGTTTGGCGGCATACGACGCCAACGGACACAACGCGTGCGGAGCCCTATGCACGTGGGTCGCGACTTTCAATGAGGCAGACGACACCTAGCGCCGCAAACGCCACCGCAGCGATCGCGGCAAAACCGAGGAACGTGTTGATGCTCACCCACGGGTAGTCGACGGTGCCGATTGACTGCGCGCCGGGCCCCAGATTTGGAAAGCCCTCCATCACCCAGCGTTCGAGAATCGGAAAAAGCGCATCGGGAAGCAAAGGATTATAGAGCACGAACCCGTTCGGCAGCTCTATCGGGCCCGCAAGCGTCAGCACGCCCACGAAGATGCCGAACAGCAGGGGTGCCGCCACGGCGGGCAGCGCATGCGGCCACGGGTTGCGGCGCGCGGCAGACGAAACCACTTGCACGGCCAAGAAGATGAGGGGCACGACCGTGAACTCGAACTCAAGCATACGGTAGTCGACATACCGCAAGTTCACCATATAACGGGGAAGCCAACCGCCTGGGGCGCGACATCCAACACGATATGCCAGATGAACGGCAAGCACTGCGGACAGCGCCACGACAAGCAGGGCGAGAAACCTCATGATCACCAACGCCGTGGGCAAACGCGGGCACTCGGACGCAACGCCATCGCAAAACGAATCGATTGCCGTGTCGTAGGACGACACGTTGGAAGTTCCCAGCAGCGTCTCGATCGGATCTCCGCCCACCGCCTCACATTCCGCAACCAAGAGCAGACTGTCATGCAAGATGCCCTCACGCTGAGCCATATTGAGACCGCGACGCGTCAGCTCGGTTCGGATGCGTCGAATCGCGTTGCGCGCTGACTTGGATGCCAAGGCGTGCTCGAGCTTTGCATTGCGCACGCGCAGGGTGATGATGTTCTCACGCATGGGCCTCTCCCGTCTTCTCCCCAATGCCCTCGGCCATCCCGGGCGTCGGCTCTAACGCATTGCCGCGCGTTTTCTCGCCTGCGCATCCAGGGCACTTTCCAAGTACGTTTCCCACCACGGCGGACAGCCTTGAAAACTCCTCGGCAAATGCGTCGATCTCAGCCGTTCCCTCATCCGTGATGCGATAGTACTTGCGTTTTGGCCCCATCTCGGACTCTCGATATGTCGAGGCGATGAAGCCCTTCTTTTCCAGGCGCAAGAGCAATGGGTAGAGCGTGCCTTCCGCGATGCCGGCAAGGCCACATTCCGATAGCGTTCCCACGAGCTCGTACCCGTACGTCTCCCCTCGCCCGATGAGCGCCAGCACGCACCCCTCAAGCACGCCCTTCAACATCTGCGATGACGTCATGCGGAACCGCCCTTCTGCGCCCGTTCGCCATATGTGCGCAACGCGCCGAACATCTGCTCGTACACCGCACGTGTGCCCCCGTTCGCCCTGTCCGGGATCGCACTCGCCAGCGAACCGTCCCGAATCACCAATACCCTGTCACACAGCTCATCAAGGTTTGACAGGATATGCGACGAGAGCAGGATGCTCATCCCCTGCGCGGCCAACCGTTTCATGATGTATGAATTGAGCGCCACATTGCCGGGGTCGAGCGCATTCATCGGTTCGTCGAGCAACAGATACCGAACGCCCGTGCAGTATGCAACCGCGAGGGCCAGCTGCTGTTTCATGCCCGACGAGTACGCCCGGACGGGCTTATCGAGATACCCGGTGAGACCGCACAGCTCTATGAGTTTGCCCGTATCCACCTTGTCGGGCCACAGCGATGATGCGAGCTTGATGTGATCGGCAGCAGTGAGGTTGGGATACAGTAGGCCAGCGTCGCAGGGGACGTACAGCACAAGCCTGCGAAACGCGGCTTGCGCGGAAGCGATGCCGTCGGCGTGCACGCTTCCAGCGCGCCGTGTGGAGCCGAGCGC
The DNA here is from genome assembly GCA_958443615.1 of uncultured Collinsella sp. Classification (GTDB taxonomy): domain Bacteria; phylum Actinomycetota; class Coriobacteriia; order Coriobacteriales; family Coriobacteriaceae; genus Collinsella. The sequence continues at coordinate 154,843 of CAUCLI010000003.1, forward strand.
GACCAATGCTTCGAGAAGCGTCGTCTTCCCCTTGCCGTTGGGTGCGATCAGGCCCGTGATCGAACCTGGCATCTGCTCACACGTAGCATCCCGAAGCACGCCATGCTTGCCGTACGCGAGCGATATTCCCTGCGCGATCATGCCCGCCCCCATCGGAGCGGGATGTGCGGCATCTTTGCGGGCGAGAGCACGACCGCGCAGGCAGACCGCCCCGAAAGCGATCGAGAGCGCCATGAACGCCCATCCCAGCAAGACGACCGCCGCCATCCCCAACGACAGCCGCTCGTCCGCAAGGGACACTTGGTTGGGCCAATAGTTTGCACGACCAGCCACGTTCATGAAATCGTTGAGATATGGGAGTGGGCCGAACGGCGCAAGCGGGTCGGGGACGGAAATGCCATCGCCCGAATCCAGGCGAAGCGACCCCATTTGGATGTACGCCTCGATCATGGGCATGGCAAGCAGGGCAGTCGCCGCAGCCGGGCCTAGCGCCATGGCGCGAGAGGGCATCAAGCGGGAGACCGCGTGAGCGAGAAGAACCGCGAATAACGCCGCAACGATGAGCATCAGCAGAGCGCGGGGAACGACCTGCCCCACCGAGCTCTCCAGCACCGCGACCTCACTTTGCCCCAAGACGTTTACCACGGGATAAGTCGCTTCCCCCATACCGTTGACCAACAGGGGAACCAATAATGCAGGCAGAGAAATAAGCAGGATCGACCCCGCGGTGAGCGGCACCAGCACGAGCGCCTGCCCCGCGAAGGCCGCCAAGCGACCCAAGGGAGCTTGGGCAAGTAGGCGCTTTCCCCGCACCGCCCGGTCGAGCAACGTCGCTGCCGCGACAGATGGCAGCGCCCACATCACCAGGGGAAGAGAGCTGTACGCCGCTGCGAAATAATACAACGCGGGGGTCTCTCGGTATGTTTCGAATATGCGCGGATCTTTTTGTTCGGACAACAAAGTGAAGAAGCGATACTGCGATTCGAGGCTCTTCGCGGTAGGACCGATCAGGCCGCCCGCCTCGAACTCCTCGATGTCGTTTTCCAGCAATTGGGCGCGAAGGCGCGCGTATTCAGCCGGATCATCCGCCAGGCACGCGCGCGACAGGAGGTTAAGGCGCTCTTCAGCGCGCTCACGGACCTCGGGCGGGGCGGAGTCGTACACGCCCTCCTCCATGCTTTGCCGGCTCTCTCGCAAGGCGATGTCGAGCTGCTCCCTACCGAGAAAGTACCCCATGGTGTCATCGCCCTTAATGAAAGGAGCCAGTAACATGAGCTGGCACGCTGCAATGAGGACCCAAATCAGCGGATTCTTCACCACGACTTTCGCCAATGCCTGCATGTACCGCAACATGTGCATCACCGCCTTGGGTCGACTCCCGCAAAGCTACTTTGCCTTGCTAGGTAGTAGCTACATTGTAATGCAAGGTAGCTTTCGCACTGTCATACCACTCACCTTTCGGCGAACGGCGTGGCGCCCCGCCTCGATGCAGGGGCGGCCCCGAATCGAGGTGTGAGGGTAGTCCCCACATGGGGTGCGGGGCATTCCTCGAACTGAGGTGAGGGCAGTCCCCGCATTGAGGCGCAAATCCCAGGACGGCTGAAATCAGCCTCATTCCACCGACGCGTTACACCCCATCCCGCCGATACATAAAGCCCCATCCCGCCGACACATAACAAAAGTCACGTTTCCAGGGGTGGAAACGTGACTTTCATTTGACTTCGGCCAGCGCTCGGAGGCCATTCAGTATCCTGCGCCAGCCTCACGTTTACGGCGCAACCTCAATTTAGGACCTCAATTTAGGGACTGTCCCTAAATTGAGGTGCGACGGCGAGCGGCAAGAACCCGATTTAGTAGAGCTTGGCGCCGGCGGGGATGGCGTCATCCACGATCAGCACGTTGAGGCGCTCGGGGGTCTCCCCGCCTTCGGCCTCGGCGTGCACGGCGGAGATGATCATGCCGCAGCTCGGGATGCCCATCATCTTGCGCGGGGGCAGGTTGGTGATGGCGATGAGCGTCTTGCCGATCAGGTCCTCCGGCTCGTAGTAGTCGTGGATGCCGGACAGGATCGTGCGGTCGGTGCCGGTGCCGTCGTCCAGGGTGAAGCTCAGCAGCTTCTTGGACTTGGGAACGGCCACGCAGTCCTTGACCTTCACGGCGCGGAAGTCGCTCTTGGCGAAGGTGTCGAAGTCGACGAAATCCTCGAACAGCGGCTCGACGACCACCTTGGAGTAGTCGTTCGTGGGCTTCATGGGCGTGAGGAACGGGCTCGCGGCACCCGCGGCCTCGGCCATCTGCGCGGCCTTGGCGGCAGCGGCGCCGGACTTGGAGCCCTTCTCGGGCTTCATGTGCGGGAACAGCAGGACGTCGCGGATGGACGTAGAGTTGGTGAGCAGCATGACCACGCGGTCGATGCCGATACCGATGCCGCCCGCCGGAGGCATGCCGTACTCGAGGGCGCGCACGTAGTCCTCGTCGTACTCCATGGCCTCATCGTCGCCGCCGGCCTTCTCCTCCATCTGCGCGGCGAAGCGCTCGGCCTGATCGACCGGGTCGTTGAGCTCGGAGAACGCGTTGGCGTACTCGTGCGCGGCGATGAAGAGCTCGAAGCGGTGCGTGAGGCGCGGGTCGTCCTCATGGCGCTTGGCCAGCGGGGACACCTCGACCGGGTAATCCACGACAAAGGTCGGGTTGATGAGGATGGCCTCGCCCAGCTCGTCGAAGAGCTCGGCGATGAGCTTGCCGGCGGTCCACTCGGGCTTGTACTCGATGTCGTGCTCGTCGCAGGCGGCGCGAAGCTCCTCGACGGGCGTGTCGATGGTGATCTCGCGACCGAGGACCTCGGAGACGACGTCGGTCATGGGGCGGGACGGCCACGGGGAGAACAGGTCGATGGCCTGGCCCTGGTAGTCGATCATGCCCTCAAGGCCGATGGCGCGCGCGGCGGCCTTGATGACGCCCTCGGCGAGCTCCTTCATGCCCTCGAGGTCGGAGTAGGCGCGATAGGCCTCCATGGTGGTGAACTCGGGGTTGTGGGTGAGGTCCATGCCCTCGTTGCGGAAGATGCGGCCGATCTCGAACACGCGCTCGTAACCGCCCACGAGCAGGCGCTTGAGGTGCAGCTCGGTGGCGATACGCAGGTAGTTCTCCTGGTTCAGCGCGTTGAAATGCGTGATGAACGGCTTGGCGGTGGCGCCGCCCTGGATGGACTGCAGGATGGGGGTCTCGACCTCCATGTAGCCGTTGTCCTCCATATAGCGACGGAACGCGGAGACGATGGCGGAGCGCTTGCGGAAGGTCTCACGCACACCCTCGTTCACGATGAGGTCGACATAGCGCTGGCGATAGCGGGTCTCCTTATCGGAGAGACCGTGGAACTTCTCGGGCAGCGGGCGGACGGCCTTGGACAGCAGCTGGGCGGTGCGCGGGGCGACGGACAGCTCGCCGCGCTTGGTGCGGGTCACCTGGCCGGTCGCCTGCACGATATCACCGAGGTCGAGCTCCTTCAGGACCTCCCAGGACTCCTCCTCCACGTCGTTCACGCGGCAGAAGAGCTGGATGTCGGCGGAAGGGTCGCGCACGACGATGAACATGATCTTGCCCTGACCGCGCTTGGCGACCACGCGGCCGCCGATGGTGACGGTCTCCTCGGCAACCTCCTCGTTGGCGAGGTGCTCATAGCGCTCGAGCAGGTCTGCGGCGTGATCGGTCACGGAAGAACGCTCCGGATAGGGGTTCTTGCCGGCGGCGTACAGCGCGGCGCGGTCGGCGAGGCGACGGGCGCGCTCGTCGTTCAGGATGTTGGCTGCCTCGGCGGCTTCGAGGTTCTCGGCCATCTGGGTGACTCCTCTCGTGGTGCCGGGATCGGCGCCCGGCTGTTCTTCGACGCGGCGAGCGCCCATCACGCGCGCCGCAAAAGGGCTGCAAACGAAAACCGCCCCCTGGCGCCACGCGGCGTCAAGGAGCGGAATTGCGCGCTAGGATCTGAAACGACCCTAGCGCGAGATCTTGGCGATGGTGTAGACGCGGGTCTTACCCGATGCGAGCACGACCTCGACGCTCTCGCCCTCGGCATGGCCGATGATGGCGCGGCCGACCGGGGACTCGTTGGAGATCTTGTGCTCGAGCACGTTGGTCTCGGTGGTACCGACGATGGTGAAGTCGGAGGCCTCGCCCTCGCCGTCGATCAGCGTGACGACGCTGCCGATGGAGACGATCATGCCGGAGCCGGCGACGGCATCCTGAGCGTTGGCCAGCGTGGCGCGGATCTCCGCGATGCGGGCGGCGTTGCGGGCCTGGTCCTCCTTGGCGGCGTCGTACTCGGCGTTCTCGGAAAGGTCGCCGAACGCGCGGGCCTCTTTGATGTGCTCGACGATCTCACGGCTCTTCTCGCCCTCGAGATAAGCGAGCTCCTCCTCGAGCTTCTTGCGGCCCTCAGCAGTCAGTACGATCTGGCTTGCATCCATGCGACGATCTCCTCTTCGCGTCCGTGTGCAGAAATAACAGCAAAGCGACCGGCGAACCCTGACGGGTCAACCGGTCGCGATCAACCCTTGTGCGAGCGGGTTACTCGGCGTCCTTGGCGGCGGCAGCTTCCTTCTTGGCCTTGGCCTCGGCGAGCTGAGCCTCGAGCTGGGCGACCTCGTCGTCCTCTTCGACGACCTCGGCCTCGGCGGAAGCCTGCTCCTCGTCACCGGACATGCCCTCGCGGATGTTCTTGACCGTCTTGCCAAGAGACTTGCCGAGCTTCGGCAGGTTCTTGGGGCCGAAGATCAGCAGGGCGACGATGAGGATGACAACCCACTCAAAACCTTTAGGGAACATACCATTTCCTCCAGAAACGTTTCCGTTTGCGTGACGTGCGCGATATGCGCCGCGCGCTAGCTCGAAAGAGTATAACCCGCCATCACGACTCTGCACAACATTTGACAATTCTACACGGGCGCGGGCGCCGTTCGGTTAAGAGTCGGTAAGCGGCATATGGGGTATTTCTGGACCCGCCGGGAGATAATCCCCCGCCGCCGCGCCTATGGGGACGAACGCCGCGGGACATACGACGCGGGGCGAACGGGGCGGACGCCGCGGGGCGAACGCCGAGGACGCAAGAGGGGCCGAACGCGAAAAGGGCCGCCCGAAGGCGACCCTTTGCAATGCAATGGTCGGGTTGACTGGATTTGAACCAGCGACCCCCGCGTCCCGAACGCGGTGCTCTACCAAGCTGAGCCACAACCCGAAAGCTTGGTTATAGTATCAGAAGATTTCCCTTGGCGCTACCCCACGGCGATAAAAGGTCCACATTTCTCCATCTTCGCAGCTTGCGCCCACCATCCATGGTCGTTCATCGCCGCGATGCCGATCTTCTCGGCGGCCATCTGCGTGTTGCAGACCGCGAAGACGGCGGCGCCGGATCCGCAGACATCGACCGCGCGGACGTCCGGCTGCTCGCGCAGCCAATCGAGAATCTCGCCGATCTCGGGGCACAGCTCGCGCGCAACCGGGGCGAGGTTGTTCGAGACATGTCCGAAAATGGCGTCCTCGTCGTGGGCGCGCATGGCGTCGAGCATGGGCTCGAGCTCGCCCGCAGGCACCGGTTCCTCGTCGAAGCGACGATACGCCTCAACGGTGGAGATACCGCCCGTCATGGGCTTGACCAGCGCAACCGGAGTTCCGGTGAGCGGTCGGAACATCTCGCGCATCGTGTCGCCGCGCCCGTTCAGGTGGGCGGGTGGGCCGTAGAGGAAGAACGGAACGTCCGCGCCGATGGAGCGCGCCACCGCGTCGATGCGCTCATCGCGCGGGTCGACGCCCCAATACCGGCAAATGCCCATGATCGTGGCGGCGGCGTCGGTGGACGGCCCGCCCAGGCCCGCCCGGATGGGGATGTGCTTATCGATGAGGATGGCGAAATTCGGCTCGCGGCCGAACGCTTCCCCCATCGCCACGGCAGCCTTGTATGCCGTATTGCTCTCCTGGGGGAAATCGGCCTCGGGGACCGTCTTGACCATGAGGCGGTCGGACGGCGCGATGGCCAAGGTGTCGGCGATGTCGAGCGTCGTCATGACGGTGTCGACGGCATGGTAGCCGCCCTCATCCGTCTGCGCGTGGACGCCCAAATAGAGATTGATCTTGGCGGGCGCGGTGATGAGCATGAAGCGCCCTTGCGGGGCGCCGCCATCGGTGCGGACGCCGGCGGCGCGCAGCGGATCGAACGCGGGGTTCAGTGCGGGCATCTAGTGCTCCTCGAGCTGCGTGCCCAGTGGGGTGAAGATATGCTCGCCGGTCTCGGGGTCGAACAGCTCGACCGTGCCGGTCAGCACGTCGACGTACTGATAGGACTGGCGGGACTTGCGCCCGCGACGCTCATCGACCTCGATGATGAACACGGCGGGGTGCACGTTCTTGATGACGCCCATGCGCTCGATGACGCGGGTGCGGCCCATGTTGGCCTTGACCTTCACGCGATCGCCGACCATGCCCGTCAGCTTCTCCTGGATCTCCGCGACGTGATTGACTTCCAGCTCTTCCATGCTATGGCCTCCAGCAGGGCGCCGTATAGACAGAATGCGCCCAAGATAGACAAACGCATTGGAGTATAGCAGGGAGGCGACGCATCACTCAAGGCCCATCGAGCGCGTGCATCGATTTGCGCTCCGGGTTAGAGCTCGTCGGTGTCGAGGACGATGGTGAAGGGCCCGTCGTTCACGAGCTCGACCTGCATATCGGCACCAAAACGGCCCGTCTGGACGCATCCCACGTCCGCGCGGACGAGATCGACGAAGCACTCGTAGAGCTCCGTCGCCTGAGCGGGCGGCGCCGCCTCGACGAAGGAGGGGCGGCGGCCCTTCTTGCAATTGGCGAACAGCGTGAACTGCGAGACCACCAGAACCTCGCCGCCGACGTCATCGAGCGAGAGGTTGGTCTTGCCCTGCTCGTCATCGTTGATGCGCAGGGCGAAGATCTTGTTCCAGAGCTTCTCCGCATCGGCGCGCGTGTCGGCATGGCCGACGCCGAGCAGGATGAGGTAGCCGGCTCCGATCTTGCCCACGACGTCGCCGGCGATCGTCACGCTCGCGCGCTCGACGCGCTGGATGACGGCGCGCATGGGCTAGCACTCCCCCGGCTGCGCGGCGCCGGCGGCGAGGAGTCTGGAGGACAGGTCCTCGAGTGCATGGAAGCGATGGCTGATGGCGTTTTTCTCCTCGGGCGTGAGCTCGGCCATGGTCTTGCCGGGCGTGTCGGCGGGCAGGAACAGCGGGTCATAGCCGAAGCCGAAACACCCGCGGCCCTCATGGGCGATCATGCCCTCGCAGGCTCCCGTGCCCGTGAGGACGGCACCGTCCGCGTCGATGAGCGCGATGACGCTCATGAAACGCGCCGTGCGCCCGGCGTCCCCGACGCCCTCGAGCTTGGCGAGCAGCTTGGCGTTGTTGGCCTCGTCGTCGCCATGGGTGCCGGCGTAGCGCGCGGAGTAGACTCCGGGCTCCCCGTCGAGCGCATCCACGACCAGGCCCGAATCGTCGGCGATGGCCGCCAGGCCCGTCTCGGCGACCGCGGCCTCCGCCTTGATGATCGCGTTCTCGAGGAACGTGGCGCCGTTCTCCTCCGGGTCCTCGAAATCGCCGAGCTGGCCGAGCGCCACGAAGCGCACATCGGGCAGGACCTTGCTCAAAATCGCCTCGATCTCGGTCAACTTATGGGCGTTGCCCGTGGCGACCACGATGGTGCGCTTGGGGTCCAGGGTCTCGATATCGATCTTCTCAAGTGCCATGGGGGCCTTCCTCTCGATGTGTAATTGGGGACGGGTGCAAATTGCACATTCCCCGCGATCCACACGGACCGCAGGGGGGCACCTCGCCGATGTGTAATTTGCACCCGTCCCCAATTACACATCGACCCCATTCCCGCTAATCGCGGAAGGCAGTGACCTCGTTCTGCAGGTCGATGAGCCGCTTGATGCCCAGCCCACCCAAATCGAGCAGGCGGTTCAAGCGGGCGCGGTCGAACGGCGTCTGCTCTCCGGTGCCCTGGATCTCGATGATCTCGCCGGAATCCGTGGCAACGAGGTTCATATCGACCTCCGCGTGGCTGTCCTCGGAGTAATCGAGGTCAAGCAACTCGCAACCGTCCACGAGGCCCATCGACACGGCCGCCACCTGGCCCGTCAACGGCAGGCGGGCGATCTTGCCGGCCTCGACCCACGCCATGAGCGCGTCGTGCAGGGCGACCCACGCGCCGGTGATGCTCGCCGTACGGGTGCCTCCGTCGGCCTGGATCACGTCGCAATCCACGGTCACCGTGTGCTCGCCCAGGGACTTCATGTTCACCACGGTGCGCAGGCTGCGGCCGATCAGGCGCTCGATCTCCATGGAGCGCCCCTTGCGGTTGTTCGTCTCGCGGCGCGTGCGGCGATTGGTGGACGCGGGCAGCATGGCGTACTCCGCCGTGACCCAGCCCTGGTGGCTCGCCTTGCGCCAACCAGGCACGCCCTCCTCGATGGTGGCGGCGCACAGCACCTTGGTGTCGCCGAACTCGACCAGGCAGGAGCCCAGCGCATGCTTCATCACGTCGCGGGTGAGGCTCACCGTGCGCATCTGGTTTGCCGCGCGACCGTTGGCGCGGTCGATCATCATATGTTCCATTGAATCAGTTCCTTTCCGAATGAGCGACAACCATCAAGCCGACGCGCCGCACGCGCGCGGCGAATCCGCGAACCCGCTCGCAACGCGGAAAATGTGCAATTTGCACCCGTCCCCAATTGCACCCAATTGCACGGCTACAGGCCGCGGAGCTCGTCGAGCGAGATGTGCTCGATGCTCTTGAGGGGCTGGCCGAAGATGAAGCTGCCCGCGGCGGCGAACTCGGCGATATTATCCGACGTGGTCGCGAAGCGGTGCTCGGGACTCGCCGTGTCGGGCGCCAACAGCTCGCGCCGGCTCAAGATGTCCTCGAGCTCGCGCGTGGTCTCCTCCGCCGATGACACGACGCGCACACTTGGTCCGAGCGCGTGGCGGATGGGCCCCGCGAGCAGCGGGAAGTGCGTACAGCCGAGCACCACGGTGTCGACCCTCGCGCCACCGCTGACAATGGGGGCGAGGGTCCGTTCGACCTCCGCGCGATTCTCGGGCGTGTCGAAGATGTCGCCGTTTTGAAGCCAGCGCTCCTGCAAGTGAGCGCCGGTGGCGAGTTCTCGCTCGACGATCTCGACGAAGCTCGGGGCGGGGCAGCCGTACACGTCCACACCCGCATCCAAATCCTGGATGGCCCGCGTGTACGCGCCGGTGCGCACCGTGAGCGGGGTGGCGAGCACGCCGACCTTGCGCGTGCGCGTGGAGTTGATCGCAGCGCGCGCACCGGGGGCGATCACGCCGATCACGGGCACGGGCAGGATCTGCTGGGCGATGCGCAGACCCGCCGCGGTCGCGGTGTTGCACGCGATCACCATGATCTTGACCTCGTGGTCGGCGAGCCACCTGCCCGCCTGCAGCACGAAGGAGCGCACCTCTTCCTCGGGGCGCACGCCATAGGGGCAGCGCTTGGTATCACCCACGTAATAGATCGACTCGTGCGGCAGCGACGTGGCTATGCAGCGCGCCACCGTGAGGCCGCCCAGGCCCGAGTCGAACACGCCGATGGGGCGCTCGCAGTCTCGCATGGTTCCTCCCGTCATGCGCTTTCGCGCCTATGCGCGGGCCGCCAACAGGGCCTTCGCCAGGTACACCCATCCCTCGACGATCTTGCCGCGCGTGAGGTAGACGTTGTCGTTCTCGGCGATGAGCGCGGGCGTGGCGGGGTCCTTGAGCGCGTTTTCCACGCACACGAACGTCCCCACATACGGAGCAGCCAGGAAATCGGACTCGGAGTCGCCGATGGCGAGGGTCTCGGCGCGGTCGATGCCGCGCAGCTCGCAGAAGCGCTCGATGCCGCGGCCCTTGTTGAGGCCGGCTGGCATGATGTTGAACGCACGGCCGGGGCCGTCCTCGCCGAGCTCCAACGTGGTGGGCTTGGACACGTGGGTGAGATAGCCGTTGTTGGCCCACACCAGGCCGAGGCCCGCGACGTCGATCATGGCCTGGGCCTCCTCGTCCGGCACCTCGCCACGCATGCCGACCGTGACTTCGCGGTACTTGATGCCGTTTGCCATGTCGTTGTGATACTCGATGCGGCCGGGCCAGCGGTCGATGATGCCCTGGCAGACGCCCGCTTGCTCAATTACCTGATGCGGGGTGAGGCCGCAATCGGGGTCGTAGGGCATGTCCCCGGTGAAGTACTCCCACTTGTTCGCCTTGAGGTCGAGCATGAGCAGGCCGCCCATCTCGCCGATGTAGGAGTTGAAGCCCAGGATGCGCGAGTCCTCGTGCATCATCACGCGGGCGCGGCCGGAGCACGGGATGATCTCGACGCCGGCGCGCTTGAGATCCACGATGGCCTCGACGAGCGCGGTGCTCGGGTTGCCCTCGTTATCCGAGAGGGCGCAAGAGCCGGGCGCCAGCATGGTGGCGTCCAGGTCGGTGAAGACGTACTTCACGCTGCCGAGCTTTTCGCGCAGCTCTCCGGTGGGATCGGCGGGAAGGACGGGGTAGTTAGAGAGGTCGAAGTCGCTCATGACAGCCTTTCTCGCGACGAAGGTTCATCTTCACCATCATAAACAAAAACGCGGGGGCGCACATGGCCCCCGCGTTCACATCCCATGGTGGGCGATGAGGGATTCGAACCCCCAGCCTTGTGCGTGTAAAGCACCTGCGCTAACCGTTGCGCCAATCGCCCGTGGGTGCAGAGTATAACTGAATTCCCCTATCCGGCCTTCTCCCCCCAGCGAGATATAACCAAAATCACGAAATCGATGCGCACATCGTGACTTTGGGTATACCTCGCCGGGCATGCCATGACGGCATCCGGTCAGAACGCCTCTTCAGTTTGCCAGGGCAATCGCCGAAGCGCGGACGGGCTTCGGCGCGGGCGCACATCAGTGCGGACGGGCTTCGGCGCGGGAGCACATCAGTGCGGGCGGGCATCGGCGCGGGAGCACATCAGTGCGGGCGGGCATCGGCGCGGCAGGGCATCGGCGCATGTGGATAACAGCCGTTCGGGCTGTGGAAAACTCCGCGCCCACCGTACGCCCGCCCGCCATATTCAACCGTTCGCCGAATTACGCACGCACCGCCACCGCACACCACCTGCACGGTCAGTTTTCGGTTTGAAGAGCGGCAGAATCATCCACCCCTTCCGGCAGTACGGTTGAGGCAACCGAACGTGCGCCCCAGCGGATATCGGTCCGGATGCGGACACGGGCATCCAGGAAACCGAATGCGCGCACCGGCTGGCATCGGTCCGGATGCGGACATAGGCATCAATTGATGGGACTTGGAGGGTGATGCTTCTGGGCGAAACTGCCGACAGTCTGTTCACTCGCCTCGATCGAGCGGAGGCGCAGGGGCTATGGCTGACCCCTGCGAGTCATGCCGAGGAGGTCTTGCTGCGGCGCCGACTCGCAAAAGGCGAGCTCGCGTCCCCCTTCAGGGGGATGTACGGACGAAGGAGCACTTACGAGTCCGCATCTGTTCGCGAGCGGACCATCCGCACGATTCGCACGCTCGGGCTCCTACATCCCAACTGGATGTTCTGCGGATACTCGGCGGCCGTGGTCCATGGACTTCAGGTGCCGAACACCGTTCTCAACTCCGTGCATTATCGCGCCGACGGAGCGAACCGACGCGGGTCCCCGCTCGTTCGGCATCGTCTCCAACTCACCTCTCGGGACATCGTGTCGAATATGGGGGTGCGCGTCACCTCACTGCGGAAAACGCTGGTCGACTGTCTTTGTGCCTCCAGCTTTCGAGTAGGGTTGGCGATCGCCGACTCCGCGATTCATTGGGGATTGGCCGGCAAGCGCGAGATCGCACGCTGGATTGAGGAGGACGGCAAGGGGCGTCGAGGTGTTCGTCAGGCCCGCGAGACCGTCGCGTGGGCGGACGGGCGAAGCGAAAATGGCGGGGAATCGATTGCGCGCGCCGCGATGATCGAACTCGGATTCGTCGCCCCGCAACTGCAAGTCGAGGTTTTCGATCCGATGGAACCGGGCAACCCCAAGCGCGGAGACTTCGGTTGGCAGCTTGAAGACGGAAGCCGGGTCATCGGGGAACTCGACGGGATCGGCAAATATCGCATGGGCAACGGCGATGGAACACGAGAAGGCATCGATTCGGCCATACGCGTGCTTGCGGCGGAGCGGCGCAGGGAGTCCCACCTTTGCTTAAGCGGCTCCAAGATCGTCAGATTCGGCATGCGAGACGTACTCGACACGGCGTATTTCGAGCGATTGCTGACCGCCGCCGGCGTTCCCCGACGCAAAGACCCCTCGACTAGCGAAATACGGCCATCGGGCTAGCGAAATACAACCAAAGTCACGAAAGGAGCCCCCGATACGTGACTTCGGTTACACCTCGAGGGCAGACGGCCCAGTCCGGGGCTCCGCAGCGGCCTGCCCGGGGCTCCGCAGCGGCCCAGTCCGGGGCTCCGCAGCGGCCCAGCCGGGGCTCCGCAGCGGCCTGCCCGGGGCTTCGCAGCGGCCCAATACAAGAGAAGCCCGATGGCAACCGAGGGCCATCGGGCTTCCGAGTGACAAGCCGCTTCGAGCAGTCGATGCAACCCCAGAGCGTCACCGGAGGCGACTAGAACGTCGCTGGGTTATTAGAACGTCACCGGGGTGTCGGTGTAAACGCACTCGAGCAGCTGCTCCATCTCCTCCTGCGTCGGGATGCGCGGGTTGGAGCCGGTGCAGGCGTCGAGGATGGCATTGGCGGCGACGTCGTGCTTCTTGGCCTCGAACTCCTCGTAGTCGATGATCGACTCGTCGGCCTTCACGCCGTACTGGCCGTAGTTCTTGATGCCCTGCGGGATGTCCAGCGCGTCGTTGAGGTCGCGGATCTTCTGGACCAGGGCCTCGACGAGCTCGTCCTCGGTCTCGCCGGCGAGGTGCAGGACGTCCTTGGCGATGAAGGCGTAGCGGCTCTTGGCGCGCTCGTCGCGGGCATTGAACTGGATGACCTTGCCGAGGTACATGGCGTTGGCGCAACCGTGGATGATGTGGTCGCCGGTGAAGGCGGCGCCGGTCTTGTGGGCCATGGAGTGGACGATGCCGAGCAGGCCGCTCGAGAACGCGATGCCGGCGATGCACTGCGCGTCGTGCATGTGCTGACGGGCCTCATGGTCGCCGGCGTAGGACTTGGGCAGCCACTCGACGATCTCGCGGATGGCGTGCAGCGCGTTGCCGTCGGTGTACATGGAGCCGGCGGTGGAGACGTATGCCTCGATGGCGTGGGTCAGCGCATCCATGCCGGTGTGGGCGCAGAGCTTGGCGGGCATGGTGTAGGTGAGTTCGGGGTCGACGATGGCGACGTCGGGGGTGATGTTGAAGTCGGCCAGAGGGTACTTGATGCCCTTCTCATAGTCGGTGATGACGGAGAACGCGGTGACCTCGGTGGCGGTGCCGGAAGTGGAGGCGATGGCGCAGAACTTGGCCTTGGTACGGAGCTCCGGGAAGGAGAAGGGCACGACGGCCTGCTCGAAGGTCTCCTCGGGATACTCGTAGAACAGCCACATGGCCTTGGCGGCGTCGATGGGCGAGCCGCCGCCGATGCCGATGATCCAGTCGGGCTGGAAGGCCTCCATGGCCTTGGCGCCCTTCATGACCGTCTCGACGGACGGGTCGGACTCGACGCCCTCGAAGATCTCGACCTCGAAGCCGGCCTCCTTGAGATCCGCCTCGACGTCCTGCAAGAAGCCGCCGCGGCGCATGGAGCCGCCGCCGGTCACGATCATGGCGCGCTCGCCGTGCAGGTTCTTGACCTCATGACGGGCGCCCTCGCCGAAGTACAGATCACGCGGATTGGTAAAACGTCCCATTGCGTACCTCCCAAGTCGCGGGGCAACCCCGCGTTCGCGCGCGAGGCCCCTTTTGGCCTCGCGTAAGGACCGTATTCGGGTGCGGGCACGCCGGACGCAGGAACGACGCATCGTTTTAGAGGTGGTGCATCGTTTTATCACTGCGATGCGGCAGACCCGCAGACACGCATATTGTATCGCGTCCAATCACCCGAGGTGAATCTGCGATGGTATCTGCCATCGAACGCACCCGATGATAAACGAGCTGGTAGAATGGCTTATCAGACTGAAAGAGATAAAGGAACCGACCGTGAAGCACCGCCTTAAAACCGGCGATTTATACCTGATAGCCGCACTTTTAATCGCCCTCGTCGCCGGCGGTGCTTGGTGGCTTGCAAACTATTCGAACGGTAGCAAATCGTCGGTGAACGGTTTGCTCGTCGTCACGCAGACCAAAGACGGGTTCCGCCGTGTCGACGACCTATCGCGCGACATCACGTTCACCGTCGAGACTGCAGGGACCGGAAGCGGCGCCGATGCCGACGCGGGCTCCAACACCGTCGCGATTCGCGACGGCTCGGTCGAGGTCGAGAGCGCGAACTGCGGCAACCAGGTGTGCGTCGAGCATGCGTCCATAACGGGCGCCGGCGAGCAGATCGTCTGCCTTCCCCACGGCATGGTCGTTGAAGTTGTTGCGGAAGAATCGGACGCGGCCGCCCTGCGGTAGTCTCGCCGCCCTTCAATCGGTAAACTGAAAGGTCGTTCGACGCGACCCGGCTCGAGAGAGCCGCACGCGCCGAGCGACAGATTCGTGGCTTCAGACACGCAGCTGCAATATACCAACTAGGAGCGACATGGCCTTCGACCCCGTTCAAGAAGACTGCCTGCGGCTCATCCTCGCCGCCATGGAGCGCGACGGCGCCGATCCGACGAGCGACGCCGCCTTCATCGAGCGCGCCGGCGAGGCGTACCGCCTCGACCCCTCCTCCCTCATCCGCACCGACCGCGACCGCTCGTTCCATCTCGTCGCAAAGGCAACCGAGCTCGTGGACTACCGCGCCCCCTTCGCGCCATCGGAGGCCGAGGCCGAGCGCCAATTCACCGCCGCGGAGGACTACCTGCGCGAGGCGGTCGAGCTCGATACCGGCAACTGGGACGCCCAGCGCATGCTCGCGACCATCCGCTCGGCCTCAGACGACTCCCTCGTCGATTACCTGCTCGAGAATCTCCCCGCCGTCGCCGCGCAGACCCGCCGCCTCGTCGAGGAGGCGCAGGGCCCGTATGCCCGAGAGTTCGCACGCGACCTCGGACTCCGCCCGCATCAACGCTGGCTCGCCGCGCTCGCCTCCCGCCTGCTCATCGCCGGGCGGTACCGCATGGCGCTGAAATACGCCGAACAGGCGCTCGCCTCCAACCCGCTCGACCCCGCAGGGGCGCGTCACACCGGCATGTTGGCGCTCGGCAAACTCGAGGTGGAACCCGAGGAACTCAGGCGCTACCGTTCGCGTCACGCCGCCGCCTACCAAGACCGAGCCTCATCCCGCACGGGGCGCCTCGGCGGTCACAGGCCCGATGCCTGGTCCCTCATCACGGAGATGAGCCTCGCATACCGCTCATACGATTACGAGCGCGCCACCTCCCTGCTGCGGGCGCTCATGCGCTCGTTCCCCCACCCCGCCCAGGCGCTGTACTTCCAGGCGGAGTTCCCCGACGGCGTGTTCTCGCGCGTTCGCGTCGAGGCGGGCAGCGACGACGAGCTCGTGCTCGCCCTCTCCGAGGCGACTCCGCTGTTGCAGGAGGGCATGGGCACGCCCGACGCCGCGAGTTTCGCTGTGTGGATCGCCGAGCACGAACTGGTGCAGGCGTCGCTCACCGACCAGGACCGCGCCTTGATGGGCCGGATGGGCGACGGCGCGAACGGAGGCGCTCGCTGATGGACCCGCGTTCTTACGTCCCCGCCTACCTCGAGCGCCTGTATATCGAGGAGCATCCCGATCTGACCGAAGGCGCCCGCGAGCTTGTGCGGGAGCAAATCGCCACCGACCCCGAGCGATACGCGGCGGGCGGGCATGCGAAGGCGCTCCTCTCCTACGCCCGCGTCCACGGCGAGCTCGAGCATGACCTCTATCGCATGGAGGGCCTCCCCGACGACGAGTTCGAACGCGACCGCGTCGAGTTGTTCGACCGAGCCCGCGGCCAACTCGGCCGCATCATCTCCGAGGACCCGGGGTGCCTGGACGCCCGGCTCGTCGCCATCCAACTCGCAGAGGTCCCTCTCGACGCCTGCCTCTCCGACATGCTCAAGCTCGAATGCGAGGTGCGCGAGATGCTCTCCACGACGCGGCCCGGCTTCGATCCGGAAGCCGAGGGCCTATGGTCCACCGAGGCGCTGCATGGCCGCGATGCCGCCGAGCTCACCTCATCCGATCCCGATGTGATCGGCTGGCTCCACATCCTGGAGGCGCTCGCCCAGGGATCGATCTTCACCGCCCGCTATCGCCCCGCCGCCGCCTACGCCCGCATCGTCATGCGCGCGAAGGGCTTCCCGAACTACGCCGTCGGGACGCTGCTGCTCGCGCTCGCGCGCCTCGAGGATGAGGACGGCTTTTTCCAGGTCGCGCAGGACGCCGGCCCGGACGTCGAGGACCTGCCGTGGTTCGGCCTCGGCCGCACGCTGCTCCTCTACAAGCTCGGTCAGCTCCGCAGCGCCAAGCGCGCGCTCAAGGACTTCTCGGCGCGCTGCGAAGGCGGGGCGTTCTTCTTGCTCAACCCCACATACCATGATCCCTATCTACCCGTCCGGCCGCCGGCGCGCGAGGCGTGGGACCTCTCCCATCAGGCGGTCTGGGAAGCCGACGGCATCATCGCCGACACGCCCGACTTCACCCTGTGGGCGGAGGGCGTCGACGGCATCCGGGCCGCGGCGGACGACTTTGCCCGCCGCTACGGGTTCTGACGCGCGAGCGCGTGATAGGCTTGCCCATGTCCCACGATCTTGAAAGGACCATCGTGACCGACTTTTCCCTCAAACACCGCGTGACGGTGCACTACACCGGCTCCTTTGAGGACGGCGAGGTGTTCGACACCACCATCGGCCGCGCGCCCCTCACATACGTGGAGGGCAACCGCGAGGTCGTGCCCGGATTCGAAGTCGCCGTTCTCGGCATGCAGCCCGGAGAGAAGAAGACCGTGCAACTCGCCCCCAAGGACGCATACGGTGAGCACGACCCCCGCCTGCTCTACGTGATGCCCACCATCGAGATCCCCAACTACGAGGACCTCGTCCCCGGGCAACTCATCTATCTCATGAATGACGAGGGCTACCAACAGCTCGCCCGCGTGGTCCGCGTGGCCGATGACGGCGACACGCTCTTCGACTTCAACCATCCCATGGCAGGGCACACCCTCACCTTCGAGCTCGAGCTGCTGAGCCGCGAGCCCTACACCGACGAGGAGGCGTGACGCCCATGTCTGAGAACAACGCCCCCTCTCGCGGGATCTCCTGCCCCGGCTGCCCGCATCGCGCCGCATACATCGCCTGCAAAGAGGCGCTGGGTCGCGGGCGCGGGCGCATCCTCTGCGGAAATGCGGGGTGCGCCAGCGTGGGACCCATGCATCCCGCAGCCACCGCCTGCGCCGGCGGGGAGACGGAGCTCCTCGACCGGTACAAGGTCGCGGTTCCCACGGGTGGAACGCCCGATGAGCCCGCTTGCGAGACGGTCATCCACTTCATTCCCGATGTCGATCTCGTCGGCGAGGATGCTGCCGGGACCGTGGCCGGGCTCCCCTCCGAGGGCCGCGTAGCCATCCTCGCCGTGCTCGCCTCGAGCCGCGAGTTCCTCACCCGCGAGGCGCTCGAGTCGCTTGCGGGCCGCGCCCTCGAACTTGGCTGTGAGGACGCCGTGATCGTCGACCCCTTCGACAGCCAGCGGAGCGCCGACGTCCTCTCCGGAGCCCTATCGCGCCCGGGTGCCCACGCCGTGGTCTTCGCCTCCCCCTGCGCCCAGCTTCAACACGGCGCCTACCAGGCCGAGCCCGTCGAAATCGACCAGTACGCCTGCACGAGCTGTCATCGCTGCCAGCAGATCACCGGCTGCCCCGCCATCACATTCACGCCGCCGGTGTTCCATATCGACCGCGACGCCTGCGCGGGATGCGACCTGTGCGTTGAATACTGCCGCACACACGTCATCTACTCCCCCCGCAGCCGCATGACCCCCGAGGAGCGCGGCCGCGCCCGCTACGCCGCTGCCAATCAGCAATAGGCACCACCACGATAGGAGCTCTCATGAGCATCAAATCGAACATCGCCACCACCGCCGCCGGCCTCGCCCGCTGGGGCCTGCGCTCCGTCCTGCACCGCAGCGGCGGCGCCCTTCCCGGCAAGATCGGCCTGAAGATCGACCCCGAGCTCATCGCCGACCTCGCGGGGCTGCTCGACGCGAGCGTGGTCATCACCGGCACGAACGGCAAGACCACCACGACCAACCTCATCGCCGACGCCGTGAGCGCCAGCGGCCTCACCTGCGTGTGCAACCGCGCGGGCAACAACATGGAGACCGGCATCACCGGCGCGCTGCTCGAGGCGAATTCCGAGCGCCGTCGCACCGACGGCACGCGCCGCGTCGGCGTGTTCGAATGCGACGAGCTCTACACGGTCCGCGTCCTGCCGCGCCTCAAGCCCACCCATTTCGTGTTGCTGAACCTCTTCCGCGACCAGCTCGATCGATATGGCGAGATAGACCACACGCAGGACGCCATCGCAGGGGCCCTCGCCTCGTCACCCGAGACCGTGCTCATCTTCAACGCCGACGACCCCCTGTGCGCCGCTATCGCCGACCGCGTGCCCAATCCGCGCGTGCCCTTCGGCATAGCCGAGGCGACGGGGACCGAGACCTCGCGCATGGCCGAGTCCCGCTTCTGCGCGAAATGCAATTCCGCCCTCGAATACGAGTACCTGCAGTACGGCCAGCTCGGCGCCTACCGCTGCCCGTCATGTGGCTGGGAGCGCCCCGAGCTCGCCTCTTGGGCGCACGGCGTCCGCCTCTCCGCGGACGGCTACTCGTTCTCCCTGCACTCGTCGACGGCCGATTTCGACACCGAGACGGGCGAGCTTTCCCTCTCAACCGCCTACAACGGCCTCTACATGGTGTACAACATCATGGCCGCCTGCACCGCCGCGCGCGCCGTCGGCGCCGATCCCGCGCGCTTCCAGGGCGTGCTCGATGCCTACGTCCCCACGGGCGGCCGCATGACGCGCTGGCTGGCCATGGGACGCACCGTCGCCAGCGACCTCGCGAAGAACCCGGTCGGCTTCGACCGGCAGATCCAGCAGATAAAAGCGTCGAACGGCCGCCTCATGGCGTTCTTCCTGAACGACGCCGAGGCCGATGGCCGCGACGTCTCCTGGATCTGGGACGTCGACTTCGAATGCCTCGCGGAGATCGGCGTGCGCGCCTTCGTCGGCGGCTCACGCGCGAACGACCTGCAAGTCCGCCTCAAGTACGCCGGCATCGACGCCGCGATCGTGGACGGTATCGAGCAGGCGCTCGCGGCGGTCGCAGGAGAACCGGATGACGATGTCCTCTTCGTCGTTGCCAACTACACCGCCTTCCCGCCCGTCGTGAAAGACCTCAAGCGCTTGAGCGCGGAGGGGGGCACCTGCACGCCCCCGCAAGACGGACAGGGCGCCGATGCAGCACCGAAGACCAGTGAGAACGAGCCGCACCCCGTACCCGCCTCGCTCGATCGCCCGCTTCGCGTCGTCCACCTGTACCCGGACGCCTTGAACCTGTACGGCGACGGCGGCAACGCCATGGTCGTCGAGCGCCGCTGCGCATGGCGCGGCATCCCCGTCCAGGTCGACGACATCCACATGGGCGACGAACTCGACCTCGACACCGCGGACATCATCTTGATCGGCGGCGGCGCGGATCGCGACCAACTCGCTGTCGCCAACGAGCTGCGCTCGCAGCGCGAAGCCCTCAGCGCCTATGTCGAGGACGATGGCGTCATGCTCGCCATCTGCGGCAGCTACCAACTGCTCGGCCGCTCGTATTACCTGGGAGACGAGAGGATCGAGGGCCTGGGCATCATCGCCGCCGACACCGTTCGCGGCAATGGCCGCCTGACCGGCAACGTCGCCGTCAAGACCGATCTGTCGTGCGAGGCCTTCGTCGGCTTCGAGAACCACGGCGGGCGAACGTTCCTCGACGGAGACGAGCGACCCCTGGGAACGTCGGTTGTTGTCGGGACGGGCAACAACGGCGAGGATGGGCTCGAGGGCTGTCTGCACCGTAATCTGGTCGGCACCTACCTGCATGGGCCCGCGCTCTCCAAGAACCCCGACCTCGCGGACTGGCTCATCGAACGCGCTCTCGAGCGGCGCCTCGGCGCCGGTGACGGGAATGCCGCGGCCCTGCTGCCGCTCGCCCCGCTCGATGACGAGTGCGAACTCACCGCACGCGCCGCGGCGATGAGGCTGCTGCCCTAGGGCGCAACCTCGCCGTCTCGCGCGGACAGCATATCGATCAGTAGGAAATCGGCCCCTATGCAGCCATGGGGGCCGACTCTGCTATATAGGCCATGTGCGGGCGAGGTCGCGTGCGGGGCAGATCGTGTGAGGGCGCCCTCAACCCACCACGCGCGCAACCGCGCAGCCCAAACGTGCGCCGACGGCGATCTTCACGGCATCGGGCAGTACGAAGGGAATCACAGCGATGGCGAGCGCGCCCATGAGGTCGAGACCCATCAGCATCATGAGCTGAACCGTCCCGCACGCATACGAGACGAGAAGCAATGCGGCTGCGCAGATGAGCGCGCGCGGGAACGCCCCAAGCCCCTTCGGCAGGGCCTTGGCGATGCCACCGGCGAGCACGCAACCCAAGACGAATCCCCAGAGGAACCCTCCCGTAGGGCCCGCAAGCGCACCGACGCCGCCTTGGAAACCGGAGAACACCGGCAGGCCGATCGCGCCGAGAAGCACATAGGCGAGAACCGCGAGCACCGAGGTCGCGGGGTCGAGCACCGCGGGAACCATGGCGAGCACGAGTGTCTGCAACGTGAAGGGAACAGGCCCGATGGGCACCATCACCTGGGCGGAAACCGCCAACAGCGCGACCATAACCCCGGCGCGCGCAACGCGCTTGGCATCCATGTGCAACCTCCCGTCACGAAAAGACCCACCCGGCGTGAGGCCGAGCGGGTCCGAACAAAGCGATGGTGCCCCCAACGGGATTCGAACCCGTGATATCCACCTTGAAAGGGTGGCGTCCTTGGCCGCTAGACGATGGGGACAGCGCGCTAGAGTATAGCAGAGACCTTAGACATAGAACAAGACGTCATCGTAGGTCGGAACCGGCCAGTAGTCGGCCGCCACGATCTCCTCCATGGCGTCGACCGCGGCGCGCAGGTCGGCCATGACGGGAGCGACCTCATGCGCATAGCAATTGGCCTGCAACTGGCCGTCGGCGATGGCCTCGGCCTTGGCGTGGACCTCGTCGAGACGGGCGATGGACTCGTTGATCGCGGTGATGCCGTCGCACAGCTCGTTCAGCGTCGCCTGCTCGAAGGCCATCGCGGCCTCGGCGCCGGCGGCGCGGATAGTCTCCAGGCCCTTGGCGACCTTGGTGGCGTACGCGGTGATGACCGGGCGGTACGTGCGGCGCGCCTCGCGCACCATGGTGGTCGCCTCGATGTTCATGAGCTTGTTGTACTTCTCGAGCTTCACCTCGTAGCGGCAGACGGCTTCCGCCTCGGTGAGCACGCCCATCTCGCTGACGAGCCTGATGTTCTTTTCGGCGACGAACGCGGGCAGCGCGTCGGCGGTGGTGCGGAAATTGCACAGGCCGCGGGCCTCCGCCTCCCTCTCCCACGCATCGGAGTAACCGTCGCCGGAGAACAGGATGCGGCGATGGGCGCGCAGGCGCTCCGCGCAATAGGCGAGCGCGGCCTCCTGGAACTCGTCGGCTGCCGTGCCCTCGAGCGCGTCGGCGAAGTCGCGCAGGGACTCGGCGACGGCCGTGTCGAGCACGGTGTTGGCGTCGGAGACGTTGGCCTCGGAGCCCACCGCGCGGAACTCGAACTTGTTGTTGG
>CAUCLI010000004.1 GCA_958443615.1 uncultured Collinsella sp.
GCCACGTGCCAACTACATAATGCGATCCCGGTGTTGCACCGAGACCGTTTGGTCTTGCGAGCGGACGGGGCTTCATCCGCGCGCAGCTTCCGCACGAGCCGAAGGCCCCAGTGGGGCCTTCGCGCGAGCCCAGGACTGTTTGAGCACGGGTGAAGCCCCGTCCGCTCGCAAGACCTCCGGCCACATGGTACAATACCTCCTCGCGAAGCGGGCCAGACGATCGCGCGACCAGCCCTCGTGGCGGGCGTGAGGAAAGTCCGGGCTCCACAGGGCAGGAAGCTGGCTAACGGCCAGGCGGGGCAACCCGACGGATAGCGCCGCAGAAAAGAAGACTCCCGCTGCCCGCCCTCGTGCGGGTGAGAGAAAAGCTGAAACGGTGGTGTAAGAGACCACCAGCGTCGTGGCAACACGGCGGCTTGGCAAGCCCCTTCCGGAGCAAGCGCGAATAGGAGCGCCATGGGTCGGCCCGGCCCGCGCTCGGGTAGCGTGCGAGGAACTGCACGGTGACGTGCAGGCGAGATAAATGATCGTCCACGACAGAACCCGGCTTATCGGCCCGCTTCGCCTTTTCGATCCCCGACAATGCGATACGCGCGCTCGACCCAAAACACCCGTCTCTCCCGCAAGGCCTTACACGACCCTTACAAAGGTTTCCAACGTTAAGCGCTGGTAAACATTACGTAAGGTATACAATGGAAGTGCTGTGTAAACAGGCGCTGCCATGCGCCGGTATGGGAATGTGGTATCAGTGGACGTATCCTTCTCCTATTTCATTGCGCAAGTCTTTTCAAATCCAATACTTGCCATGACGGTCCTGCTCACGCTGGGCGTCATCTTCGTCAACGGCTGGACCGACGCGCCCAACGCCATCGCGACCTGCGTCACGACGCGCTGCCTGCCGCCCAAGGCCGCCATCATCATGAGCGCCATCTTCAACTTCCTGGGCGTCTTCATCATGACGCACATCAACGCGAGCGTGGCCTCGACCATCTCGAACATGGTCGACTTCGGTTCTAACACGCAGATCGCGCTCATAGCGCTGTGCGCGGCGCTGTTCTCCATCGTGGTGTACTCCGTGGGCGCGAGCGTCTTCGGCATCCCCACGAGCGAGAGCCACAGCCTCATCGCCGGCCTCACCGGCGCGGCCATCGCGCTGGGCGGCGCCGATGGCGTCAACATGAACGAGTGGGTCAAGGTGCTCTACGGCCTCGTCCTCTCCCTCGGCCTGGGCTTCGCCGCCGGTTGGGGCGTGTGCAAGATCGTGACGCTGTTATTCGCCAACTCGGATCGACGTAAGTCGAACACCTTCTTCCGCTGGGCGCAGATCGCCGGCGCCGCCGGCATGAGCTTCATGCACGGCGCGCAGGACGGCCAGAAGTTCATCGGCGTGCTGTTTTTGGGCGTGGCCTTCTGCAACGGCCAATCCTCCGTCGAGAACATGATCATCCCCGTGTGGCTCATGCTGCTGTGCTCCGTCGTGATGGGCGTCGGCACCTCCGTGGGCGGCGAGAAGATCATCAAGTCCGTCGGCATGGACATGGTCAAGCTCGAGAAATATCAGGGCTTCTCCGCCGACCTCTCCAGCTCCCTGTGCCTGCTGCTGGCGACCCTCACCGGTATCCCGGTTTCCACCACGCACGTCAAGACCACTGCCATCATGGGCGTCGGCTCCGTCAAGCGCCTGTCCGCCATCAACTTCGGCGTGGTGAAGGACATGCTGCTCACCTGGGTGTTCACCTTCCCCGGCTGCGGCCTCATCAGCTTCTGCATGGCAAAGCTGTTCCTGCTGTTCATCTAGCTCCAGACCCCTGTCAGAATCTGCGAACCATCGCGAAAGGACCCCATCATGGCCAAGAAGAACGACGCCTTCTACTTCGACAGCTTCGCATCCGCCGCGGAGCTCGCCTGCAAGGCGGCCCAAAAGCTCGACGAGATCATGCGCGACTTCGACCCCACAAAGATCGAGGAGGCCGTCGCCGAGATGCACGAGATCGAGCAGGAGGCCGACGAGATCGTCCACAGCGTGAACGACGCCCTCATCAGCGCCTTCATTACCCCCATCGAGCGCGAGGACATCGCCACGTTGAGCAACAGCATCGATGTCGTCATCGACCGCATCGAGGGCGTGTTGCACCGCATCTACTTCACCAATGTCCAGGAGATGCGCCCGCAGGCGCTTGAGATGTCCGCCAAGGTCATGCGCGCCTGCGAGCAGATGCACGACCTCGTGCTCGAGCTGCCGCAGTTCAAGCGCTCCAAGAGCCTGCGCGAGCACGTGGTGACGGTGAACACGATCGAGAGCGAGTGCGACGACATCTACATCAACGCCATGCGCGGTCTGCACACCGATGAGCTCGACCCGCTGACCATCATCTCCTGGCGCGACGTGTACACGTTCCTCGAGTACTGCGCCGACTCCTGCGAGTTCGTGGCCGACACGGTCGAGTCCATCGTGATGAAGAACAGCTAAGCGAACATCCGCCCATCTCCCCTCTTCGCAAAACAGCTCAAGCTCTCACGTCCAAGCGCACTGCCGTGAGAGCTTGAGCTTTTTCGTATTCGAATTGAGATAAGCCGGATAGAGACGACTCAGCGTATTTCAAATCCCCAGGTGGAGACTTTGCGAGCTCCCGCCATACATCGGCTTTCCCAGTATCGATACGAAAAAGCTCAACAAGGCGCGAATGGAGGACAAGGGCCACGGCCGCTTGTCCATCCGACCGCGACGCTTGCTATCCGATGCGGCTTGAAAACGCACGATTTACCCTGAAAACGACGGGCCCGCGTCGATTGACGCGGGCCGTCTTCAATGACATGCAAACAAGGCTTTACGACTTCGACTCTCAATCAAAGTCGAAGCCGCGCCTCAATAGCCATCCAATCGAGATTCAATGCCTAGTCGAGGTCGTCAGCACCGAAGTTCGGCAGCGGGGCGAACGGGTCGGCCACGGGCATCGGCTCGGGCATGGGGGCCGGAGCGGCGACGGGCTCAGAGCCGGTGGGAGCGCTCACGAGCAGGTCGGCCGGGAACTCATTCTGAGCCTCGTCCATGAAGTGCTGGATGAGCTTGATGTACTCGGCCTTGAACTCCTCACGGGATGCCTTCAGACGGTCGATCTCGGCGAGTTCGTTCTGCTTCTCGTTGAGGGCCTGGCGGATGACCTCGCGGGCCTTGGCGTCGGCCTCGTTGCGGATGCGGTCGGCATTCTCGCGAGCCTCGGCGACGATGTTGTCGGCAGACTGCTGGGCGGCGATCAGAGCCGCGGAGATCTGACTGGCGGTGGCGGTGTACTCGGGGCTCGCGACGGGGGCGGGAGCCGGAGCGGGGGCTGCAACGGCGACCTGGGCCTGGGCCTGAGCGGCGGCGAGCTCCTGCTCAGTGGCGGTCAGGCGGGTCTTGAGGTCCACGATCTTGTTGAGCATCGCGTCGACCTCGGAGGCGAGCTGCTCGAGGAAGACGTCGACCTCGGCGGGGTCGTAACCGCGCTTTGCCTCGGAGAAGGTCTGCGCTTGAATGTCAGCGGGGGTGATGGCCATGATTCATATCCTTTCATACGCGGGCGAGCGCCCCAGGTTGGGGCGAGCGGCACACTGCGTCGGTCCTTACAATAGTAGCCTGATAATGAAATTCTCCAGCAGACTCAACACAAGTATCGCAACAACGGGCGACCAGTCGATCATGCCCAGCGGCGGGATGAAGCGACGGAAGAAGTTGAGGTACGGCCCCACGAGGCTCTGCAGGACGGCACCGATGTCGTCCATCAGACTGCCGGGACGAACGGGAAACCAGGACAGGAGCACATATCCGAGTATCAGGTAGTTGTAGAACTCGAACAGCGTGCGAACGAGGCGGGCAATGGTAATGGCATTCACGAGATGGCAGCTCCTACTGCTTGAGATAGCCGTCTTTGCGCAGCTTGGCCAGGTCGGTCTCCTTGACCTCGCAGCCCTGCGGCAAGACGATGAACACGCGGTCGCCCACCTCGCGCACCGAGGCGCCGGAACCGCAGGCGAACCCATAGCTGAAATCGAGCACGCGCTTGGCAACCTCGGTGCGAACGCCGGCGAACACGAGGGCGACGGGCTGACGGGTGCGCACGCGGCGCACGACGGTCTCGACGTCGTCATAGCTCTCGGGACGCAGGACGTACGCCGGGAGCTGGGGCGTGCCCTCCAAAACGGCGTTCACGCGAGCCTCGGTGCTGCTCACCGGGGCCGTGGTGGGAACGGAGGACAGGGTCGCGCGCTGGCTTTGCGCCTGGGCATAGCTCGAAGGGGTGTCGTAGGCGCCGGGGCGATACGCGGGTTCGGCAGAGGGCGTATAGGTCGTCGCATGGCGATCGGCCTCCCCCACCAGCTGGCCGGAGCGCGTGTACACGGCGACGGACTCGGCCTCGCCGCGACGGGTCTGCCCGAGCATGCCGTTACCGGGCTCCTGGGGCTCATAGCCGCGATAGGAGTCCTGGGCGGGTTGACCATAGCCCTCAGGGTAATCCTCGTATCCACCGCCTACGCCATCGTCGTGGTAATCGTCATAGGGCTCGTCGCCATACGGCTCGGCGGCGGGCTGCGCCATGCCGAGACGACTCTTGATGTCATCTAGAAATCCCACGTTCATACCTCTCTTTGCGCCGTGTGCGGGCGTACTTGCCTATAGTACTTCAAAGGATGGGTCAAATACCACACGCCCCAGGCGAACGATAGTGGACCCCTCCTCGAGCGCGACCTGGAAATCCTCGCTCATACCACAGGAGAGCTCCCGCAACTCAAGGTCACTCGAGGTCCGAAGCTCGTCGCGCAACTCGCGCAAGCCGGCGAAGCACGCGCGCGCCCTTGACTTATCCCCGCGCGGGGCCATCGTCATAAGCCCCTCTATCCGAATTCCACAAAGGTTCTGCAGCTCATCCATCGAACGGCGCAGTTCGTCGGGGGAAAAACCGCCCTTCGTCTCCTCTCCGCTCACATTCACCTCGATCAGGACGCGCTGCGGGGCCGTCAGCTCGCCGGCATCCATACGGCGAACGGCGCGGCTGCTCACCGCCTCGGCCAGATGCATGGTGCCGATCGAATGGATGAGATCCACACGGCCGAGGACGGCGTTGATCTTATTCGTCTGCAAGTTGCCGATCATGTCGAAGCGGACGGGGCGCGCCTCCCGAATGAGATCGAGGCCCTCGAGCTTGCGATGGAGCTCCTGGGGGCGGTTCTCGCCGAACACGCCATACCCGGCGTCGATGGCGGCGACAACCTCCTTGAGGCCGACGGTCTTGGAGACGGCGACGATATCGACATCCTCGCGCGTTCGCCCGCTCGCGGCCAAGGAGGCATCGACGCGCCGCAGGATCTCCTCACGGCGCTTCCCGATAAACGCGGCGTAATCCTCTTCCATCGCACATCCCTTCACGACGCCGTGCGCCCCATCGCCGCTCGCGGCGATCGAGGCCGGCACATCGTCATACTAACGCAAAGATGCGGCGCTGCCGGGCAGGCGCCGCATCCGAAACATATCATTCTCCCGCCGTGCCGACGGCGGCTCTCAAACGTTGTCGGGCGCTACGCGTCGACTTCCGCGATGAGGGCGGCAAGATCGGCACCGACCTCGTCGAGCGCGAGGTTGGACACGAAGCGCGCGTCAGACTCGGGATCGAGCGTCACGCCCTCGCCGGAGGGGATGCGCATGCTCTCGAGCTCCTCCTCATCCGCCTCGGCGATGTCGTCGGCGCCCCAACGCTGGCCGGTGAGCAGGAAGACGAGGCGGTAGGCGCACTCCATCGAGATGCTCGCGATACGATCGAGGTAGCGGGAGACCATGACGGTGCGGCGGAAGTCGTCCATCTGGGCGTCGTCGGAGACCTCCATGGTCTCCGTGCGGTTGAAGACGCGGAAGAACTCCTGGTAGGCGCCGTGAACGGCCTCGTCCTCCTCCGAGAGGGCGAGAACGGTGGAGAGGTCGTTGTTCACGAGGGCGGCGGCGGTGGAGCCGAGCACCTGGTAGACGCTCGCGGCCTCCTGCTCGATGAGCGCGACCATCTCAGCCGGGAACTCGATGTCGCTGTTGACCTTGCGCTTTGCGGCGCGCGCGATGCGGCGGACCTTGTCGCTCATGCGCTGCAGGTTGAAGTCGATGTAGATGATCGTCTGGAGCAGGCGGAAGTCGGAGGCGACGGGCGACTGCGTGGCGATGAGGTTGTAGCACACGGCCTCGAGGTTGGCGCAGCGGGCGTCGATGGCGAGCGTCGCCTGCTGGGCGCTGCGGGCGAGCTCCTTGTCATCGGTCACGAAGGCGGCGACGGCGTCGTGCAGGGTGAGGTCGATCGCCTCGAAGATGGAGAGCATCTCGTGGCGGGCCTCGATGAGCTGGCTGGAGAACAGTTTGCGCATATGCGGCTCCTAACTGATGGGCTGGCGGCAACAGACGGGCGCCCGCATGCACCCGCGCTCAGGCGGGAAGCGCCATGCGGATGTGCAAAACGCACCCGTCCCCTTTTACACATTAGCCGAAGCGGCCGGTGATGTAGTCCTCGGTCCGCTTGTC
Source organism: uncultured Collinsella sp. (assembly GCA_958443615.1). GTDB lineage: Bacteria > Actinomycetota > Coriobacteriia > Coriobacteriales > Coriobacteriaceae > Collinsella. The sequence continues at coordinate 6,536 of CAUCLI010000004.1, forward strand.
CATTGGCGTGGTGAAGATCTCGTCGGTCTGGCCGTACTCGATGAGCGTGGCGGGCTCGCCGGCGACCTCCTGCAGGAAGAACGCGGTGTGGTCGGAAATGCGGGCGGCCTGCTGCATGTTGTGGGTGACGATGATGATCGTCATCTCGGGCGCGAGCTCCACCATGAGGTCCTCGACCTTCTGCACAGACGTGGGGTCGATGGCCGAGCAGGGCTCGTCCATGAGCAGCACGTCGGGCTGGACGGCGAGCACGCGCGCGATGCACAGGCGCTGCTGCTGGCCGCCGGAAAGCGCCAGGCCGTCCTTGGAGAGCTGGCTGGAGACCTCTTTCCAGAGGTTGGCGCGCTTGAGGGACTCCTCGACGATGTCGTCCAGGTCGCTTTTGCTGGTCACGCCCTGCAGGCGGGGGCCGAAGGCCACGTTCTCGTAGATGGACTTGGGGAACGGGTTGGGCTGCTGGAAGATCATGCCCACGCGGCGGCGCAAGTCGACCGGGTCCACGCCCTCGGCGTAGATATCGGAGCCGTCGAGCTGCATGGAACCCTCGATGCGCGTGCCCTCGATGAGGTCGTTCATGCGGTTCATGCAGCGCAGGAAGGTGGACTTGCCGCAGCCGGACGGGCCGATGAAGGCGGTGATCTTGTTCTTGGCGATGTTGAGGTTCACGTCGGTCAGCGCGTGGAAATCTCCGTACCAGAAGTTGAAGCCGGAAACGGTGATGGCGCTCTGCGCGGCCTCGGGCGCGTTACGGTAGACGGTCACGGGTGCTCCTTACTTGCTTTTGCGGGAGAGCCAGCGGGCGAACAGGTTGAAGGCCAGGATGATGGCCATGAGCAGCAGGGCGGTGCCGTACGCCGCGTTCATGTTGATGCCGTCGTTGGCCAGCAGGTACAGGTGGACGGTCATGGGACGGCCCGAATCGAGGGGCGTGATGGGCATGTTGATGGCCTGGCCCATGGTGTAGAGCACCACGGCGGTCTCGCCGATGGCGCGGCCGATGCCGAGCACGATGCCCGTGGCGATGCGCCCGAACGCGGAGGGCAGGACGATCTTGCTCACGACCTGCCACTTGGTGGCGCCCAGGCCGTAGGCGCCCCAGCGGATGTAGCGGGGCACGGCGCGGATGGCCTCCTCGGTGGTGCGCATGATGATGGGAAGCATGAGCAGGGCGAGCGCGAGAGCGGCCGAGATCATGGAGAGGCCGAGCCCCACGGCCTCGACGAACAGGGCGTAGCCGAACAGGCCCATGACGATGGAGGGCACGGAGGCCAGCGTGTCGGCCGCATAGCGGATGATGTTCACCAGGCGGCCCTGCTTGGCGTACTCGGCCAGATACACGGCGGCGAGCACGGCGATGGGCGTGCAGATGAGCATGGCGAGCGCCGTGACGTACACGGTCGAGACGATGGTGGGCCAGATGCCGCCCTCGGCATTGACGCCGTGGGGCCACGTGAAGATGAAGGCGGGATTCACGTGCGGCAGGCCGTTGACCACCACGTAGGCGATGATGGCGATGAGCACGAGCGTGGTGATGGCGGCAGCCACGCGGAACACGCCGAGCATGATCTTGTTGGACGTGTTCTTGGAAATGCGCTCCTTCTTGCCGGATGCGAGCGCGCGCTTGATGCGCTGGGCCGAGGTCTCTGCGGCCGGCGCGGCTTTGACGTCGACGTTGTCAGCCATGGCCTACCCCTTCCTCATCTTGGACAGCAGGCGCACGACGCCCACGAGCGAGGCGGACACGATGAACAGCACCACGCCCATGCCGAACAGGGCGGTGCGGTGCAGCCCGGAGGAATAGCTCATGTCGAGCGCGATCTGGCTCGTGAGCGTGGACACCGGGCTCGAGATGGACTCCGGGATCACGGGCGCGTTGCCGACGACCATGAGGACGGCCATGGTCTCGCCGATGGCGCGGCCCATGCCGAGCACGACCGCGTCGACGATGCCGAACTTGGCGGCCGGGAGCACGACCTTGTAGATGGTCTGCCACTTGGTGGCGCCCATGGCGAAGCTCGCCTCGCGGATGCCCATGGGAATGGAGTTCAACGCGTCGATGGTGAGGGTGGTGATGGTGGGCACGATCATGATCGCGAGCACGAGCCACGCGGTGAGGGCGCCGAAGCCCAACCCGCCGGTGAGGTCGGCCACGAACGGGCGGATGATAACCATGCCGAAGAAGCCGTAGATGATCGAGGGGATGCCGGCGAGCAGGTCGACGGCGGGGCTGATGAGCGCGCGGACGCGGGCGGACGCGATCTCGGTCAGGTAGACGGCGGTGCCCACGCCGAGCGGGACGCCCAGCACGAGCGCGCCCACCGTGACGAGCGCGGTGCCCGCGGCGAGGGACAGGATGCCGTAGTGGCCCTCGGTGGGGGCCCAGGTGAAACTGAAGAAGTTCGCCAGACCGATGTCGGTGAACACGGGGGCAGCCTGCATCATCGTGAAGGCGAAGATGAGGATGCAGGTGACGACGGCGAGGAACGCGCAGGCGAAGAAGAGGTACTGCAGGCCCTTCTCCTTGAGGTAGGTGCTACGCGAGACGAGGGCGAGGTCGCGCTTGCGGGCGCCGACGTGCTCAGCGGGAGTCGCCTCGGGACTCTTTGCGTCTGCCATGTCACTCCCCTTCCGCATCGTGCGAGACCGGGATGAAGCCCGCCTCGCGGATCTGACCGTCCATCTCATCGGACAACACGTAGTCGATGTACTCCGCGGCGGTGCCGGAAGGCTCGCCCTTGGTGAAGAAGTACAGGTCGCGCGAGATGGGGTATCCGCCGGAGGCGATGGTCTTCTCGGAAGGCTCGACGTGGTTCACGCTGATGGCGCGGACCTCGGTCTCGGCGTAGGCGGATTCAACGAAGCCCATGGAGATGTAGCCGATGGCACCGCGCGAGCGGCTCACGACGTCGCGCACCTGGCCGGTGCCCGAGAGCACGGCGGCGCGGCGATCGAAGGGCTCCCCGTCCATGACGATGGACTTGAACGCCTCTCGGGTGCCGGACGCCTCGTCGCGGTTCACGAGCTGGATGGGCAGGTCCTCGCCGCCCACCTCGCTCCAGTTGACGATCTTGCCCGAGTAGATGCCGCGCAGCTGCTCGACGGAGAGGTTCTGCACGGGATTGGCGGTGTTCACGATCACTGCGATGCCGTCGTGGGCGACGGGGATCGTGGTGAGGCCGAGCTTCTGCTCCTCGGCGTTCAAGCCGCGCGAGGACGTCGCGATCTCGGCGGTGCCGGTAGAGACCGCCTCGATGCCGGCGGAGGAACCGAGGCCGCTGACGAGCACGCCCGCGCCGGTCTCCTCCTTGAACAGCTCGGCGGCCTGCTCGGCGATCGGCAGGCAGGTCGTCGATCCCGCGACGGTGATGGATTCCGTCGAGGTGCCCGAACTGCACGATGTCAAGGCGAGCATGGTCGAAAGGGAGAGGGCCGCGGTGACAAGCACCCGCGACGCCCGCGGTTGGCGGGCGCTGGGAGCGCCTCCCGTGACGCGCGCACCCCATCTGAATCGAGGTGCCGCGCTGAAGGAGGCGTGACGTGAACGTCGCACGGAGGGACTCCGATCTCTTCGAGCGATAGACGCGAGCGCGCGAACGCCCCATGCGTCCGCGCAATGTTCGAACATGGTATCAAATTTTTCGCTCGCGCCTGTTCACACGGGGTGAATCAATTGCCGCGAGGGCAGTCCGCCAAAATCAGTCACCATCACCCTCGACGTCGCGGATGAGCCTGGCGAGCTGCTCGCCCACCTCGTCGGGGGCGAGCGAGGCCACGGCCCGCACGTCGCGCGCGGGATCGAGGGTCACTCCCTCGCCGGAGGGGACGCGCATGCGCTCGAGCTCGTCCTCGTCGGCCTCCATGATATCGGTGGCGCTCAGGCGCTGACCGGTGAGCAGGAAGGCGATGCGCATGGCGGCGTCGATGGAGATCGCGGCGACTCGATCGAGGTAGCGCGAGACCATGATGACGCGGCGCAGGTCGTCCAGGGCGGCATCGTCGGCCATCGCGTCGGAATCCATGCGGTTGTACGTCCTGAAAAAGCGCTCATACACCTCGTGAACCTCGTCATCGCGCTCGGCGAGCGCGGCGATGGACGCGAGGTCGTTGCCGACCAGCGTCGAGGCGGATGCACCCAAAACACGGTAGACACACTCGGCCTCGCGCTCGATGAGGTCGACGAGCTCAACGGGCAACTCGATATCGCGCTTGACCTTATGGCGAGCGGCGCGCGCGATGCGGCGGACCTTGTCGCTCATGCGCTGCAGGTTGAAGTCGATGTAGATGATCGTCTGGAGCAGGCGGAAGTCGGAGGCGACGGGCGACTGCGTGGCGATGAGGTTGTAGCACACGGCCTCGAGGTTGGCGCAGCGGGCGTCGATGGCGAGCGTCGCCTGCTGGGCGCTGCGGGCGAGCTCCTTGTCATCGGTCACGAAGGCGGCGACGGCGTCGTGCAGGGTGAGGTCGATCGCCTCGAAGATGGAGAGCATCTCGTGGCGGGCCTCGATGAGCTGACGGGAGAAGAGCTTGCGCATGGCGGTCCTTTTCGACGGGCGTATCACACATGGGTGAGTCTAGCCGCGCAGGTGCATGCCCCGCGTAAGCGCAATGTCAGGGAACTGAAAGGGCAGCCCGCGCCCGGGGACGACGAACGGGTGAAGGGCGGGCACGGGCGCCGGGGTGGACCGGAAAGTGCGCTGGTCACTGTCCCAGCGGGCGGTGCGAGCGGAGCTCGACGGGCAGCGGGAGTCGATTCTTCCGCCAACCGGGGCGCGTCGCGCAAGCTACCCCATGACCGCGACGGCGGCATGGCGGCCGCAGACCCCCTCCTCGGCGCGATAGGAGAAGAAGCGGTCGTTGCGACGCACCGTCGACAAACCGAGATCGAAGATGGCGTCCCGAGGCACGCCTGCCTCGGCGAGGGCCTGGATGATCGCGCGACCGAGGTCGAGCATCCGCGAACCGCCTGCGCCGTCCCAATCGAACTCCGCACGGAAGCGGTCCATGAGCTCTTGGGAGACCTCGTATTCGTCGCCGAGGATGTGCGGTCCGATATACACGCGAACGGAGCTTGCGGGGCATCCCGAGGCCTCGCACAAGACACGCGCGGCCTTCGCGGAGATGCGGGCGATAGTGCCCTTCCAGCCCGAATGGACGACGGCGAACCCGCCCGGACAGGTGAGCACGACCGGCACGCAGTCGGCGAAGCACAGCATCACCGGGACGTGAGGGGCGACGCACACGATGGCATCGGCGCCCTCGGCGATTTGCCCGCGCACGCGGGCAAGCTCGTCGGGAGACCCCGCGCACACAACGGCGACACCGTCGCCATGCACCTGATTGGGCACGAGAAGACGGTCGAGATCGTCGACGCACCCGAGCGCGTCAAGCACGCGCCGGCGGTTCTCCATCACGGCGGAGAGGTCGTCCCCCACATGGGAGCCGAGATTCAGCGAGGCGTACGGGGGCTTCGAAACACCACCCGCTCGCTCGGTGAACGCCGCCGTGACGGCGCCGTCGCATACCTCGTTGAGCACCAGGCCCTCATAGTCGTTGCGTTTGACATGTCCCATCGGAACATCCCCTTTCCACACGGATGACGCTGGAGATTTTACCCGCCGAGCTTCGAATGCGCCCATTCGATCGGCACCACTCGCGATACCGCCAGCGACTCGATCGCGATACCACCGGCCTCGGTTTGGCGCTGTCTGCCTCGGTTTGGCGCTGTCTGCCTCGGTTTGGCGCTGTCTGCCTCGGTTTGGAAAATGGTCGTGAAATGCCATGTTATCCCAGCGCGGCACATCGCGACCGTTTTTCTTCCGAGGCGGATGTGATTCCAGTCGCGAAATGCCACTCTGTCGCAAAGCGGCGGATCTCGACCATTTTCCTGCTCAAAGAATGGTGTTTTTGGTCGTGATATGCCACTTTGCGGCAGAGTGGCACATCGCGACCATTCTCACACGGCCAAACTAGGAGTCGTCGTGAAAAGGCCGAGTATACCCGCACGGTTGAACGACCCATGAAAAATGGGGCGAGCGGATATACCGCCCACCCCATGGTTCGGACTCGGCAAATACCGACGAACCGCACGCTCGCCAGAGAGGGCGCTCGCCGCAAAACGCCCGATTGCGAGAAAAGCCCCTCCGGCGGAGCACTCGCTGGCCGCGGAACGCCGGATCGAGAGAAAAAGCCCCTCCGGCGAACCGCACGCTCGCCGGAGGGGCCGAATGCCTCAGATAAGCTGCAAGTCCTTAGAAGTTGCCGCGCTTGAGGAAGTCGGGAAGCTCGAACTGGTCGTTGCCGAAGTTCGGAAGCTCGGTGCCGCCGATGTTGCGCGTGGCGGCGGGAGCGGCCGCAGGCTCGGTGCCGCGGTCGGCGCGCGGGGCCTTGGAGGCGGCGAACAGCTCGTCCTGACGGTTCACGTTGGAGTCGGAGAAACCGGTGGCGATGACGGTGATGCGAACCTGGTCGCCCAGGGACTCGTCCACGACGGTACCGAAGATGATGTTGGCGTCGGGATCGACCGCGTTGGCCACGAGGTCGGCGGCGTCGTTGATCTCCTGGATGCCGAGGTCCTTGGAGCCGGCGATGGAGAGCAGGACACGCGTGGCGCCGTCGACGGAGCTCTCGAGCAGCGGGCTGGAGATGGCCTGCTGGGCGGCATCCACGGCGCGGGTGTCGCCGGAGGCGACGCCGATGCCCATCATGGCGGTGCCGGCCTGCTTCATGATCGTCTTGACGTCGGCGAAGTCGAGGTTGATGACGCCAGGGACGGTGATCAGGTCGGTGATGCCCTGGGTGCCCTGGGACAGGACGCCGTCGGCCGTGGTGAAGGCCTCGAGCATGGTGGTCTTCTTCTCGGCGATGTCGAGCAGGCGGTCGTTCGGGATGACGATCATGGTGTCGACGGACTCGGCGAGCGTCTTGATGCCCTCCTCGGCGGAGTTCTTGCGCTTGCGGCCCTCGAAGGTGAAGGGCTTGGTGACGACGGCGACGGTCAGCGCGCCCACGTCGTTCATCGCGATATCGGCAACGATGGGAGCGGCGCCGGTACCGGTGCCACCGCCCTCGCCGCAGGTGATGAACACCATGTCGGCGCCGGCGAGTGCCTCGGCGATATCGTCACGGCTCTCCTCGGCGGCCTTGCGGCCGACCTCGGGGTTGGCGCCAGCGCCGAGACCGCGGGTGATATCGGTGCCGATGTGGACCTTGATGTCCGCATCGGAAATGGCGAGGGCCTGGGCGTCCGTGTTGATGGCGACGAACTCGACGCCGCGGATGCCCTCCTCGATCATGCGGTTCACGGCGTTCGTACCGCCGCCGCCCACGCCGACGACCTTGATGACAGCAAGGTAGTTGTTGATCTCGTTCTCGTGCATGTGCGGTCCTCCGAACACTACTATTGGCAAGCCTGTCTACAGGCGATCGTCACGACGTTAACCCTCAAGTAGAGATTAAAAGTCGAGATAAACCGTGTTATGTTTGCACAAAACACGGCGTGAAGTCAAACCGGTCACCCCCAGAATGTGGAACGTTCGCCAAATCCGCAGGTATACGTTGGGACCGTTCGCCGAGTGCGAGCGGTAGCTGCGCGAATGCGAACTCGACAAGACTAAAGCGGTGCGCTGCGGAACGTATACGCGCCGGGCTCGCGGACATTGATGTACGTCACGCCCTGCTGCTCGGAAAGAAGCTTCGTCACCACGCGCTCCTTCTCGGTGATGTTCTCCGGCTTGCCCAGCGACACCTCGACTCCGGAGACGAGGTTGGCCGAGATTGCCTCCACCGAGGCGACCGAAATGTCCTTGATCTGCGCGAGGAAGTCGGCGGTGAAGGTGTTGGCGTACTCCAGCCCCGCGAGGATCACCTTCGCGGAGACCTCCTCACCGCCCTTGGGAGAGACGTCGCTCGGCACATCCGTGAGCAGCAGGCTGCCGGAATCCTGCGCGAGGCGCAGGGCCGCGTCGAAGGGAGAGAGCTGCACGGCGCCATCGGGCACCGAGCCGTCATCGTTGAGCGCGACCTCGTTGCCCTCGGCATCGACCGCGACCACCAGGGATAGCGGCGCGATCCAGGTTCCGTCCTCTCCGATGCCCCAAGCTATCTCGTCGGCGGTTATATAGGCTATCGCGCGCATCTCGCGCTCGACCGGCGTCACGATGAGCGTGTGCGGCCACTCCCGCTCGACCTTCACGCCCTTGACCCATGGGACGGCCTCGAGCGAGTCGAGGATCGCCTGTTCGTCGACGTTGAAGAGCGTGGTCCCCTCGGGCACCTCGACGAGGGCGCGGGCGGTCTCGGCCTCGACATGGTCGGAGCCCCTCACCTGTATGTCCGTCGCGGCGAAAAGGGCGGAGTTGGCGACGATGAACCCGACGAGGACAAGTGCGAGGACGACGCCGGAGGCGATGAGCGCCTTGACGGGGCTCACCTTGGGAATCGGGACTCGGCTCGATACCGCGCCGATCGCATTGCCGACGGTGTAGAGCGCCGACGACGCGGCGTTCTTCGCGGCGCCCGTCTTGACGGACGTCGCCTTGGAAGCGGGGGCGCCCGGCGCCTTCACGGCGGGAATCTTGGCGGAGGGCTTTGGGGTGCCGGCAGCAGGCGACTTCGCCTTCAACGCGGGCTTCGCAGCGGGCTTGCCGCTCACGCTCACGGCCTGCCTCTTCATCGGCTTGACCTTGGAGGAGGGGGCCCCCGCCGACTTTGCCGCAGGGCGGACCTTCGCCGCGGGACGGGATGCGCCCCCCGGAGATACGGCGCGCTTGGAGGGCGTCGACGGCTTCACGGCGGCGGAGCGCGCCGGCGCGGCGCCCTTCCCCGCCGCCGAGGCACGGCGGTAGGTGGGTTTCGGCGCTTTAGAAGCCGAGGAATTTGACTTCCGGCTGAAGCTCGACCCCATACGCCTCCCTCACCTTGGCATGCACATGGCGGATGACCGCCTCGACGTCGGCCGCCGTGGCGGCCCCCTTGTTCACGATAAAGTTAGCGTGAACCGACGAGACTTCCGCCCCGCCTTGGCAAAAACCCTTTAATCCGCATTCCTCGATCATGGCCCCGACGGCGCGGTCCGGGGGGTTCTTGAACACCGAGCCGCATGAGGGGACCCCCAGCGGCTGGGTGCGCCGGCGGCGCGTGAGCGAACGCTCCATGCGGGCGCGGATATCGTCCTTGGCGGCGGGCTCGAGTTCGATCGTCACCTCGAGGACGATCTCGTCGTGCGGCAGGCCGCACATGCGGTAGCCCCATGCGATGCCCTCGCCGGGATAGTGGCGGATGCCCTCGCCGGGCTTGTACGTGACCACATCGCGCACGAGAGACCCGATCCACTCGGTGCGGGACCCGGCGTTCATGGAGATGGCGCCGCCGACCGTGCCCGGTATGCCGACCGCGAACTCCAGGCCGGACAGCTCGCGCGAGAGGGCCTCGTTGACCAGGCGGGCGAGGATGGCGCCGGCGCCGACGGTGACGGTGCGCCCGTCCTCACCCACCACGAAACGGGAGAACTCGCTTCCCAGCGTGATGACGGCCCCGCGATAACCCGCGTCGGCCACCAGGAGATTCGAGCCCTTCCCGATGATCACCCATGGCACGCGCTCGCGCGCGAGCACCTCGATCGTGCGGCGGAGCGAATGATAGCTGTGGCAGGTCACGAACAGGTCCGCCTTGCCGCCGATGCGATAGCTGGTATGGCGGGCGAGCTTCTCGTTCTCGATCACATCCGTGTCAATCATGCCCGAAAGGGCCATGACGGCGTTGAACGCTCCCATGGGCTACTCTGCCTCGTTCCCGACATGCTCCAGGTACTCGGGACCGACGGTGGTGACGTCTCCGGCTCCCATGGTGATGAGCAGGTCACCGGCCTGGGCGACCTCGTCCAAACGAGCCATGAGCGCCTGATGGTCCGGCACGTAGTACACGGGCTTGCCGGGATGGGCCGCCCGGATCTTGTCGGCGAGCATCTTGCTCGTGACGCCCGGAATCGGCATCTCGCCGGCGGGGAACACATCGATCAGCACGACGGTGTCGGCATCGGCGAACGCATCGGCGAAATCATCGCACAAAGCCTGGAGGCGAGAGTAGCGATGCGGCTGGAAAACGACGTCGACATGTTGGAAATCCAAGGACTTTGCAGCGGCGAGGGTCGCCTTGACCTCGGTCGGGTGATGACCGTAGTCATCGACGAGCGTGACGCCCCGGACCTCGCCCACCTGGGTGAAGCGGCGGCGCGCCCCCTCGAAGGTCGACAGGGCGCGGGCGGCGCGGGCGGTATCGAGGCCGAGCGCGTACGCGGCGGTGAGCGCGGCGGTGGCGTTCAGCATGTTGTGACGGCCTGGGTTGTTCTTGATGGAGACCTCGAGCTCGGCCCCATCGGGCAGGCTCACCGAGAAATCGGAGCCGAACGCGTGCCGCTTGGGGGCGGGGGTGAGACGGACATCCATGCCGTCGCCCTCACCGTAGGTGAGGACGGCGCGGCCGGACGAGCGGGCGAGCTCCACGAGGCGCGGATCCTCGCCGCAGACGATCACGGTGCCGTCTTCCCCGACGAGGCCCATGAAGGTGCAGAACGTCTCCTCGATCTGCTCGAGGGACTCGTAATGGTCCATATGGTCCGCCTCGATGTTGGTCACGATGACCACATGCGGATCGAGGTAGAGGAAGGAGCTATCGGACTCGTCGGCCTCGACGACGAAGAAATCGCCATCGCCGTTCTTGCCGTTCGTGCCGTAGCCCTCGACGACACCGCCGACGAGGAAGCTCGGATCGAGGTCCATGCGGTCGAGCATGGTGGCGACCATCGAGGACGTGGTGGTCTTGCCATGGGTGCCCGCGCAGGCGACGGTGGTGCGCCCATACCCGAGGGCGGAGAGCATCTTGGCGCGGTGCCACACGGGGATACCGAGCTCGCGGGCGCGGACGAGCTCTGGGTTGGTCTCGGGGATGGCGGTCGAGACGACGACGACGTCGGGGTCGACCTCATCGATGGTGGAGGCGGCATGGCCCACGTGCACCGGCACGCCCGCGCGAGAGAGCTGGCGGATGTAGCGGGAGGTCTTGAGGTCGGAGCCGGTCACCTTGCACCCGCGCTCGTGGAGGACGAGGGCGATACCGCTCATCCCCGCTCCACCGACGCCGATGAAATGGGCGCTCTTGAAGGTCGGGGCGGCGGTTGCCTCGGGGACAGCGATGGACGTCATGGCATCTCCTCGTCGTTGCGTACACATAAACCAAATCAGTATACGCCATCGGCGACATGCGGGCACATGGACGGAGGCGGTCACAATCCCTTCGCGGGCGCGCCTACGCCTCGATCAGCCCCTCCAAAAGGCCGGCGAGGGTCTCGGCCGCCTTGTCCTGGGCCAAACCGCCCGCCGCCTCGCGCATGGCGCGTCGGCGATCGGCGTCGGAGAGCAGGTCCAGGAGCTCGTCGCGAAACGCGTCGCCGTCGATGTCGTCGTCGGCGAACTTGACGGCGGCGCCGGCATCGGTGAGCAGGCGCGCGTTAGTGGTCTGATGATCCTCCGTGGCGAGCGGGTACGGGATCAGGATGGAAGGCACGCACAGGGCCGCGATCTCGGCGACCGAGGATGCCCCTGCCCGCGAGACCACGAGGTCGGAGGCGGCGAGCGTATCGCCCATGTCGTCGATGTAGGGCACGACGCGCCAACGCGAGGGCTCATCCTCGGAGAGACCGAGGGCGGAGACCGTCTCGTCGTAGCCGCCCTTGCCGGTGGAGTGGACGACATAAAGCCCGTCGATGGCGAGCAGGTCCTCCTTGAGGGAGGCGAGCCTCTCATTCACATGGCGCGCTCCCAGGGAGCCGCCGAACACAAGCAGCACCGTCGCATCCGATGGGATGCCCAGCGCGGCGCGGCCGCGCGAGCGGTCGCCCTCGAGAACACCGGAGCGGACGGGGTTGCCCGTGAAGGCGATCCGCGTCGATTTGCCGGCGAATCTGCGCATCACGTCTTCTGCGGCGGGCTGGCCGAGCGCGACGAGGCGCGCGGACTTCGCCGTGCGCTTGTTGGCAAGGCCCGGGACGGAGTTCTGCTCGTGCAAGGCGATGGGAACCCCGAGCTTGGCCGCCGCGCGCATGAGGGGAAGCTCGAGATAGGCGCCGAAACCGATGGCCACATCGGGCATGGGGAGCTCGCCGCTTCCGAACGCGTCGATCAAGCGGCGCTCCTCGCGCGAGAGCCGCGCGAGAGCCCCGACGAGCGTCCAGGGCCGACGGCGATCGAATCCGGTCACATGGACCGGATGGAAGGGGAATCCCGCCTGGGGCACGAGCGTCCCCTCGAGCCGACGGGTCTCGCCGAAGAAATGGACCTCGTGGCCGCGAGAGCGGAGCTCGTCGGCCAAGGCGAGAGCCGGGTTCACATGGCCCGCGGTGCCGCCGGCGGCGATCGCGACGATGAGATGGCGCTTATCGGTCATATCGACCCCTTCCCTGGTCATTCATATCCCTGCCGGCGCGACCGTCGCCCGATCGACGCGGACGGTCGCTTCCCGTGATCCCGCGGTAATCCACGCGCGGGCGTTCGTGGCGAGGGCGCAGTCGATCTCCGGCGCCGGCACCAAGGTCGACGCGACCGTAACCCCCTTCGGCATCGCGTTGGGCGCGCCGGCGATCCGATCGGGGCCCTTCCGCGGCGCGGGGCGAACGGCCCCCGTCGTACACACTGAGGCCCTGATCCGAAGATGAGGCGCGTGCAGCCGCATCGGAACGACGGGAGGATCGCGAGCGGGGAACCCCCGCCGTGCTGCGACCCATATGCCCGGAGACATCCGCGGCGGGATCGGCCTCCTGGGGGCGTGCCGCCGCCCGTGCGGGCCGATCGCCCATCACCGCCATGCCGGAGCGACGGCGGTCAGTGGCGGTCTCGACATTGCTCTCGACCGAGACGCGCAGAATCATCGAAGCCAACACGAGCGAGGCGATCACGGAAGATCCACCGTAACTCACGAACGGCAGCGGCTTGCCCGTCATGGGCATCAGCCCGAGGATGCCAAAGACATTGATGAGGAACTGGACCGCGAGGATGATCGTGCATCCGCTCGCCAACAGCTGCGCGTGGAGCGTGGGGGCCTCCCGGCAGATATAGAACGCGGCGATGATCATCGCGACGAACAGCAGGATGAACAGGGCGGTCCCGACGAAGCCGAGCTCCTCCCCGATGATGGCGAGGATGTAGTCGTTATGGGCCTCGGGCAGGTAGTGGTACTTCATGGTCGCATTGCCGATCCCGCGGCCGAACAGCCCGCCGGACGCAAAAGCCATGATCGCGAGCGTCGCCTGATAGCCCGTGTCATACGGATCGCTCCAAGGGTCGAGGAACGCGAGGAAACGCTGCGCACGGTAGGGCGACATGAGCATGGCGGCGAATCCGCCCACCGCGGCGATCAAGACGGTCAGCCCGACGACCCTCCATGGAAGGCCGCACAAAAACGCCATGGCGAACACCGTGAAGGCGATGATGATCGTCGTTCCCATGTCGGGCTCCTTGAAGATGAGCACGAGCGGGAGCGGGAGCATCACGAGCATCTGGATCAGGAAGGTCCGGGTGTCAATTGAGCCGTCTTCGTAATAGTCGGCGAATACCTTCGCCGTGAGGGCGATGATGACGGGCTTCGCGACCTCGGCGGGCTGCAGGTTGAAGAACCCGAAGTCGATCCAGCGCGATGCGCCCCATTCCTCGGCGCCGCTGCCGAAGAAGAACACGGCGACGAGCAGCACCAAGGTGACGGCCCAGGCGACCCACACGAACCCCGTGCGGAAGATGGACCAGGGCACCGCGCGGCCGCCGATGAGAGCGAACAGGCAGAACCCGACCGTCATGAAGATTGCCTGCCGGAACAGGTAGAACCAGGAGCTGCCGTTCTCCTGCAGAGCCTCGACGGACGACGCCGAGTAGATCATGAGAAGACCGAACATGCATATCGCGATGAGACAGGAGAGGAAGACGAGTCGCGGGCGCATGATTCGCGCCGGAACGCCGGCGATCAGCTTCTCACCCAGGTCGGAATGGCTCGTCGCAGTGGCACGGCGACGCTGCCGGCGCACGCCGGAAGGGCGCGCGCCCCCCTGCTCCGCCCCCGTCTCCGGGTCACGTTCCTTTGTTTTTGAGAACCACACGATCCCTAGGCCTCCGCCTCGGACAACTCGGCCAGGGCGGCCACGTACGCACGGAACGCCTCGCCGCGCTCCTCGAAACTCGAGAACTCGTCGAACGACGCGCACGCCGGGGACAGCAGGACCGTGTCGTCGCGCTGCGCGAGCGAGCGGGCGACATCGACCGCGTCGCGAAGGTCATCCGCCTCGGCGACGTCGATGTCGGAGACGCCGGGGGCCTCCATGAGCGCGGCGCGGAACCGCTCGCGAGCCTCGCCGAAACACACGACGGCGGAGGCGAGGGAGGCGACGTCGGCCATGAACTCCTCGATCGGAGTCCCCTTATCCGAACCCCCCAGCAGCAAGACGATGCGCTGCCCCGCAAAAGCCTCGAGGGCCTTCACGACGGAGTCGGTGTTCGTCGCCTTCGAGTCGTTCACGTAACGGATGCCGTCCACGACGCCCACGGGCTCCAAGCGGTGCGGCAGGGGCGCGAAGGCGCGCAGCCCCGCACGGACACCGTCGTCCCCGGCGCCGCATGCAAGGGCGGCGGCGGAGGCGGCGAGCGCGTTGAGGACGTTGTGCGATCCCGCGATCCGCAGCTCGTCGACGGCCACGAGTGCATGCTCGACATCGCCCATCCTCACGACGAGCATGCCGTCGCGGACGAATGCCGCGTCCGACGCGCCGCAATCGGCGAGACCGAACCTCAGCAGCCGCCTGCCGGGCACGTCGATGCGGTCGAAATAAGCCGCGAGCCCCTCGTCCTCGGCATTCACGATGGCTATGTCCGAGGCGTCCATGTTCCTCAGCATGCGAATCTTGGCAAGCGCGTAGTTCTCATGGGACCGATGCCACGAGAGATGATCGGGCGTGAGATTGAGCAGCACCGCGACGCGCGGATGGAACTCCTCGGTTGTGGCGAGCTGGTAACTCGACAACTCGGCGACGAACCACTCGCCGGCCTCGCGTCGATCGACCTCCCGAATGGGCGCCGTCCCGATGTTGCCCACCGCGACGGAGGGAAGCCCGGATGACCGCAGGAGCTCGTCGACGAGGCTCGTGACGGTCGTCTTGCCGTTCGTCCCGGTTATGGCGCACCAACGCTCGGGAGACAAGCGCCATGCGAACTCGGGCTCGCCCATGATCTCGCCGGATGCGGATCGGGCGGAGCGATAAAAATCCCCGAACTCCGAGATGCCGGGGCTCGCGACGCACAGGTCGTACGATCCGGAGATCTCCTCCGTGCCGTAGACGAACCGGACGCCCCTTGCCTCCAGCTCCTCCGTGCGGGCGTTCGGGGCCGATGAGCTCCCCCCATATACCGTGACTGACCCCACGCGGTCATCGAGGTGCGAGGCGGCCCAAGAGGCGAGCTCGAGGCCCGTCCCCCCTTGGCCGAGCACGAGCAGTGAAACATGTTGAGGCAAGGGCATGGGTGTTCCTAACCAAGTTGGAAGAAGAGCGCGAGGCCGAGGGCCCCGAATGCGGCGGAGACGATCCAGAAGCGTATGACGACCTTCGTCTCCGCCCATCCCTTCTTCTCGAAGTGATGGTGGACGGGCGCCATGAGGAAGACGCGCTTGCCCGTGGCCTTGAAGCTCACGACCTGGATCATGACGGAAAGGGTCTCGGCGATGAAGAGGCCGCCGACTACGAGCGAGACGACCTCGGTGTTGGTGAGCACGGCGATCGCGGCGAGGGCGCCTCCGAGGGCGAGCGAGCCGGTGTCCCCCATGAAGATCTGGGCGGGATACGCGTTGTACCACAGGAAGCCGATGCAGCCTCCCGCACATGCGGCGCAGAAGATGGCGAGGTTGACATCACCGCGCAGGAAGCAGATGGCGGCCATGACGAGCATCGCCATCATCACGGTGCCGCCGGCGAGGCCGTCCAGCCCGTCGGTGAGATTCACCGCGTTGGACATGCCCGCGAGAAGCAGGAACACGAAGACGAGGTAGAGCCAGGGAATCTGGATGACGCGGCCCGATACCGACAGCGTGGTGGTGAGGACGCCGAGGTCGATGGCGAAGCCGCCGGGAAAGCGGATCACGGGCTCGACGTGGCAGAAATTGACGGCGATGAGGAAGAACGCCACCACGATGACGGTGAGGCCGATCATCTTGCCCGTCGGCGTGAGTCCGAGGGAGCGCTTCTGGACCACTTTGGTCGCGTCGTCGAACAGGCCGAGGGCGCCCGTTGCGAGCATCGCGCCGACGGCGAGCAGCAGCTCGGTCGTGGGCCTCGCCATCACCAGGCAGGTGATGCAGACCGAGAGCAGGATGATGACACCGCCCATCGTGGGGGTGCCCGCCTTCACGAGATGCGTCTGGGGCCCGTCGGCGCGGATCTGCTGGCCGATGCCGTCGATCTTCAAGATCTTGATCCAGAGGGGCATGATCGCCCCCGCGATGACCGCGGAGACGAGGATGGCGAGGAACACCTGATAGGTGGGATAGGCAGGGTTACCGAGCATCGGCGCACACCTCTTCCACGAAACGATCGAGCCCGACGAAGCGCGAGCCCTTCACCAACACGAGGTCACGCTCCCCGATGACGCCGGAGAAGCGCTTGATCAGCGCATCGCAATCCGGGACGACCTGGATGTCGCCCTCATCGAGGCCCATGAGACGCGCTGCGTCGGCCATGACGCGGGCATTGTCCCCGCCGACGCAGATCAACATGGAGGGGCGTTTCGCGGCGGCATACGACCCCACCAGCGCATGGAGGCGCTCCGCGTCGTCCCCCAACTCGCCGATCTCTCCGAGAATCGCGATGCGCGACCCCGTGCACGGCAGTGCGGAGAAGAGGTTCAGACCGGCTGCCATGGATTCGGGGCTGGCGTTATACGAATCGTCGATGACGCGCGCGCCACAGGCCGCTCGACGGACCTGGGTGCGGCGACCGGTCATCTCCAGCTCGCCGAACGCCTCATCGATCTCGAAGCCGGGAACACCCAGGCGATGGGCGACCGCGGCGGCGAACAGGGCGTTGGGAACGGACTGGGCGCCGGGGATGGAAAGGCGGGTCTTGAAGCTCGAACCGTCCTCGAGGGTGAGGTCGAACACGGGGCAGCCGTCCTCGTCGAGCTCGACATGCGTCGCGCACACGTCGTCATCGCTCGAGGTGCCCGCGAGCACCACGTCGACGCCGGCGGGTCGGGCGAAATTCTCGATGACATACGGGGTGAAATCATCCTCGCCATGCAGGATGAGGGCGGAATGATGGCCCTCGAAGTTCTCGGCGCTCGGCGGCATGCCGGCGACGATCTCGGCCTTGGCGCGGGCGATGCCCTCGCGGCTTCCGAGCATGCCGATGTGGGAGGTGCCGACCTTGGTGATCACGCCGAAGGTGGGTTGCGCGCACTTGGAAAGGCGCTCGATCTCCCCGAAGTCGCTCATCCCCATCTCGAGCACGAGCATCTGGGTGTCGGCGGGTGCGGAAAGGATGGTGAGCGGCAGGCCGATCAGGCTGTTGAAGTTGCCGGCCGTGGCATGGACGCGATAGCGCTTGGAGAGGCAGGCGGCCAAGACGTCCTTGGTCGTCGTCTTGCCGATGGAGCCGGTGACGCCGATGACGGTGCAGCGGAGACGGGCGCGGTACCCCTGCGCGAGGCGCAGGAGGAACTCGGTCGGGTCGTCCGCGACGAGGATGGCCGCGCCACGCTCGAGGGCGAGGTCGACAAGGGCGGCGTCGGGCTCTCGCGTGAGGACGACGGCGCCCGCGCCGGCAGTCAGCGCCGCCGAGGCGAAGGTGTTGCCATCGACCCGCTCGCCGGGGAACGCGACGAACACGGCGTCGGGCGCGACCGCGCGCGAATCGATCTCGACCCCGCGGCAGACCCGCTCGGGATCACCCGCCGCGAGACGGGCACCCGTGGTGCTCTGAAGGTGCTTGACTGCTATCTCCACCATGGGTGGCAACCTTTCTGAAGCGCTTACCGTGCAAGCTGATATGGTACCCCGCCGTCCGCGTCGGTTGGTGCAGGCCGTGTGAACCTATCGGGTCGGCTTGATTCCGAGGGCGGGCAGGGCCTCCTCCATCACCTTGCGGAAGACCGGGGTCGCGGCATGGGACGTCGCGGCGGTGCCGTCGAGCGTCACATAGCACATGACACGCGGGTCCTCGGTCGACACGAAGCCCATGAACGACGCCATGTTGTTGCCCTCCTCATAGCCGCCGTCCTCCCCCGCTCGCTCCGCCGTGCCGGTCTTTCCGGAGATCTCGTATCCGGGGACCTGCGCGTCCACGCCGGTGCCCTCATCCACGACGGTGAGCATCATATCCGCCAGACTCGCGGCGGTGGATTCCGATATGACCCGCTCCTCCCCATCGGTCCAATCGACCTCCTCGCCCGCCCGCGTCTTGAGGAAATGCGGCGTGGTCATGACGCCCTTGTTGGCGATGGCGCTCATCGCGCGCACCATCTGAACGGGCTCGACTGCCAGAGACTGGCCGAACGACATGGAGCCGAGGGAGGCGCCGTCGTATTCGGAGCGTTTCTTGATGATGCCCAGCGACTCGCCGGGAAAGTCGATGCCCGTCGATTTGCCGAACTGGAAGTCGTCGATGACGTGCTCCGCGAACGCGTCCGCACCGAGCTTCTCGCCGACAAGGACCATGCCCGTGTTGGACGATCTCCTCAGTATCTCGCGCAGCGTCATCGCCGCCCCGACCGTGCGCTTGTCGGCGTCTCGTACGATGTCGCTGCCGACCTCGATCTCGGCGGGCACATCGAAGGTCGTGTCGGGGGTGAGACCGCGGTGCTCGACCGCCGCCGCCGCGACGAAGGTCTTGAAGACGGAGCCGGGCTCGTAGACGTCGGTCACGACGCGCAGGTTCAGATCGGCGTTGGACGCCGAGGCCAAGTCCATCGGGTCGTACGTGGGATACGAGCACGCCGCGATGATCTCGCCCGTCTTGGGGTCGGAAACGATGATCGAACCGTATTTCGCACCCACTTGCTCGACGGCCTCGGCGATGGCATCCTCGGCGGCGCGCTGCACGTTCGCGTCGATGCCCAACACGATGTCCATGCCATCCTCGGCCGGGACCTTCTTGTACGCACCGCCGGCGATGAACGAGCCGTCTCGGGCGCGCTCGCGCATCAACGAGCCGTTGACGCCCGTGAGGACCTCGTCGTATTGCTTCTCCAGCCCCGAGACGCCCACGTTATCGACGTTGACGATGCCGAGGACCTGGGAGGCGAGGCTTCCATTGGGGTAGACGCGCTTGATCGAGGGCTCGAACTCGATGCCCGCGATGCCCTCCTTCGCGAGGAGCTCCGCATCCTCCTCGTCCACCTGACGTTTGATGTAGGCGAATGTGCCCTCGCTATCGATGAGGCCCTCGACCACGTCCTCATCCATCCCCAGCACATCCACGATCGCGTCGATCGCACGACGGCGCTGCTTCTTCTTGATGAGCGTCGGGTTCACGTACACGTTCTTGCACTCGACACTCGAGACGAGGACGGTGCCGTTACGGTCGTAGATGGTGCCGCGCTTGGCATATAGGGTCTGACTCGAAAGGCGCCGCGAATCGGCCTCGTCCCTGTAGCGGTCGGCGTTGAAGATCTGGAAGTCCGCCAGACGTGCGACGATGACGGACGACGCGAACAGGAATCCGCCCGCCAGCAACCCGTGGCGCGAGATGCCCTCCTGCATGAGATCGCTATGCAGGAGGTCGCCGCGACCACCGGGGGCGCGATCAGCGCGGGCGCGGCGCTCGCCGGCGCCTCTGCCGCGGCAGGATTCGCCGCGCGGCGAACCGCCCCCGGTGGGGCGGCCCGTGCGGCCGGGGCCGCGTCCGTTGTACCTATCTTGGGGCATGCGCGCGCCCGCCTACTGCTGCGCCGCGGAGTCGACGTACTCGGTGAAATCGAGGGTGACGCCACCGGCGGCCTCGACCATGCCGTACCCCTCCGCAAGATCGCGGATGCGCGTGGACGACCCGTACACGGAGCGCATGACCTCGAGATCTGAGCTCTGCTCCTGAGCGGACGTCAGGTCGTTGGAAAGGGTCGCGGCGCTGTTGAGCGAAGCGGCGGTGAAACCCGCCACAGTGACGCGGAACAGGCCGAGGGCGACGAAGACCGCCACGAGGACGGCGAACACCTTCACGCAGTGGGTGAACTGCGGGCTGACGTCCTGGCTCGCCTGGCGGCCGGCGCCGCGGACGACGTCGAGGCTCGGCCGGGCGGGCGCGATGGGCGCCTGCTGCGCCTCGGACCGCATATCATAGGCATATGCTGCGTTTGAGGTGGAATAACCCATGATATGCGGCCCTCCTTAAGGCGAAGAAAACAAATGACGTGCGCCCGGGCCGTGAGGCGCGGCCGGGCTAGAGGCGCTCGGCGCAGCGGATCTTGGCCGATCTGGCGCGGGGGTTGCGATCGACCTCATCGGCCGTGGCAACCAGGGGTTTACGGGTGGTGACCTTGACTATCGGCACGTTACCGCACACGCACACCGGGATATCCGGCGGGCAGGTGCAGCCCTTCGAGAGCTCCTGGAACAGGCGCTTCACGATGCGGTCCTCCAGCGAGTGGTAGGAGATGACGCACACGCGGCCGCCGGGGTTCAGCCAGCGGATCGCGGCGTCGAGACCGCGCTCGAGGACATCGAGCTCGTGATTGACCTCGATGCGGATGGCCTGGAAGCTCCGCTTGGCGGGATGTCCTCCATGCCTGCGCGCGGCGGCGGGAATGCCGGCCTTGATGGCGTCGACGAAATCTCCCGTGGAGACGAGGGGGGCCTCCTGCCTGCGGCTCACGACCTCCCGTGCGATCTGGCGGGCGAACTTCTCCTCTCCGTAGATGCGAAGAATCCGGGCGAGGTCGGCTTCGGTATAGGTGTTCAGGACCTCAGCTGCGTTTAGGGTGTTGGTTCCCGGATCCATGCGCATGTCGAGCGGGGCGTCCTCGTTGTACGAGAAGCCCCTGCCGGGGATATCGAGTTGCGGGCTCGAGACGCCCAGGTCGAAGAGGAATCCATCGACGCCCGGCACTTCCGCCGAGCACAGGAGCTCGTCCAAGTCCCCGAAGTTGCCCTTCAGGAGCTTGTGGGGCGTGCGCGGGGCCTCTGCATCGAGCCTCTTCCCCGCCGCCTCGAGCGCCATGTCATCCTGGTCGACGCCGAGCAACAGCCCTTCGGAGCCCACGCGCTCGGCCATCCTGACGGAATGGCCGGCACCGCCGAGCGTGCAATCGCACACGACCGAACCGGGCTTGAGCCGAAGCTGCTCGAGCACTTCTTGGAGCATGACGGGTTCATGCCGATATTCAGGTGTCAACGTACCTGCTGCCATGTTCGCGTCCATCAAGGGGCGTCTCCTTTAGTCGAAGAAGTCCGCGAGGATGTCCTCGGTCTCGGCCTGACGTGCCGCGTAGGTCTCGCGGTCCCAGATCACCAGGCGGTCATCGCTGCCGACGACCGTGACCTCGCGATCGAGATGCGCCTTCTTACGGGCGGCCTCGGGAAGGCTGATGCGGGCGGCGGAGTCTATTTCAAGTGTGGTTGCCGCACCGTACAGAGCCTCCTTGACCATGCGATGAGAACGGTTGGTGGGATCGAACCCGCCTTTCGCCTCAAACACGGAGTCAAGCCAAACCTTGAACGTGTCCTCGGTGAACACGTACAGGGCGTCGACTTCCTTTTCAGGAGCGGGAAGGACGCGCACATGCTCATCGAGCTGCTTCTTGAAGGCGGGCGGCAGCGACAAACGGCCCTTTGCATCGAGATTTCGATCGTAGGTACCGTTGAAATACACTGGCGCGCACCCCCTTAGGCTCACTCGTGGGCATATGCGGGAGCCACCCCGCCGTCGACGTTTTCAATTCTATGGGGGTCCGTCCCCTTTCGCAACACTTTTTCCCACTTTCTCCCCCACTCTCCCCCACCGCTCCTCAGGGCACCTTCAAGCCCCATCGAACATGTGTTGCGGACAACACTACATATTGTGTTTCAGCGCATGGGCAGCACCACGGGTCGATGCCGTTTACGCAGGTCGAACCTTCGAGTTGAGGTTTAACCGATTTTCGAGTTGTGCCCGACTTGTGGGCGATATGGGACGGCGCCCCACCTTCACGGACGGGGCGCCCCGCGCGCCCGCCAAAAGGCCCCGCCTACGCGCGCGGATGGGCGGACAGGTAGACCTCGCGAAGCTGCGTGCGGTCGACATGCGTGTAAATCTGGGTCGTCGCTATGTCGGCGTGGCCCAAGATCTCCTGCAGGGTGCGCAGGTCGGCGCCGCCCGCGAGCATGTGGGTGGCGAACGAGTGGCGCAGCGCATGGGGATGCAGGCAATCGATCCCCACCGCGCGTCCGTAGCGTTCGCAAATCGCGTGGACGCTCTGACGCGACAGGCGGGATCCGCGCATGTTGAGGAACACCGAGGAGGAGGGCGCCGAGGCGCGGCGGCGGGCGCGCAGCTCGGGGCGGGCGTCCGCGAGATACGAGCCGAGTATGCGGTTGGCGGTCCCGACGATCGGGACCAGGCGCTCCTTCGAGCCCTTCCCCATCACGCGCAGGAACCCGTCATCCAGATGCACCTCGCCCACGTCGAGGCCGACGAGCTCGCTGGCGCGCAGGCCGCAGCCATACAGCACCTCGAGCACGGCGCGGTCGCGCAAGCCCGCCGCCGTGGCGGGGAATTCCTGGTCGAGCAGGCGGCTCGCGGCATCGATCGATATGACATCGGGCAGGCGGTCCGCCATCTTGGGGACGCGCATGGTGGCGGTGGGCTGCGTCGAGGAGAGCCCCTCCCGCACCAAGAACCGATGCAGGCCCTTGACGGACGAGAGCGCGCGATTGACCGAGGAGTCCGCGGCGTGCGCCGCGCGCTTGGAGGCGATGAAGTCCTCGACGTCGCGGCGGGCGACGTCATCGGGGGCGCAGATCCCGCGATCGGCGAGGAACGCACGATAGGCGCGCAGGTCGCGCCGATACGCGGCGATCGTGTTCGAGGCGAGGTTGCGCTCGACGGCCAGGTGATTCAGGTATTCGGCGCAGCAGCGCTCAAGATCGGCCACGACCCCCACCCCCTCGAATCGGGTCATCGCAAGACGCCCGCCGAGCCCGCGCCGCCCGGCGCGCACGGCGGGGCTCGCGTGACCGACGGGCGGACGACATCGCTATGCGCGGGACGGCTTACCTGTGATAATAGCCGCTGCGCTCGAATTTGGGCTCACAGCACACGTTGATGCCGAGCTTGCGGAAAAGCGCCTCATCGGAGGACGAGATGATGACGGAGAAGAATGCGTCGCAGCCGCGCAGCTTGGGCAGGCCGGCCAGCACGCGCTCCGCCACCTCGCTGGATGCCGAGGTGATGGAGAGGGCGATGAGGGTCTCATCGGGATGCAGACGCGGGTTCACGCTGCCGAGCTGGGTCGTCTTGAGACGGCTGATCGGCTCGATCGCGTCGTTGGAGATCACCTCGAGCTCCATGTCGACCCCCGTGACGGCCTTGAGCGCATTCATCATGAGCGAGCTCGCGGCACCGAGGCGCTCGGAGGTCTTGCCCGTGACGACGGAGCCGTCGGGCAGGACCATGGCGCCGGCGGGAGAGCCGGTCGTCTCCTCCTTGAGCAGGGCCGCGGAGCGGGCCGGGGACTGATCCTTGGTCACCCCCACCTTCTGCATGATCGCCTTGAGCTTGTCCACCTGCTCAGAGCCGCTGCCCGTGCGCTTGACGTTCACGGCTGCGGTGAAGTAACGGCGGACGATCTCCATGTCGGCGGCGTCGCGGCAGGCCTCGTCGTCGCAGATGGCATAGCCGACCATGTTCACGCCCATGTCCGTGGGGCTCTGATAGGGGCTCTCGCCCAGAATCTTCTGCATGAGGGCCTTGACCACGGGGAAGGCCTCGACATCGCGGTTGTAGTTGACCGTCGTGACGCCATGGGCCTCGAGGTGGAACGGGTCGATGATATTGGCGTCGTCAAGGTCGACCGTGGCGGCCTCGTACGCGATGTTGACGGGGTGCGTGAGCGGGAGGTTCCACACGGGGAACGTCTCGAACTTGGCGTATCCGGCGGCGACCCCGCGCTTGTGCTCGTGATAGAGCTGGGAGAGGCAGGCGGCGAGCTTGCCCGAACCGGGGCCGGGAGCGGTGACCACGACGAGCGGGCGCGAGGTCTCGACGAACTCGTTCTTGCCGTATCCGTCCTCGCTCACGATGAGGTCGATGTCGTGGGGGTAGCCCTCGATGGGATAATGCAGCTTGCACGGGATGCCGAGCATGGACAGCCGGCGGCGGAACTGGTCGGCGGCGGGCTGGCCCGAATACTGGGTGAGGACGACGGCGGCCACGAGGAACCCGTTGGAGCGGAAGATGTCGGCCAGGCGCAGGACGTCCTCATCGTAGGTGATGCCGAGGTCTCCGCGGGCCTTGCTCTTCTCGATGTGGTTCGCGTTGATGGCGATGATGATCTCCACATCGTCCATCAGGCTCTTGAGCATGCGGAACTTGCTGTCGGGCTCGAATCCGGGCAGGACGCGGCTCGCGTGGTAATCATCGAAGAGCTTGCCGCCGAACTCGAGGTAGAGCTTGCCGCCGAACTGGGCGATGCGCTCCTTGATGTGCTCGGCCTGGCTGGCGATGTACTTCTCGTTATCGAAACCCTGGCGCATGCTTCGGCTCCCTCTTTGTGATGGCGGTACCGAAACATAGTACCGAAAGTTTCTCCCCACCGCCCACACCGCACGAGCACTTCACGCAATCGACCCCGACGGCACGGCCCACCGTGGGCCGCCCGCCGGGGTCGCATCGATCTACCGGTCGAACTCCGCCAGCGCCTCCCCGAGCAGGGACAGGCCCCTCTCGAGCACGTCGGGCTGGGCGCAATAGCCCAAGCGCGCGCCGCAGGGCAACTCGAAACGGCTGCCGGGGACGAGCAGGACGCCGCGCTGCTCGAGCAGGCGCAGGCAGAACGCCTCATCGTCCTCGGGGATATCCAGGCGGATGAACGAGGTGGACACCCCCTTGGGCGCCACCCAGCTCACGCGGGGCTGACCGTCGATCCACTCCTGCGCGATCGCACGGTTGCCGAACACGATCTCGCGATTGCGGTCCAAGATCTTGTCGCGATGGCGCAGGACGTATGTCGCCAGCGCGTCGTTGAACACGCCCCCGCAGATCATCGTGTAATCGCGGTAGGTGCGGATCGCATCGGAGACCTCATCGTCGGCGATGACCCATCCGCAGCGGGCGGCGGGAACGGAATAGGTCTTGGAAACCGAGTTGGTGACGATGGCGCGATCATACACGTCGACCATCGACTTGAAGCTCTCGGTGTTCTCCAGCGGCAGGTACACCTCATCGCACAGGACATAGGCCCCCACGCCGTCGGCGATCTCGGCGATCTGCTCGAGCATCTTCGCGTCGAGCACGGCGCCGACCGGGTTGGAGGCGTTGTTGATGCAGATGAGGCGCGTATTGGGGCGGACCATCGAGCGCAGCTCGTCGATGTCGGGCATCCAGCCGAGCTCCTCGTGGATCTGCCAATATTCGACCTCGGCGCCGAGGGTTCGCGGGATCTCGTACAACGGGGCGTAGGTGGGCCACTCGGCGATCACGTGGTCGCCGGGACGCACCACGGCCATGAGGGCGTTCAGGTTCGCGCCGGTGCAGCCGTTCGTCTGCAAGATGTTCTTATGGTCGACCCCGCGCCCATAGAGCTTGGCGACCTCGTCCTTGAACTCGGGCGATCCCTCGATCCAGCCGTAGTTCATCTTCTGGGCGTCGAGCATCTCGTAGAACGAGGCGCCCTCCTCCCCGTCGAGGGCGCGAAGCTCCCCCATGGTGAGCGAGGAGATCGTCGACTGGGCGATGTCCCACGTGGCGTCCATCTCATGGACGTTCAGCCAGTCCTCGACTCCGATAACCGGGATTTCCATAGCTGACCCCTTTCCTCAATCAAATGGCACGAATTCGGGTGGGCGCTAGAAGACGGGGATGACGCCCGTGGCCGTGAGCGGGATGGAGATCGCGGCGAGCACCGCGAACACGGCGATGAAGATCCAGTCGCTCTTCGCCAAGGTCTCCCCCGCCTCCTGACGGGCCCTCTTGTAGAAGAAGAAGCCCGGGACGTAGCCGAGGCAGGCGAGCAGAAGGAATCCCCAGCCGGTCATGAGAACGCCGATGACCTGGAACGCGAGGGCGATGACGCCGAACACGAGCTGCATGGGCTCCTTGCGCTCGCGGGAGAGCTTGATCTGATACGCGGCGGCATACGCCCAGGTGATCGCGATGGTGACGGTGCACATGGAGATGGCGAACGTGTAGGCATCGGCGGCGAACGTCGCGATGATGATGAAGACCTCGGTGAGGATGCCGACGATGAGCAGGGCCATCTGAGGGGCGCCCTTGCTGTTCATCTTGTTCCACGAGGCGGGCAGCAGGTGGTGCTCGCTCATCATCGAGGAGGTCTCAGCGGGCAGCATGGTGAAGGAGAGCCAGGAGCCGCAAACGGAGATGATGATGGCCCAGGAGATGAAGGCGCCGCCCCAACCGGGCGCCATGGCCTCGAAGACGGAGATGGTGGCGGGCTTGGGAGCCGCGATGAGGTCGGCGTACTCCATAACGCCGTAAGGGATGATGGAGGCGCCGATGTAGAGCGCGAGCAGGACGCCGAGGCCGAGCACCGTCGCGCTTCCGACCTCGCTGCGACGGCGGGCGCGACCGGACATCACCGAGGCGCCCTCGATGCCGATGAAGGCCCACATGAGGATCAGCACGCACTGGGTGACCTGGTTGGCGACATCGCCGAGACCGGCGCCGTTCGCGGCGATGATGGCGGCGTTGCGCTCGACGGAACCCCAGAAATCAGCGGTGAACAGGCCCGCGTCGAAACTGAAGATCGCGAAGGCGATGAACACGAGGATCGAGGCGATCTTGACGACCATGACGACGGCGTTCATGAACGCGGCGCTCTCGACGCCGCGAATGACCAGGAACGTGATGGCCCACAGGACGAGCGACACGATGATGACGCCGCCCACGGCGGGGTTGCCCGTCACGGGATCGGAGAAGACGCCGGGGAGCAGGCCGCCGAGGCAATAGTCGCTACCGAGCACCTGGGCGACCATGGTGCCGAAGCCGACGTTGCCGAGCCAGGCGGACAGCCAGTATCCCCAACCGGAGATGAAGCCGTGGAACGGGCCGAAACCCTCCTCGGCATACGCGCAGATGCCGTCGAGATCCGGGCGCTTGGCGCCGACATTGGCGATGGACAGGGCGAGGAAGAGGAATCCCGCACCGCAGATCAGCCAGGCCACGAGGGCGGCGCCGGGCGACGCCACGTTGGCGAGCTGGCCGGTGAGCGCGAACACACCGGAACCGATGCAGGAGGAGACGACGAGGCCGATGAGGCCAAAGTACCCGACCCCGTTCGGGTTGTCGACTGTTGCGTCTTGCGTCATATGTACCCCACTATTCGAACATGCGAGAATCGCTCGCAATTTACACGTACATTAGTTGTTTATCTTTGACTCGATATAAAAGTGCCCCCTCCCGCGCACGGAAACGGAAGGGGGCAGAAAGGTAGGTCGCAATCGACTCCGGGTTACCCCACTCGAGTCGATCGGACGACTCAGTGACGGCTAAGGGCGAGAGCGTGAAGCCATGATGCCCTCGGCCGCTTTTCGCCTGTGAAGGCGATTAGATCATCACGCAAGCGATGGTCAGGATGACCGCGCAGACGACGGACAGGACCACGATGAGCTTGAGGGCGAACTTGAGCCAGGTCGTCCACTCGATCTTGGCGAGGGCGAGACCGCCCATGATGGCGCCGGAGGTGGGGGTGAACAGGTTCACGACACCGATGGCGGCGGAGAAGATCATGACCATGACCTCAGGCGAGAAGCCGAGCTCGGCGGCCAGGGGCCCCATGATGGGCATGGACACGGTGGCCATACCGGAGGTCGAGGGGATGAGGAAGGACAGACCGAAGTAGACCAGGAAGCTCATGGGAGCGAAGATCACGCCGGACAGACCGGCCAGCGCGTTGGCGGCGGCGTCGAGGACGTAGACGTCCAGGCCGGTGGCGGCCATGAGGACGGAGATACCGCGGGCAAGGGCGATGATCAGGACGACGGACATCATGTCGGCAGCGCCGGTGATGAAGGTGTCGACGATCTTCTTCTCGGAGAGACCACCCACGACACCGATCACGATGGCCATGATGAAGAACCACGTGGAGGCCTCGTCGAAGTACCACTGACCGATGGGCAGGCCGGTGATGATGGCGGACCAACCCTGGGTGACGGCGTTGCCGTCGGCGTCGTACACGGCGCCGGCATCGAAGAAGTCGGCGACGGGCTGGCTGAGGTCGGCAAGCGGAATGAAGCCGACGATCATGACGACGAAGGTGAAGGCGAAGATGCCCAGGACGGCCTTCTGGCGACCGGTGAGCTTGACGTCCTTGGTGACCTCGGCGGCAGCGGCGCCGTGGGCCTCCTCGGCGTCCTTGAGCTCCTGCATGGACAGGATGGTGGAGCCCTTGTCGGCCTTGACCTTCTTGGCGTAGTTCATCACGAACACGATGGAGATGGCGGTGGTCACGAACCACAGCACGAAGCCGAGGCCGATGATGATGGTCTGGTTGACCTCGATGCCGACACCGGTGAGGGCGTCGACGGCGGCGCCGACGGCGAACGGGTTCACCGTGGAGCCCAGGCAGCCGCAGCCAGCGCCGAGCAGGACGGTGGCGGCACCGACCATCGGGTCGAAGCCGGCGGCCATCATGGTGGCGGCGAGCAGGGCGTAGAAGGGCACGGTCTCCTCGCACATACCATAGGTGGTACCACCGAGGGAGAAGATGATCATCAGCACGGGAACGAGCATGATCTCGTTGCCCTTGAGCTTCTTGACCAGAACGGCGATGCCGTTATCCAGGGCGCCGGTCTCGGTCATCATTCCGAGGAAGCCGCCGAGGATCATGACGAACAGACAGACGGGAAGAGCGTCCGCGAAGCCCAGGACAGGGGCGGTGAAGAAGTCGCTCAGGCGAGCGGCGGTGACGGCACCGCCGGAGGCGCCGGAAACGACGACGGTAATCACCGCGACGATGGCCAACAGGGCAAGAAGAATGGTGAACGATGAAGGCATGCCGCGCTTTTTCTTAGCGGTCTCAGTCATAGTTCTCATCCCCCCTTCTCAACAAATGATTTGTTCTTGCTCGTGCGGCCCTTCCGTGCCGTGCTTTCAGCCGCAACAGCAAGAGTACTACATAAAGCAGAGCCGCTCGGGACGCGCAGCGATGCGCCCCGAGCGGACGAAGCGAGCGCTCTTACTTGAGCGTGGCGTACATGATCGCCTTGATGGTGTGCATGCGGTTCTCGGCCTCATCGAAGACCTTGGACTGCTTGGACTCGAAGACGGCGTCCTCGACCTCCATCTCGGTGACACCGAACTTCTCGGCGATGTCCTTGCCGATGGTGGTGTTGGTGTCGTGGAAAGCCGGCAGGCAGTGCAGGAAGATCGCGGAGGGATCGGCCATGGCCATGAGCTCGGTGGTGACGCGGTAATCCTGGAGCTGGTTGATGCGCTCGGTCCAGACCTCGTCGGGCTCACCCATGGAGACCCACACGTCGGTGTAGATGACGTGGGCACCGGTGCAGGCGTCCTTGACGTCGGTGGTGAGCTTGATGGTGCAGCCGTTCTCCTCGGCGATGGGCTTGCAGGCCTCGATAACGTCGTCGGCGGGCATGCACTCCTCGGGGCCGCAGGCCACGAAGTTCATGCCGAGCTTGGCGCAAACGACCATCAGGGAGCGAGCGACGTTGTTCTTGCAGTCGCCCATAAAGACGAGGGTCTTGCCCTTGATGTCGTAGTTGAAGTTCTCCTGGACGGTCAGGATGTCGGCGAGCATCTGGGTGGGGTGCCACAGGTCGGTCAGGCCGTTCCACACCGGGACACCGGACTTGGCGGCGAGCTCCTCGACGTCCTCCTGGTCGAAACCACGGAACTCGATGCCGTCATACATGCGGCCGAGCACGCGGGCGGTATCCTCGATGGACTCCTTCTTGCCCATCTGAGACGAACCGGGATCGAGGTAGGTGACGCCCATGCCGAGGTCCATGGCGCCGACCTCGAAGGCGCAGCGGGTGCGCGTGGAGGTCTTCTGGAACAGCAGGACGATGTTCTTGCCCTCGAGGTAGCGGTGCGGGGTGCCGGTGCGCTTGAGGTCCTTGAAGTTCTTGGAGAGCTTGAGCATGTACTCGATCTCCTCGGTGGTGAAGTCGAGGAGACGCAGGAAGCTGCGGCCGGAGAGGTTAACGCCCATGTGGGCTCCTTTCTAATGAATCAGACAGTACGCGGACGCGAATGCGCATCCGCCGTGAAGTGCGACGGCGCACCGGAGCCGATGCGCCGTCGAAGATGGTGCTTAGAGGTCCTCGCGCCAGAAAGGCATGCTCATGCAGCGCGGGCCGCCACGGCCGCGGGAGAGCTCGGCGGACGGCACGACGAGGAGGTCGAGGCCCTCCTTGTAGAGCACGTCGTTGGTGACGGTGTTGCGGGCGTACACGCAGATCTTGCCAGGGGCGACCGCCAGCGTGTTGGAACCGTCGTTCCACTGCTCGCGAGCAGCAGCGATCGGGTCGCCGCCACCGCAGGGGATCAGCTTGATCTGATCGACGCCGGTCGCATCCTCGAGGATGTGCTCGAGCGTGTCGACCATTTCCTTGATGTTGACCTCGCCGGGGTTGGAGCCGGGGGTCAGCTCGTACACCTTGAGGGTGCCCATGATGGCCGGGTGGATGGTGAACTTATCCACGTCGATCTGGGTGAAGACGGTGTCGAGGTGCATCATGGCGCGATTGTTCGGGATGTCGAAGGCGAGAATGCGATCGACCTTGGAATCGCTGTTCCAGAAGATGTTCTGGGCCATGACGTCGATGGCGGCAGCCTGGGTGCGCTGGGAGATGCCGACGGCCAGGGTGTGCTCGTTGATGTTGAGCACGTCGCCACCCTCGGTGTGGTAGGCGGCGTCACGACGGAAGTACAGGGAGACGTCCTTGTAATCCGGGTGATACTTGAAGATGTACTTGCCGTACAGGGTCTCGCGGTTGCGAGTGACGGAGTACATGCGGTTCAGGCAGACGCCGTTGCCGACGACCGCGAACGGGTCGCGGGTGAAGTAGAGGTTCGGCATCGGGTCGATGATGAGATCGGACTCGGACTCAGTGTTG
Organism: uncultured Collinsella sp.; assembly: GCA_958443615.1. Classification (GTDB taxonomy): domain Bacteria; phylum Actinomycetota; class Coriobacteriia; order Coriobacteriales; family Coriobacteriaceae; genus Collinsella. The sequence goes on from CAUCLI010000004.1 coordinate 37,841, forward strand.
ACCAGGGAGTCGAGGGTGGTGGAGCTCACCAGCGGCATCTCGATCTCGGCCTTGGTGAGGCCGGCCATCGTCTTCTGGACGAACTCGAGGTTGTCCTTGATGGAATCGAGCTTCTCGCGGACGACCCTGGGCATCTCCTTGCCCTTGATGCCGGCCTCGGCGATGTACTGATCCAGGAACTCCTGACGGGCATCGGGGTTAAGGTCGAAGACCTCAGCGACGAGCTTCTCGAGGTACAGGACCTCGACGCCCTGGTCGCGGAGAATCTGGGCGAACGTATCGTGCTCCTCCTGAGCGACCTCGAGGAAGGGAACGTCGTCAAAGAGCAGGCGCTCCAGCTCGAACGGCGGCAGATTCAAAAGCTCCTCACCGGGCCTGTGCAGGCAGACCTTCTTGAGCTGTCCGATTTCACTCGGGACGTGCAAGCCTTTCGTCATTGCCTCCTACCTTTCTTTTCTGGAACCGCTTCAAGCGGTTCCGTTTCAAGTCCCTCGCGGGACTCCGTTCAACAGTTACCGTTATATCCAATTATCGGACCGGAATTCACGAGAACCCCCAACGGGCGATATTAGGGAGTGAACGGTATATATCGATTAATCTCCCAGTTGACTACTTTTATCTAATAAAGCGTTTTACGTGCGTAAATACTGTTCCTCGCGTAGCTCACGCTGAGGGATAAACGTATAGAAACATGCTCAAAACTGCATATTATTGAACTTGTTCTGCATATTGTGAACAAGATGGGCTGCGTTTTTACACTGGTAGACAATATGCAGCGACCAAAAAGATTTATACAAATTTGTTCGAAATCAGACCGTTCATCCCGGCTTTTCGACCGTCCGCCCGCGCCCCGTGCGCGGAATCGCAACATCAGCCAGCGCCGCGCCCGACTCGATCGCGCCGCCCGCGCCCCGTGCGCGGAATCGCAAGGGCCGCCGACGCTCCATATGCGGCATGCGGCATCCAAGCGCCCCTTTCCGACTCCGAAAGACGCAAGGACCTCGACCGTCGGCGGGCGCCTCGGGCATCCGATGGCCTCGGGCATCCGATGGCACGTGTACTTGGTGCGCACCTCCCCTTTGTAGGTTCAGACCTCGGCCCGCTTCCGCTATCATGGTTTGGATTGACGCGATGAGCGTCATATTGTTCGATTCTCAAGCAACGGTGGTGCCCTACTCATGGAGCAAGCGATGCCATACATATATGTGGCTGCCGCGGCCTTCATCGCCACGTACCTGTGCGTTCCGCTCACCAAGTGCCTCGCGCACCGCGTGGGGGCGATCGACTATCCCTCGAAACGCCGCATCAACACGACGCCGACGCCCCGCCTCGGCGGGCTCGCCATCTTCGCCGGCCTCTGCACCGCCCTCATCGTGGAGATCGCCGGCATCAAGCTCCTCGGTTGGCCGCCCATCCTCATCCCCCACCCGAGCATGAGCATCAGCTACCCGACGCTCGGCGTGTCCTTCCTCGTCATCGTCCTCACCGGAGCCGTCGACGACATCCGCTCGCTCAGCCCCCGCAAAAAGCTCGTCGGCCAGATCCTGGCGGCGTGCATCGCCGCCGCGGGCGGCCTGCTCATCGGGCGCGTGGTCAATCCGTTCGTCCCGGGCACCTACATCGAGCTCGGCCTGTTCGCCTATCCGCTCACCGTTGTGTACCTCGTCTCCTTCACCAACATCATCAACCTCATCGACGGCCTCGACGGCTTGGCGGCGGGCATCGCCGGGATTGCCTCCCTTTCCATGTTCTCCTTCGCGATGCTCTCCGGGCGCCTCGACGCCGCGGCCCTCTCCATAGCCCTGTTCGGCGCCTGCCTCGCCTTCCTGCGCTACAACTTCTTCCCCGCATCCATATTCATGGGCGACTCCGGCTCGCTGTTGCTCGGCTTCGGGCTCGGAACGATCTCCCTGCTCAACGTCAGCCGCACCGCCGCCCTCACCTCGCTGATCATCCCGCTCATCGTCGCCGGCGTCCCGATCTTGGACACCCTCTCCGCGATCGTCCGCCGCAAGCGCGCCCACGTGAGCATCGGGCAGGCGGACACCGGTCACATCCACCATCGGCTCATCCGCGAGGGCTACGACCAGCGCCAAGCGGTGCTTCTCATCTACGCCTGGTGCCTCCTGCTGTCCCTCGGCGCGGTCGTCATCAACCAGGTGAGCGTGGGGATCCGCATCACGATCTTCCTCATGCTCCTCGCCTGCTCCGCTCTCTTCGCCAGCAGGCTTCACCTGTTCGAACCCGTTTTGCGCCATCACTACAATCCCAAGACGCAGCAAGACGAGATCGTCACGCCCGAGGATCCCGCCTTCGCAGACGAGGAGCGCGCCGCCGCCGAGCTGCGTGAGGAGCGCCTCGAGCAGCTCGAGCAGCTCATACCCGGTAAAAACCCCAAGCGCCCCGATGGGCGCCATCGTCAGGCCGACGATGCCGGCACGACGCCCGAAGACCCGGCAGACGCCGGAGAGTGACGGCCACAGCCCGAAAACACAAGCTTCGCGGCGCCACAGGACCCTCATGGCGCCGCAGGACACAGCAAAGGAGAAGCCATGCCCAACGAGCTCAGCTACGAGGTCAGCCTCGAGCGCAGCAACCAGATCCGCGCGGACCTTCAGCAGCACCCCGAGAAGTACACCATGCTCACGGGCGACCGCCCCACCGGGCGCCTGCACCTCGGCCACTACTTCGGCACGCTCAAGAGCCGTGTCGAACTTCAGGAGATGGGCGTCCACACCAACGTGCTCATCGCCGACTACCAGGTCATCACCGACCGCGACAGCACGGACAACATCCAGGACAACGTCTACAACATGGTCATCGACTACCTGGCCTGCGGCCTGAACCCCGATAAGACGATGATCTACACGCACTCCGCGGTCCCCGCGGCGAACCAGCTCATGCTGCCGTTCCTCTCCCTCGTCTCCGAGGCCCTGCTCCAGCGCAACCCCACGGTCAAGGCCGAGATGGAGGCTTCCGGCCACGAGCTCACGGGCCTGCTCCTCACCTACCCCGTGCATCAGGCCTGCGATATCCTGTTTGCCAAGGGTAACGTGGTTCCCGTCGGCCGCGACCAGCTGCCCCACATCGAGCTCACCCGCACCATCGCGCGCAAGTTCAACAACCGCTACGGTCGGGTGTTCCCCGAGGTCGACGCCCTGCTGTCCGACACCCCGCTGCTTCCCGGCCTCGACGGCCGCAAGATGAGCAAGTCCTACGGCAATGCCATCAACATCTCGATGACCGCCGAGGAGACCGCCCGCCGCATCAAGAAGAGCCAGACCGACGGCGAGCGCATGATCACATTCGATCCGGAGGGCCGTCCCGGCGTATCCGGTCTGCTCTCCACTGCCGCGATCTGCACCGGTCGCTCCGAGGCCGAGATCGCCGCCGAGATCGGCATGGGCGGCTCCGGCCAGCTCAAGAAGTACGTCACCGAAAGCGTGAACGAGTACTTCGCCCCCATCCGCGCCCGCCGCGAGGAGCTCGTCCAGGATATGGACTATGTGAAGGACGTCCTGCGCGAGGGCAACCGCCGCGCCAACGAGGTCGCCGAGGCGACGCTAGCCGAGGTGCGCGAAGCCATGGGAATGGTGTACTGACATGTACCGACTTGTCGCCAGCGATATGGACGAGACGTTCCTCGACTCCAACCACGCCATACCCGAGGCGAATCTCCGCGCGCTGCGCCGCATGAAGGAGCTCGGCGTCCTGTTCGTCCCCTCGAGCGGACGCTGGTATTCCAGCATCATGGACAACTTCACCGGCGAGGCGCGCGATCTGCTCGAGGGCAGCTACGTGTTGTCGTACAACGGAGGCTTCATCAACCGCGTGGGCGATCCTGAGCCCCTCACGACCTGCGGCCTCACGCGCGAGTGCGCAGAGGAGCTCTACGCAAAGGGCCGCGAGCTCGGACTGTGCATGCATATCAACGTCGCAGATGGCCACGTGTTCGTCCCCGATGCGGATGAGAACGAGCGCGAGTACCTCACCTCCATCTCCGGGGTCACCCACATCTCGAGTGCGGACCATCCGGACCTCTCGTTCCTCGGCGACCGGGACATCGTGAAGCTCCTGTATGTGGACTGGGATTTCGACGCGTTGCAGAAGCTCGGTGCCCAGCTCGCGCCCATGGCGGAGCGCCTCGGCGTGGAGATCACGTTCTCGTCCAAGCGCTATCTCGAGTTCATGCCCGCGGGCATCGACAAGGGCACGGGCCTCACGCGCCTCGCCGGCATGTTGGGAATTCCGATGTCGGAGGTGATCGCGGTCGGAGATTCCTCCAATGACCTCGCCATGATCGAGGCAGCTGGCCTCGGCGTGGGAGTCGCGAACGTCACCGACGATGTGCGCCCGCATTGCGACGTCGTGCTCGAGACCGCTGGAACGGACGGTGCGTTCACCGAACTCGTGGAACGCTTTCTTTGATAACCATCCGGTTCTCACACCAAGACCGTATGAGTAAGCCTTGGGTAACTTATGGAGAGGATATGACCGGGGGCATCGCCGCATCTGATCCATTTTGGATTTAGCTATAGTTAACTCAACGAAGGCACAGGCGAAGTTAAGGACCTTCGAACATCATGTTGCGCCCTCCTCCCCTCGCGCAGCATCCTCCTTGAGAAAGCACCCCGTACTTACGGGGTGCTTTCCTGCATACAATGTGTACGATCAATATCTCTACATGGAGGTCGGTATGGACGAGCGAGGCTCCGACGGTTTCTTCACACGCGTCTACGACATGGTGCGCCAAGTGCCCGAGGGCATGGCCGCCACCTACGGCCAGATAGCCAAACTCGTCGGGGAACCGCGTAAGGCGCGCTATGTGGGATATGCCCTGCACGTCAATCCCGAGCCCGGCACCATCCCGTGTCATCGAATCGTGTTCGCGGACGGAAGGCTCGCGGACGGCTTCGCGTTTGGCGGCCCAGGTGTCCAACGAGAGCTACTCGAGGCGGAAGGCGTGGCGTTTCTGCCCGATGGAAGGGTGGACCTGCGCTCATGCCGTTGGCCCGCCGGAGTGGAATAACGAGGGACGCCATGAAGCTCCAGCAACTCAGATATATCGTCGAAGTCGCCGCATGCGGCAGCGTCACCGAGGCGGCGCGGCGGCTTTTCGTATCGCAACCGAGCGTGACCGCCGCCGTGCGCGATTTGGAACGCGAGATGGGCATCACGGTGTTCGACCGGACGAGCAAGGGTATGGTGACCACCACCGAGGGCCAGACGTTCCTCGGCTACGCCCGTCAAGTGCTCGAACAGGCGGATTTGCTCGAGGAGCGCTACAAACGCGACACCGAACCCGTGCCCCGCTTCGCTGTCTCCTGCCAGCACTACTCCTTCGCCGTCAACGCGTTCGTGGACGTGATCCGCGCGTTCGATGCCGCCCGCTACGAGTTCACCCTGCGCGAGGAGCAGACGCACGAGATCATCGAGGACGTCGCCCACATGAAGAGCGAGCTCGGCGTGATCTACCTCTCCGATGCCAACCGCGATGTGATCGGCCGCATGCTGCGCGCCGAGGAGCTCGAATTCGAGCCCTTGTTCTCGTGCGCCGCGCACGTGTTCCTCTCCTCGACGCACCCGCTGGCGCAACGCGCCTCGGTCACGCTCGATGACCTCGCCGACTACCCCTACCTCTCCTACGAGCAGGGGGATTTCAACTCGTTCTACTTCTCCGAGGAACCGCTGTCCACGCTCGGCCGTTCCAAGAACATCCGCGTGCGCGACCGCGCGACCCTGTTCAACCTGCTCATAGGCCTCGATGGTTACACGGTGTGCTCGGGTGTGATCTCGCACGAGCTCAACGGCGAGAATATCATCGCCGTTGAGCTCGAGGTCGAGGACCGCATGGAAGTCGGCATCGTCATGCGGCACGACACCCACCTCTCCCGCTATGGGAAGGCGTTCATCGAGGCCATACGCACGCATATCCCGTGACGCCCCTGGGATCGCAAGCCTTCGTCACCCAGCCAGCCCCATAGGTTTTTCCTATCATAGTTGGATTGTTTTTAGTATTTCCCAATCGGGAGCGCGTCCCGCATACTCCTTTCATCAGATATCGCATCTACCGAAAGGAACCCATCATGGCCGCCATCGCACCCACCCGATTCGACGTCGTCGGCAGCTTCCTGCGCCCGGTGGCGCTCAAGGAGGCCCGAGCCGCACATGCCGCCGGAGAACTCGACGATATCGGGCTCATCGCCGTCGAGGACGCCTGCATCGCCGAGCTCGTCGCCAAGCAGAAGGCCGCCGGCCTGCCGCTCATCACCGACGGCGAGTTCCGCCGCTCCTACTGGCACCTCGACTTCATGTGGGGGCTCGGCGGGATCGAGCACGTTGAGCTCGACCACGGCTATTTCTTCGTAGGCGAGGAGACCACGCACGGCTCGGCCGTCCTCACCGGCAAGATCTCCGGCGAGAACCATCCCTTCGTCGAGCACTTCAAGTTCGTGCAGGCGCTCGAGGAGCCGGGGCACACTGCCAAGCAGACCATCCCCGCCCCCGCCCAGCTCCTGCTCGAGCTCTACCGTGACGAGGCGGCCGCCGAGCGCACCCACAGCTTCTATCCGAACGAAGATGAGCTGCTCGAGGATATCGGCGCGGCGTACCGCACCGTGATCGACGAACTGTACGCCGCGGGCTGCCGCAACCTGCAGCTCGATGACTGCACCTGGGGCGCGCTCGTGGACGAGGGCTTCCAAGCGGGCATCCGCGCCGCCGGCTCCACGCCCGAGGCCGAGGCCGAGAAGTACCTGCGCGTGAACAACCTCGCGCTTGAGGGGCGCCCCGCCGACATGGCCGTCACCACGCACGTGTGCCGCGGCAACTATCACTCCACCCACGCCTCGAGCGGCCCGTACGACCTGGTGGCGCCCATCTTGTTCGCGCGCGAGAGCGTCGACGCCTTCTACCTGGAGTTCGACGATGAGCGCTCCGGAGGTTTCGAGCCGCTCGCGCACGTGGCGCCGGGCAAGAAGATCGTCCTCGGCCTGGTGACCACCAAGCGCCCCGAGCTTGAGGACCGCAACACCGTGATCGCACGCATCCACGACGCCGCGCGCTACGCACCGCTCAAGGACCTCTGCCTTTCCCCGCAGTGCGGCTTTGCCAGCTGCGAGATCGGCAACAAGCTCACCGAGGACGAGCAGTGGGCCAAGATCGCGCTCGTGCGCAGCATCGCCGAGGAGGTCTGGGGCGCATAGCGCCGCTTCTCAAAAAGGGGCGGCACTTTCTGAAGTCCGCGGGACTCGTGGCTGCCCGTCTTTGCATGCACGAGAGATGCCGGGCACGCGGGCGTCGCGCCGGCCATTGACCGCCTCAATTTGGTGCCTGTCCCCAAATTGAGGCAGGCGGACGCATTAGAAAGGCAGCCGCGATGTATGAGCGCGCTCGACACGCGGGGCCTTCATCCGGAACAGCCCGTGACGGTTGCAGCACAGATAGACCACACTGCTGCCATGCATGGCGAAGCGCGCCTCGGCGGCCTGCTCGGGATAGAGCTTCTTCAGCCGAATCGTATCCGGTGTCACATAAGCGATGAAGCTCACGAAATGAGTCCTGGTCATGGGGTGGTCGGGCGTCACGCACCAATCGGCATCGACGCGCTCGATCCTGAAGGCGTGCCCGGCATCCCCGGAGGCGTCCTCCGCCTCTTGCAGCAGCAGCGTGACGCCGCAGCATGAAAAGGACCCCTCGCCCATCGCGTGCACGACGTTGCCGCATATGGGGCGCATATGGGGCGCACGTAGAACTTCGAACGAAGCATGTTGCCCGCGCGGTTGGCGTATTTCGCCATCAACCCTCGCGCGCCCGCCACCAGGCGACAGCGAGCTGAGTGCGATTCGCGTAGCCTGTCTTTTGGAGCACCGAGCTGATGCGGTTACGGACCGTACCTTCGCTTAAGAACGCCGCAGCAGCGACCTCATGGTTGTCAAGCCCCTCGGCGATGAGGGCGACTACCTCGTATTCACGTTCAGTGAGCTGGGGGAAGGCTGCTCGGCAGCGTTCATCGGGTAAAGAGGTGGCAGGATGCAGATGCCCGATTGAACCTACCGGCACGGCATCCAAAGCGGAACTTTCGGCAAAGCAGGCAGCAACCTCATTGTCCAGGCAGCCTGAATCAGCACGGCCACTTGCCAAGAAGTCTCCCGCCGCAACCAGCTCGCGCTCGCGATACTCATCCCACGCCCGATGACGCAGGTCGCGCTGGGCGAGCAATGCGCTCGTACGCACGGAGACGAGAGCGGCAAGGGCGCACAGCGCCGCACTGAGCACGATGATCCCCGCGGGCACATGATGCACCGCGGCGGCACAGGCAAACGGAATGGGCACCGCTAGAGGTGCCGCGCGCCAAGGCAAAGGATCCCGGATGAAACGGCACAGCTCGTAGACGACCGCGGGCATGAGAAACAGCCCCTCGGGCATGACCGCAGAGAGCGCACAAAAGAGCACGGGGGCCAGCAAGCGCCACCTGCTCCTCGCCCATTCACATCCCAACACCGCGATGACCGCAACCAGCAAGCAAGCGACCGCCGGGACAGAGTCCGCAATGTCTCCAAATGACAGCGGCACACCAGCACCGGCAGAGCCCACGACCCCGGCGTCGAGCGTCGAATGCACAACGAACGACACCGCGCATGCAGCGAAAACAACCAGTATGTCGACGATTCGTTTCATGGTTTCCCATGGTAGCAAAAGCGAGTTACGGCAGGTAAAACCAAGTCGTGACAAATGTCACTACCGTCATTTCCGTCCGTCAAGCACCATGTTTGCAGCAAGCACGGAATCGAAAACCTCAGCTTGGGGACTGTCCCTAAATTGAGGTGAGCTTGGGGACTGTCCCTAAATTGAGGTGGAATGGAGGAGGCAATGGACGTCATCGCCGTCGACGGGCTCGTCAAACGCTACGACGAGCTGCTCGCGCTCGATCACTTCGACCTGCACGTCGCCGCGGGCGAGATCTTCGGACTGCTGGGACCCAACGGATCGGGCAAAACCACGAGCATCAACTGCATGCTCAGCCTGCTCGCCTACGACCGGGGCAGCATTCGGCTGTTCGGCGAGCCGATGGCACCCACCCGCTACGACCTCAAACGCCGCATCCGCATCGTGCCGCAACAGGTGGCCGTCTTCGATGAGCTCACCGTACGGGAAAACATCGACTACTTCTGCTCGCTCTACGTAAGCGAACGAGCACGCAGGCGCGCGCTGGTCGAAGAGGCCATCGAGTTCGTGGAGCTCGAGGAATTCGCGCGTTTCCGCCCCGGCAAGCTGTCGGGCGGCCTGCTGCGCCGTCTCAACATCGCCTGCGGCATTGCGCACAAACCCGAGCTGATCTTCTTCGACGAACCCACCGTGGCAGTCGACCCGCAGAGCCGCAACGCCATTCTCGTCGGCATCCAACGCCTGCGCGCCGAGGGGGCGACCGTGGTGTACACGAGCCACTACATGGAAGAAGTCGAACAGATCTGCGATCGCGTGATGATCATGGACCACGGGCGCGCTCTTGCACAGGGCACCTGCGACGAGCTCAAGCGATCTATTCGCACGGGAGAGCGCATCGCGGTGGAATTGGAAGAGACGAAGAACCCGCACGGGGCCGCAGACGAAGCGAGGACTTGCGCCGCGCTTCCAGAGCGTGAGCTTGATCGTCTACGAGCCTTGCCCCACGTGATCGACGTCGCGCTCGACGGCAACCTGCTCACTATCTCGTGCGAGGCGAGCGAGCACAACCTCACCGACGCGCTCGCAGCGCTACGCGCGGGCAAGGCGAGGCTGGGCCGCATCACGTGCGCCCCGCCCACCCTGAACGACGTGTTCCTCGAGATCACCGGACGCGAGCTGCGCGACTAGGGGGCAGATATGTGGACTACCTTCAAAACGACGATACGCAGGCTCTTGCTCACGCCGAGCGCCGTCGTATGGACGCTCATCTTTCCCATCATCCTCGCCACGGTCTTCAACTTCATCTTCGAGCCCATGCGCGCGAAGACCTCCATTGAGGCGATCGATGTGTCGGTGGTGGCTGACGACTCCTGGAACGCGTCGCCGTTCTCGGCCGTGGTCGAAACCCTGGCGGAGGCCGATGAGCCCCTGATCGCGCTGCATGCCGTCGCAAGCGAGCAGGAGGCGCGCGATCTGCTTGAACAAGGTGAGGTCGAAGGCGCGTACCTGGTCGAAAAAACCGGTTCTGCCAATGAGGACGCCCCCAAAGAGGGTGAAGGGGCCGACGCATCCACCGTAGTCGCAGCAGAAACCGCGGCCATGCTCGTCCCCCGCGTGATCCTCTCCCCCGCCGGCAATGGAGCGAGCAGCGACTCATCCCACGATATCAACCGCTCGATCATCGAGTCCATCGCAACGAGCTATCTCCAAAGCGAGGCACTCATCGAGCAGATTGCAGCAAGCAGCCCCGCGGCACTCGCAGATGTCGACGCAATTGAGCAGGCACTCTCGCTCGACGTCCCCGTGCGCGAGGTCTCCCTTACGCACGCCCAGCCGGACGCCATGGTGACCTACTACTACGCCCTGCTCGGCATGGCCTCGATGTTTGCCGCCCAGCTCGCCGAGGAGCACGTGTGGCGCCTGCAGCCCATGGCATCCGCAGAGGGCGCCCGTCGGGCCGTATCCGGCACGAGCCGCATGCGACTGCTCATTCCCACCGTGGGCGCATGTTGGGCGGTTTCAAGCGCGTTTCTCGCCATCGCGTTCGGCTACATCTGCCTTACCGCGCATATCGACTTCGGCGGGCGTGAGGCGCTCTGCCTTGCAGGGATCACAGCGGCCAGCTTGCTCTCCTGCGGTATCGGCGCCGTGGTGGGGGCGCTTCCCGGCAGGCTCGAGAAAGATTCGCGCAGCGGCCTGCTCACGGCGGTGACATGCCTGCTGTCGCTCTTCGCCGGCCTCTACGGCGCGCCCGCCATGGAGCTCGCCGATGCCGTTGCCCGCGCGTTTCCCGCGGCGGCTTGGCTCAACCAGGTCTGCCTGATCCGAGACATGTTCTACGGCGTCTATTACTACGACACGCTCGTCCCGTTCGCACTCCGTCTCCTTGCCTGCTTTGGCATCGGCGCTGCGTTGCTGGCAGTTGCGACGGGGCTCTCGAGGAGGTCCGCGCATGAATATCGCTAAACGAGCGCTCACCATCGCGCTCAGGCACCCGATATACCTCGTGATTTACATCGGTTTTCTGTCCGTGATGGGCGTTGTTCTCATGGGGGAGGTGAGTGGCGGAGCGCAAGCAAGCGAGACCGCCGGCACCGAGGGCGCCAGAGCCCGGATCGCGTGGATCGACCGCGACGACTCGGCCGTTTCGCGCGGGATAGAAGACGCCCTTGCCCAGACCGATGAGCTCATACCCTGCGAAGACAAGCAGATGGCGCTCCAAGACGCCCTCGCCTCCGACCGCGTCGATGCGGTGCTCATAGCCCCCGCGGGGTTTGGCGACGATCTGATCGACTCGGCGCGTTCCGGACGCGAACTGCCCGTCCTCGAGGTCGCGGCGGGAAGCAACATGCAGGCGGCGGCGCTGGCAAGCCAGCGTGCGAGCCGCATGGCGTCGCTCATCGCTTCCCAAGCGGCCATCGACCCGCAGATGAATATCAGTCAAGTCGTGGCAAACGTTCAGGACCTCGCCGGCATCAGGGCAAACGTCGAGTCCATCGAGGCGACGCAAGAAGGCTCAGCTGCATCGCGCTTGGCGTTTTACCTCACCTTCAGCTCCTACACGGTAACCTCGTCCGTCGTCGTCATCGCCGGTGTCGTCCTTGCGGCGATGAGCGAGCCAGAGGTACGTCGCAGGCAGCTCGCGTCGGCGGTGAGCAGCTGGCGCTCGGGCATTGAGAGCATCTCGGGATGCGCCGCGCTGACGCTCGGTGTATGCGTCTGGGTCGCCGTGGTGGGTATCGCGACATCCGGAGCAGCCGCGTCGTTCGCGCAGATCGCGCCCCAGATCTGCCTTGCCCTCACCTCGTTCCTCGCGTTCTCGATGGTCCCGCTGTCACTCGCCTACACGCTCACGCAATGCGGCCTGCGCGAGGAGGCACTCAACGCCATCGCCAACCTCGGCGGCATGGTCATGTCGTTTCTGGGAGGGGCATGGATCCCGCTGTCACTCATGGGGCCTGGCGTCCAAGCTGCAGCGCGACTCTCCCCCACCTTCTGGATGTACGACGCCGTAACTCGCTCGCTCGAGGCACCGTCAATGACGCCGCAGCTTATCGGGGCCGTCGGAATAGACCTCGGCATCATCGCACTTTTCGCCGCCGCCATCACATCTGCGGGGCTCGTCGCTTCCCGCTTGCGCGTGCGGGAGGCGTGAATCGGGGGCATTTACCGCAATCATCGCATCTGGCCGATGCCGCGAAATCGACTGATGCTGAAAAAATCCCTTGCAGTACAAGTGCTTTTTCTCGAGCACTTTTCTACGAGTCCGCATAGTGGCAAAACCGCAGTTGACGAGAAGGAGAAATCGCGTATCAGATATACCCTGCGCTGTCGCATTTTACCCTAAGGGAATATTGCAACACATCGCAGCGCGCCATCGCCACCCACGCAACCCCCAGCCAAAACCAAATCACAAAACACCTTGCGGGGAACGCCGCCTCACATCGGCCCCACTTCGATCAGGCTCTTGCCCAAAATCGAAGTGGGGCCAAAACCCGCCTACTCCGCGGCTGCGCGAACGAATTCACGGAACAGCGGGTGCGGCCGCGTGGGGCGGCTCTTGAACTCGGGATGCGCCTGCGTGGCGACGAACCACGGATGCAGGTCGCGGCGCAGCTCGACCATCTCGACCAGCTCGCCATCCGGGCTCGTACCGGAGACAACGAGGCCCGCGCGCTCGAGCTCGGCACGGTACGCGTTGTTGAACTCGTAACGATGACGATGACGCTCGTGCACCAGCGCATCGCCATACGCCTCCGCTGCGAGCGTGCCTTCGACCAGCGCGCACGGGTAGGCGCCCAGGCGCATGGTGCCGCCCTTCTCGGTCACGCCCTCCTGCTCGTCGAGCAGGTCGATGACGGCGTGCGCGCACTGCGGGTCGAACTCGGACGAGCTCGCGTCCGCATATCCCAGCACGTCGCGCGCGAACTCGCACACGGCGACCTGCATGCCCAGGCAGATGCCAAGATACGGCACCCGGTGCTCACGCGCGTAGCGGGCCGCGGCGATCTTGCCATCGAAGGCGCGCTTGCCGAAGCCGCCCGGCACGAGGATGCCCGACGCGTCGCTCAGCACCCGCTCGGCGTTACCGTCGGAGAGCGCCTCGCCATCGACGAGTTCGACCTCCACATGCTTGCCCAGGTGCGTCCCCGCGTGGTGCAGCGCCTCGATGACGGAGAGGTACGCGTCGGGCAGCTGGGTGTACTTGCCCACGAGCGCGATCTTCACGAGGTCGCCCTCGTTTTCCGCACGGTCCTTCGCGGCGAGGAAATCCTCCCAATCCGCCATGTCGCGCTCGCGCGGATCGAGCCCCAGGCGTTCGCAGACGCGCACGTCGAAGTCCTGCTCGGCCATCATGCGCGGCACATCGTAGATGGACGGCGCGTCTTCGCAGGTGAACACGCAATCCACGTCCACGTCGGTGAACGAGGCGATCTTGGCGCGCACGTCGTCGTCGATGTGATGGTCGCTGCGCAGCACGATGATATCGGGCTGGATGCCGAAGCTTCGCAGCTCCTTGACGGAATGCTGCGTCGGCTTGGTCTTCACCTCGTGGGCCGCCGCGATATAGGGCACGAGCGAGACGTGAATGTAGCAGACGTTCTCGGCCCCGGCATCCTTCTTGTACTGACGGATGGCCTCGACGAACGGCTGTCCCTCGATATCGCCGATCGTGCCGCCGAGCTCGGTGATGACCACATCGGCGTCCGTCTGCTTCTCAACGCCGCGGAACTTGGCCTTGATGGCGTTCGTCACATGCGGGATGACCTGCACCGTACCGCCGAGGAAATCGCCGCGACGCTCACGCGCGATGAGATCCTGGTAGATGGCGCCCGTGGTGAAGTTGGAGTCGCGCGTGAGGTTCTCGTCGATGAAGCGCTCGTAATGACCGAGGTCGAGATCGCTCTCGTAGCCGTCCCCGGTGACGAACACCTCGCCGTGCTGGAACGGGCTCATGGTGCCCGGGTCCACGTTGAGATACGGATCGGCCTTTTGCATGGTCACCCGGTAGCCGCGCGCCTTGAGCAGACGCCCCAGCGACGCCGCGGTGATGCCCTTGCCCAGCGAGCTGACCACGCCGCCGGTCACGAATATATGCTTTGTCATGGTGTTTACCTGCGCTTCCCGTCGAAATCTGCACCGGAGTCCGGCGCTTCCACGGGATTTCAGTGTACTATCCGCCCACCATGGCGATGGGGAGTATGGCGAATTCACGCACTGGAAACGATGCCCCCCTCGACCTCAAATGAGGGACTGTCCCTAATTTGAGGTTTTGACAGCGAGGGCGAAGTACGCGACATGGCCGAGCCACACGACGACCAGGATCGCCCGTCCGACGGGCGCGGATCCCATCAAGGCGAACCCAACCGCGAGCAGCAGCGTGACCATGGCCATGATGCGCACCTTGGTGGCAACGCTCATCCCGCGCCCCTCCACATAGCCCTCGAGGTGTTTGCTGTAGAGCACGGTTCCCTTGAACCATCCGTCGAGCCGCGCGGAGCTGCGGGCGAACAGGCAGGCCGCGACCATGAGGAACGGCACGGTGGGCAGGATGGGAAGCACCGCCCCAAGGGCGCCGAGCCCCAGACAGGCAATGCCGAGTGCGGCGCAAGCGGCGCGGCGCAACGACGCGCCCGCCCTCGCGCCCGCATGCCCGGCGGGATTGGAGCCGCCCCCTCGAAGACCCGCCTTTCTCATGAGCGAACCCTTCCCTTCTCGACGCTCACCACGGTATCGGCGATGCGCATGGTCGATTCGCGGTGCGACACCAGCAGCACCGTCTTGCTTTCTCGCTCACGGACGAGTGCACGCAAAATCGCGGCCTCGTTCAGGCTGTCCAGGTTGCTCGTGGGCTCGTCGAGCGGCATGAACGGCGCGTTCGACACGAACGCCCGCGCGAGGCCGATGCGCTGGCGCTCGCCGCCCGAGAGCGTGTCTCCCAGCTCGCCCACCTGCGTGTCGTACCCCTGCGGTAACGACATGATGAACTCGTGCACCGCCGCCTTGCGGCATGCCTCCTCCACCTCGGCATCGGTCGCATCCAGCCGGCCGATGCGCACGTTCGCGCGAATGGTGTCGTGGAACAGCTGGGTTTCCTGCGTGACCAGCGCCTCGGTGGCGCGCAGATGATTCGTCTCGATTGAGCGGATGTCGGTTCCGCCGAGTTCGACGCTGCCCGCATCGACGTCCCAGAAGCGCATGAAGAGCCTCAGCAGCGTGGATTTGCCGCTGCCGCTGCGCCCCGTCACGCCCACGATCGCGCCGGCGGGCGCATCGAGCGAGACGCCCGAGAGCACGGGGGCCTCTCCATAGGAGAAGTCGACGCCCGCAGCTCGGGCACCCGAGAAGGCCGGCGTCGCGCCCGAGCCGACTTCCTCGACTTGCGGCTGCTCGTCCAGGATGTCCAGCACGCGGTTTCCCGCCGCAAACGTGCCTTGCAGCGTGCTGCCCAGGTTGGCAAGCGCCACCACGGGGCCGAACGAGCCCATGAACGCCAAGTTCGCCAGCAAGACGCCGTCGAAACCCAGGGCGCCTGCGCGCCACAGAGCCACGGACGCCGCGATCATGCCGAGGTCGAGAGCTACGATCAGGGCGTGCGTCGCCCCCATACTCGCACCCGCGGCACGCTTGAGCGAGCGCTCGTCCGCCGCGAGCTCCTCGTCCAGCTCGCGCGCCCGTGCGAGGCGCTGCTCGCCGGCCCCATACTGCAGCAGCTCGTCCATGCCGCGCAGGGTATCCAACACGAAGCTGCTCAACTGGCCCGAAGCCCTGCGATAGCGGTGTCCCGCCTCGCCCGACAGCCGCGCCGCCAGCCACGGCACGCCGGCACCCACCAAGACATAGGCCGCAAGCGCCAGGAACGCGAGCGCCGGGTGAAACGAGCCGATGAACGCCGCCAGCGCGATGCTGAACAGCACCGCGATCAGCACGGGCGAGATCGTGTGGGCGAAGAACACCTCGAGCAGCTCGATGTCGGAGGTAATCACGGCGATCAGGTCGCCGCGGTCGCGGCCCTCGAGCTTGGCGGGCGCCAGGCGGCGCAGGGCGCGGAACACACGGTCGCGGATGAGCGCGAGCAGTTTGAACGCGATGAAGTGATTGCACGCCTGCTCGCCGTAACGCAGGACGCCGCGCAGCACGCCGGCGAGGGCCATGAGGCCGAACACCCAGGGCAGCGAAAGCGGGGCCGAGATGCGGGCGGGCGCGAACATCGTCGCGCGCATCACGGCATCAAGGCCCGCAGATGCCGCCGGCACGTTCGGGGAGCCGTCCACCACGGCGAGCACGCCATATCCGGCAAGCACGGTGATGGATGTCGCGAGCAGGTGACCCACCAGGCCGAGACCGACGGCGAGGGCCATGTAACCTGCCATGGGTCGCACGAGCCCCACCAAGCGCAGCATCACAGCGATGCCGCTGCGGGGACGGCTCGCCCCATCGGAACGCGCCCCTGCGTCCATGTCCACACGTGAGCGACCAGTATCTTTAATCGTTGCCATATGCCCTTACGCCTCCTCGGCCTCGATGCCAATCCCGAACTCCTCCAGCTCGCGCTGGGCATTCCAAAGCTCGGCATACACCGATTGCCCTGCCACGAGCTCCGCATGCGTGCCCGCTTCCGCCACCACGCCGTCGCGCAACACGTAGATGCAAGCCGCATCCACCACGTTCGCCAGGCGGTGCGCGATCACCAGGACCGTCTTGGTGCGCGACAGCTCTTCAATCGCCGCCGCGATGGCATCCTCGCTCTCCATATCGATATTGGATGTCGCCTCATCGAAGATGTAGATGGGCGTGTCGTGCAAGATCGCGCGGGCGATCGCCAGACGCTGGCGCTGACCGCCCGAAAGGTTGGCGGCGCGCTCCGTCAAACGGGTGTCGAGCCCCTCCGCCGTACGAAGGAACGCCGCGAGCCGAGCCTTCTCCAGCGCCGCCCACAGGTCATCGTCAGACGCCTCGGGACGCGCCATGAGCAGATTCTCACGCACCGTTCCGGCAAAGAGGTAGCTCTGGTGACCCACATACGTCACGAGCTCGAGCACCTCTGCCGAAGTCATCTCGTCCAGCGGAACACCGCCAAGCGTCACTCTCCCCCGCTGCGGGGAGATGCGGCCGAGCATGAGCGCCGCCACCGTCGACTTGCCGCTTCCGCTCGGCCCCACGATCGCCGTGAGCGATCCCGGGCGCGCGGCGAGCGACACTGAAGACAGGGCCGGACGAGCCGGCTCGAAGGAGAAGTCGACTCCCTCGAGTTCGATATCGAGCGCCCGAACACGGCTCGCCTCACGCTCCGCGACATCCGAAGCAGGCTGTTCCGGCTCGGGAGCGTCCAAGATGCCGAACAGCTTCTCACTCGCCGCCATGCCGTTCATCGCGATGTGGAAGTACGATCCCAGCAGGCGCATGGGCAAGAAGAACTCAGCCGAGAGCAACGCGATCGCCACGGCGCCCGCAATGTCAATCGCACCGTCGCGCAGGGCGATAAGGGCCAAGATGCATCCGAGGGCGGCCCCGCCGTATGCGACCAGGTCCATGATGGATATCGAGTTGAGCTGCATGATGAGGACGCGCATGGTAATGCGGCGGAACTGCTCCGCCCGCTCATTCATCTCCCGCTGCTTGAACTCATCCGCCCGGTAGATCTTAAGGGTGGTGAGGCCCTGCAGATTCTCCAAGAAGGTGTCGCCGAGCTCGGTGTACTGCCCCCAATACCGCGCGAGCAGACGCTTCGCCCAGCGCTGAACCACGATGATGGATACGGGGATAAGGGGCACGCATGCGAGCAGCACCGCCGCAGCGGGAAGGTTCACCGGCGCGAGGAAGGCGAACAGGGTGAGCGGCGCCAGAAGCGCATAGAGCAGCTGCGGAAGATATTGGGCGAAATACGTCTCGAGCTGCTCGACGCCCTCCGAGGCGACCTGGACGATTTCCGAGGTGGGCGCGATGTCGCGATATGCGGGTCCGAGTCGCAGGAGCTTGGCGATCACGCGGTTCCTCAGCGTGGACTTCACCGCGCGTGAAATGCGCAGGCCCATCATGGAGCCCACGAGGGCATCTGAGAAACGGCCCATCGCCGCCGCGGCCATGGCAAGGGCGGCACGGGCCAGCGAGGCCCCAGCCGCGCCTCCGGAGAACACGACCTCCAGCAGCTCGGCGATCGAGAACGCCATCCAGATATTCGCGAGCAACGAGAGCCAGTGCATCGCCACGCACGCCAAAATGTACGCCTTGGTTTGAGGCACCTCTCCTATCAGGCGTTTGTCCACCATCATGCGATATATCCCTTCTTGCGGCGCATTTCGCGCAGTAAGTTAGCCTAGGGTAATATATCGGATGTTCGCCTCGTTTTGTTCGCTTTATATAACTTTCTTTATCGAATCCCCATGTGCTCGGAGCGGGGGGGCCGCGGTGAAGGTCGATGCGCCGCGCGGTCCTATCGCCCGAGGCCGAGCCCCCGCAGCGCCGCGGCGCAACGCCGTGACGCCTCGGCGGACTCCTGCGCGGTGGCATAGTCGCGATCCGCCTCGACCATGAGCTCGCGAACCACCTCGCAATCCTCAGCCACCGCGGGATCACCCGTTCCGTTCACCCACTCCCACCAGCGGGCGCGGCCGTAGAATTCCACGCCCTCGAACCAGGCGCGAATCTCGTCCAGGCTCACGGGCGCCAAGTCGTTCGCATCCACGCCCACGTCGTAGCGTATGAGGCCTTGCCTGCGGTTGAGCTCGTTGTACACGCTGCCCGCACTGTGGATGTGCCCATGCAGGTGCCAGCTCCCATGCGACATGGACTGCCATTCCATCATCGGGTAATGCGACAGCACGATCTTCTGCCCGTGGATGTTGAGGCGCACGATGGGCGGCTCCACGATGAAGGTCCCCGCCACGTCCTTGTGCGTCCAATCCTTGTCATGGTTGCCCGGCACGATGTGCACCTTGCGGCAGTTGATCTTCGAACGCAGCGCCGCCGCCTCGACCGCGGTCATCTGATACGAGAAATCACCGAGGATGTACAGATCGTCGGTGGGCGCCACGCGATCGTTGATCGCGTTGATGATCGCCCGATTCATATGCGCGATATCGCCAAACGGGCGATCGGTGAAATGCAGCACGTTGGCATGGCCGAAGTGCGTGTCGGATGTGAACCAGATCATGGGGTGCCTCCGCGATAGCTCTGTGTCCGAAAATCGAGTGAGCGCTTTTCCAATATTTGAACACTACCAAATGAAGGAAAAGCGCTCACTCGACGAAACGAACCGGACTCAGAGCACCACGCGCTCGACGGCGCGGGCGGTGATGGCCCCGTACACCGCCATGAGGCCGACCGTGAAGGCGAGCACGCCCACGACGATGGCAAACAGACCATCGGCCCCGATCGCAAACGCCAAAAAGGCGACGAGTAACAGCCCGAACATGTCGTGGACGAGCGCCCCGGCGAGCGGCGCGGCGAAATACAGGGCGAGCTGCCGGCGCATGGACGCGCGCATGAGCGCGCGATCGCATCCGAGCTGGTCGAGCACGGCATACGCCCGCCGCGCGTCAACTGCGCCCGAGAGCTGCTGGAGGGCGAGCACCGCGACGGCGCTCAGCAGGAACACCGCCCCGTAGAAGATGCCGATGTAGCCGATCGGGGCCATCGAGGCCGCGATGCCGGCGGAAAGCATCTCGGGCGTGCGCAGGCCGATGCTGAACACGAAGCCCGCGACCATCATGCACACGGCGACGGCGGTGAGCACGCACACGCAGGCGAGCGCCATCGAGGTGCTGGACACGCGCGCCTCGACTTGACGGACCGTGAAGGCCGTGAGCCCGTCCCAATAGCGCTCGGACCTCCGTCGCACCCGCGCCGCCCAGGCGCCGACGCCCAAACGCGCGACGAGCGACGTGGCAAAGCAGGCCGCGAACCCCATGGGGATGATGAACGCGATGAAGTACACCGGCTGGAAGATGCACGCTCCCCACACCACCGCGAGCAGGACCGCAGCCACCACGGCCTGCCCGCCACGCGCGACCCTGCCGCCGAGGCGCATGCGCTCCGGCGCGCGCTCGGCACTCATGAGCTCGATAAGCGGGCGCTTGGTCACGTCGCGCGCGCCGTCCACGGCGTTCACCGCGAACACCACGGCGAAACATCCGGCGGTCCATGCCGCGGAGTCGGGCGAGAAGGAGAACGCGAGCCGCCAGGGAACGTCGAACACGAAGGCCGCGACCGCGCCGAACGCGGGCGACAGCGCCGCGCCCGCCGCCACACCGCACGCCAGCGCACCGGCACCCACGAGCGCCGTCTCGGCCACGAGCACGACCGAAACCGCGCCGCGCCCCATGCCGCACAGCTCGTACAACGCGAACTCGCGCTTGCGTCGGCGGAGCAGGAACCGATTGGCATACCGCACCAAGAAGAGGAACACGAGCACCGTGAAGATGGAGAACGCCTGCAGGACATCGCCCGCGCTCCCCAGCACGCCCATCTGCTCGGGCGAGAGCCCCATGGCGCGCACGTGGTCGGTCGAGGCGACGAACGAGTACAGCAAACATGCCGCAAAGCCGAGTGTCGCGAAATACACCGAGTAGTCTCGCGCGCTGCGGCGCCCGGTGCCGGGGGGGCGCGTGAGATATAGCTGCATGGCGGGTCCTTCCAAGGGTTATTACCGCACCCATTCTCGCGGGCGCGGCGCTCCCCCGCCATCGATTCGGCTTACATGCGGCGAACGAAACCGTAAGGTTGTGAGGAAAGGGCGTCAACGCCAAATCGAGCTTCCGCTGCGACTATGGGTCGAACATCCATCTGGGTGACGCGTCGGCGGATGTGTAAAACGCACCCGTCCCCAAATTACACGCCCAAATTACATGTCGGCGTGGGCTACCGCATGCAGCGGCTCTAGCCCGATCAGGCCTCGTCGCCGAAGGAGATGCCCAGAGCGCGCGCCTCGCGCACGAGGTCGCTTGCGGGATCGACGTACTTGAGCTTGCCGGCGACCTCCCCCAGCGGAACGCGGCACATCTCGCCGGCGCGCTGGGCGACCATGAAGCCGCTCTCCCCCTCCAAAAAGCCCAGCGCCGCCTCGACGCCGCACTGCGTGGCGAACACGCGGTCCTGGGCATCGGGCTGACCCCCGCGCTGCGTGTGGCCGGGCACCGCGACGCGCGTCTCGCGCCCGCTGCGGGCCTCGACCTCGCGCGCGATGTCGTAGGCGATGGACGGCGATGTGCGCGCCGCCACGAGCTTCTTGTACTCCTTCTTGGAAAGCGCGGCCTCGGCGCGGGAGATGGCGCCCTCGGCGACGACGATGATGGTGAAGCGCGCACCCATCTGCATGCGACGGTCGATGGCGGCGATCACGTTGTCCATGTCGTAGGGAATCTCGGGGATCAGGCACACGTCCGCGCCGCCCGCGACGGCGGCGTACAGGGGGATCCAACCCACCTTGTGGCCCATGATCTCGATCACGAAGACGCGCCCGTGGCTGCTCGCGGTGGTGTGGATATCGTCGATGCACTTGGTGGCGATCTCGACCGCGCTCGTGAAGCCGAAGGTCAGGTCGGTGCCCCAGGTGTCGTTGTCGATGGTCTTGGGCAGCGCGATGACGGAGAGACCCTCCCGCGCCAAGCGGTTGGCCGTCTTGGTGGAGCCGTTGCCACCCAGCATGAACAGGCAGTCGAGCCCGAGGTCGCGGTAGGTTCCCTTCATGGCGGCGACCTTGTCCACACCGTCCGCCTCGGGCGTGTCCAGGCGCTTGAAGGGCGTGCGGCTCGTGCCGAGAATGGTGCCGCCGCGCGTGAGGATGCCGCTGAAGTCGGCGGGTGCCATCTTGCGGAATCGCTTATAGATGAGCCCCTGATAGCCGTCCTCGAATCCGTAGATCTCGACGGGTTCGGGCGACTGGTTGACAACGGTCTTCACGATGCCGCGCATGGTGGCGTTGAGCGCCTGGCAGTCGCCGCCGCTGGTCAAGAGGCCGATTCGAACCATAGGTACCCCTCACGTTCATGGTGCGCGCCCGCCGGTGGGACGGCATCCGAGGTCTTCTCACACGTTCATCAGTGTACGCCCAACGGCGCCTCGCGCGGCTCATCCGCGCCCATCGCTTACATTCGCGCGAATCTTTAACACGTTCGAAAGCGGCGTGTAAAGAGCTCATCATGGCTGCGCGCTACACTCGGGGTCAGTCCGGACACGGCGATAACCTTGAGACATTCATGCGACTTCGCAGGCATCATCACTTCCAGGTATCGCCGCAACACACGAGGGGGCCATCATGGGCAACGACGGGCACGACAAGAAGCGCGACATGACCTACACCCAGAACCGAGAGCTCTCCTGGCTCCGCTTCGACGAACGCGTGCTCGCCGAATCGATGGACGAATCCGTGCCGCTGTTCGAGCGCTTGAAATTCATCGCCATCTTCGAGAGCAACATGCACGAGTTCCTCATGGTCCGCATGGGAGGGCTCTCGAGCCTGGCGACCCTCAAGCGGCAGCCGCGCGACAACAAGAGCGGCATGACCCCGTCCGAACAGGTCGGCGCCGTGTTCTCCGAGCTGCCGGGGTTGTTCTCCAAGGCCTCCGCATCCCTCGACGCCATCGAATCTCTCTTGCGCGCCAAGGGCATCGAGCGCATCACGCCCGCAGAGCTCATAGGGGCTGAGCGTGACACGGTGCGGAACTATTTCAACCGCAACGTGCAGCCCATCTTCTCCCCGCTCATCATCGACCCGCGCCACCCGTTCCCCAACCTCCGCAACGGGGCCCTCTACGTGGTCTGCACGCTCACGTCCGCATCCGAGGATGAGCAGGGCCTGCTCGGCATCATCGAGGTGCCGACCTCCCTTCCGCGTGTGATCGAGGTCTCCAACGAGGACGGCCTCCTGCGCCACATCCTGCTCGAAGACATCATCCTGGCATGTCTCGATTCGTGCTTCGGCGCCTACACCCCGCAGGACAGCGCCGTGATCCGCGTCACCCGCAACGCCGACCTCGATCCGGACGGCGAGGGAGTCGAGGAGGACGAGGACTACCGTCAGCACATGAAGAAGGTGCTCAAGAAGCGCCTGAGGCTGCAGCCCGTGCTGCTCGCCATTCACGGCGACCTGAGCAGAGAGGCCGTCAAATCCATCCGCAAGGCGCTGCACCTGACCCAACAGGCGGTGCTTTCCGTGAACATGCCCCTCGACCTCGGCTTCATCTTCTCCCTTGAGGGCAAGCTCCCCGCAGCGGCACGCGAGAAGCTCCTGTTCCCCCCGTTCGCGCCGCAGCCGAGCCCCATGTTCACCCCGGGCGATCCCATGCGCGAGCAGGTGCTCGCAGGCGACAGACTGCTCTTCTATCCATACGAGTCCATGAGCACGCTGCTCGACCTCATCAACGAGGCGGCGCACGACGACGCCTGCATCTCACTGCGCATCACCCTCTACCGCGTCGCCCGCCAGTCGCGCCTGTGCGAGTCGCTCATCTCCGCCGCCGAACGGGGCAAGGAGGTCACGGTCCTCATGGAGCTGCGCGCCCGTTTCGACGAGGAGAACAACATCGCCTGGGCCGAGCGCCTCGAAGAGGCGGGCTGCACGGTCATCTACGGAGCCGAGGGCTTCAAGTGCCACTCCAAGATCTGCCAACTCACCTATCACGAAGATGGCCGCATCCGCCGCATCACGCTGCTCGGAACCGGCAACTTCAATGAGAAGACGGCGCGCCTGTACTCCGACTTCATGCTCATGACGGCGCATGAGGGCATCGGCGAGGACGCCAACGCGTTCTTCCGCAACCTGACGCTGGGCAACCTGCACGGCGAATACCGCTATCTCGGTGTCGCGCCCGACGGTCTCAAACCGCTCGTCATGGACGGCCTCGACCGCGAGATCGCCCGCGCACGCGCCGGCATGCCCGCGCGCGCGTTCTTCAAGATGAACTCCCTGACCGACCGCGAGGTCATCGATAAGATCGCCGAGGCGAGCCGCGTGGGCGTGCGCGTCGACATGATCATCCGCGGCATCTCCTGCATGCTGCCGGGCATCGAGGGCAGCACTGAGAACGTGCACATCCGCTCGATCGTCGGGCGCTTCCTGGAGCACGCGCGCGTGTACTCGTTCGGTGAGGAGGCGGACACGGTGTACCTGTCCAGCGCCGACATGATGACGCGCAACACCGAGCACCGCGTCGAGATCGCCTACCCCGTCCTCGATCCCACATGCCGCGCCATGGTGCGCGACTACATGGCCGATCAGCTGCGCGACAACGTCAAGGCGCGCGAGCTCGACGCACGCGGGCGCTGGGTCCCCGTGGCCCGCGCTGAGGGCGAGGCGCCCTTCAACGCGCAAGAGCACCTCATGGCGCAGGCCATCGGGCGAGCCCGCGCCGCGGAAGAGAAACGCGCCCGTGCCGCCGCGGAAGAGGAACGCCGCTCGCGCGCCAAGCTCTTGGGGTCCGCACAACCCCACGCCAGCACGAACGCATGCGAGGCCACTCTCGCCAAGGGGGAGATCGTCCAGGCCGAGGCGACCGTCATCGCGCCGGGGACCCAGCCCGCCGAAGGCCGCTTCAGGCGCGGCTGGCGCATGATTATGAGCGGCTTCAAGGAGATGCTCTCCTAGCAGCCCCAATGTGTAATTGGGGACGGGTGCGTTTTACACATCATCCCCGCCAGACATCGCGCTGGCCTGCTGAACGGCGCACCGTCACACAGCGTACAAATGCGGACCCCCCGCGTCCCGCTGCGCGTGCAATGTCGAAAATAACGCGATTGAACCGCATCAAATTCGACACTGCACGCACGAGCATTGCATGAGCAGATATGCGCTGCCTATGCCTCCAGCCGCTCGCTCGCCTCGAGCCAGGCCATCTCAAGCTCGTCGAGCTCCTCGCGCGCGGCGGCGATGGCGTCCTGCTGGGCGGTGAGCGCGGTGAAATCGGTGGGGTCGATGTCGAACATCCCCCGCTCCAGCTCCTCGACCTTGGCGCGGCGCGTCTCCATCTTGCGCTCGAGGGAGGCGACCTCCTTCTTGAGGCGCTGGCGCTCCGCATTCGAGAGTCCGCTCTGAGGACCCTGAGAGCCCGCCTGCAGGGCGTTCGAGGAACCGGGAGCATCAGCCCGGCCGCCGCCGAATCCGGGGGCCTGAGGGCGCGCGGAGCCGCCCGCGCTCAAGCCCTCCGTCAGGCGGAGGTACTCATCCACACCGCCCGGCACGTGTCGCAGGGTGCCGCCGATGAGCGCCCATTGCTGGTCGGTCACGCGCTCCATGAGGAAGCGGTCGTGCGTGACCAGGATGAGCGTGCCGGGCCAGCTGTCCAGCAAGTCCTCCACGAGCGCGAGCATGTCCGTGTCCAAGTCGTTGCCGGGCTCGTCCAGGATGAGCACGTTGGGTTCCTCCAAAATGGTGAGCAGCAGCGACAGACGGCGCTTCTGGCCGCCGGAAAGATCCTTGATGCGGCTCCACATCTGCTGCTGCGTGAAGCCGAGGCGCTCGAGGAGCTTCTCGGGGCTCGTCTCCTTGCCCTCGACCATCACATAGCGCTTGCCGCGGGCCAGCACCTCGCGGATGGTGTCGTCCTCAACGGGCTTGAGCTCGTCGAGCTGCTGGGAGAGAACGCCGAAGCGCACGGTCGAGCCGATCTTCACCCGACCGCGGCGGGGGCTGAGCTTGCCCTGGATGACGTTGATCAGCGTTGTCTTGCCAGCACCGTTCTCGCCCAACAGGCCGTACCGGTCGCCGGCGCCGATGAGCCAGGTCACATCCGAGAGCACGGGGCGGACGGATGCGGCGCCCGAGGGGCGGCCCTCGACCGGGCCCGTCGCCGTGGGTTCGCCCTCATACCCCGCATCGACGTCGATCACGTCGATGACCTGCTTGCCCAGACGGCTCACCGCGAGGCGCTTCAGCTCGAGTTCGTTGCGCACGGGAGGGACGTCGGCGATGAGCTTGCGGGCCGCCTCGACGCGGAATTTCGGCTTGGTGCTGCGGGCCTGCGCGCCGCGCGAGAGCCACGCGAGCTCCTTGCGCGCCATGTTGCGGCGGCGCTCCTCGGTCACGGCGGCCATGCGGTCGCGCTCGACGCGCTGCAGGATATATGCGGAGTAGCCGCCCTCGAACGGATCGACGCAGCCGTCGTGCACCTCCCACATGGAGGTGCAGACCTCGTCGAGGAACCAGCGGTCGTGCGTGACGACGAGCATGGCGCCGGCTCCGCGCTGCCAGCGGGACTTGAGATGCTCGGCGAGCCAGTTGATGGTGCGCATGTCCAGATGGTTGGTGGGCTCGTCCAGCATGAGGACGTCATAATCCCCGATGAGCAGGCGCGCCAGGTCCACACGGCGGCGCTGGCCGCCTGACAGCTCCCCCACCAGGCCCTCCCAGGACACATCCGCGATGAGGCCGTCCAGGATCTGCCGCACGCG
Organism: uncultured Collinsella sp.; assembly: GCA_958443615.1. Classification (GTDB taxonomy): domain Bacteria; phylum Actinomycetota; class Coriobacteriia; order Coriobacteriales; family Coriobacteriaceae; genus Collinsella. Next base: position 64,394 of record CAUCLI010000004.1, read on the forward strand.
CGGGCTCGCGGCCCACTCGTACTCGGGAAGGTCGCCCACCACGGCGCGGTGCACGGTCGACGAATCGTCGAGCGCATCGCGCTGACCGAGCACGCCCACTGTCACATCGCGGCGGCGCGTCACGCGCCCGGCGTCGGGCTCGATCACCCCGGAAAGCACGCCGAGCAAGCTCGACTTGCCGTCGCCGTTCTTGCCGACGATGCCGATGCGGTCGCCCTCGTTGACACCCAGGGTCACGTCCCGGGCGATCAACTTGGTGGGGTATTCCAAATGCACGCTGTCGCAACCCAGTAGGATGGCCATAATCGCAGCTCCTCGCTTCTCGTATTCACAGCCATCCATCTTAGCAGTCCACCCAGATAGCGGGCGGTTCGGTTATATCCAGCGTTCCAGTTACGAGAACATGCCCGTAAGGTAATCGTTCAGGCGCTTATCCTTGGGACGCTGGAAGATCTGGTCGGTCTCTCCGCACTCGACCATGTCTCCCATGTAGAAGAAGGCGGTGCGGTTGGAAACGCGGCTCGCCTGCTCCATGTTGTGCGTCACGATCACGATCGCGCGGTCCTTGACCACGCTCTGCATGAGCTCCTCGATCGCCAGGGTCGAGATCGGGTCGAGGGCCGAGCAGGGCTCGTCGAACAGGATGACGTCCGGATGCATGGCGAGCGTGCGGGCGATGCACAGGCGCTGCTGCTGGCCGCCGGAAAGCGAGAACGCGCTCTGGTTCAGCTTGTCCTTGACCTCATCCCACAGGGCGGCGCCGCGCAGGGACTCCTCGACCAGGGCGTCGAGGTTCTCCTTGCCGCGCAGGCCGTGGCGCTTGGGAGCGAACACGATGTTCTCGTAGATCGTCTTGTGGAACGGGTTCGGCTGCTGGAACACCATGCCGATCGAACGGCGCAGCTCGTAGAGGTTCTCCTCGCGCGTGTTGATGTTGCGCCCGCCGTAGACGATCTCGCCCTCGACGCGGCAGCCGCGGATCTCGCGGTTCATGAGGTTCAGGCTGCGCAGGAACGTGGACTTGCCGCAGCCGGACGGGCCGATCAACGCGGTGATCTCGCCCTTGTGAAACGCCAGCGAGGTGTCGTGCAGCGCGTGGTTCGAGCCGTAATAGACGTTGACGCCATGCGTCTCGAGCACGACCTCGGAGGTGGGGGCCATCTCGGCGGCGGCGGTGCTCCCCGGCCCGTTGGCGATAGTTCCGGGGGCCATAAAAACGCCATCGGGGCGACGGGCGACCCTGTCCGTAATCACTTCACTCATTCGGCGGTCATCCTTTTAGCCAGGGCCTTGCCCGCGAGGCGGGAGAGCACGTTGAACAGAAGCACGCAGATCATCAGCAAGGCGGCGGTGCCCCACACGATATGCTGGGCCGACGCGCTGCCCTCGCCGTAGATCTTGTAGATGTGCACCGCGAGCGACTCGCCGGGGCGGAAGATGTTCCAAGCGCACGTGGGGCTCGCGAAGTTGAGCGTGAGGAAGTTCAGGCGCACCGGGCTCGACATGCCGGAGGTGAACAGCAGGGCCGCCGCCTCGCCGAACACACGGCCGGCGGAAAGCACGATACCCGTGACGATGGCGGGCATGGCGGCCGGGATGAGCACGTGGACCGTGGCCTCCCAACGCGTGAGGCCCATGGCCAGGCATGCGTCGCGCTGGTGCTGGGGCACGTCCTCGAGCGCCTGCTGGATGACGCGCACCAGGATCGGGATGTTGAACATGGTGAGCGCCACGGCGCCGGAGATGATCGAGTACTTCCAGCCGAAGTTCACGGAGAACACGAGGAAGCCGAACATGCCCACGACGATGGAGGGCAGCGAGGACAGGGTCTCGATGGCCGTGCTCGCGATCGCGGTGATGGGGCCGTCCGGGGCGTACTCGGTGAGGAACACCGCCGCGCCCAAGCTCACCGGCACCGAGATCAGCAGCGTGATGACGAGCAGGTAGAAGGAGTCGAACAGCTGGTAGGCCACGCCGCCGGCGGCGCCGTTGGAGCGGCTCGGCTGCGTGAGGAAGCCCGGGGTCAGCAGCGTGGAGAGACCCTCGTAGAGGATATAGGCGACCATCGACACGACGATGAGCATGACAAGGCACGCGATGCCGGTGAGCACGGCCGTGGCAATGCGGTCACCGCGCTGGGCGCGCAGGATGTGGCCCTCGTCGATGGCGAGCGGCCGGGGTGCGCCGGAAGCAGGCGCCTGGGCGGTGGTGCGCTCATCAGCCATGGGACTTCGCCCCCTTCTTGCCAATCATGTGGATGATCAGGATGAAGATGAGCGACATGCCCATCAGCAGCAGGCCGAGCGACCACAGCACGTCCTTTTGCACCGAGCCGTCGGCGTAGATCGCCATGCTGGTGGTGAGGGTCGTGGTGATGGTCGAGGCCGGAGACAGCAGGGACAGCGGCATGATCTCGGCGCCGCCGATGACCATGCGGACCGCGAGCGTCTCGCCGAAGGCGCGCGTCATGCCGAGGATGACCGCGGTCATGAGTGAGGGCAGCGCGCTCTTGATCACGACATGGCGGATGGTCTGCCAACGCGTGTACCCGAGGGCGAGCGAACCCTGGCGATAGCCATCGGGCACGGCGCGCAGGGCGTCCATGGAAAGCGTGGTCACCGTCGGCAGGATCATGACGGCCAGCACGATGGCGCCGGGCAGGATGCCCATGCCGGTCTGCGTGCCGAAGACGGCCTTGCAGGCGGCGACGATAACGTGGAAGCCGATGAGGCCGAACACGACGGACGGGATGCCCACGAGCAGTTCCACCATCGGCTGGAAGACCTTCTTACCGAACTCGGGACGGATCTCGACCGCGAAGATGGCGGAGCCGATGGCGATCGGCAGCGCGATGGCGGTCGAGAGGAGCGTGACCGCGAAGGAGGTGATGATGAGCGGAAGCGCGCCCGTCTGGGGCAGGCCGGTCGACTCATCTATGTTGGCAAGGCTCCAATCGGTCCCGGTGAAGAAGCCGACGAGGTCCACGCCGTCCTTGAAGAAGGTGGAGAGGCCCTTTTGCGCGACCATGACGATAAGCGCGAGGACCAGCAATGTCACGAGCGCGACGCACGCGCCCGTGACAGCGAAACCGACCTTCTCAAGGCTGCGCTTGGGCATCTGTTTTGCCATGACGCACCTTTCGAGGGGATATGTGAAGAGGGTCTTACTTCTCGGTGACGACGCCGTTCGCGTCCTTCACCACGGCCATCTTGGAGACCGGGATAAAGCCCTGCTCGGCGACGAGGGAGCCCTGGACGTCATCGGAGAGCATGTACTCGAGGAAGGCACGGGTGGCGTCGTCGGCGTCCTTGGCGCAGTACATGTGCTCGGTGGCCCAGATCGGGAAGGAGTTATCGAGGACGTTCTCGCTCGCGGGCTCCACGCCGCCGACCTTGATGGCGGTGAACTTGGAGTCGTCGAAGTGGGAGAAGTCGATGTAGGAGATGGCGTTGTCGGTGGAGCCCATCAGGGTCTGGACGTCGCCGGACTTGTCCTGCTCGGGCTGGGCGGGCTTGTAGGTGTTCTTCTCCTCGCCGAAGACGGCGGCCTCGAAGGTGGCGCGGGTGCCGGAGCCCTCCTTGCGGTTGACGACGACGATCTCGGCATCCTCGCCACCGACCTCGCTCCAGTTGGTGATGGCGCCGCCGAAGATGCCCTTGAGTTGCTCGAGGGTCAGGTCGTCGACGGTGACGTTCTTGGAGACGATCGGGCCCATGCCCACGACGGCGACCTCGTGGTCGACGAGCTTGGCGGCGGCGTCGGCGTCGAGCTTGGTCTCGGCGAAGACGTCGGAGTTGCCGATGGTCACGGTGCCGGAGGACACGGCGGTGAGGCCGGCGCCGGAGCCGTTGCCGGAGCCGGAGATGACGCAATCCGGGTTCTCGTTCATGAACTGCTCGGCCGCAGCCTCGACGAGGGCCTGGAAGGAGGAGGCGCCGTCGTAGGTGACCTCGCCCGTAACGCCCGCGGCGGCGTCGGCGGAAGCGGAACCGGCGGCAGGGGCGTCAGAGCCACCGCAGCCGGCAAGGCCGAGACCGGCCACGGCGGCGACACCGCCGGCAAGGCCGAGGAAGGAGCGACGAGAGCAGGAATAATCGAACATGGTTCTCCCTTCGAGAGCAACATCGACGCGATTTCGCGCCGGACGGAAAAACTGGGGTCCATCTTCATCCCCATGAGGCGTGTTCGGGCCCCATCCGTCGTACGGCAAGCACGATACCGCGCGCTCGCCGCCCATCTGCCCTCGTTCGCCGTCTCTTACGGCACTCTGACCGAGCATTACCACGTGCTTTGACCCGCCTTACAAGCGGCTTACATATGAAAAGGCGGCGTCGCGATCGACCGCGACACCGCCTTCTGCGCAATATGGCACTTCTTCCGAGCGGCCCACGCTCCAACTGCTCCCCGCTCTAGCGCTTCTTTTTCGGGCGCTTCTTCTTGGTGGGCTGGCTCTCTTTCCTGCCGCTCGGAGCATTGTGGCGCTTGCGGTACAGATGACCGCCGAACACCATGGACACCGCGATGATCGCGATGCAGAAGAGCTGCTCCCAGATATTCGGGGCCTCCATGCTAGAACTCCAATTCGTTCAGGCGCACGAGCGCGATGATGTACATCTTGAGGGCGTCGCGCAGGAGCTGCTCGTTGGCGGCCTCGTTCGGACCGTGCATGCTGCCCGCCCACGCGGGGAGCTCCAGGCCGTTATCCTCGGGGCCGAACGAGACGGCGCTCGTGAAGTTGCGCGCATAGGTGCCGCCGCCCATGGAGAAGGGCTCCGCGGGCTTGCCCGTGACCTCTCGGTACGTGTTGAGCAACGCGCGGACCGCCGGGCTGTCAGCGGAGACGCTGAAGGGTTCCTTGGCGCGGCCGGCTATGAACTCAGCGCCATACCGCGATGCGTGCGCCCCGCAGATCATCTTCATCTCGTCGGAGGTGGTGGAATCAGGGTAGCGGACATCGATGGTTTGCAGGATATGCCCGTCCGCGACCTCGATCGTACCCGCGTTGCAGGTAAGGGCGCCGAAGGCATCGCTCTCGGCGGCGATGCCCAAACCCTCCCCCGCCGTGCCGTCATGCACGACGGAAAGCAGGTCCAGGTAGGAGCGCTCGGCGGGATCGAGCAGATCGGGACGGGCATCCATGACCTCGTGCAGGTAGCCCACCACGAGCGCGATGGCGTTGATCGTGCCCTCGGGCAGGGAGGCGTGCCCGCCGATGCCCTGGGCGAAGACGCGCGTGCGGCCCTCGCCGACATCCTCGAGCGTGATGCGGCCCGCGTTCGCCTTCGGGGTGGGAAGGTCGGACAGGGGCGCGGCGATGATGCACTCGGATTGGCTGGGGATGGCGTTGGTCGCCTCGGCTCCGCTCCAAGAGCGAATAACGCCGTTCTCGATCTTCGCGCTCTTGAAGGTGCCGCCAAAGCAGCCCTTCTCGGCGTTGCACACGGGGAACTCGGCATCGGGGGTGAAGAGGAACAGCGGCTGCTCATGCCCGGCCAGGTAGTGCTTGACGTCGGTCATGCCCACCTCCTCGTCGCAGCCGATGAGGGCGCGGAACGTGTAGCGCGGGGTGATGCCCTCGCGAAGGAAGAACGCGCCGGCATAGAGCGACAGGACGGCGGGGCCCTTGTCGTCGATCACACCGCGGCCGAGCAGCCAGCCCTCGCGGCGCTCCATGGAAAACGGGTCGGTATTCCAGCCAGGGCCGGCGGGGACCACATCGACGTGCGCGATGGTGGCGATGTGCTCCTCGCACTCGCCGGGGATGTCGGCGATTCCAACGTAGCCGTCATCGTCAGCCACCTCGTACCCCAGGCGCTCGGCGATGCCCAAGCCGCAATCGAGCGCATCGCGCACGGACCGGCCGAACGGGGCGCCCGGTTCGGCCGCCGAGGAGTCGGCGACAGACGGATGTGCCACCAGGGCGGCGATGTCGGAAACGACATCCTCCCACACCTCATCGACGTATTTCTCAACGCTCTCCATCACATCCGCGCGCATGGGCGCCCCCTTCCCTCAGATAATTCAGCAATGAATGATTATGCCCAATAACGCTGGCGGTAGGCGATGACACGGGCAAATGACCGCTCGCAAATCCCGCCAACGGCAAGCTTCACCGGCTACCACGCGCCCAAAACGCGGCCCACTTCCAACATGTCCTTACATGCGGCGACCGCGCCAGCCTGCTCGAGCTCCCCCGGCGCAGCGGCACCCGAATAGATTCCGATGCAGGGGATGCCGAGCTCGGCCGCCCCTTGCACGTCGTACATGCGGTCCCCTACCATCACGGCATCAACGGAGGTGGCTCCAAGTGCCTCCAAAGCGGCGGCGATAGACTCAGCCTTGGTCTCTCGGACACCGGGGATGCGACCGGCGACGACCTCGAACTGCGTCACACCCAAATCGGCGAGCAGGTCGCGCGTAGACGCCTCGACACGCGAGGTCGCCACCGCCACGCGCCTGCCAGAGGCCACGAGCACATCGAGAAGCTCGGGGACGTATGGGAACAGCGGGATATCCGCCGGCGTGACCGTACGCTCGAACAGCTCGCGATATTCAGCTGCCACCCTGTATGCCTCACGCTCGCCCATATCGGTGACCATGCGGATCCCGACTTCGAGCGGTGGCCCTATCAGGGGGAGCATCTGCTCCTCGGAAAGCTCGTAACCTCGTTGTCCGAGCACCTCACCCACCACGCGCATGATGGCGGGCTGGGTGTTAGCCAACGTGCCGTCATAGTCGAACAAGACGATTGGGCGCTCATGCAGGCTCGGGCCCTCAAACTCTCTCATGTCAGTCAACGGGGATTCCTTTCATGTGATGAAACACGGATCCGCGCAGCAAAAGACCCCGGCGGACACATGCCCGTCGGGGTCTGCAGCGAACCTAGGGTTCAAAGGCGAATGCCGGAGATTTACTCGGCGTCCTCGGCCTTCTCCTCACCCTCGAGCGGGGTGACCTCGATCTCGATGCCGAGGGTCTCGGCAGCGGACTTCATGGACAGGGAGATGCGACGACGGTCGAGGTCGATCTCCATGACCTTGACCTGGACCTTGGAGCCCACAGAGGTGACCTGGGCAGGCTGGTCCACGTGCTTGTTGGCCATCTCGGAGATGTGCACGAGGCCCTCGATGCCGTCACCGAGGTCGACGAACGCGCCGAAGGGCACGAGCTTGGTGACGGTGCCCTCGACGATGGCGCCCACAGGGTACTTCTTGACCAGGGCACGCCACGGATCCTCGGTGGTCTGCTTGAGACCGAGGGAGATGCGCTCGCGGTTCAGATCGACGTCGAGCACCTCGACCTCGACCTCCTGGCCGACCTTGACGACCTCGGAGGGGTGGTTGACGTGGTTCCAAGAGAGCTCGGAGATGTGGATGAGGCCGTCGATGCCGCCCAGATCCACGAAGGCACCGAAGTCCACGATGGAGGAGACGGTGCCCTTGAGGCGCATGCCGCTCTTGAGCTTGGAGAGGATCTCGGAGCGCTCGGCCTTGCGGGACTCCTCGAGAACGACGCGGCGGGAAAGCACGACGTTGTTGCGGTTGCGGTCCATCTCGATGACGCGGGCCTCGATGGAGGTGCCGAGATAGGAGGTGAGGTCCTTCACGCGGCGAAGGTCAACGAGGGAGGCGGGCAGGAAGCCGCGCAGGCCGATGTCGAGGATGAGACCGCCCTTGACGACCTCGATGACCTCGCCCTCGACGTTCTCGCCGGCGTTGAACTTCTCCTCGATGCGGTTCCAGGCACGCTCGTACTCGGCGCGCTTCTTGGAGAGAACCAGACGACCGTCCTTGTCCTCCTTCTGGAGCACGAGCGCCTCGATGGAGTCGCCCAGCGCCACGAGGTCGGCGGGGTTGGCGTCCTTGCGGATGGAGAGCTCACGGACAGGGATGACGCCCTCGGACTTGAAGCCGATGTCGACGAGGACCTCGTCGCGCTCGATCTTCACAACGGTGCCGTTGACCAGGTCGCCCTCATCGAAATCGGTGATGGAGTTGTCGATGAGGTTGTTCATCTCCTCGGTATCGACGTCGTCGAGGGAGAAGATGGACGAGTTCTGAATCTCACTCAAAGGTGGACCCCTTTCGAACTACGGGGCCCCGATTACCTGACCTGCAGATGGTTGCTTGCAAAAAGCGGACGAGCCGCCAGCGCGCGCGCACCGTTTGGAACAATCTCGGGGGCCGACAGATACTGACGTGAACTATAAACATTCACGGTTCATTAGAGTACGTTGAAACCCCGTCTTTTTCAAGCGGCAACCACGATTTTTTCGCCGGCGGCACGAATTGGCCGCGAGCGAGAACGACCCCTCCCCCATCGAACGGTCAATCAAGCGGGCGAGAGGCTAGATGGGCGCCAACGGGGTACAAGGGGTTCAACGCGCACCGCGCCATCCCACACCCACATCGCCACTCCACGCGAACCGAACCCCAGGAGACGCTCATGCCTCAGCTCAAAGCCGTCGTCTTCGATATGGACGACACGCTGCTCAGCATCAATCTCAGCGCCTTCATCGGCATGTTCGCACTCGATGAGGCCAAGCTGCTCGCCCAGGTCGCCCGCAAACCCATCGTGTCGCTCTTTTCCCCGCTCGGCAGCGCCATGCTCGCCCTCAACAACGGCGACCGGGCGCCGGGCGACGCGCGCACCAACCGGCAGTTCTTCGCCGATGAACTCGAGCGCCGCTGCGGCATCCCGGTCCTCGAGCCCGCCATCGCCGATATGCTCGAGTTCTACGAGCGCGAGATCCTGCCAAAGAAGAACGACCGCGCCATCTCCGCCCGGCCGCGCGAGGGCGCCCACGGGGCGGTCGAGGCCGTCCTGGGCCGCGGCATGCGCATCGCCCTGCTCACCAACCCGAGCTTCTCGCGCGCGTGCATCGAATGCCGCATGGGATGGGGCGACATGCTCGACATGCCCTTCGAACTCGTGACCACATGGGAGAACTGCACGCGCGTCAAGCCGTGTGCGGACTACTATCTCGACTCCCTCGCCAAGCTCGGCCTCGCCCCCGAGGAGACCCTCATGGTCGGCAACGACCCCAAGCGCGACTTCCCCGCACCCGGCATCGGCCTCAAGACGGCCTATGTGGGCAACGGCTTCCAGCCCAACGCCCTCTGGAACGGCAGCATGGCCGACTTCGCCAAGAGCCTCGACGAGATCGAGGAGCGGTTCTGCAACGGCGAATAGGCCCTCGCGGGAAGCCGGAGGCGACCGCTTTACATCGGTCGAACGACGCATCCGGGCCAAAACGGCGCCGCCGAGCGTGCGATGTCGAAAAATGCACAGCTGAACCGCTTCATTTTCGACATCGCACGCTCAGCGGCGTATGACTCTGGAACGCAGATGCACCCTGGCGGCAATCGCGCCGGGCCTCAATCGCCTACAGCCGCGTCTCCCCCGTCATGAGCTTCAGGATCTCGACGTCGGTGTCCTTCATGCCCACGCGACCGACGTAGCCCATGCTCGCGATGGTCTCCTCGACCGAATCCATGACGATGCCCTCGCCCGCGCGGAAGCCCCGGCCCGCCTGCGCCATGTCGGCACCGAGGATCGCGGCGTCGACGGCGGCCGAGATCTTGGCGGCGCAGCTCGCCTTGGCACCGTCGCACACGATGCCGCCCACGTTGCCGAGCGTGTTCACGATGGTGGCGCCGATCTGCTCGCGTGAAGCACCGCGCATCCACTCGATGGCAGCGCCCGCGCCGCAACCCGCGCACACAACGCCGCAAAACGCAGAGAGCGCGCCGATGTAGCTCTTCACATGTATCGCCACCAGGTCGGACAGGGCCAGGGCGCGCAGCAGGCGATCGCCCTCGACACCCAGGTCCTCGGCGTAGGTGGCCACGGGCATGGCGCAGGTGATGCCCTGGTTGCCCGACCCGCACACGATCGCCACGGGCAGGGCGCAGCCGCTCATGCGGGCGTCCGAGCCGGCGGCGGCACGGGCGCGGGCGCGGCACGCCAGATCCTCGCCGCGCGTGGCGAGCAGCGTGCGGCCGACCTCGGCGCCCCAGGCGTTTTCCAACCCCTCGTCCGAGATCGCGGTGTTGAGTTCGAGCTGGCGTTCGAGCGACGCGCGGGCGCCGGAGATGTCGCCATCCTCGACGAAATCCAAAATCGCGTTGAGCGTGAGGCCCTCGAGCGGCTTGGCGGCCGGAGCGTCGGCCTCGGCGGCGGGCTGCACGGCACTCATGAGCGCGCAGGTGCCGGAGCAGGAGTCCTCGACATCGCCCCCGCGCGCGGCGGGGCACAGCTGGTTGGCGGGCACGCCGTCGCGCATGCAGCGCACCACGTTCGTGTGGTGCTCGGATATGGCGACCTCGGCCACATGCCCGAGCGCATGCGCCTTGATCTCGATGTAGAGGTTCGGCACGCCCTCGATCAGGGCGACCTCGCAGTAGCCCGCCTCGCCGAGCAGCTCGCGCGTGCGCGCGATGTCGGCCTCGGTCACGCCCTCGAGCGCCTCGAGGGCCGCGGAGGCGTCGCCGCCCACCGCGCCGAGGACCGCTGCGGCCTCGACGCCGCGCATGCCGCCCGAATTGGGCACAGTGACGCTCTTGACGTTCTTGATGATGTTGCCGGAGCACCCGACCTCGATCGACTCGGGCTCGCAGCCCAAGACCAGGCGGGCGAGTGCCGCGGCGTAGGCGACCGCGATGGGTTCGGTGCAGCCGAGCGCGCAGATCAGCTCGGAGTTCAACAGGTCGCACAGCGCGCGATCGCGCTGCTCCGGCGTCATATCGGTCACGTTCTTACCGTCCACGGCGGGCCCCTTTCGATGTGTCATTCGCCTGTATCCAAGTGTAGCAGCCCCGCCGCCCCTTCCCATGAAAACGCGGCCCGACCCGCAAGGGCCGGACCGCGCCGTAAAGGGGGCTCTTATGTGGGCCTCGCGCCTATCCGAAGAAGCGCTCGATCTCGATGGCGGCGTTCTCCAGAGAGTCGGAGCCGTGGATGATATTGGCGTTCACGTCGTTCGCGAAGTCGCCGCGAATCGTGCCGGGGGCGGCGTCGAGCGGGTTGGTGGCACCCATGATGGTGCGCATCTTGGAGACGGCGCCGAGGCCGGACACGACCATCTTCACCACGGGGCCGCTCGTCATGAACTCGACGATCTCGCCGAAGAACGGCTTGTCCGCCAGGTGGGCGTAGTGCACCTTGACGAGCTCCTCGTCGAGCTCGCATTTCTCCATCTTCTCGATGGTGAGGCCGCAACGCTCGATGCGATCGATGATGGGCCCGGTCTTGCGGTCGCGGACGGCGTCGGGCTTGATCATGATGAAGGTCTTCTCGATATCTGCCACAATATCCCCTTTCGATGGGAGGGCTGCAAGCGCATGGTGCGCGGCGTATCTTCGTTACGCCATGGTACCCAAAGAGCGCGGTCCGAAGACCCCGTTTCGCCGAAGGGCGCGGCTGAAACGTTTCGCCATGCGGAATACGCCGCTCGCCCACGAAACCACCATCATCGCCCCCTATCGGGCGCCCTCGCCCATGGGGACGACGGGTGCCATCCCCTCCAGATACGCCTCGTCCGCGACGAGGGACGTGCGCACCAGGCGCATCTGCTCATCCACGGCTGAGGGAGACGTCCCGCCCATCGTCGTGCGTGCCGAGACGATCGCATCGATGTCGAGCGCGGAGACGATATCGGGGCCGAACAGGGGGCTCGCCTCCTGGAACACGGAGAGCGGCAGGTCGTCGAGCCGGCACCCGCGCTCCTCGCATGCGAGCACCAGGCGCCCGACGACCTCGTGCGCCTCGCGGAACGGCACGCCCTTCCGCGTGAGGTAGTCCGCGACGTCGGTCGCCGCGAGATGGCCGACCTCGCATGCGGCGCGCATCGCCTCGGCGTTGAAAGTGCAGGTCGAGACCATCCCCGCCATGATGGACAGGCTCTGGCAGAGCGTGTGCGCGGAGTCGAGCATGCCGCCCTTGTCCTCTTGCAGGTCCTTGTTGTACGCCAGGGGAAGGCCCTTGCACGTCACCAGCAGCTGTAGGAGGTTGCCGTAGACGCGACCCGTCTTGCCGCGGATGAGCTCGGCGAAGTCGGGGTTCTTCTTCTGCGGCATGATGGACGAGCCCGTCGAATACGCGTCGGAGAGGGTGATGTAGCCGAACTCGGAGCTGCTCCACAGCACGATCTCCTCGGCGAGGCGCGAAAGGTGCATCGCCATGGTCGAGCACGCGAAATGCAGGTCCAAGATGAAGTCGCGATCGGAGACCGCGTCGAGCGAATTGCAGATGACGCGGGAGAACCCCATCGCGTAGGAGGCGGCGACGCGGTCGAGCGGATAGGTGGTCCCGGCGAGCGCGGCGGCGCCGAGCGGGGAGGCGTCGGCGGCGTCGAACGCGGCGGTGAGGCGGCGGAAGTCGCGCTCGAACATCCAGTAATAGGCGAGCAGGTGATGCGAGAGCAGGACGGGCTGCGCATGTTGGAGGTGCGTCATACCCGGCAAGACCACCTTGGCGTTGTCGCGCGCCGCATCGACCAGGACCTCCCGCAGGTGCAGGTTGGCCTTCATGAGGTCGCGGGCGAGCGCCTTGGCCGCGAGGCGCGTGTCGGTCGCGACCTGATCGTTGCGGGAGCGCCCGGTGTGCAGGCGCTTGCCCGCCTCCCCGATGCGGCGCGTGAGCTCCCCCTCGATCGCCATGTGGATGTCCTCGTCCTCGATATGGAAGGCGAACGAACCGGCGTCGATCTCACCCTCGATCTCAGACAGGCCGCCCACGATGGCCTCGCAGTCATCCTGGGAGATGATCCCCTGCTTGGCGAGCATGCGCGCATGCGCCTTCGAACCCGCGATATCCTGCTTGTACAGGTGCTTGTCGACCGGCAGCGACGCGCCGAACTCCTGGGTGGAGACCGCGACGCCCTCCTTGAACCGTCCGCCCCAAAGCGCCATCCTCATCCGTTCCTTCCCCGGCCGCACCCCGGCCGCATCTTCGTTGCGAAAAGTCGCGTCTTTTCGCAGCGCACCTTTCACCTTGCGTCCCGTCATGCCCTCAGTAGTTCACGGCGCAGCCCATAGCCTGCGCAGGGTCGGCGCCGTCCACCACGTCGAAGGAAGGCGACGCGGCGTCATGGGCGGACGAGAGCCCGGCCTGCTTCATCGCCCAGGTCTTGATCGAGAGGCCCTGGATGTCGATGAAGCCCTTCGCCGCCTTCTGGTCGAAGGCGTCGTCGTTGTCGTAGGTGGCGAGCGCCGGGTCGTACAGGGCCGCGGCGCTCTTGCGGCCCGCGACCACGCATCCGCCCTTGTAGAACTTGAGCTTCACCACACCGGTCAGGTCCTTCTGCGTGGCCCCCATGAAGGCGTCGAGCGCCTCCTTGAAGGGGCTGAACCAGCGGCCGTTGTAGACCTGGTCGGCCCAGAGCTGCTCGAGGGCGAGCTTGTGGTGAAGCACGTCGCGCTCCAGGCACAGGTCCTCGAGCGCCTTGTGCGCCTGGATGAGCGCGAGGCCGGCAGGCACCTCGTAGCACTCGCGCGACTTCAGGCCGACGTAGCGGTTCTCGATCATGTCGATGCGGCCGTAGCCGCACGCGCCGGCGATGCCGTTGAGCTTGGCGATGAGCTCGGGGAGCGGCATCTGCTCGCCGTCCAGGCTGCTCGGCACGCCCGCGGTGAAGCCGATCTCCACGTAGACGGGCGTATCGGGCGCGTCGGCGGGATCGACCGTCATCGTCCAGATGTCCGCCGGGGGCTCGACCCACGGGTCCTCGAGCACGCCCGCCTCGATCGCGCGGCCCCACAGGTTGTCGTCGATCGAATACGGCTTCTCGACGCTCTGCGCCACCGGCACGCCGTGCTTCTTCGCATAGGCGATCTCATCGGGGCGCATGCCCAGGTCCCATTCGCGCACCGGCGCGATGACCTTGAGGGAGGGGTCGAGCGCGGTGATCGAGGTCTCGAAGCGCACCTGGTCGTTGCCCTTGCCCGTGCAGCCGTGGGCGACGCACGTGGCGCCGTGCTTGTGGGCGACCTCGACGAGGTGCTTGGAGATGAGCGGGCGGGAGAGCGCCGAGAGCAGCGGGTACTTGTTCTCGTACATCGCGTTGGCGGCGATGGCGCACGTGAGGTACTGGCTGGCGAACTCGTCGGTCATGTCGATGACCTCGACGGCCACGCAACCGAGCATCTTCGCCTTCTCGGCGACCTTCTCCAGGCCGTCGTGCTCCTGACCGACGTTGCCGAGCATGGCGATGACGTCGAGCCCCATCTCGTTTTGCAGCCACTTGATGCACACGGAGGTGTCGAGGCCGCCGGAGTACGCGAGCACGACCTTTTCCTTTGCGGCGGCGCCGTTCGCGGTGTTCATGGCATTCATGGTATTCATGGGTTCATCCTTTCACGATGCTTCGATGCGATGGGAATGGGTGAGCCCAACTGATGCGGTGGTGCGCGCGACTCGCACCTGTCCGAGCGCGCACCGCGAGTCGCGTGCGGTGCCGTGCGCATAAGAAAAATCCGCCTCGCGGCGGACGTTCCCTCGACGATATCAGTTGGACTCTGCGGTGGGGCCTCAAAGCCCCATGCGGACAGAGACAACGATTTATCGTCGTCGGGAGATTGCACGCTGGCGTCGGGCGGCCGCATCGGCGGCGTTCTGGCAAGGCGCGATGGCGGTCATCACCATGTCCTCGTATGTAGCCAGAAGCTGTGCCACGGTTACTCATCCCTTCAAAACCAGGCGCGTCAATCGTTGGTTCGCTATAGTAGCCTAAAGCGCCTCTTAGATGCCTTTGTTTTTTCGAATATTTCAGCCCTGTTTCCCACATGCATAAGAAACAGGGCTGAGTGTATACAGTCGTTCTAGTTCCCAAGGTAGCGGGACAAAAATTCGCGGGTGCGCGGGTGCGCGGGCGCGGTGAACATCTGATCGGGAGCGCCCTGCTCGGCGATGACGCCGCGGTCCATGAACACCACGCGGTCCGACACGGTGCGGGCGAACTCCATCTCGTGCGTCACCACGACCATCGTCATGCCGTCGCGCGCAAGGCCGCGCATGACCTCGAGCACCTCGCCCACGATCTGGGGGTCGAGGGCGCTGGTCGGCTCGTCGAACAGCATGATCTTCGGGCGCATGCACAGGGCGCGGGCGATGGCCACGCGCTGCTTCTGGCCGCCCGAGAGCGTGGAGGGCGCCGCATGGGCGAAGTCCTCGAGCCCCACCGAGTGCAGGTGGCCCAGCGCCACCTCCTCCGCCTCCGCCCTCGACATCTTCTTGCGGGTGACGGGCGCCAGCGTGCAGTTGGCCAGCACGTCCATGTTGTTGAACAGGTTGAAGCCCTGGAAGACCATGCCGATGTCCTCGCGCAGGGCGTTCACGTCCACGTGGTCGGCGGTGAGGTCGCTGCCCTGGAACCACACGTGACCCGCATCGGGGGTCTCGAGCAGGTTGATGCAGCGCAACAGGGTCGATTTGCCCGAACCCGATGCGCCGATGATCGTCACGACCTCGCCGGGGGCGACGTCGAGGTTGACGTCTCGCAGGACCTCCAGCTCGCCGAAGGATTTGCGCAGGCCCTCGATGCGCACCATGTAGTCGCCCGCGGGGGCCGTCGCGGTGATGTCACTCGTATTCATGATTTAGCGCTCCTCGACGTTGACGGGCTGGTCGGACGTGCTGCCGAGCTTCACGGATTTGACGTTGAGCCGGCTCGCGAGGCGCCCCAGCAGCCACGAGGCGAACATGGTGAGGCACAGGTACATCACGCTCGTCACGAGCGCCGCCTCGAAGTTGGCATAGTAGATGCCGCCCACGGTGGTGGTGGCGAACATGAGGTCGAAGGTGCCGATGACCGAGAGCACCGACGAGTCCTTGATGTTGATGACGAGCTCGTTGGAAAGACCGGGAATGGCGAACTTGACGCCCTGCGGGAAGACGACTTTGCGCATCGCCTCCCATTGCGAGAGGCCGAGGGAGCGGGCCGCCTCCATCTGACCGGCGTCGACCGACTCGATGCCGCCGCGCAGGACCTCCATCATGTAGGCCGTCGAATTGAGCACGATGGTCACGAGGCCGGCGGTGAAGGTGCTCCAGATCGCGTTGATCTGCGTGGTGGTGAGGTCGGTCATCTTGAACAGCGAGAAGACGCCGAAGAATATGATCATGGCCTGGACCATCATGGGCGTGCCGCGCACCACGGTACTGTACACGCGGGCAAACCCGCTGCCCACGACCTTCCAGAAACGCACGAAGTCGTTGTCCGAGCGGTCGATGACCTGGATGCGCAAAAACACGAGGAGCAGCGCCAGGAAGAACGCAATCACGGTTCCGAGCACCGCGAGGGCAACCGTGGTCTTGAGGCCTGCGGCGAAGATGGAGCGGCTGTTGTAGAGCATGTAGAGCATGCTCTCGAGCGTGGAGGCGGGGCGCGTCGCCGCCGTGGTGGCGACTGCCCACGCGGAGGCGAGGCCGCAGCCCACGCGGTCGACGGCGAGCACGGCGGTCATCGCGGCGACCGCATAGGAGCCGTAGCGCAGGGCGCGGACGACACCGGGGCGCGTGAACGGCGAGCTGCTCGCGTAGGTCTTCCACCGAGCGAGCTTGAACGCCAAGGCGACCGCGGCGATCACGAGCCAGGCGGCGAGCAGGTAGTACATGGCGACTTCAAGCGCATACGCATGCGCCATGAAGCTCAAAGAGGGACGGGGCGAGGCGGACAACGCCATGCCCGCGGCGGCGATGGCGCTCGTACTCAACAGCACGTAGCGGTGATCGCTGCGGATAAACGAGGTCACGCGACCAAGCGGGCCCTCGCCCGCCGATACGGTGGTCATAGATCGACTCCTTTAATTGAGTGACGTGATATGGCCGCCGAGCATGAATCGGCGGCACGGCAACATGCGCATAGCCTGAGCTCGGACATATTCTCGAAGGACGTTTTGTGGAGCGAAGCGCAACCACGCCCGAAGAGATTATGTCCGCGCTCAGGCGGTCGGGATCCGTTAGGCCGGCTGGCGATCCATGCAGGCGGACCACATGTCCTGGCGCTCTTCGTCGTCGATGGAGGCGATGATCTCGTTGACCTTGTCGAGCGCGGCGTCGTTGCCCTTGGCGACGGCCGCGTTGTCGGGCATGAGCGAGCCCTCGAAGGCGTCTTCCATATCGAGCACCACCAGGTCGGGATAGACCTCGAGCAGCTTGGGTGCGGAGAGCATGGAGTACGTGATGATGTCGCACGTGCCGTTGCGCAGGTTCTCGACGACCATGGGCTGGGTCTCAGCGGGCGTCATGTGGTTGGCACCCTCGATCTGGGCGATGACGTCGTCGTACATGGTCGCCGCCTGCCCCAGGATGGAGGCGTCCGCGAGCTCGTCGAACGTGGTGGCGCCGGCATAGGCGGAGTCGTTCTTGCAGATCATGACGATGTCGTCGTCGACATAGGAGTCGGAGAACGCCGCGGCGGCAGCGCGCTCGGGTGTGACGGACATGCCCGCGCACACGATGTCGACCTGGCCGTTGTTGAGCGCGTCGACGAGCGAGGCGAATTCGAGCTTGACCGCGACGGGCTCCATGCCCAGTCCCTCGGCGATGATCTTCGCGACCTGGACGTCATAGCCGTCGGCATAGGCGCCGGGGACGTTCTCGATGGGGACAGTGAACTCAGACTCCTCGGAGACCTGCCAGTTGTAGGGGGCGTATGCCGCCTCCATGCCGACGCGCAGGGTCTTGCCGTCGCCGAGCTGGACGCCGGACGCGGACGTGCCGCCATCGGCGGCGTCGCCGCTGCCCTGCGGGGCGGGTCCGCAGCCCGCGAGGAACATCATGCCTCCCACGCTCAATGCCGCCATACCCGAGAGTTTCAAGAACTCCCTGCGCGAACGCATGGCGGGTTGTACAGATGCAGAGACAGTCTCGTGAGTCATGATGATACCTCCGGTTTTTGTCTGAGACCCCTTCCGCACGACGCAACCAGAGGGGGCCCATCCCCCTCTCCCTTGCAACTTAATGCGTGAAAGTTCCGCGTGCTGCAGGCTAGAATACTCCGCTTCAGTGGAGCGCATGGTGGAGGTATGCCAAGAAATACATTGGTTACAAAGAATATTCATTTTGATGCATGCGATTATGAGGCGCGATGTGGTGCGCGATGCGCGCGTGAATCGGGTTTTTAAACATCGAAGGAACGCATCGGACCTCAGCGCTCTACAATAGGCGGGAATCGTACCCCGGCGCCGGCGGCGGCATGCCCGGCCCGGCATCCCGAAAGGAACCCATGCTCCCCTCCTATCTCGAAGACACCGACCTGTCATCTATCAAGCTCGTCGCGACCGACATGGACCTCACCCTGCTGGCCGACGACAAATCGATGCCCGAGGGCGTCGACGAGCGCATCGACGCCCTGACCGAGCACGGCATCGTCTTTTGCGCCGCGAGCGGCAGGCCGGCCCTCGCCCTGCGCCAATCCTTCCCCCGCCACCATGCCGACATGGCGCTTGTGGCCGACAACGGCGCGTCCGTCTATCTGCGCGACGAGCTCATCTATCGCGACCTGCTCGACAAGGGGCTCTATCATGAGGTCCTCGCGCGATGCGTCGATTCGGGCCGCGGCATCCCGGTGCTTTGCGCCTTCGACGACGCTTACATGCTCGAGCGCGACCGCGAACACGAGGACGTGGTGGGGATCTATTACCGTTCCATCATCTACGTCGACTCATTCGAGGACCTCGACATCGAATCGAACAAGATCTCGATGTACTTCCCGGACTGGGACAGCAAAATACAGCTCGACGAGGTCTATGGGCCCGAGTTCGGGTCCCGCCTCTACGTCACGTGCGCCGGCGACGAATGGCTCGACTTCATGAATATCGGCATCGACAAGGGCTCGGGCATCCGCCATCTCGCGGAGAACCTCGGGATCGAGCTGGCCGACGTCGCCGCGCTGGGAGACACCTACAACGATATCCCCATGCTGGACATCGTGGGGCACAGCTACGTGATGGGC
This sequence comes from uncultured Collinsella sp., assembly GCA_958443615.1. GTDB lineage: Bacteria > Actinomycetota > Coriobacteriia > Coriobacteriales > Coriobacteriaceae > Collinsella. The sequence continues at coordinate 83,349 of CAUCLI010000004.1, forward strand.
AACGCCGCCGAGCACATGCACGCGCACGGCAAGTTCCTCGCGCCGACCAACAACGATGCGGGCGTGCTCACCGTCATCGACCGCATCGTCGAAGCTGCGAGATAACAACGCGGCCACTTCGAATGGAACCGCCCCCGACACACACGTCGGGGGCGGTTTTCACATATAGGGACGATTCTGCAGCGGCCTACTTCGCCTCTGCCCAAGTCTCGCCCACGCTCGCATCGGCGATGAGGGGCACGCGCAGCTCGGCGACGCCCTCCATCTCCTCGCGCACCATGGCGATGAGTCGATCGACCTCGCCGACGGGGCACTCGAAGTCGAGTTCGTCGTGAACCTGCAAGATCATCTTCGCGGCAAAACCCTCGGCGCGCAGACGCTCGGCGACGCGCACCATGGCGATCTTGATGATATCGGCGGCAGACCCCTGCATGGGATGGTTCATCGCCGTGCGCTCACCGAACATGCGCTGCGCGGGGATGCGGAGCTCCGGGATCGGACGGCGCCGGCCGTACATGGTCTCGGCATAGCCCGTCTGCTTGGCAAAGGCGACGGTCTCGTCCAGATACGTGCGCACACCGGGGTACGCGCGGAAGTACGCGTCGATCATCTCGCTCGCCTCGGCCATGGGGATGTCCAGCGTCTGGGACAGTCCGTAGGCCTGCTGACCGTACACGATACCGAAGTTCACCGCCTTGGCGCGGCTGCGCAACTGCGGGGTGACCTCGTCCACGGCGACGCCGAACACGCGCGCCGCCGTCTCGGCATGGAAGTCCTCGCCCTCGTTGAAGGCGCTCACCAGGTGCTCGTCGCCGGAGAGGTGCGCCAGCAACCTGAGCTCGATCTGCGAGTAGTCGATCGCCACGAACACCGACCCCTCCTCGACCGAGAAGGCGCGCTTGACCGCATGGCCCAGCTCAGAGCGGGTGGGGATGTTCTGCAGGTTGGGGTTGGAACTCGACAGGCGCCCCGTCGCGGTGATGGTCTGGTTGTACGTGGTGTGCACGCGCCCGTCATGGCGGCGCTGACCGCCGAGCGTATCGAGATAGGTCGACTTGATCTTGGTCTTCTCGCGATACTCCCGGATGAGGCGGACGATCTCGTGGTCCTTCGCGAGGTCCTCGAGTACCTTGGCGTTCGTAGAGTAGTACCCGCGCTGCGTCTTCTTGAGGCCGGTGGTGGGCAGGCCGAGCTTGTCGAACAGGATGCGCGAGAGCTGCATGGGGCTCGAGAGGTTGAAGGTCTCGTCGCCCGCGAGCTCGCGGATGCGGCCCTCGAGGGCTTGGATCTGGCCGACCAGCTCCTCGGACTGCGCGGCGAGGCGCGCGGGGTCGACGTACATGCCCGCGCGCTCCATGGAGGCCAAGACGCGCACGAGCGGCATCTCGATCTTAGAGAAGATGGCGTCCGCACCCTGGGCCTCGAGCGCGGCGGCGAGCGGCTCGCGCAGGGTGCGGGCGAGCCAGGCTCCGCGAGCGGCGGCGCTCACGGCGTCCGCGGGCGCGCCCGTCTCCCCCGCCACGGGCGGCAGCGAGGCATGCAGATAGGTCTCCGCCAGATGATCGTCCGCAAAATCCGAGCGCACCGAGTCGAGCAGGTACGCGGCGACCACCGTGTCGAACAGGCGCTCGGCGTCGACCGCGAGCGGATCGAGCAACTCGGGCTCGCTCGCATCGACCGGCGAGAGCTCGTGAAGCAGAGCTTTGACGTCGGAGGAGGCCACGCGGCCCTCGCTCAGGATGTGGCGCAGCACGCCGGGGATGACGCCGGCGGAAAGGTCGAGGTCGGTCGTGAATATCGCGCAGGGGCCGAGGGGCTCCTCGAACGAGAGCAGGGCCCGTTCGGTGGCGACCCACAGGCGGCGCGTCATGCCGAAGAGCGCGTCGGCCTCCTTGTCGTCCTCCACAACGACACCGAGCCACTCGCCCGCCTCGAGCGCGCGGAACAGCCCATCGAAACAGGCGTTCATCTCCTCGGACTGGCGCGTGTACTCGGCATCATCGGGCGCCGCGGAAGCGTCGAGAGCCACCCGCAGGACCTGGGGCAGCTCCAGGCTCGCCGCTGCAGGCGCGGCGGCGGCACCCTCGCCCAACAGCGCGAGGAAACGGTTCTGCATGGCCATGATGCCGAGTTCGCCCAACGCGGCGGAGACGGCCGCGGCGTCGAACGCCGGGAAGTTCACCTCGGCAAGGTCGCACTCGATGGGCGCGTCCGTCATGATCGTGGCGATCTTACGGGAGATGAGCGCGTCGTCGATGTGCGCGCGCAGGTTCTCCCCCATCTTGCCCTTGACCTCGTCGGCATGTGCGATGACCTCGTCGAGATTGCCGTATTGCGCGATGAGGGCACTGGCCTTCTTGGGGCCGATGCCGGGCACGCCGGGGATGTTGTCGGAGGAATCGCCCTTGAGGCCGTAGAAGTCGGGCACGAGCTCGGGTGTGATGCCGTGATACAGGTCATCGACGCTCTCGGGCGTCATGATGGCGATGTCGGAGAGACCCTTGCGGGTGGACACCACGTGCACGTGGTCGGTCACGAGCTGGTACATGTCGCGGTCACCGGTGACGAGGTACATGTCGCAGCCTTGGCTCTCACCGCGGCGGGCGAGCGTTCCCAGGATGTCGTCGCCCTCCCAACCCTCGAGCTCCACGACGGGAATGGACAGACTCGCGAGCAGCTCCTTGATCATGGGGAACTGAGCTCGCAGGTTGGGGTCCATGGGCGGGCGCTGCGCCTTGTACTGGGGCAGCATCTCCATGCGGACCTTCGGGCGGCCCTTGTCGAACGCGCAGACCACGCCATCGGGCGAGAACTCGTCGACCATTTTGAGGAACATGTTGAGAAATCCGAACACGGCGTTGGTGGGGCGGCCGTCCGGGGCGTTCATGGTGGGCGGCACCGCGTGGAAGGCACGGTGCATGAGCGAGTTGCCGTCGATGACGGCGATGACGCGGCGCTCGCGGGCGGAAGTGCTATCGGTCATGGGGATAACCTCGTTTCGTCGTTTAACGAAACCAGTCTACCCCACCGCATGGACCTCTTGCCGCGGGTGTGCAAAAGGGGACGGGTGCAAATTGCACATCGAGCCCGATGTGCAATTTGCACCCGTCCCCAATTACACGGCGGGGCGTGAGCCTAGTTGAACTTGAAGATCTTGGACGCCAGGCGGTAGCCGGCGATGGTGGTCTTCTCACCCAGCTTGCCGGGCAAGTTCGTGCCCAAGCCGATCACGCCGTGGCGCGCCTTGCGATACATCTTCTCGTCGTAGGCCTTGAGCTCGGCCCACAGCGCGGCAAGCTCTTCCTCGATGCCGGGCTTGTCCGACAGCTTGGTGAACACCGAGCAGATCGCCATCATCATGGTGAAGTAGCCCATCATGTAGGAGCGCAGCTTCTCCTGGGCGACGTCCTCATACAGGTGATACGCCTGCATCATGATGCGCGTGATGCGGAACTGCTGGTCGAGGCGGCCGACCATGGTTTCCTCGTTCACGCTCTGGCCCTCGCGGCCGATGAAGTAGCGATAGAGGTCGATATCGGCGTAGTACAGCGTCTCGCAGTTGGGCAGCGGCACGTAGGCGTAGATGTTATCCACGTAGAAGGTGTGCGGCGGCATGGGCAGGTCGTGACCGCGCAGCACGTCGGTGCGATAGCACAGCGAGTGCATGAGCAGATTCTGATCCGGGCGGAAATGCCCGATATCGCCCCAGGTGAAGACCTTCTTGCGCGGCAGCGCCATACGGTAGCTGATGGTGGTGTGCGTCCCCTCGTGGACCTTCTCGTACACGTAGTTCGAGATGAAGAGGTCCACGCGCAGGTCGCGCTCCTCAAAACCGCGCAAGAGCTGCAGCATCGCGGCGAGCGCATCCGCGTCGAGCCAGTCATCGGAATCGACGACCTTGTAGTACGTGCCGCGCGCCTCGCGCAAGCCGGCGCGGACGGCCATGCCATGACCGCCGTTCTCCTGATGCACCACGCGAATGATGCCGGGGTAGCGGGCCTCCCACTCGTCGGCCTTGGCGCCGGTCTCGTCCTTGGATCCATCGTTCACGATGATGATCTCGATGTCGGGGGCGCACTTGGATCCCTCGAGGATCGATGAGATGCAGTGATCCATGTCCTTGGCGGCGTTGTAGCTCGGAATGCCGAAGGAGAGGACCTTGTGACCCTCCCCCGCCGGGGTCACGGACAGCGTCTTGATGGGAAATGCGGCTCGAGCCGCCTCCACATCGTAGGAAGCGGCGAGCGCGGAGTAATCGACTTTAGGCATGGCAGGCGATGATTTCGTCCGAAAGGTTGAGGGCGGAGGCGGTCACGGCGTCCATATCGTAGTAGCGGTACTCGGCAAGGCGGCCGACCGGGTGGAAGTTCGTGATGTGTGAGACGCGCTCCAGGTAGCTCTCGTACAGCTTGCGGTTATCAGGGTCCAGGATCGCGTAATACGGGGTCTGGCCGCTGCCCGGCTCGTAGGCGTGGCTGTACTCCTTCATGATGGTCGTCTTACCGGGGACCTCCTGGCCGGTCATGTTCTTGAACTCGGTGATGCGGGTGAAGTCCTCGGAAACGGTGTAGTTCACGGTGCCCACGGGCTGGAACTGATCCATATCGAGGGTCTCGAACTTCATGTCGAGCGTGCGGTACGGCAGGGCGCCCAGATCGAGGCCGAACAGCTCATCGAGCGGGCCGGTGTAGATCACCTCGCCGCCGTAGACGTTACCGCAGACCTTCACCGTGGTGTCGGTGAGCTCGAAGATGTCACGGGCGTCCACGTCGCAGAAGACGTCGATGCAATCGTGATCGAGCATGTTCTCGAACAGGGCGGTGTAGCCCTCCGCGGGCATGCCCTGGTAGGGAGCCTGCGGGAAATAGCGATCGTCATCGCCGACGAAGACGGGGACGCGGGCGGTGACGGAGGGGTCGATCTCGTCGGGCGTCTGGCCCCACTGCTTCATGGTGTAGTGCAGGAACACGTTCTCATACACGTAATCGGCGATTTCGGCCAGGTCGGGGTCGTTCTTCTCGCGCAGCTGCAGGATCGGGACCTTCACGTCCTTGCCGAAGGTCTCGATGAGCTTGGCGTACAGTTCCTCGCCGCGCTCCTCGCCGAACGCGAGCAGCAGGCTCTTGTGGTTGAAGGGAACCGGCATGAGCGTGCCGTGGACGTTGGCGAGCACCTTGTGCTGGTAGTCGGTCCACTCGGTGAAGCGGGACAGGAACGTGTGCACGCGCTCGCTGAAGGTGTGGTAGATGTGCGGGCCGTACATGTGAACAAGCACACCGGCTTCATCCAGGTAGTCGTAGGCGTTGCCGGCGATGTGGTTGCGGCGCTCGAAGACGGCGACGCGGAAGCCGACGGTCTCGGCGAGGCGACGGGCGCACACCGCGCCGGCATATCCCGCGCCGACGACGATCATGTCATAGGCGCTCGGATTGAAGTCCTCAGGGAGACCTGAATTGATCTGCATGACAGCTCCTTGCAGGTGGCGACGGCAAATGTTCCCTCTCGCGACGCGCGGGGCCGTCATGAACCGCACATCGCGTTTTCATCCAACCGATTATAGCGGTCGGGGCCTATAATTACCCCTGTCACACCAATAAAGCTCATCATCGAACGAAGACCGTGATGGGCGCGCATGACGAGGAGCGATTGCATGAGTGATTTCCTGAGCCGCATGAAGGCCGCCGCCAAGGCCGACAAGAAGACCATCGTCCTGCCCGAGGGCGAGGACCCGCGCACCATCGAAGCGGCCAAGAAGATCGTCGAGGAAGACCTTGCCGACCTCGTGATCCTGGGCAACCCCGACGAGATCGACGTCCCCGGCGCCACCGTCATCGATCCCCGCAACGCCGAGAAGCACGAGGAGTACGCGCAGAAGTTCGCCGAGCTCCGCGCCAAGAAGGGCGTGACCATCGAGCAGGCCCGCGCCCAGGTCATGGACGCCACCTACTTCGGCACCATGATGGTCAAGATGGGCGACGCCGACGGCCTGGTCTCCGGCGCCTGCCACTCCACCGCCGACACCCTGCGCCCTGCCCTGCAGATCCTGAAGACCGCCCCCGGCACCAAGCTTGTCTCCGCCTTCATGATCATGTGCACCAAGACGCCCGAGTTCGGCGCCGACGGCACCCTGGTCTTCGCCGACTGCGGCCTGAACATCGCCCCCACCTCCGACGAGCTCTCCGAGATCGCCATCGCGTCGGCCAACTCCTTCAAGACCTTCATGGGCGATGTCGAGCCCAAGGTCGCCATGCTCTCCTACTCCACCATGGGCTCCGCCGGCGGCGACACCGCCAAGAAGGTCCAGGAGGCCACCGCATTCACCAAGGATAAGGCGCCCGAGCTGGCCATCGACGGCGACCTGCAGCTCGACGCCGCCATCGTGCCGTCCGTCGCCCAGCTGAAGGCCCCCGAGTCCAAGGTCGCCGGCCACGCCAACGTGCTCGTGTTCCCGAACCTCGAGACCGGCAACATCGGCTACAAGCTCGTCCAGCGCTTCGGTGGCGCCGAGGCCTACGGCCCCATCCTGCAGGGCATCGCCAAGCCCGTGAACGACCTGTCCCGCGGCTGCTCCGCCGACGACATCGTGGGCGTCGTGGCCATCACGGCCGTCCAGGCGCAGATGGCCGAGTAGCACCGCCGTCCCACGGCGCGCCCCACGCCCCGACACCGCGCACAAGGCCCCGCGGCCCCGGTTGAACACGCCCGGGGCCGCGGGGCCTTTCCTTAAGATTCCGGAGCCGCCGCTTAAGACCGTCCGCCGCGACGCTCTCGCGGACTACTTCGCCGCACAAAGGGTACAGGGTCTATAACGGATGCCGAGACGAGAGAAAGGGGCACCCATGGTATTCAGCAACATTTTGGTTCCCTTCGATGACTCCGAGCACGCGCACGCCGCGCTGCACCTGGCCATCGACCTCGTGGGGAGTGACCCGGGGGCGACCATCCACATCGTCACGGTCGCCTCGAACGACATCATGCCGCCCTCGATGCTCACCGCCACCGGCGCGTTCGGCGAGGCGCCCATCGACTACGCGAGCTACGAGACGCTCCTGACGTCGATCGCGGAGCGCTCCGACCGTGAGTTGCACGACAATGTGGCAGCCATACTGGGAAAGGACATCGACGCCGTCAAGGCGAAGCTCGTCATCGACACCCGCCTGGCGCCCTCCCCCGTCGACGGGATCACGTGCTACGCGGCGGACCACCGCTGCGACCTCATCATCATGGGGCGGCGCGGCCTCGGAGCGCTGCGCGGCATGCTCGGCAGCGTGAGCTACGGCGTCCTGCGCTCCTCGGAGATTCCCGTGCTCACCGTCAAGTAGCGTCCGGCGCTCCAGGTGAAGGCGCGTCGCGCGCAAGCGATCCGCAGCACCCCGAACCTCGCCCGATGAAAAAAGCGGCCCCTCGCCCGAGGGGCCGCTTCGCGTTCGACCGGCACTTGGCTATGCCGAGCGCACCTACTTGACCAGGCGCTCGACATCCAAGGAGATCATGTACTCCTCGTCCGTGGGGATGACCGCGACGGTCACGCTGGACCCTGCGGCGGAGATGACGCCGCCGATGCCGCCCACGCACTGCTTGTTCTTCTCGCGGTCGACGCGGACGCCGAGCCACTCCAGGAACTCGCAGAACGCCTGGCGCGTGGGCCAGTCGTTCTCACCGATGCCGCCGGCGAAGGTGATGGTGTCGACGCCGGCCATGGAGAAGATCATGGAACCCGAGTGCAGCATCGCGCGGTAGGCGAACATATCGAGCGCGAACAGGGCCTTCTCGTCGCCCTTGAGCGCGGCCTCGCGGATGTCGCGCGCGTCGCTGGTCTTCTCGTACATGGCGAGCAGGCCGGACTGCTTGTTCATCATGGTATCGACCTCATCGACGGTGTAGCCGCCCACGCGCTGGAGGTAGCACACGGTCGCCGGGTCGATAGAGCCGCAGCGGGTGCCCATCATGAGGCCGTCAAGCGGGGTGAGGCCCATGGTGGTGTCTCGGCAGACGCCGTCCTCGATGGCGCACAGGGAGCTGCCGTTGCCCAGGTGGCAGGACAGCAGGCGGTGGCAGCGGTCGCCGAGCATCTCCTTGGCGGTCTTCCACTCATAGCGATGGCTCGTGCCGTGGGCGCCGTACTTGCGGACGTGATACTTCTCGCGCACGTCCTTGGGCAGCGGGTAGGTGTAGGACATCTCGGGCATGCCCATGTGGAAGGAGGTGTCGAACACGGCGACGTTGGGGATGCTCGGGTAGGCCTCGCGGCAGAACTCGATCACGCCGGCCTCGGCATAGTTGTGGAGCGGGGCGAGCGGGGCGACCTCGTAGATCTTGGCGAGGACCTCGTCGTCGACGAGCGCGGAGTCGGTGAAGTGCCAGCCGCCCTGGACGATGCGATGGCCGATGGCGTCCATCTCGAAGCCGTGCTCGTTGATGAGATCGATGACCTTGCGGACCGCGGCGCCATGGTCGGGGAAGTCGACGGTCTCCTTGACCTTCTCGCCACCCTCGCTGTGACCGAAGATGCCGTCTTCAAGACCGATCTTCTCGCAATTGCCCTTGGTGAAGACCTCGCGGGTCTTCGTGTTCATGAGCTGGAACTTGAGGCTCGAGCTACCCGCGTTGAGAACGAGGACGTTCATGGCACTCCTTGGTGGTTCACATGCCCGGTGGATCCGGGCGGTTTTACACGTATGCCTCTATCATAGCGTGAACGACGCGCAATTGGGCGGCGCTCATCACCGCTCGCCGATGCTTCCGCGGAAGACCGTCCTAGATGAGACCCTCGCCCAGCGGCTTGCCGCCCAGGACATGCAGGTGGAAGTGCATGACGGTCTGCCCGGCGGCCTCGCCCTTGTTGGAGATGACGCGGAAACCCCCGTCGAGGCCCTTGATGCGCGCGACCTCGGCGACGGCGTGGGTCATGGCGGCGAGCGTCTCGGCCGGAACGCCGTCGATGATGTTCTCATGATGCGCCTTGGGGATCACGAGCGTATGTACGGGAGCCTGGGGGTTCAGATCGTCGAAGGCGATGACGAGGTCGTCCTCGTATACGACCGTGGAGGGAATCTCATGAGAGGCGATTTTGCAGAAAATGCAGTCGGGCATAGGAGGGCTCCAATCGTCTTGATGTGTAAAGGGGGACGGGTGCGTTTTACACATCTGCACACGACAAACTGCATGCAGTGAGCGCAAGGGCGCCTCGGATGTGTAAAACGCACCCGTCCCCCCTTTACACATCGTAGCTAATTTACAGGTTGAGGGCGTCGGAGTCGTCGGCAGGGGCGCCCGGCACGAGCTCGTCGTTGCCGTCGATGTCCTTGAGCAGCACCGAGACCTTCTGCTCGGCACCGGCGAGGCGGGCGCGCAGGCTCTTGAGCAGCTCCACGCCGCGCGTGTAGCTCTCGAGCGACTCCTCGAGCTCCATCTCACCCGACTCGAGACTGCGGATGATGAGCTCCAACTCGGTGGAAGCCTCCTTGTACGAGAGATCCTCGACGTTCTTGTACTCGGCCATGTTCCTTATCCTTTCTCGTCGCCGCGCACGGGCGGCAGGACCTCATGATGAAAATAACCCCCGAAGCATGCTATCCGCGCGGCGCCTCGGCCCGCTCGACGGCATCGACCGTCGCCAGCACGTCGCCGTCGACCATGCGCAGGCGCAAGGCGTCGCCCATATGGAACGCATCGACGCGCGTGGCGACCGAGCCATCGCCGTCATAGGCGATCGAGTAGCCTCGGCCCAGGACCTTGAGCGGCGAAAGCGCGTCAAGCGCGGCCGCTGAACGGCCGAGTTCCGCCAAAGGGGCGCCCAGCAACTGGGCGCCCTTGGATCTGAGGCGCGATGCCGCGAGCTCGAGGCCGTGACCCATGCGATCCATGTGCGCCGCGCTCGAACGCAAGCGAGGAGCCATACGGTCGAGCTCCACGGTGAAACGACCCTGCGATCGCTCGCAAGCGATGCAGAATCGGTCGACGGTCTGCGCGAGTTCCGCCTCTCGACGGTCCACGATATTTGCGGGACTGGTGAGGCAGGGGCGCGTCGCGAAGGCGTCCAGCGACCGGCGCTCATGCTCGAGCCGGACCTCCATGGCCCGACCGAGCCTGCCGCCCAGCCCGTCGCAAGCGGAGCCGACGTGGGCGATCTTGCCCTCGAGCACGCGCTGCAAGCGCTGCTCTCGTCCGTCGAGGGCGCCCACCAGCTCGGAAAACTCCGGAGCGACGGACTCCGCCGCCGCGGTGGGCGTAGAGCAGCGGCGATCGCTCACCATGTCGCAGATCGAGTTATCCGGTTCATGTCCGATGCCCGTGACCACCGGCACGGGACACGCGGCAACCGCGCGGGCCAGGTCCTCGTCGTTGAAGGTCATGAGGTCCTCGAAGGAGCCTCCTCCGCGCACGAGCAGGATGCAGTCGGGCGCGGGTGTGATCGCGGCGGCGCGGCGCAGGCCCTCGATGAGCTCCGCGGGCGCGCCCTCGCCCTGCACCTTGGCCCCCACGCACACGACCTCGACCATGGGGTTCCGGCGGCGAAGCGTGCGCTTCACATCGTTGATGACCGCGCCGGAAAGCGAGGTCACCACGGCGACGCGGGTGCAGAACACGGGGATGCGGCGCTTGCGCTCGGGCTCCATGAGCCCCTCGCGGCGAAGCTTCTCCGCGAGCTGGGCGACTTGCTGACGCAGCAGCCCCTCCCCCGCCAGGGTGAAGGAGCTCGCCTTGAAGCTCATCTTGCCCGTGGGCTTGTACAGGTCGAACGTGCCGGTGAACAGCACCTGCAGGCCGTCGCGCAGATCGAACGCACGCTTGTCGTAGGTGCCCTTCCACACGATGCACTCGAGTGCGGCCGACTCGTCCTTGATCTGAAAATAGCAATGACCGCTGCGGGCGTTCGGGCCGCGAAACCCGGTGACCTCGCCCAAGACCGTGATCTTGGGGACACCGTGCAGTGCGCCGGCGGCAAGCTCGGCGGCCTGCGAAACCGACAGGGCTTCCGAATCGGACTCGCCCATCTCGGCCGCAACCGACCGGCTGGGCGCGGCCCCCGTCAAATTCCAGCCACTCATGCGAACACCTCCTCTTCTCGTCTATCCGTCAACACCTTACCGCGCCGTGCGGACAACGTTAGTTGTCGTCGTCGCGATGCGTACGGGCGAGGAGGTACAGCAGCTGGAGCACGCTGGAGAGCGCCGCCGCCACGTAGGTGAGCGCCGCGGCGGTCAGCACCTTGCGAGCGCCGCGCACATTCACCTCGCTCATCCCCGAACCCTCGATGTAGGCCACGGCACGGCGGCTCGCGTCGATCTCGACGGGCAGCGTCACCAGCTGGAACAACACGGAGAACGCGAACATGGCGATGGCAAGCCACGTGAGGCCCGCCATATCCATCATGAATCCGAGCAGGAACACGATCGTCCAGACGTTCTGGGTGAAATTGACGACGGGCACGAGGGCATGACGGACCTTCATCATGAAGTAGCCGCTCTCGCGCTGGGCCGCGTGGCCCGCTTCGTGGCAGGCGACCGCCACGCTGGCGACCGAGCCGCCGGAGAGGTTCTCGCGCGAGAGGTAGAGGTTGTTGTCGCGCGGGTCGTAATGGTCGCTCAGATGGCCGGGGGTCCCGAGGATGCCCACACGGCCGCAGCCAGATGCGTCGAGCATCCGGCGGGCGACCTGCTCACCGGTCTCCCCGTCCGAGGGAACGCGGGACCACCGACGGTACGTGGAGTTGATATAACCCTGCGCCATCAGTCCGACCACCGTCGTGACCAGCACGATGATCAGGTAGAGCGGGTCGTATCCATAGCCATAGTAGCCGTAATAGGGCATGGGAATCCTTTCAAACGCGCGTACATTCGCATGTGCAGATTGTTCTACCCAAAATGCGGGCGCTAAGCGCAGGAGACGAGCGGTCACCACGAGAAGAGGAGCCGAAAGAGGATGGGAATGTCGAGAACCATGACCGAAAAAGCCTTGATTTCGACATTCCCATCCTCAACACGGCGCGAACGGGGGCGATGAGCCCATCCGTCCCTTCAATCGCCGGGCAGACTAGAAGTCCACGGCCCCCTCGCTCGCCATCCACTCGGCCTGGAACTCGGCGTAGCGGCCGTCGATGATGGCCTGGCGCGCACGACGCATGAGGTCGAGCAGGAAATAGATGTTGTGCTGCGACAGCAGGATGCCGCCGAGCATCTCCTTCTGCGTGACCATGTGGCGGATGAGCGCGCGGGAGTAGCCGCCGGTGCACACCGGGCAGGTGCACTTCTCGTCGATGGGGCGCGGGTCCTTCGCGAACTTGGCGTTCTTGAGGTTCATGCGGCCGATGCTGGAGAACGCCGTGCCCATGCGCCCGGTGCGCGTGGGCAGGACGCAGTCGAACATGTCGATGCCGCAGCCCACGCCGCGCACGAGCGTGGTGGGATTGCCCACGCCCATGAGGTAGCGGGGCTTGCGGCGCGGCATGTGCTCGGACACGAGCGGCTCGAGCGTCTCGAACATGACCTCGTGGGGCTCGCCCACGGAGTAGCCGCCGATGCCGTAGCCGGGAAAGTCGCCGATCTCCTCGAGGTGCTTGAGGGAGCGCAGGCGCAGGTCGAGGTGCATGCCACCCTGGACGATGCCGAACAGGGCCTGGTCGTCGCGGGTGTGGGCCTTGTAGCAGCGCTCGGCCCACATGCTGGAGAGCTCGACGGCGCGCTCGACGAACTTGCGCGTGGCGGGATACCCCGGGCACTGGTCGAGCTGCATGCAGATGTCGCTGCCGAGCTTCATGGCGATCTCCATGTTGTCCTCGGGCGTCCAGAACACATGGGAACCGTCGTAGTCGGTGGCGATGAAGCGCACGCCCTCGTCGGTGAGCTTGACCGCGTCGGAGTGGGAGAAGATCTGGAAACCGCCCGAGTCCGTGAGGATGGGGCCGTGCCAGTTCATGAAGTCGTGCAGGCCGCCGAGTTCAGCCACGGTGTCCGCGCCGGGGCGCATGGCGAGGTGATAGGTGTTGGCGAGCACGATCTGGGCGCCGAGGTCCTTGACCGTCTCGGTGGGAATGCCCTTGACGTTCGCCTTGGTGCCCACGGGCATGAAGATCGGGGTCTCGATGTCGCCGTGCGGTGTGTGCAGGATGCCCGCGCGCGCATGCGTCTTGGGGTCCTCGGCGACGATCTCGTATTTGAACAGGGATTGATCCATGAAGCGGCTCCTCGGTCATTCGGTGCCGGGCGCACACAGGGCGATCGCCCTTCCGTGCGAGGCGCTCCCGCGAAGGGGACCTCGCATCCGCGCGCCGGCGGCACCGCGCGATATCAGCCGCTTATTGTACTATCGGGCACGCCCTTTCCGCGCACTCCCGCCTGAGCAGCACAAAAAGAAAGAACCGCCTATCCCGAAACAAGCTCGAATAGCACGCCGACCATAAGGCAGGCGATGGCGACGAACAGCACGGTGAGCTCGGTCCGATGGCTTTGAATCACGCTCCGTGGTTTCGCCCCGCACTCGATATCCCCCATCAGATAGTCGGCGATCTGCTGGTTGGTACTCAATTGATGCTTGCGGTAAATGATGCCCATCCGAACGACGACCGCGACCAGGCCAGCCAAAATGATGAGATACGAAATGACGGCCGGCACATCTGGAACGGGTCTCTCGACCTCGTCCATCACCATGCGAAATGCACCGGAGATGAGCAAGAGGAATATCAGCGCATAATTCAGCAGGACGAGTTCCCGCCGATCAGCAGAAACGCTCCGCACGATCTCGTGCCCGGCGCCACCGACAAGGCCGTCCACCGAGATGCCAAACGTTTCAGCGAGGTAGATCAGGCTCTGGATGTCGGGCAGGGTCTTGCCCGTCTCCCAATTCGAGATGGTCTGCCGCGAAACCATGCACGCCCGCGCCAGCGCCTCTTGCGACATGCCGAGCCGCTCGCGCTGCTCGCGGATGCTGGCACCAATACCCGTGTTGCCCGCTGTCATGGCCCCTCCTCTGACGGCGCTTCCGTTGCCTCCACGTTAGCGGCACACATGGGATTTGTCTGTCCAAACCCTTTTACATCTGGCGTTTTTCCTATTCCGCGCCAGGCAGGCCGTTGCCCGGTCCGCGATGGGGGCGCCTGAGCGCGAGGAGTTGATCGCGCACTTGCTCGCACTGGGCGATCGCCTGCGCCACGCGATCTTGGGATTCAATGATGCGCTGCTGAACCATGGCGTCCATGAAGGCGTTGTCGAACAGCCAGTCGGCGGCGAGGAGAAAGTCTCCGACATCGGGGCCGAGCCCGGCGAAGCCCCGGACGTCGTTCAGCTCGTCCGCCAGGCGCGCCAACGCCGTTTGGGCTGAAGCGAGATGGTGCTGTGCGGCTTGCATCTTGTCGTGCTTGAGCAGCGACGTGAGAAAACCGCCGCCGAAGATGTCGAACCACCCCCAATTGCCGGCGCTCTTCAGGTCGCGCGCCGCGGCGTCGAGGCAGCCCAATGCGTCCTCGACCGCGGCAAGCGCCTCGTCGATCTCGATTTCCTGACGCTCCATTGTCTTCCTTTCCGGGTCGGTCGCTCAATTCTACCCGCTGCGAACCCGCTGGAGCTTCCAAATAAGCCGATGGAAAGCAGTGGATGGCAACTTCGCGCGCACTGGCGGATCGGCCGACCGGCGCCGGGCGCGCCCGCCAGCCGAGAGCATCCGGAATGGACGGGAAACGAAGCAAGTTGAGGTTTTTCGTATCGTAATCGAGGAGATTGGAAGTAGAGGACATCATTCCAAGTGAACGACCTGCGGAGATTCGGAATCAGAGGGCGCCCCTACTTCATGAAACTGGATTTCGATACGAAAAAGCTCAACAAGACGATCGATTGACGGCGCCAAAGCCGTTTCAGCCATGAGAAAACGACTCGCACCTTCGTCCTAAGCCATGCAGAAGCCTCCCATTCCCGGGCTTTCGCCTCTTGCCGGGAATGGGAGGCCAAACGTGAGCACACTCAACCTGATCGCACGCCGAACCAATCGCCTCAAGCCGATGGCGCATTGAGCACGCCGATGAAAACGGAGGCGGCGCTCCACTTCCGCCCAACCACGGGTGGATGCCCTTGGCACCGCCCGCCCGCCGAAAGCAGCCGCGTCGGCGACGTCGAACCGTCGTTCGCTGTGACCTTACGGGCGCTGGCCCATACCGCCCTCGAGCGTGAGGGTCTCGCCGTTCATGTACTTGAAGTCGGGACCGCAGAGCTGGACGACGACGCGCCCGATCTCGGTCTCGACATCACCGTAGTGGCCCGCCGGCGGCATGTGGACGTTGGCCTCGAAGGCCTCGGGATACGCGTTCTGGAAGTTCTCCAGCTGGGCGGTCCAGGCGAGCGGACAGACGATGTTGACGTTGACGCCGTCCTTGCCCCATTCATTCGCGGCGACGCGGGTCAGGCCGCGGATTCCCTCCTTGGCGGCGGCGTAGGAGCATTGGCCGTAATTGCCGAACAGGCCGGCGCCGGAGGCGAAGTTCACCACGGACCCCTTGGTCTCCTTGAGATGGGGGTAGCATTTCTGCATGTACAGGAAGGT
Source organism: uncultured Collinsella sp. (assembly GCA_958443615.1). Lineage (GTDB taxonomy): Bacteria > Actinomycetota > Coriobacteriia > Coriobacteriales > Coriobacteriaceae > Collinsella. Next base: position 98,880 of record CAUCLI010000004.1, read on the forward strand.
GGCGTACAGACCGGAGTACAATGCGAGGTCGAACTGCTCCATGGTGTGGTCGGCAATGGTGACGCCGGAGGCGGACGCCTGGGCGTTGTTCACGAGCGCGTCGATGCGGCCGAACTTCGCGATGGCCTCGTCGACGACATGCTGCACGACCGCCTCGTTGTCCTGGCCGGCGGAGACATCGGCCTGGACCGGAAGGACCTCGATGCCGTACTCGGCCTCGAGCGACTCCTTGGCGGCCTCGAGCTTGGCCACGTTGCGACCGGTGATGACGAGGTTCGCCCCCTCCTTGGCGAATGCGATGTCGATGCCGTAGCCGATGGAGCCGGCGGAGCCATCCTGAAGGGTGGCCTTACCGCCGCCAGTGACGATAACGGTCTTACCGGTGAAAAGTCCCATGGTGCTCTCCTCTCGAAAACACGGCGCAAAGTGCCGCGGGCGCACGCGCGATTCGCGTGTCATATGCCACCATGAAACGCTAGCGCAACGCGACGAGGGCGAGGCGCATTCGAGGGGAAAGGTCCGCAAACGGGCGCAGGCGCTCGGCAGATGGGGCCAGCGGGCCCCGCGAAGTCCCGCCAAAGCCGTATCATAGACGTCGACGAACATATCCGCGACAAGGAGGGGCCATGAACGAAGAGGATCAGACGCGCGATTTCGACGGCTCGCACATCGACCGCCCCGAAGACGCCCCGGCAGATGAGCAGGCGGGCAAGCTCCCGTCTTTCCTGGAACATCATGCGCGAAAGCGCGCCGACATCGAATCCGATGCGATGGATAACGCCGGCACCGACACCCCCTCGGAATGCGTTCCCACGGGAGAGCCCTCCCAAACCGCCGAAGAATCCGATCGGGGCGACGAAAACGCCATCTCGAATGCGGCAGCAAACATCGGGTCGTTCTTCTCCGATGGCATCGCCAGCGTCAAGGCGATGAGCGCGGCACGGCGCGCGCACGCCGAGGCACGAGAAGAGTTCAATAAGCTCGAGAACACCATCGATGACCGCGAACGGGAACTCGAGCATCGCCGCGATGTGGCGCGTCGATACGCCGACATCCTCGAAGAGCAGGGCTCCAGGAAAGCCGCCGCCGAACAGGCGGCGCGCGAGGCGGAGACGCGCAGGGAAGACATGACGGCGCGGGCAGATGAACTCAAACGAGAGCTCAAGCAGATGAGCGACGAGGATGCCACGACGGAGAAACGCCTGAAGACGGCCCTGGACGCCGCCGCAGATAAGGAAAGGTCCGCCCGGGAATCCGGACGCCGTCTGCAAAACAGGCTCGATGACGCAAAAAGCGACCTCGAACGCCTCGAGGAGGAACGGCGCGCGAGCCTACTCGCAGCCGAACAGGCGATTTCAAGCGCCCAGGCCCACCTCGATGCGCTGAATGCCGAATATGCCGATCTGCAGCGCAACCCTTCGGCAAATTCCGCGGGTTATTCCGTCAGATCTCGAGAACTCGAGCTTGAGATTTCAGATGCCGCGGCGGCGCTGCGCGATGCGCGTGAAAACCTCCCCGTCATCGATCGCGAGACGCAGCGCGAAATCGACGAGGCCCTGCGTGCGATAGACGATGCGCAAAAGCCCATCCCCGTCGCGAAGGCGTCATTCGAGGAAGTCGCGGCGGCGGCCGATCGCGCGCGCGAGGCACATGCGGCGGCGAGGGAGGACGCCGAGAAACGCCAGAAAGAGCTGCGCGGGCGAATCGCCGATGAGACCAAGGCCGCGAAGGAGCAAGATCGCGAGCGCGAGATGAAGATGAATGAGGCGGCGGATGCGCAGGCCCTCATCGACGAGGCGGAGGACATCCATGCCCACCCCGAGGTGACGGAGGCGATCCACCGCGCCCTTGAGGCCGATCGAGCCGAGCTCGAAGATCGCCGGGAAGAGGTAAACGCCCTTGCCGCGGAGGAGCACTCGATCCGCGAGAAGACGCGCGAGCCTCGCCTCAGGTTCATCACCGCGATCGCAGCCGCGTTGCTCGTCATCGCGCTGCTGCTCGCGTGGATGCTGCTCACGTAGAGGCACGGACCCTTTGACGCAAACAAAGGCGGCGGCACCGCTCCTCGCGATGCCGCCGCCTTTTCAAATCCTACGGTGGACTCGCCCACTTTCTCTTACCGCTGGAATGGGGCTATCCAATTAATCGAGCCCGCCGGTGCGTTCCCTCTCAGATCGTCCTACCAACCAACCGGTGGAACCAAAGAGCGGCACGAGCGCTCGCTTTTCGCATCTAACCGATCTCGGTGTCGCAAGCGGCGGGCCCGAAAGCTGCTATATCTTCAAAACCCATCGGACACACCTCCCGTCTCGGTCGCGGTAACGTTGCGACTCTTTTAGTACACCCCGCTTATGCCCTGAGATGCGCTGGTATTTCATATCTGACGCCACTCGACCGCAAACGGTATATTTTCCTCCGCAAGCGGTGCACATGCATATAAATCGCCAGTAAGATGCGGATTACTCGATGAGCATCGCATCGCCGAAGCTGAAGAATCGGTACTTCTCGCGCACCGCCTCCTCATAGGCGTCGATGACCTGGTCGCGCGTGGCGAGCGCTGAGACGAGCATCATCAGCGTCGAGCGCGGCACGTGGAAATTCGTGATGAGCGCGTCGACCACATGGAAGGTCGACCCCGGCATGAGGTAGAGGTTGGTGGTGGCGTCCTCGCGCACCGTGATGTCACCCTTGCCGGAGACGTCCGCGCCATCCGCGCGGCCCTCGAATCCACGCGCCGTGACGGCGGGGGCGCTTACGGGCGCCTCGGCGTCCCACGCGCTCTCGAGCGAGCGCACGGCGGTGGTGCCCACGGCGATCACGCGGCGACCGGCTGCCTTGGTGGCGCGCACGGCCTCGACGACCTCGGCGGGCACGTGATAGCGCTCGGTGTGCATGACGTGCTCGGTGGGATCGTCCTCCTCCACCAGGCGGAACGTGTCGATGCCCACCTCGAGCTCCACGGCGGCCCAGCCGCATCCCTTGTCCTTGATGCGCTGGATGAGCTCGGGAGTGAAATGCAGGCCCGCGGTGGGGGCGGCCGCGGAGTGCTCCTCGCTCATGGCGTAGACGGTCTGGTACTTCTCAGGGTCGCCCTCGTAGCTCGTGATATAGGGCGGCAGCGGAACGTGCCCGGCCGCATGGATGGCCTCGTCGAGAGTGCGCGGCGCACCGCCCGCGCCCTCACCCACGGGCTCGAAGCGCACCAGGCGCCCTCCCTTGGAATCATCCACGAAGTCGACGATCTCGGCGGTGAGCACGACGGGCGAGCCCTCCGGCGCGAGCAGCCCTCCGGCGCGATATTCCACAACGTTGCCCGGCTTGAGGCGCTTGCCGGGGTTCACCAGGCACTCCCACACATGGCCGAGCGGATCGACGTCCTCGCGACGGCGGAGCAGCAGCGTCTCGGCCACGCCGCCCGTGGGCTTCCTGCCGATCAAGCGGGCGGGCATGACGCGCGTCTGGTTGGCGACCAGCAAGTCGCCGGGTTCCAGGTAGTCGATGATGTCATAGAAGTGGCGATGCTCGACGGAACCGCCGTGCTCGAGCGCCACGGCGTCCCCGGCACGGGGCACCCCCCCTTCGAGTTCGCGGTTGAGCACCAGCAGGCGGCAGGAATCGCGCGGCTCGGCGGGGGCCTGGGCGATCAGCTCGTCGGGAAGGTCGTAATCGAAATCATCGGTGCGCATGGCGCCGCCTTTCATGCAAGGGGTCGAATACCCTGATTATCGAACAGCCGTCCATGATAGCGCAGCTCAGCCGCCCCTACCCGTTGGATGCGGACCGACGCGCCTTCTGCGCTTTTCGCTCATCGCGCAGGCGGGCGCGATCGAGTGCGGCCTCGGCGGCGGAGAAACGGCACCCGCAGTAATTCTGCCGGTACATGCCCAGCTCTCGCGACCGGGCAGTCGCCTGCGGGTACCACGGGCGGAAATCCCGTATGACCGGGGACAGCCCATGCCGTCGGGCGAGCTTCTCCAAAACGTCGTTGCAGGTCTCGAACAGCTGATACGGGGACACGGCGAGCGTCGTGCCGATATGGGTGAACCCCTCGCGCTCGGCGACACGACAGGCCTCGGATAGGCGCAGGGCATAGCACGCTCGGCACCGGCGCTGGCGATCCGCACCCAGCAAAGCGACCGATGCGTCCCAACGCTCGCGGTCATCCGCCGCCTCGATGAGCGGGATATCGTTGTCCGCAGCCCAGGCGCGCAACTCATCGAGCCTCTTGTCATGCTCCGCCATGGGTTGGATGTTGGGATTGGCCCAGCAGATCGTGGGCTCGAACCCCTCCACGACGAGCAGGCGCACCGGCTCGAGAGAACATGGCGCGCAACATGCGTGCAGCAGCAGTCGCGTCATGGGCGCCTCCCTCCGTCGACGACGCTGAAACCGCTCGCTTCGCCCCTGGACCTTGCCGGGCGTGAGGCGGACGGGGAACGGGGCGCGCGGGGGCGGCGGCGCTCGTCCGCCCCGTAGAACACGACGCCCCATGCGGTGTCCTCGCAATAGGCGATGGCGGGGTCGGCGCGGATCGCCCTCACGTAACCCCAGTCGCCCGTGCACCCGGAGAGATGGATCGTCGCGATGACGATCGCCCACAACGGCCATTTGATGCCGATGCCGAGAACGGCGACCAGGAGGGTGACGACGACCGAGGGCGCGAGGGCGATGACGAGATAGGCGGCGCGGGGATACACCACGCCCTCGGCGCTCGCATAGATCATGCCCATGTTGAGATTGGCGCCGAATTTGACCTGAGCGCCGGGCGGGGCGTAGTGCCTGAAGAACAACGCGTGAACGACCTCGTGGACGGCGAACGTCGCGGGGATGGCGATGAGCAGGGATATCCACCAACGCAGATCGACCCCGTGCTCGGGTCCCTCGACGCCCATCAGCCGATCGCCGAGGGACCCCATGACCGCCCCGAGCTCGAAGGGGGCCACGGGCGCCGCGAAAACCTCACGCAGCACCGTCATGGCGATTCCCCATGCCATGGCGACGGCGACCCCCGTGAACAGCACCGCGACGGAATCGGTCCGCATGCGGGCCAGGAACGCCTCGTCTTCGCATAGGTGTATGTCAGCTATTTTCCTCATGCGACCAAGTGTAGCGCGTCGTGCCGACACCTGTGCGATAATGTGGGATTACTTCGGATAATGATCGAGATGACGCAACGCCGCGCCCGGACGCGGCGCCGCATCGCCTCGCACCGTCTCATCCACCACGTAACCCGGAAGAAGGACGCACATGACCGCACACCTCACTCCCGCCGACCGCCCCTCCTGGCCGCGTCGCGCCGTCGTCACCGCCGGCATGCCCTACGGCAACAAGGGCCTGCACTTCGGCCACGTGGGAGGCGTCTTCGTCCCCGCCGACTTCTATGCGCGCTTCCTGCGCGACCGCCTCGGCCGCGAGAACGTGATCTTCGTCTCCGGCACCGACTGCTACGGCTCCCCCATCATGGAGGGCTTCCGCAAGCGCCGCGAGGCGGGCGGCTACGCCAAGCGCATCTCCGATTACGTGCGCGAGAACCACGACAGCCAGGAAGCCGATCTGGCCAGCTTCGGCGTGTCCTGCGACCTGTACGCCGGCAGCGCGCTCGAGCCCGCCGTGCACATCCACGAGCGCATGACCGCCGAAATCGTCGAGCGCCTGCACGAGCAGGGCAAGCTCACCAAGATGAGCACCAAGCAGTTCTTTGACCCGGCCGCCGGGCAGTTCCTGAACGGCCGCCAGGTCCTCGGCCGCTGCCCCATCCAGGGCTGCAAGTCCGAGAAGGCCTACGCCGACGAATGCGACCTCGGCCACCAGTTCGAGCCCGAGGAGCTCATCGCCCCCAAGAGCGCGCTCACCGGCGAGACACCCGAGCTCGTGCCGGTGGACAACCTGTATTTCGACCTGCCCTCCTACACCGAGTACATGCGGGAGCACACCGAGCGCCTGGCCGCCGATCCCACCGTACGCTCTGTGGTGTCCAAGACCATGCAGGAGTGGCTCGACGCCCCGCGCTTGTTCATCCAGGTAAAGTTCCGCGATGAATTCGAGGCCGTCCGCGGCGAGCTGCCCGCGCACGAGGTCATCGAGGCCGAGGGCAACAAGGGTTCCTTCACGGTGGTCTTCCCCACCTGGCGCGAGCGCGACGAGGCCCACGAGGTCCTCAACCGGGCCGGCGTGCGCTTCCGCTCCGGCAAGGCGCTCGTGCCGTTCCGCATCTCGGGCAACGTCGAGTGGGGCGTGCCCCTGCCCGAGGTCGAGGGTTGCCGCGACCTCACGGCCTGGGTCTGGCCCGAGAGCCTGTGGGCGCCCATCAGCTTCACCCGCGCCGTCCTCGCACGCGATGCCGCCAAGCTCGAAGCCGAGGGCATCGACGCCGCCGAACTTGCCGAGCGCGCCGTCGCCGACGCCGCCCTCGTGAGCGATGCCCCCGCGATGATCATGGACGAACCCGCCTACACGCACGCCAGCCTCGACTGGCACGACTGGTGGGCCAGTGAGGATGCCCGCGCCTACCAATTCATCGGCCAGGACAACATCTACTTCTACTGCATCGCGCAGTCCGGCATGTGGGAGGCGCTGAAGTGGAACATGCGGCAGTCCTGCGTCGCCGCCAACTACCACATCTTGTACATGGGCAAGAAGGCGAGCTCCAGCTCCCAGACTCCCCCGCCGCTGGCGCATGAGATGCTCGAGCACTACACCCCCGAGCAGCTGCGCGCACACTGGTTGTCGCTCGGCCTGGGCGAAAAGCCGGTGAGCTTCTCCCCGAAGGCCTTCGACCTGCGCGAGACCGGCAAGGACAGCCAAGGCAACCCCGTCCTCGCCCGCGATGACAAGCGCGTGATCGACCCCGCCCTCAAGGAGGGCGCGCTGCTCACCGGTGTTTTCAACCGCCTGGCGCGCTCCGCCTTCTACGGCGTGGCCGTCAAGGAGGGCGACGAGGCCGCCTACCGCACCGGGTGCATCCCCGCGGGCGAGCCTTCCGAAGCTGCGCGCAACGCAGCCGAACAGGCCGCGATCGCGTTCGAGCAGGCCATGCACACCTTCGAGCTGCACCACGCCCTCGGCGTCTGCGACGAGTTCCTGCGCGCCGCGAACAAGCGTTGGAGCGACGCATCCAAGGCCGCGAAGAACAGCGGGGACGACGCCGCCATGAACCAGGCGCTCGTCGACGCGTTCCACGAGCTGCGCGTGGCGACCGTCCTCATGCACGGCATCGTGCCCATGGGCTGCGAGCTGATCTGCGAGCACTTCGCCATCGATCCCGTCGCCTTCTTCTCCTGGGACAACCTCTTCAAGACGAACGACGAGCTCACGGCCGAGCTGGGCGAGCAGCCCGGCACCCATGCCATCAAGGCGCTTCCCCCGCGCTTCGATTTCTTCGAGAAGCACCCGTCGCAGTTCTAACCTACCCCAAAACCGACGTTACCTCATCACCTCAAAGCGACCTCCATCTCTCATATCGGGAAATGGAGGTCTTGCTTTCTTTTACAAAGCTTTCGCGGGCCATCGAGCCGACGTCTTTGCCGCAAATGCGTCCCATCTTTGCCGTCAGAGGGCATTTCGAATGTCAGATTTTCCTTTTGTGTAACCGAACGGCCCTTCAAATAAGCGACTTGAGTCGATTTGACCTCGCAAGACAAGCCCTTAACGCCATCCTTCTTTATCGAACTGTGCAAATATCGCATCCCATGCTCCAAAATCGCCAAAAATGGAAATATCCGCCACCTTCTGGTTACACTTCTGTCAAATTTGACAATTCACCCCATTGACAGAATGCCCGTCGTGTCGCCAAACCCAAAATGACGGTATTCAAGTGTATGATTTTCCCGAATGACCCATATGCTGAGACGACCTGCGCGTCAAGTGCAGCTAACGCAATGTCACGGCAGATTGCCGCGATCATATTGCCTCGCCCACGAAAGGACCCTTATGACCCTCGAGATTCGCCAAACGCTCCCCGGTGACGTCATCGCCGCCGAACAGGTCCTTAATGACGGCAAGGCGGCCCTGGCGTCTCTGGACATCCCCCAGTGGCTGGGCGACTATCCCAATCATCTCGATATCGAGGCCGACATGGCCGAAGATGCCTCATATGTGGCGGTCGACGAGGACGGCACCGTGCTCGCAGTGATGGCGCTTTCCTTCTCGGGTGAGGAGACCTACGACCAAATCGACGGGGCCTGGCTGACCGAATCGGATTCGCGCGAACCCCGCTATGCCGTCATCCATCGCTGCGCCATCAGCTCCGCCGCCGCCCGCCGCGGCGTCATGACGCGCATGTTCGAGGAGGGCGAGCGCATCGCGCGCGAACACGGATCTCAGAGCATCCGCGTCGACACCCACGAGCGCAACATCCCCGTGCAGGGACTCGTGAGCAAGCTCGACTACACCCGCTGCGGCATCATCACGCTTCCCTATCCCGGCGAAGTCGATCCTTTGCGCATCGCGTTCGAGAAGGTCCTCTAACCCATGGCGCGTCCGGGCGTTCAAAAGCATCTCGACATCGCCGAGCTCCTTCGCTGCCCTTTATGCGGAGCGAAGATGCATGCGCGGCAATCCTCAGTCGCCTGTGATGACGGCCACGATTTCGCCATCTCGGCGAAGGGCTTTTTGAACCTCATCCCGCATCAGAAACCCCTCAAGGGCTATGACGAGACGTTCTTCGCGAGCCGCCGGCGCATCATGGAGCATGGTTACTATCGCGAAGTGCATCAGGCCGTCGCCGCCTCTCTGAGCGAGCTCGCAAGCACCGCGACCGTCATAGACGCCGGATGCGGGGAGGGGTCGTACGCCAAAGACGCGGCTCGCGCGCTCCCTCACTCGACCGTCTTGGGCCTCGACATCGCCAAGGACGCGACTCGCGTCGCCGCGCGCGGTGGCGGTCCGGTGCGCTGGCTCGTCGCCGACCTCGCGAACATCCCGCTCTCCGATTCCACGGTCGACGCGATCCTCAACGTGTTCACACCCGCCAACTACGATGAATTCAAGCGCGTCCTCAAACCGGGCGGAATGCTCGTCAAGGTCATCCCCGCCCCGCAGCATATGCACGAGCTGCGCGAACTTGCAGGTGAGCAGCTATCCGAGGCCGATTTCGTCGACCACGGGGTGGCGGAGCACCTGATGCGCCATATGCGCATCGTCGGCCGGGCCCGCGTGACCCAAACATCCACCGTTCAGCCGGAAGACGCGCCCGACCTGGTGCGCATGAGTCCCGTGGCCTTCAACATCGAGGGCCGCTCCCTCGATCTCGACTCGCTCACGCACATCACCGTCGACGCCGAGATCATCTGCGCTCAATCCATGGGAATATAGGCGCCCAGCCTGGATCTACTCCAATCGTAACGGACGGACGTGCGGCCAAGACCGCAGCGCAACATGAGCAAAGGCGCCGGTCACTTGCCGCCGTGACTGTTGCGCCATATCTCGCGACCCAAACCGAGGGCCAAGACCAGCGCGCTCGTGTACCCGAAAAAACCGATGATCGGGATGCCGAAGATAACCGGCTCGATTTTCGCGTAGTACACCACGGACGACCCGATGAACAGGCCGGCGATGACGATGGCCATGGACATACGGTCCACGATTCCACCCACGTGCCGCAGGACCTGCTCGCTGCCGAGCACCTGCATGTTCATCTTGAGCTGACCGCGCGTGAGCATCCTGGAAGCCAAGCCGAGCTGCTCGGCCATCTCCAAATGGCCCTTGAGAGCCCGATACGACGCGTGCGTCAGCTCATCGGCGGCCTCGCGGGCACGGCGATACGAGCTTTTCTCATGCTTGATATGCTCGGTGATGATCTCGATCATGTTGACGTCGGGCATATATTCGGTAAGCAGGCCTTCGAGCGTCACCATGCCGCGGGCGAACATCGTGACGACGCTGGGAAGCTCGACGTCGTTCTTGCGCGCCAGGCTGATGAGGGAGGTCAGGAACTCGCCGATGTCGAGATCCTTCAAATCTAAGCCGGCAAAATCGGCGATGATGAAGTCCAAATCCGACAGGAAGGTCGAGTGGTCGAGCTCCGAGGAATCGCCCCTCGTCACGGCGAAGCGCATGAGCGAGTCCTTGAGCTTGGGGACGTCCCCCGTCGCCACCGCGTAGATCATGTCCTTGACGATGCCGCGGTCATGGCTGGACATGCGCCCCACCATGCCGAGGTCGATGAAGTACACGACGTCGTCCTTGACGATGATGTTGCCGGCATGTGGATCGGCGTGGAAGAATCCGTCCTCGAGCACCTGCGTCGCGTAGTCCTCCACGATGGAGGAGCCGACCTTCTCGAGGTCGTACCCGGCTGCCGCAAGGGCGTCGGGATCGGCGATCGAAATGCCGTCGACGTAGTCCATGACAACGATGTGCTCGGTGCAATACGCCAGATACGAGCGCGGACAGGAAATCGCCCCGTCATCCTCGTGCAGCCGATGGAACTCGTCGAGGTTGCGAGCCTCCATGAGAAAGTTCGTCTCCTCGCGAAACGACTGCCACAGTTCCTCGACCACGCCCTTGAGATCGATGAACTGGTCGGTTTTCACAAAATGAGACGCCTGGGCCACGATGGAGCGCATGATGTCGATGTCTTGCGCCATGACCTGCTGAGCACCGGGGCGCTGCACCTTGATGGCCACGTCCTCACCCGTGAGCAGCGTGGCTCGATGCACCTGCGCGAGCGACGCGCTTCCCAGGGGTTTGCGGTCGATATGCGAGAAGATCTCACCGAGCGGCCTGCCGTATTCGGCCACGAGGCAATCGTTCACCACGGCGAAGGGGACGGGCTCCACATTCGAGCGAAGACGGCGCAGCTCATCGCAATACTCCTGTGGCAAGATCTCCGAACGGTTCGCGAGGATCTGCCCCATCTTGACGAACATGGGTCCCAGATCCTCGAGCATGCAACGCAGGCGGCGGGGCGTCAGGTTGTGCCAGGCCTTGTATTTGCGGACGATCGAGACGATCTCGCCGATGCGCTGCCGACGTCCCCTGGAGGTGAGCTTCACCTCCTCTGAAGGCGCCATGGCCTCGGGCTCCTCGGGAAACAGATCAACGGCGCGCGGCGTGCGCCAAGACGAGCGAAGCGCCTCCTCGACACCCTCGAGATTGACCGTGTCCTCGGGGCTCAATGGCTTGCGGGCGGCGTTCGCCCCATCGTGCGCGCCCGGCGTCGCGGCGCGCTTGTCCTCAGCGTCGATGGTCATGGGCGGCTACTCGACCGCCTGACCGTCCTCGGCAGGCTCGGCGTCCACAGGGGCGGCGGGCTCGGCGTCGACCACGACGGCGTCCTCGACCTCGACGGTCACCGTGTCATCATCGACCGAGTCGACCAGGTCGCGCACGTGGGCCATGAACGCGACGCGCTCCGACTTGGTCAGCAAGCGCACGCGGGCGAGGATGAGCTCGTCGAGCACGCGCTCGGCGGCAGTGGCCCCGTGCTCGCTCAGGCGTTCGGTCACCTCGGAGAACGTACCGCCGGCATCCATGAAGATATCGGACATGGAACGCGTGAAATCGGACGAGTGGCTGTCGTGACGTGCCTGCTCCCCGCGGTCGTTGAGGTCGCGCAGGACCTCCTCGCCGCGCGCGCTCAGCCCATCAAGGAGCTCCTTGCCCTTCTCCGCGGTCACCGCCGCGGCACCGAAGCCGACGTTGACCATACCGTTGACGAGCTCTTCGAATTTCGTGGCCATGGAAGCCTCCTAGACATTCACCGCGCGCCCGTTGCGCGCGCTCCCGTAGAAACACTTGTACCCATCGCCGCGCCTGAAAAGCCGACGGCGGCGAACGGTTTTGCAACCTCGCCGCCGTCGCGATGAGTATCGGGTTGGATGGAGCTTAGCGCTCGTTGTCGGACATCGCGAAGCCGTTCTTCATCGCGCAGCTCGTGATGTAGAGCACCTGACCGAGCAGGTTGTCCGTTGCGACCTTGAGATCGGCGCACAGCGCGTCATTGGCCTTGGCGAGCAGGGCCGGAATCTGCTCGTCGCCAAGGTCGGCAGCGGCCTTATCCGTTTCACGCAGCATCTTGTGACCGAGCGAGCCGATCTTCTCCTGGTAAGACTCGATCTTCGCGGAAGTCTCGTTGAAGCGGGCATCGGAGAGGGCGGCGATGACGCGATTTGCCCAGTAGAAGCTCTCGGTCGTCACGCGCTCGGTGGTGTCGGACAGGTACGCGGGCATTTCATCGACGTTCGCGTACAGCGCGACCAGGGAGTTGAACGCATTCGAACCGAAGGCCATCCACTGGATGCACTGAAGGGGCTCGGGAACATACGGGCGGATCTGCAAAACGGCGAGCTGGCTGTTGCGGTTGATGCCGATGGGGCGATACGCGTTGCGCGTGGCATGCGTGCCCTTGTTGCCGTAGCAATCGTACTCGGTTCCCTGGTAGTGGGAGGACAGGACGTACTTCACATCCTCGATGGTCACCTTGCGCTCGGGCACACGGCTCCAGGGGATGTCGTCCGATTCGGGCGTGAACGCGGCATCCGGACCGTCCCAGCCGTCGTGCGGGTTCAGGCAGCGCTGCATATACCAGGCACGCGGAGTGTTGTAGACATGGTCGGAATCGGAATGGGAGCCGAAGGCCTCGCGGGGGTTGAAGATCTCACCCGAGCGCATGCCCTCGCGGACATCCGCGATCAGGTCCATGAGGTCGGCAAGATATTCCTCGCACGCATCGGCCTCCTCGCCCTCAAGATCGTCGAGATCGTCCGTGAAGTACTCCTCGTCCAGGATGTCTTCGGGCTCGAGCCGATTCGTGTTCGTGAGGTTGAGGTGGTTCTCGGCCATCCACTCGCGCAGATCGGGGCTGGCCATGTGCTCAACCTGCTCCCCCTCGGCGTCAAGAAGGTCGAAGTAGTCGATGCCGAGCTGGTTGGGCATGGTCACGTAGGCATCATCGGGAACGCGCTTGGCGATCCAGTGATGGCCGCCGATAGTCTCGAGCCACCAGATCTCATCGGCATCGGAGAACGCGATGCCGTTCATCTCGTAGGTTCCGTACTGCTCGAGAAGAGCGCCCAGGCGCTGGACGCCCTCGCGGGCGGAATGGACATAGGGCAAGACGACGGTGACGAAGTCCTCCTCGGAGAGGCCGCCGGGCACCTCAGGCGTATAGTCAAGATCGCCGGGCTCTCCATGGGCGGGAACGTACTCGACGAGCGGGTCGGCGCCGAGCACGCGCTCGTTTGACGTGATGGTCTCGGTGGCGCTCATGCCGACGTTCGCCTCATTGAAGCCGGCGGCGGCCCAAACGCCATGGCCCTGGATGACATCGGGCACGCTGGAGTAGCGCATGGGGTTGTCCGGAAGCTCGAAGCTCAAATGGGAGAGAACGCTCGTATAGGTGCGCGGCTGGTCCTCGGGGTGGACCACCATCATCTTCTGGGGCTCGAACTTGCCGTTGGGCGAATCCTCGTTGCGGGCGACGATGGTCGACCCGTCGTAGCTCGCGTGCTTACCGACCAAGATCGTGGTGCATGCCATGAATCCTCCTTGGGCTCTGTGCGGTCACTTGCCACAGTGTACCCATGGCAGTGCGAGGCTACGCCGATGAACTGACGAGCGGCACGGCAAAGCCCCCGTCGCGGACGGTGCGGGGGCACCGAACGTGACGGGGGCTCGACGAGGCAGACGGCAGACAGGGCAGATGCCCGCAACGCGCGTAAGAGACCGTGCGCGGACGCTATGAGCGCGCGGCCGCCTCAGGATGCTGCAGCTCGGCGGCAAGGCAGACGTTGCTCATGAGCATGGCGCGCGTCATGGGACCGACGCCCCCGGGAACGGGCGTGATGGAGCCCGCGACCAATTCGGCTGAAGCGAAGTCGACGTCGCCGCAGAGCCTGCCCTCCTCGTCGCGGTCCATCCCCACGTCGATGACGGTCGCGCCCGGCTTGATCCACGGGCCCTTGATCATCATGGGGATACCGCAGGCGGCGACCAGGATGTCGGCACTCTGGCAGATCCTCGCGAGCTCGCGCGGATCGGTATGGGAGTGCGCGACCGAGATGGTCGAATTCCTGGCAAGCAGCATGAGCGACATGGGCTTGCCGACGATGGACGAGCGCCCCACGATAACGGCGTTCTTCCCCGCCGGATCGATGCCGTAGGCGTCGAGCATCTCCATGATGCCCGCCGGCGTGCAGGGCCGCAAACCGGGCAGGCCGCGGACGAGCCGGCCCAAATTCTCGGGATGGAAGCCGTCGACATCCTTCTTCGGATCGATCGCGGAGACGACTTGCTCGGCATCAAGATGTGCCGGCAGCGGCATCTGGACGAGGATTCCCGCGATGGAGGGATCCGCGTTCAGATGCTCGATGAGGGCCATGAGCTCATCTTGGGTCGTCTCCGCGGGAAGCTTGTGATCTTGCGATGGGATGCCGCACTCCTGGCAGTCGCGGAGCTTGGCGCGCACATACGTGGCGGAACCCTGGTCATCGCCCACCAGGACAACGGCCAGGCCGCAGGGCACCCCGCGTCCCATCAGGCCCGCGGCGCGTTCTGCGGCTCGGCCGCGGACCTCGGCGGCGAGTTTTTTTCCGTCGATTATCGTTGCCATACGGCTCCCTAGAAAAGGCCGGTGATGACACCGTCGTCATCGACGTCGATGTTCTCGGCGGCGGGAACCTTCGGCAGGCCGGGCATCGTGAGCACGTTGCCCGTGAGCACGACCACGAAGTGCGCGCCGGCGCTCACCTTGAGCTCGCGCACGGTGATACGGAAGTTCTCGGGGGCACCGAGGGCATTCGCCTGGTCGGAGAAGGAATACTGGGTCTTGGCGACGCACACCGGCAGGTTGCCGAAGCCGTTGGCGCGCAGATCGGCCAGCTGGCGCTTGGCCGCGGGCGTGAAGTCGACGCCATCGGCATGATAGACCTTGGTGGCGATGGCCTCGAGGGCATCGGCGATATCGGAGCCGTTCTCATAGGCGAACTTAAACTCATGCGGCTCCTCGACCAAGCGCATGACCTCGTCGGCGAGCTCGAGCGCGCCCTCGCCGCCCTTCGCCCAGACCTCGGACAGGCGGACGTTGACGCCGAGCTTCTCGCACTCCTCGGCGATGAGTGCGAGCTCGGCCTCGGTGTCGGTCGGGAAGCGGTTGATGGCGACCACACAGGGGAGGCCGAAGACACCCTGGATGTTCTCGACGTGACGGAGCAGGTTGGGCATACCGGCTTTGAGCGCCTCGAGGTTCTCGGCGTTGAGATCGGCTTTCGTCACACCGCCGTTGTACTTGAGCGCGCGTGCGGTGGCGACGACCACGACGGCGCTCGGGCGGATGCCGGTCATGCGGCACTTGATGTCGAGGAACTTCTCAGCGCCCAGATCGGCGCCGAACCCGGCCTCGGTGATGGCTATGTCGCCGAAGCGCATGGCCATGCGGGTCGCCATGACGGAGTTGCATCCGTGGGCGATGTTGGCGAAGGGCCCGCCGTGGACGAAGGCGGGCGTGTGCTCGAGCGTCTGCACGAGATTGGGCTTGAGCGCGTCCTTGAGCAGCGCCGCCATGGCGCCCTGCGCCTTGAGCTGGCTCGCGCGCACGGGCTCGCCGGAATAGGTGTATCCGACGACGATCTCGCCCAGGCGCTGCTTGAGGTCGGAGATCGAAGTGGACAGGCAGAGGATGGCCATGACCTCGGATGCGACGGTGATGTCGAAGCCGTCCTCGCGCGGGACGCCCTGGGCCTTGCCGCCGATGCCGTCGATGACGTGGCGGAGCTGACGGTCGTTCATGTCGACGGCGCGCTTCCAGGTGATGCGCTTGACGTCGACGCCGAGCTCGTTGCCCTGCTGGATGTGGTTGTCGAGCATGGCGGCGAGCAGGTTGTTCGCCGCGCCGATGGCGTGGAAGTCGCCGGTGAAGTGGAGGTTGATGTCCTCCATGGGGATGACCTGGGCGTACCCGCCGCCGGCGGCACCGCCCTTGACGCCGAAGACCGGGCCGAGGGAGGGCTCGCGCAGGGCGACGGCGCTCTTCACGCCGCGACGGCGCAGGGCGTCGGCGAGTCCGATGGTCGTGGTGGTCTTTCCCTCTCCGGCGGGCGTGGGGTTGATGGCGGTGACGAGGACGAGCTTGGCCTCGTGATCCGCGGGCTCGTTGAGCAGGGAGTAGTCCACCTTGGCCTTGTCGAAGCCATAGGGGATCAGATGCTTGGGATCGACGCCGGCTGCCTCAGCGACCTGCTGAATCGGCAGCGGCGCAACGGAGTGGGCGATTTCGATATCAGTCGGCATGAAGGGTCCCTTCCCTCGATCGAAACTAATGGGTTCAGCATATCATGGAGCTGATGCGACCATGTGCACTACAAGCCGGGCATCTCCAGCCCGAGGTGCTCGAACGCAGCGGGGGTCGCCATGCGGCCCTGCGGGGTGCGCACAATGAGCCCGCATTGGAGCAGATACGGCTCGTAGACGTCCTCGAGCGTGTTCGCGTCCTCTCCCGTGGCGCTCGCGAGCGTCGACAGGCCCACGGCGCGACCGCGGAACGTCTTGCACAGGGTCTCCAAGATGCGGATATCCATCCAATCCAGCCCGAGCTCGTCGATCTCGAAGAAGCGCATGGCCTCGGTCGCGATGCCGAGCTCGATGGCACCCTCCCCCTTCACCTGGGCGTAATCGCGGACGCGCTTGAGAAGGCGGTTGGCGAGACGGGGCGTGCCGCGCGAACGCGAGGCGATCTCCTTGGCGGACTCTCGGTCGATGGAGACGCCGAGGATCGTCGCGGAGCGGCAGACGATGTCGGCCAAGTCCTCGATACCGTAGTAATCCAGGCGATACGAAATGCCGAAGCGGTCGCGGAGAGGACCGGTGAGCATGCCCGATCGCGTGGTCGCGCCCACCAGCGTGAAGCGGGGGATGTCCAGGCGGATGGAACGGGCGGCTGGCCCCTTGCCGATCACGATATCGAGCGAGAAGTCCTCCATCGCGGGATACAGGATCTCCTCGACCTGGCGGTTGAGGCGATGGATCTCGTCGATGAAGAGGACGTCGCCCGGCTGCAGGTTGGTGAGGATGGCGGCGAGGTCGCCCGTGCGCGCGATCGCGGGGCCGGACGTGGTCTTGATCTGCGCACCCATCTCGTTTGCGACGACCGAGGCCAGCGTGGTCTTACCCAAACCCGGGGGCCCGGAGAAGATCACATGGTCGAGGCTCTCCCCTCGGCTTTGCGCCGCCTCTATCAGGATGCGCAGGCTCTGCTTGATATGCTCTTGGCCGCAATAGTCCTCGAGGCGCTGTGGGCGCAAACCGCGCTCGACATCGAGGTCGTCCGAGGTGAGCTCACCCGTGACGAACCGCTCCGTATCGGCACCGAGAGGGCGGCTGGTCGGTGCATCACCCCACAGATCGGTCGACTCGTCCACTTCCCACATCACGAATCCATTCCCAGACGCCTGAGCGCGGAGGACAGGAGTTCCTCGACGCGCATGTCCTTGCCATCATACCCATCGAGCGCGAGGGTCGCCTCCGCGGGGGTGAATCCCATGGAGAGCAGCGCCGCCGTCGCGTCCTCAAGGGCGGACGGCGCGCTCGGGGCGGCCGGCGCAAGCGGGATCGGCATGGTGGGGGCGACCGATCCGGCAAGCGAGCGGTCTTTCGCGAAAACGCTCTTCAACTCGAGGATCAGGCGCTGGGCGGTCTTCTTGCCCACTCCCGGGACGCTCGCCATGCCCTTATCATCCTCGGTCATCACCAAAGCGTACAACTCGGCGACGCTGAACTTGGAAAGAATCGCGAGGGCGAGCTTGGCCCCCACGCCGCTCACCGCGACCAGCCTGTCGAACATCGTGCGCTCGTCCTTGGACTGAAACCCGAATAGGGTGAGAGAATCCTCGCGCACCACCATGCGCGTGTACAGACGGGCGGGCGATCCCACCTGCGGAAGGCCCGCGGCGGTCGAAGCGGATATTCCGAGCTCGAATCCTACGCCGCCCACATCGATCACCGCCATGCCGGCGGTCGCCTCGAGCAGCGTTCCGTTCAGTTGCGAGATCATGCGTAGGGGTTTCCCTTCTCTTGGGTGTAGGCGCCGCCGGTGAGCTCGCGCGTGCGACGAAGATGGGCGTGGCACACCGCGCACGCGAGAGCGTCCGCGGCATGATCGGGCTTTGGATCGTGATCGAGATGCAGCAACGTGCGGACCATAAACGTGACCTGCGCTTTGTCCGCCGCCCCGGTGCCCACGACGGCCTGCTTGATCTGCATGGGGGTGTACTCCCCCACCTCGACGCCGCACAGGGAGCATGCGACGAGGGCGGCCCCGCGGGCATGGGCGGTGGGGATCGCGGACCTCACGTTGGCGCCGAAGTAGATGCCCTCGACCGACGCCTCCTGCGGAAGGTAGCGATCGACGACCGCCGTGAGCTCGTCGGCGATGCGACGCAGGCGCGCCGCGAGGTCGGACCCCGCAGAAGTCTCTATGCAACCGTATGCCCGGCAGCGCACCTCTCCATGGCGCTCCTCGACGATCCCCCACCCCGTGTTCGCCAAACCGGGGTCGATACCCAAAATGACCACGCCGCCTCCTCGATAATTCGAACGTTTGTTCTAATATACCATGCGTGGATGACGGAGATGGCGCGATTTTAGTTCAGGGAGAAGAAGCCCATCCCGGGGACGGGAGGGATGCCGCCGTCCTGCGAGCTCCCTCCGGGGGCCTCGGTCCCGAGCCCCTCGGAGGCCATGCGGCCGAGCGCTTCGCGTAGGGCATTCCCGGCGTCCCTGAGCTCCTCGTCCATGCGCTGCAACCCCTCATCGCCCATGAGCTGGGCGCGCTGCTCCGGCGTGATTCCCAAAAGGTCCGCGAGCATGTCCATGATCTCGCCGCGCGCCCGCTCGGCCCGAGCCGCGCCGCGCCTTTCGAGGCGGTGGAACTCCGCATCGGCGAGGTCGGCAGCCCGCAGGCGCTCCTCCCCATACCTTCCCATATCCGACCAGGCGAGCATCGACGGCCAGGCCCTTTCCATGAACGACCTCGCCGAGACGATCGGGCAGGAAGGCAGCTGGCGGCGCGAAGGCTCCCCCGCCCGCACGAACATCATGAGCAACGCCGCCATCTCGGGGTCGCTTGCGAACAGGGGGAGGTCGTCGAGCACGGCGTTGCGGTCGACGTGCCCCTCGAGAGCGCCGTCGACCTGGGAGGGATCGAGCGCGAGCAGCATATGCAGGGCGCGTTCGGCCAGCGCGCCGTCCACCCCGGCCTGACGCACCGCGTCCCGCAGGACCTCGGACATATCGCTCTTGACGGCGTCGAGTCCGAGCAGCTCCTGCGGCAGGACGGCCGACATCCGATTCCGCGTGCGGGCGAGCCACTCCAAAGACGTGAGGTACACGTCTCCGAAAGGCGCGATCGGGGCGACGTTCGAGTTTGCGGCGACCTGGGGCCGCAGCGCGTAGTCCGTCTTCGTCAACGAGCTGAGGGGCAACGCACGCTCGAGGCGGGAGACATCGGCCGCCATCATCGCTTCGACCCGCCTTCGGATCTCCGGCGTGCGGGCGCCGTCCCGAGACGGCTCGTCGCAATCCAGAAGCGTCCGCGCATCCGGCGCAACACGCTCGATCAGGCGCACGTGCAGGCGCGAGGCGACTTCCCGCGCGATCGCCGAACGGGCGGCATCGAATGCGCGGGCGCCGCGATCCGGAGCATCATCGTGTTCGACATGGAGCGCGATGACGGAACGGGGGCCCAGGGCATCGACCGCCAGGCTCGCCAGAAGGCTGCTCGCGAGGTCGCCGGTCAAATTGACCAAGACACGTCCCGCTCCCTGCGCCGCCGCGAAATCGCGCAGATGCAGGCGCAGGCCGTTCCACATCCACACTCCCCGATCGTACTTAGGGACCATGCGGTCCTCGACGGCATCGCACGGCATGCCGCGCATCACGTCCTGGACGAGCAGGGATTCCTCGAAGCAAGGAGCGATCGACACGACGCGGCCCCCGTCGTCCAAGACGTACGAGCCCCCCGTGTAAACCGCGTCATCGTACCCGCCCACGGGCGCCATGCACGCCATCCAGACGCCGGCGCGCGCGACATCGCGCTGCAGCTGACCAGATTCGAGCGAAGCCGGGGCGGCGGTGGCGGGATCCGTCACATCCAACCCGTTGACCGGGAAATACAGCAGGAGGTCGCAGCCACTCGGGAGCGAGGACAGATCGCGCTGCACATCGAACGTGACCGCGATGCGGGTTCCCGCGACATCGAACACCGGAGGGGACCAGGGTGAGACCGGCAGCCCTTCCTGATGTCTGATCATCGTCAGGCGCAACGGGACCACGCGGCCGCGACGCAGCAAGAACGCCTCGAACAGCTGGCCGACGTCCATCGAGAGCACCGCGGGGATGAGGCACGTCACGCCCGCCTCCTCGCACGTGCCGGCAAGGCGCTCGAGGCACTTGATCAGGTCATGCTCGTAGTTCGGATAATCGACCAGCGCTCCCGGGGTCACGCCGCACATCAGCGGTGCGGGCAGGCACAACAGGTCCACCTCTGCGTCACGGGCAACGCGAACCTGCTGCTCGACCCGCGAGCAGATGCCTTCGAAATCTCCAAGACGGGCGCCGATCTGCGCCAGGGCGATCCTCATCGATGGAATCCAACCTTCTCGCTCATCCGCACCGCGGGAACGGAACGCACGCCAAGTGGCGAGGCCCGGACGACGGCTGTGCACTCATTGCATTCGAGTATAAACCCGACCGGGGCCGCGCAAACGACGGGTGGCGAGGAGCCGAAACGCCCCTCGCCACCCGCGCGCATTCGATCGCGCCGTCAGGCACGGGGCCGAGAGGGCCCCGGATCGAACTCCTTAGAACTCCGCCTTCCACAGGCCGTGGAGGTTGCAGTAGGCGTAGACGATGCCGGTCTTGACGCCACCCGCGAAGAACGTGGTCGGAGCCTGACCGGGCTTGAGGTAGTGGAATTCCAGGCGGCCGGCGGCCTCGAGGGCGATCCACTCGATGTAGTGGGCGTCCTCCATGGGATGCTCGACCTCGCCCACGGTCACGTTCAAGACGTGGCCGTCGCGCTGGAGGTCGATGACGGGGACGTGCTTCTCCACGGCGGCGTCCACGGAGTTTGCGACGACCTCGGTGTAACCGGCCGGGGCGACCATATCGGCGTCGACGGCGGCCAGGAACTTGCCGCTCTCGTCATTCTTGAAAAACGTGGCCATATGTATCAGTCCTTTCGAAGGAGCCTGCATTCAACGTATAAGAGTATGCCCCAAGAGGGCGCCCGATAAACGACCGGGCCGCAACCCGACCGAGCCGTCATCAAATCCCGCCGGTCCGTGACAATCGGCGGTGCGAGGGGGCCGCTCGAGCGCGGGACGATATTCCCGCCCTCGGACCGGGAACCTAGATCACCGTCACGCGACCCTTGTTGCCCACGATACCCTTGACCTCGGCGATCAGCGGAATCGATCGGGCGTTCACGCGTGTGGGGATCTCGGCGCGCATCGTCTGGCCATCGGCCTGCTCGATGAACAGTTCCACGCGGTCGCCGCCGGGGTTGGTGTTCAGCACCGTCGCCAAGCGCGCCATGTTGGACTGCGAGAAACGCGAGCTCGGGACCATGATCTCGAAGACCTTGGGGCGGTTGCTCTCCTCATTGAGCACGAGCGGCTCGATCTCCTGGGCGATGATCTGGTCACCGCGGTCGGAGCGCTCGAGCTTGCCCTTCACGCGGATGAAGGCATCGGAAAGCTGCGCACCGGTTTCGGGGTCGACCTCGCCGTACAGGTAGCTCTCGCACTGTTTGTACGTCTTGGGGAACACGACGACCGTCGCCTCGCCCTCCATGTCCTCGAGCTGCACGATGGCCATGGGGTCGCCGTTCTTGGTGACGCGCTTGCCCACACCCGAGACCATACCGGCCCACCAATAGGGCTTGCCCTCGGGGATCTCCTGGTTCACCGCGTTGCCGGTGGGACCCATGGTCTCGAAACCGGTGTCGATCTGGGACAGTGTGAACTCGCGCGCCTTGGCGAGCGCGTACTCATACGGGCGCAGGGGGTGGTCGGAGACGTAGATGCCCAGCACCTCCTTCTCGAAGGAGAGCTTCATGTGGCGGTCCCACTCCTGGCCGTCGGGCTCTGGGACGACGACCTCGAAGCCGGAGCCCTCGACGTCGCCGAACACGTCGAAGAGCGAGGTCTGCCCGGCGGCGCGGTCCTTTTGGCGCTTCACCGCGGCGTCGATGATGTTCTCGGGGTTCTCGCGGTCCACGAAGTGCATGAGCTGACGGCGCGGGTACCCGGTCGAGTCGAAGGCGCCGCCCTTGATGAGGGCCTCGATCACGCGGCGGTTGGCCTGGCTCGAATCCACGCGCTCGACGAAGTCATGCAGGCTCTTGAAGGCGCCGCCGCGCTCGCGCTCCTCGATGATCGCCTGGGTCACGCCCTCGCCCACGCCGCGGATGCCGGCGAGGCCGAAGCGCACGCCCTCCGGAGTCGCCGTGAACTCGGTGCCGGACTCGTTGATGTCCGGGGGCAGCACGGCGATGCCGTCGTGGCGACACGCGGAGACGTAATGCACGATCTTGTCGGTCTTGCCCGTGTAAGAGGTGAGCACGGCCGCCATGTACTCGTTGGGGTAATGGGCCTTGAGCCAGGCGGTCTGCATGACCAGGATGGCGTAGCCGGCGGAGTGCGACTTGTTGAACGCGTAGGACGCGAACTCGAGGACGTCGTCCCAGATCTTCTGGGCCACCTCGCGCTTGTAGCCGTTCTTCTCCGCGCCGTTCATCCAGTGGTCGTAAATCGTCTCATCTTCGCCGTCCGACCATTTGAAGACCTGGTCGGTCAGCATCTTGATCTTCTTCTTGGCCACGGGCTTGCGGATGCGCGAGTCCGACTCGCCCTTGGAGAAGCCGCACATCTCGACCGAGATGAGCATGACCTGCTCCTGGTAGACCATGGTGCCGTAGGTCTCTCCCAAGATGCCGTCGAGGCGCGGGTCGTAGGAGACCGCGGGCTCCTTGCCGTTCATGCGGTTGATGTAGCTCGTGACCATGCCGGCGCCCAAGGGGCCCGGGCGGTACAGGGCGATCAGAGCGACGACGTGCTTGTACTCGGTGGGCTTCATGTTCTTGATCGTGGCCGTCATGCCGGCGGACTCGACCTGGAACACACCGGCGGTGCGGCCGGAGCTCATGAGCTCGAAGATCTTGGGGTCGTCGAAGGGGATGGCGTCGACGTCGATATCGATGCCGAAGCTCTTCTTGATGTTGGCCTTGGCCTTGGAGATGACCGTGAGGGTGCGCAGGCCCAGGAAGTCCATCTTGAGCAAGCCCATGTCGGCGACCGTGTGGCCTTCGTACTGGGTGATCTCGACGCCGCCCTTGGTGTCGAGCTTGGTGGGCACGTGCTCGTTGACCGCGTCGCGGCAGATGAGCACGGCGCAGGCGTGCACGCCCTCGCCGCGGGTGAGGCCCTCGATGGACAGCGCCGTGTCGATGATGCGGCGGGCGTCCTCGTCCTTTTGATACGCCTCGACGAAATCGGGGCTGTACAGGTCCTCCTTGCCCGGCTGCTTCTCGAGCACCTGCTTGAGCTTCACGCCCGGGTCGGCGGAGACCATCTTGGACAGGCGCTGGCCCATGTAGACGGGATAGTCCAGGACGCGGGCAGCGTCGTTGATGGCCTGCTTGGCCTTGATGGTGGAGTAGGTGATGACGTGGGTGACCTTCTCGGGGCCATAGAGCTGTCGAACATGCTCGATGACCTCGAGGCGCCGCTCATCGTCGAAGTCCATGTCGATATCGGGCATCTCGGTACGTTCGGGAGAGAGGAACCTCTCGAACATGAGGCCGTTCGACAGCGGGTCGAAGGTGGTGATGTCCATGGCGTAGGCGACCAGGGCGCCCGCGGCCGAACCACGGCCCGGGCCGACGCCGATGCCGTTTTGCTTTGCCCAGCGGACGTACTCGGCGACGATGAGGAAGTACGCGGCGAAGCCCTTGTCGCAGATGACCTTGTACTCGAAC
Source organism: uncultured Collinsella sp. (assembly GCA_958443615.1). Classification (GTDB taxonomy): domain Bacteria; phylum Actinomycetota; class Coriobacteriia; order Coriobacteriales; family Coriobacteriaceae; genus Collinsella. The sequence continues at coordinate 122,851 of CAUCLI010000004.1, forward strand.
TCGAAGCGCTCGCGGATGTCGACGCCGCCGATCTCGCGCCCGTCCCAATCGTCGCCGTAGCGCTTGGCGAGGCCCTCCTCGCACTCGCGGCGGAACTGGCTCTCATGGGTCTCGCCCGGGTCGAGCAGGGGGTAGTTCGGCAGGATGATGCTGTCCCAGTCGAGCTCGACGTTGCACTTCTCGGCGATCTCGAGGGTATTGTCGCAGGCCTCGGGGCAATACGGGAACAGGGCCCGCATCTCCTCCTCGGTCTTCATGTAGAACTCCGAGCCCTCCATGCGGATGCGGTTCGGGTCGTCGATCTTGGAGTTCGTGCCGATGCACATGACGACGTCCTGGACGGGCGCGTCCTCTCGCGTGAGATAGTGGAAGTCGTTGGTCGCGATGACCTTGACGCCCACCTGTTCGGCGATTTGGATGAGGGTGCGGGAAAGTTCCTCGTCGGTGATGCCGGAGTCGGTCGTGATGCCGTGCTCCTGGATCTCGATGTAGAAGTTGCCCGGCTCGAACGTGTCGCGGAAGGTCTCGGCCCACTCGATGGCAGTCGCCATCTCGCCGCGGTCGATGCACTTGGGGATGATGCCGGCGATGCACGCGGAGCTGGCGATGAGGCCCTCGCGATGACGGCGCAGGTTGTCCAGCGTCACGCGCGGCTTGTAGTAAAAGCCCTGCACGGCGGCCTCGGAGACCGTCTGCATGAGGTTGACGTAGCCCTTCTCGTTCTGGGCGAAGAGCACCATGTGGTAGAGCTCGGGCTTGCGGTCGCGCGCGAGGGTCTCGTCGGGGGTGAAATACACCTCGCAACCGAAGATGGGCTTGATGACCAGCGGCGGCTTGAGCTCGTCGATGTTGCCCTTCTCATCCCACATCGCGAGGTCCTTCATGTGCTGCTCGTAGCCGCGGGGGTCCTTTTCGGGGTCGGGGCACTCGAGCTCGTCGCGACGGCCCTTCTCAAGGAAGGACTTGTCGTGGCTCCAGACCTTGTACTCGGGCGTTCCGTGGTTGACCGCGTCGCAGGCGAGGCCGAGCTCGGGGACGCCGTACATGTAGCCGTGGTCGGTGATGGCGACGGCGGGCATGCCCAGCTCGACGGCGCGCTTGACCATGTCGCCGATGCGCGTCGCGCCGTCCAACATGGAGTAGACGGTGTGGTTGTGCAGGTGGACGAATGCCATGTGCTGTGGCTCCTAACTGATGTGCTGAGAATACGCAACCCCGTGCCAGCTCAAACCTCAATTTGGAACCTCAATTTGGGGACAGTCCCTAAATTGAGGTTTTGGGACGGGGTCCTTTCGAACGCTATCGATTCTAACCGAGCGAGCGGACAGAACGCATGTGCGCCCCCGGCTCGTGGAAGGCACACAGTGTGTTCGGTGTCGGGCCCGCCCGGCACGGCGGTGTAGGGCGCGTCTGCCCGGAGCGACGCCGCCCGGCACGGCGGAGCGAGGGCCCACCGGATCCCGACGGTAGCACAACTCGGCAAAACTTCGCGATTTCCGGAAGTTTTGCCGAGTTGTGCTACCGTTTGCCGCCGCAAGGCAATCCGAACAGAGATCTCATCGAACAAGCGAGTCGATTGCGGGGGCAAGCGGTCATGACGCTCGCCCCCGACCTCGATTTTGCGGGTGTCCTCGGATGCATCACAGCTCGTACGTGACGACCTGGGGTTGCGCGGGATCGGAGAGGTCGGGAACCTCGACGCGCACGAACTTGAGCGTCACGCACTCGTAGCCGGCCTTGTGCAGGACGTCGGCGTACACCTCGGCCTGCAGGCGGTGCTTCTCATGCAGCCGCCCGGGCGTCTCGTCCGGGCTCCCACCGGTCTTGTAGTCGATCAGCAGGGCATGACCGGGGCGAGCGGGGTCGGTGCACAGCAAGTCGATGGCGCCCTCGGCGTAAGGCCCGAAGCGCTCCACGAGCCCGTCCATGCCCAGCGTGTAAAACGGCACCTCGGCACGGCGACACGGCCAGGCAAGTGCCTCGGCACGCACATCGCTGGAAAGCCAGCGCGCGACCGCGGCATCGAAGCGCTCGCGTTGGGCGGTCGTGCAGCCCCAGTAGCGGCACAGGGCGTCGGCGCGCTCGGCGGGCAAATCGGCGCGATCAAGTTCGATCAACCACTGGCATGCGGCATGGAAGGCGCTGCCCAGGGCGGTCGGGTCTCCGGAACGAGACAGGGCGGCCCGCTCATCGCGCTCATCGCGCAGGGCGTCGACCTCGTTCGGCGCGACCGCCTCATCGATGTCATCGCCCTCGGGAGCCCCTCCGCCCGCCGCACGGTCCTCGGCCTCCTCGTGCAGCTCCGCGGAGATCGACGAATAGCTGTACGAATCACGTGGGGCGCGCTCGGCGGGCACGACGCGCATGTATACACTCGCCGGCTCGACGAGCGTGAAGAAATCCGTCGGTTCGGGCGCGGGGGCGTCCGCAACCGAGGCCTCGGCATCGGCCGGTTCGACATTCGCCTCGTATGCGGCGCCGCCATATGAGAAGTCCCTGAGGGCGATCAGCTCGAAATCGCCCGCCTGGGCGTTGTCGAACACGAGGCGGTCGCACGCGAGCGAGGCGCCCTCATCGGGCAGGATGCGCTCGAGCACGGCTTGCGTGAGATCCAACTCGGGCCTGAGGGCGAGAGCCGCGTCCTTGCCGCGGCCGACGGGCACATCCATCGCGAGCAGGCAGACCTCACGGGCGCGCGTCATCGCGACGTACAGCAGACGGGCGCGCTCCTCGAGCGCGAGGCGGTCCTCCTCGTCGCGCATGGACAGCCACGCCTCGGCGGCCGATCCGGTCGCGCACACATCGTCGGCCAAGCTCGCATCGAGCCAGGGCCCCGTGGCGCCCGATCCGCTCAGATACTTCTTGAACTGCTTCTCCACCTCGGCGCCGTCGACGAAGGAGCCGGACGAATCACGGCAACTCGGAAAACGACCGGGCAGGGCGACGAGGCCGATCGTGCCGTCGTCGCGGCGGGCGGACTGCATGCGATCGGAGTTGGATCGGATGCCGAAGCACTCGGACACCGCGACCACGGGGAACTCGAGGCCCTTGGAGGCGTGCACCGTCATGATGCGCACCGCGTTGCCCCCCTCCTCGTTGAGGGCGCCGGGCGCCTGCTTGCCCGCCAGGAACCGATCGTAGGCGAGCGCGACCTGGCGCGGTGCGTTGCCCAACTCCGCCTCGGCCTCCGCGACGGCGTCGATGGCCTTCAAGACGTTCGCCGCCTGCGCGCGGCCCTCCGCCCCCCGCTCGGCGAGGCGGACCATCCAACCGGACTCATTGACCACATCGCGCACGATCGAGGTGAGCGGGTCCTTCCCCAGGCGCGAGAGGGCCCGACGCAGGACGCTTCGGGCACGGGCGAGCAGCGGAAGCCCCCCGAAGCCCGGCGCGTCCTCGCCGACGAGGATGCCGAGCTCGATATTGCGGCGACGGGTCTCGCCGGTCTGCGCATCCCATGCCGTGGCCAGGGCAAGGAACTCCTGGACCCCCAGGGCGAACAGCGGCGAGGCGAGCACGGGGGCGAGGCCCTGCGCGGTATCGGCCAAGTTGCCGAGCATGTGCACGAGCGCGCGGACGGTCCTGGCCTCCTCCGTGGAGGCGAACACCGATCCGCCGCTGATCACGCAGTCGAGACCCTGCGCGCGGATCGCGTCAGCGTACACGCCGGCGCGGGGCATGCCGCCCAGCAGCAGCACCATGCCCCCCACGGGCTGACCGGCATCGGCGAGCGAGCGGAACCGGCGGGCGATGGCCTCGGCCTTCGCCGCCGTGCGCTCCTCGGTGGTGCCGCCGGCGACGAGCAGCGCCTGTCGGCGCGAAGCCCCCGGTGCGGCCAGGCCGTCGACGCGCCCCTCGTTCGGGAGCAAATCGAGGAAGCCCGGCATGATACCGCCCTTCCCGCCGTCGAAGATGCGGGCGACGTACTCCAGGACCTCGGCGTGACTGCGGAAGTTCTTGACGAGCTCGACCACGGACCCCGCGGATCCCGCGGCCGCCTCATCCTCGATACGGCGCTGCGCGCGACGGAACACCTCGACTTCGGCGCCGCGGAATCGATAGATGGACTGCTGGGCATCGCCGACGGTGCACAGGGCGCGACCGCCCTCGCCCGTCAGGAAGTTGATGAGATCGACCTGCTGCTGGTCGGTGTCTTGGAATTCATCGATCATGACCATGGCGAACTTGCCGGCGTACGCCTCGCGGATGCCGGCGTGGTCGCGCAGCGCCTCATAGGTGAGGCGGAGGAGGTCGTTGTTGTCGAGCGCCGAGCGCTCCGCCTTGAGGGCGGCGTACTCGTCGCCGACGGCGCGGGCGAGCGCGAGCAATTCATCGAGTGCGGGGCCGCCGAGGGCCAGATAGGCGTTGACGAAGGCGTCGGCCGCCTCCGCCTTGAGCAGGGCCACCTGCTCCTTGGGAAAGGCCTTGCTCGGGCGGGGCATGCCGCAGGCGAGCATGCAGGAAGCGAGGTCCCCGCGCGTCTGGGGGCCGCCCTCGTACGCCTCGAGGGCGTCCAGTGCGATGCGCGCGGTCTCTGCCGCCTTGGCGCTCGCGCCGAGGCACTGGCGATAGGCGTCCATGAGGCCGGAGAAGTCCACCGCGCCGCGAACGAAGTCGATGTCGTCGAAGCCGTGGCGCGAGGCGCTCGCGCGCTCGAGCAGCACGCGCACCAGGCGCTTGGCGCTCGTGCCCGCCTCGAAACCGGAGGGGTCGAGCTCGCCGGTGAGCGGGAACCACTCCCTCAGCGCGCCCAAACCGTCCCGTTCACGGGCGATCACGGCATCGACCGCGCGGTCCATGAGCGGGCCGGAGACGGATTCATCCAGCACCGTGAACTCAGGGTCGAGGCCGAGTTCGAGCGCATGGGCGCGCAGGATGCGCGAGCACATGCCGTGAATGGTCGAGATCCAGGCGTCGTCGACCTGCAGGGCGACGTCGGCCATCCCCTCCTCGATGAGGGCGCCGCGGACGCGCTCGCGGATCTCGGCCGCCGCGTCCTTGGTGAACGTGATGGCGAGCACCTGGTCGAGGCTCCGGATGAAGGGGCCGGACTCGGGCGAGAGCGCCCACAAGATCCTGCGCGTGAGGGTGAAGGTCTTGCCCGAGCCCGCGCCCGCCGAAACGAACAGCGGGCGGTCGAGGGTGGTCACGATGTCGCGTTGCTGCGGCATGAGGGTGGAAAGGTCCATCGTTTAAGCGTCCCTCCGCTCGAATCCAAGGTCGTGATTGAACGCGCACCGCGCGCCCGGCTTCTCCGCCGCCGCCACATCGCCCGCCTCGAGGGAGTCGAGCTTGCGCGCGATGGTCCGCTCGACGCGGTCGAGCAACTCGTCGAAGCTCATGGAACCGCCGCGCTCGGTGTCGGGGAAGCCCGTCCGCAGACCGGGCACGCGGCCGTCACCGCGCTCGACCTCGGCGAATTCCTCGGAAACGGCGCCGCGCATGGCGGGGGCGCCGCCCTTGGTCGAGAAGTAGAGGGCTCCGCGGGCGTCGAGGGCGAGCTCGGAGTGACGCAACGCCTGCGCGTAGATGAGCGACTGCGTATGCTCGGGCAGCCAGTCGGGGTCATCCGCCGGGACGGTGCCGTCGCGCTTCGCCACCGTGGGATCGGAGAGCTTGAAGGCGTTGACGTCGGCGCGGTGCTTGTAGTCGATGACCATCGCGCGCCCCTCGGCATCGACGTCCACGCGGTCGATGCGCCCGCCGAGCGGGCGCCCGGCGTACTCGACCCCGAGACCGTTGAAAGAGTACTCGAGGTATTCCGGCGCAAAGGGCGCGAGCGCCTCGGCCTCGTACCGGACAACCGCCTCGAGCTGAGGCAGGATCTCGTCCACCTGCGCGCGCTCGAGGGCCGAGTGCGCGACGAGCGCGCCGGAGCTCGAGGTCTTGTTGCGCGCATGCTCGACCCGGACGCGGTCGAACACGCCCCGCAGCCTCTCCAGGCACCCCGCGAGATTCTCGGGCGTGACGCGCGGGACCCCTTCCTCGATGAGCTCGGCGTGCAGGCGATGCATGACATCGTGAACGAAATTGCCCTTCTCCATATTGCCGAACCCCGCATCGAGCGACTGGGGACGGACGCGCGAGGAGATGAACCAGCACAGCGGGCAGGTCGCATAACTCTCGATCTGCGAGGCGGACAGCTGGCGCGGCACGAGGCGGGACGGGTCGGCGGGGTCGCGCTGGTACAGCACCAGATGACGGAGGGCGTCCTTCCCCAGCTCCTGCGGGGGCAGGCACGCCACCCGCTCGCAAACCAGGCCGGCGCCGGCGGCGATGTCGAGATCCCCCACGATATCGCCCTCGCCCGCCGAGGCGACACCCGCGACGCGCCCCGACGCGCGAACTGCCGCCGCCAGCTCCGTCCACATCGCGGCGGGGTAGCGGTCCTTCGCCTGGCGGTCATGCGTGACGCGGGCGAGGACCGCGCGAGAGCGCGCCGCGGCCAACGCCCGATCGAACAGGTCGCGCAGGCGGGCGGCAGGCTCGAGCTCGACGGGAGCGGCGCCGAGCTTGGCGGAAAGGGCCTCCAGGGCCCCTTCCTCGTGAGCGAGCGAGAAATTGTCGACGTCGACATCGGCGATGAAGACGGCGTCCACGGAGCCCGCGGGCAGCAGGGCGGCGTCGGTGAGCGTCATGAATCGCACGCAGGGCGCCGTCGCGCCCCCATCGGGGCCGGCATGCGCGAAGTCGGTCGACTCGGCGCGACGGCGGGCGGATACGGTCAGGCCGTCCAACACCGTCACGGCCACGGACTGGGGGACGTCCATCTCACGGGCGGTATCCGCCAGGGCCTCGATGGCCTTGGCGGCCATGGTGGCCTCGACGCCGGCGCGGACCGACCCATCCCTCCAGCCGAAGGCGCTCGGGGGAAGCGCCGCGGCGACGGCGCACATGGCCTTGAGCGCCGAGACGGGGCGCTCCTGCCACAGATACGAGACGACGCTCGCGCAGACGGCGGGAACCTGGGCATAGGGCCCGGAATGCCCGGAGCGCTGGCGCATGGTCGCGGTTTGGCTCTGGTAGCTCTGCAGGGTGCGCAGAACCGCCTCGGGCGTCAGGGAGCGATTGGAGCGGATCTTCTTATCGAACTTCCGCGCGGAATTGGAGTCCATGCCGGAGAGCGGCGAATAGAGCCAATCGGTGAGTTCCGGCGCGGGCCACCACGTCGCGGCGCGCTCGGGGTCCTCCCCCGCCTCCTTCATGCGGGCGACCACGTCGGACAGGGCGGTGAAGCGACGGCCGACCTCGGTGTCGCCGAACCGGGCCACGAGAGCGCACTCCGAGCAGATCCCACGAGCCGCCAAACGGGGCGAGACCTCATCGAACACGTCTGACGGACGAGCGGAGGCCACCACCACATCACGGCCGTCCGCCACGAGCCCGCTGATGGCGCGCGCGTAGGCGGCTCCGCGGGCATGCGGGCCCGCGACCTCGAGGAACTCGGGGTCGCCCTGGAAGCGCGGGGCGGATGCGGGCGCATCGAACCCGACCACCTCGACGGGGGCGGGCAGACCCGCGGCGAGGGATCGCTGGTCGGGGTTGAGCAGCACGGCCGCCTCGCCCACGCCGGCGACGGCCATCAACAGGCGCATCACGTGGCCGGGCAGGCGGGAGACGTCGCGCACGGCGACGAAACGCGCGCACGCGGGCGCCTCGGAGTCGACGAGCCGCGCCAAGAGGCGGGCGGCCTCCGACGCCTCGACGAGCCCGCGCGCCTCGAGCATGCCGGCGTAATCGCGCACCAGCGAGAACACGACGCGCTCGGCATCATTGCCGGCCTCGGCCGCCTCCTTACCCGGCGTCGCGGGGGCGGCGATCTCGGGCAGCAGGGCCTCGGCGATCTGGCAAACGAGCCGCACCGTGCCCGGATTGCCCCGCAAAGGCGTGATGGAGGCGGCGCTGCGGCCGGCCATGAGCGCGGCGACGAGCATGCGGCGCTCGAACGGGGCAACGATGCGGCGCCCGTCGCCGAACAGCTCCCACATCCCCTCGATCCATGTCGCGGGCGTCGCCACGTCGACGCCCGTGCCGACATGCGCGTCTGCCAGGGCGCGGCGGCACAGGTCCCGCTCGGCGAACGTGGGCGCCAGCAGCGTGGCGCGGCCGTGCTCGCGCGCCGCTCCCGCGAGCAGCGATACCTCGGCGCCCGTGAGCGCCGATGCGGATTGCGTCGTGTAGACCTTCAGTCCCATGTCCCCATCCTCGATAGAAGTCTCGTCATTCCATCCTACACGCCCGCGCGGACACGTTCGCGCGCCGCGGGCAAACCCCATGCGATCGATGCGGCGGCCGGGCCCGCCCGCCGCGCAAAAGAAACCGTCCCCCGCAATCTCGTGACTGCGAGGGACGGGCTTCGGCCGTTGTCGGCACGCGCTAATTATCGCCGAACTTGACGAGCACCTTGCGGTAGCCGCCGTACTCGCCGTTGAGCGCCTTGGACACGCGGCTCACCGTGGTCGACGAGGCGCCGGTGCGGGCCTGGACCTCGACGTAGGGCTCCCCCTCATCGAGATAGCGGGCGACCTGCAGGCGCTGGGCGAAATCGCAAATCTCGCGCGGGGTGCACAGGTCGGTCAGGAACGCGCGGATCTCATCGGGTCCGTCGACGAGCCGGAACGCCTCGACGAGCTGGTCGACATCGGGACGCTCGAACATCTTCTCAATATTCACCACAACCACCAACCTTGCCGCAAGGGGCGCATAATCGCCCCGGCGACTCGCCCGGGGCATCCATACCATAAAAACGGCAGCGCGCACGCCACCTCGGCACAGTTTATCACAGTAGCGCACTAAAGCGTCGCGCGGGCGCGAGCGGGGCGGGCCGATCGGCGAGGGGCGATGCGCGGCCTACCAGCGCGGGAGGGTCGGCACCAGGGAAAGGCTCTCGGCGATGCCGGAGGTCCAGCGGACCTCATCGGCATCGCTGATGAAAACCCCCTCGACGCCCGGGGTATCCTCGATGAACGTCGGCCCCCCGTCCATGCCGAGCATGAGCGCGGTGGTCGAGTACCCGTCGCAGTCGATCGAATGCGGGGCGATGATGGTGGCGCTGGCGACATCCGTGCGGGCGGGCATCCCATCTCGGGGGCTCAAGATGTGGTGGTAGGTTCGCCCGCCTCTGGAGAAACGCCGCTCATGCAGGCCGCTCGTCACGACCGACCCGTCCGATATATCCACGATGGCGCGGTAATGACGCGGATCGCGCGGGTTCACGATGCCGATCTTCCAGGGCGACCCCGCACGCACCGCCGGGCGCGCGGACCCGTCCGCCGGCCTGCCCCCGCGCACGAGCACGTTGCCCCCCAGATTGATGACGAAGCGCCCCACGCCGCGGCGCTCGAAACGGGATGCGAGGTCGTCGGCGATATACCCCTTCGCCACACCGCCGAGGTCGAGCACCGTCTCGGGATCGTCGATGGCGAGCGTCGGGGCGGCATCGCCACCTGAGACCCGGACATGCCCGCATCCGACATGCGGCAGGGCGCGGGCGAGGGAGAGCGGGCTGGGCACGACGCCCTCGTGGAAATCCCACAGCCGCGTCAACGTCCCCATGGTGATGTCGAAGGTCCCGCGGCTGCGCTCGCAATATCCGAGCGCGACACGGACCAACTCCGCCGTCTCGGGCGCCACCTCGACGGCTTCCGGGGACGCCGCATGCGCCCGGCTGATGTCCGAGTCCCGACGCGTGCGCGACAGCCGGCGCTCGAAGAAGGCGCAGCGGTCCCGACACGCAGCGAGGGCGGCGTCGAGGCGATCGCGCACCTCGGGGTCCGCCGTCGATTCCCCATCCGACGCATACGCATGGAAGTGGACTTCGGTGTTGAAGATGAAGAAGGAGATGACACGCGACCCGTCCTCGCCGGCACGCGGGACCGCCCGCTCGACGTCCCCGTATTCATAGCGCTGCATATCGCTCCTCACATCCGAAGGGCATGTGCCGAGTCTGGGTAGAATGTACGAATGTATCGAGACGGCTCGGAGGCCGATCGTCCCATCATACCCCCTGATCGCCCGCGGCGACCGGGCGCTCTGCGCGACCCGCCTCCACGCCCCGCATCGAACCGAAAGGGCCCTCCATGCGATTCTTCCTCAACTGGCTCCTGACCTCTATCGCCATAGCCGTGGCGGCGTTCATCGTCCCGGGCATCCAGCCCTTCGGCACAGCGGACCCATGGCTCAGCTTCGCCTTCGTGGGATTGTTCCTCGGTATCGTGAACTCGCTGGTAAAGCCGCTCATCACGGTCATCTCGCTACCGCTCACCTGCCTCACGGTCGGGCTGTTCCAACTCGTGGTCAACAGCTTCATGCTGGAACTCGCCAGCTGGCTCTCCGTGAATCTCCTCGGCTCCGGCATCGCCATCAGCGGCTTCGGGGCGGCGCTGTTCGGCAGCATCATCGTGAGCATCGTGTGCACGCTGCTCGGGGTCGTCACGGGCGACTGAGGCCGAAGCGGCTAAGCGGGCCTCGGCGCGGGCACGCGCATCGCCCCTCTATGAGATGCAGGGTCCCGTCGCCCCGTCATGGGTATCCGGCTCGCGCATCAAGTCGGCGAGGGTGACGCTGTCCAGATAGTCGGAGATCATGGAATCGAGCTCCCGCCAAACGCACACCGTGCGGCAACGGTCGGCTCGCTCGCAACCGTCATGCCCGTGCTCGAGGCACGCGACCGGGCACAGCGATCCCTCAGTCAAACGGAGAATCTCGCCGATGTTGAACTCCCCGGGCTCTCGCGTGAGGCAGTACCCGCCTCCCTTGCCGCGCAAACCCGAGAGCAGGCCGTGGCGCACCAACGTGGAGAGGATGTTCTCGAGATACTTTTCCGAGATACCCTGTCGAGCGGCGATCTTCTTGAGCGGCGTGCGCCCCTCCGACCGATGCTCCGCGAGGTCGATCATCACGCGCAGCGCATAGCGTCCCTTCGTCGATACCAGCATGATGTCCCCGCCCCCTCTCTTGACGACTCCGATATGGCACAGGATAACAGATAACCCCCTATGGAATATGGGTATTTTCATCCCGAGGGGCGAATGATGCCATTGCGTTTCCATTCGTTTACGTCCGCATAATTCTATTCCTACGTGTTTAGTATGATTATCATCGTGAGGCATCTTCCCATTCGGAAGGCCGTACAATTACCGACACCTTTGCAAAGGAGCAGATATGGCACGCATCCACACATCCATAGATGAGCTGATCGGCGGCACTCCCCTTCTCGAGCTCGCGCGGCTCGAGCGCGAGATCGGCCTGAAGGCGCGCGTCCTCGTGAAACTCGAGCGCCAGAACCCCGCCGGCTCGATCAAGGACCGCGTCGCGCTCAACATGCTCGACGAGGCCGAGGCCGCGGGCGTCATCGCACCGCACGACGGCTACACCATCATCGAGCCCACGAGCGGCAACACCGGCGTCGGCCTCGCCGCACTCGCCGCCGCCCGCGGATACCGCCTCGTCATCACCATGCCGGAGACCATGAGCGCCGAGCGTCGGGCGCTTCTCGCCGCCTACGGGGCCGAGCTCGTCCTCACCCCGGGAGCGGCGGGCATGAAGGGCGCCATCGCCCGTGCCGAGGAGCTGGCAGCCGCCACGCCGAGGAGCTGGATCGCCGGTCAGTTCACCAACCCCTCGAACCCCGCCGCCCATGAGGCCACGACCGGTCCCGAGATCTGGCGGGACACCGATGGCGAGGTCGACATATTCGTGGCGGGCGTGGGCACCGGCGGGACCATCACCGGCGTGGGCCGTTATCTCAAGTCCCAAAACCCCGATGTCCGCATCGTCGCGGTCGAGCCCGCGAGCTCGCCGGTCCTCTCGGGCGGCGCGGCGGGCCCGCACGCCATCCAGGGCATCGGCGCAGGCTTCGTGCCAGAGGTGCTCGACACCGCCATCTACGACGAGGTCATCATGGTTGAGAACGAGGACGCGCTCGCGACGGGCCGCGCCCTCGCGCGCAAGGCCGGCGCGCTCGTCGGCATCTCCTCGGGTGCCGCCGCGTGGGCCGCGCTTGAGCTCGCGAAGCGCCCCGAGAACGAGGGCAAGACCATCGTCGCCTTGCTGCCCGACACCGGGGAGCGCTACCTCTCGACCGCCCTGTTCGCCTAAGACCCGCAAGGAGACCCATGACTCGCAAGCGTGTGCTCGTCGCCATGAGCGGCGGCGTCGACTCGAGCGTCACCGCCTTCCTGCTCAAGCAGCAGGGATACGATTGCGTCGGCGCGACCATGCTGCTGCACGGAGACGCCGCGCCGGGAGCGTGCGGAAGCGGTTCGGACGCCGATGACGCCGCGGCCATCGCCGCGCGATTGGGCTTCCCCCATGAGGTCGTCGATATGCGCGAGGACTTCGAACGCGACGTGGTGGAGAAGTTCGTGCGCACCTACGAAGAGGGACGGACCCCCAACCCCTGCATCGACTGCAACCGGCACATGAAGTTCGGGGCGCTCCTGGCACATGCCCGCAAGCGGGGCTGCGATTACATCGCCACGGGGCATTACGCGCAGACCGGCACGCTCGGCCATGCCCCGGTCGAGCGGGGCGGGCGCGGCCATGCCCCGTGCGCCGACATTCCCCAAACCGAGGCGGACCTGCTTGCCGCCATCGCCGATCGGGCAGACGGGCCGGAGGCCGTGCGCTCGCTTTCCTGTGCGCTCGACCCCTCGAAGGACCAGAGCTACGTGCTGTACTCGCTCACGCAGGAGCGCCTCGCGCATACGCTGCTGCCGCTCGGCGCCCTCTTCAAGGAGCGCGACGTGCGCCGCATCGCGCGTGAGCAGGGCTTCGAGAACGCCGGCAAGCGCGACAGCCAGGGCATCTGCTTCGTGCCCGAGAACGACTTCGCCACCTACATCGAGCGACGCAACGGCGCCCCCCTGCCCGAGGGCGACATCGTGAACACGGACGGCGAGGTGCTGGGGCGCCACCAAGGCGCCATCCGCTACACCGTGGGTCAGCGCAAGGGCCTGGGCGTGGCGCGCGCGCACCCCGTCTACGTGACGGGCATCGACGCCACGGCGAACACCGTCACCCTTGGCGAGATCGAGGACCTCATGGCACGCGGGCTCGTTGCGGACGACTGGATTTGGAGCGCACCCGCTCGCGTCATGGAAGCACTGCTGGATGAGGCTGGGACCGAGGGTCTCCCCGTTCGCGCCAAGATCCGCTACCGCCACCCCGCCCAACCCGCGCGCATGCGCCGGGCGGTGGCCGATGACGCAAGCCATCGCAACAACGGCGGCGACCGCTCGAACGTGAGCGGCGATGCCGCGTTCGAGCTCGTCTTCGACGAACCGGAGCGCGGCATCGCCCCCGGCCAAGCCGTCGTGGTCTATGCCGGCGACGTCGTCTTGGGCGGCGGCACCGTGGTGCGTGCGGTCAAGTAGCCCATCTGCCTCCCCGACGCTCAGCTCGTCTTGAGATCGCAACGCATTTGACGATGGAACGCTCCGCAACACAGCACCGCTGCGAGCACAAGAACCGTGGCAACGACAGCCGCCTCGAACCCGGGAAGACCCGCGCGCCCGAGCACGGCGCCGAGACCGACGCCCGCCTGCCTCACGCACAGCGCTTGGTCGAGCAACTCGGGAACCACGATGAACCCGACTCCCACGCACCAGGGCACAAGCCGCAGCAGCATGCCCACGGAGCCCGCGCTCGTCCGCGCGAGGACATGTGCCACCAATGCGCTCGCCAGCCCCGCGCACAGCATGAGTGCGATGCGCAAGGCGATGTAGATGCCGAGCGTCATATCCCACGGACAATCGTAGCCGGACCATGGCCCCGCGATCGCACAGTCCAACAACCCCGGAACGTCGGTGAAGGCAAAGGGCAGGATCCAAAGCGCCGCGCTCGCCATAAGGACCATACAGGCGGACAGCATCCCCGCCGCAAATTGCGGAGCCCAGATCATGCGGCCCGCGCGGCACGTCCATTGCGCGGCGCGCATCCGGCAGAGACGGTCGCGCATGACGAAGGGGGCGACGACGAACGCGGGCGCGACCACCAGCCAGGTACTCAGATAGCGCCCGTATGTCTCGATGTTCTGAAGCCAGCCCAGATGCAAATACCCCTGCTCGGCAGACGTATCCATCCCCTCGGCGAGCGAGGTCCGCCAAAGGTCGAGAGCGCTCGACCTCTCATACGACGGCAAGGCGATTATCTCACGCGAGAGCCCTTCCATGCGGGCGAGCTCGCTTCCCGCTTCGACACGGATGACGCCGCGATTCGACTGCCGCTCCATCTCGGTCCTCAGCCGCTCGGAAAACGTCAGATACGACTCCCACGACACCACGCCCTCCTCAACGGCCTCGGGAATCTCGGCCAGATCCCGTGCGAACTCCGTGCGCGCCGCGTCGAGATCGTCATCGATCTGCGCGAGCTCGGCGGCATCGATGGCGCCGCCGAAGCGCTCACGCCATTCGAGAGCCAGCTCGAGATCGAGCGTCGCCTGAGCCCCATTGGGAAAATGCTGGACAGGGCCGTACCCGTAAAGCCAGTAATACAGTGCGCCCACTCCGATGAGCATGGCGATCGTCCCGGGCGTCCATATCTTTTTAAGTTCCTGAAGAAAGATCCGCATCATGCCACATCCCTTCGCATCCACGAGCGAAACGCCCAGTGGCCCGCGACTCCCCACACGGCGACGCCGAACACGGAGGACACCGTTTCCTGCCATGGCAGGAGGCCATAGGCCCCGAGATCGGTGAACCATTGGGAGCTCAAGGTCAACAACATGGCCGGCGCGGCAGCCAGCAGGGCGGCGGCGGTCGAAAACCCCAGCAGCGCGCAGAGCTTGCAGAACGCGAGCGGCAAAAAGGTGCAGACGGCAAGGCACGCCATGCGAACCTCGCTGCGCCCGAACGCCATCGACACCGCATGGGCCATGGCGATCAGCCCTGCCACGATAAGGGCGCCGAGCACCAGCGAACATGCCATGTACGATGCCACCGTAAAATCCCGCCACGGGATGAACGGACGCGCCGATGCCCCTTGCATCGCGATGTTGAAGACGCTCGCCACATCGCTGCCCCATGCGGGGCCCATGCCCCATCCCAAGGCGAACGCCGTCGCGCCGATCGTGACCGCGCCGATGAGGGCGTACGCGGCGAGCGCGATGATGAGCGCCGCGGCGAAGCGCGGGAGCGGCGCGCGGCGCCCAAGGGCAGAAGTCGTCACAATCGAGAGGGCGCCGGTGCGCGCATCGAGCTCCGAGATGTACAGGACCACGGCGGCGCCGATGAGGGATGCCTCCGCGATCAGGACGGGCACCATTGTGCCGAACAGGAAAACATGGAGATCGTGGGTGACCGGACCCGCATACACGCTGCCCGCACCCCCCGTGCGCTCCAAATGCCCAGCGCGGTCCAGCCATCGGTCGTATTTGACGGCCGCCAATCCCCTTGCGACCGCCGTGTCCATATGGGCGATGACGTCTTGAGCGGACGTACGGGCATGCGATGGCACCGAACCCGCATCCATGTTCTCGGCACTCGCGAGCAACCGGTCTTTCAGCTCGCTTTCAGGGCGCCGTTCAAGCGCGCGCAGAAACGCGCCGTCGATCTGAGTCCCGGAATCGCGGGCGACGGCATCGACCTCGACCATCATGGGGCGCAACCATAGATGGCCGAAGAGCAGCGCCGCGTTGAGGGCGAGCGAGAGCAACGGCAACGCCAGCATCCCCGGCACATGAAGCGCCTTGGCGAGCTCCTCGCGTATGAGGGTCGCCCGCCACGCCGCAAGGCGGCACGGCGCCGCGAGACCCTGTCTGCACCGGGCACCCATGCGCGAAGCGGCCTTGCGCGGGACTTCCTCGCGCCGGGCGGCACCCTTCATGAAGCTCGCCATCATCTCCCTCACCGCCCCTCGGAGTAGCGCACCAAAAACGCGTCCTCGAGCCTCGGATCGACCGGAACCGCGCACTGCGGGACCTCACGCTCCGCACCATGGGGCGAAGCCGGCGCCGCAACGCGGAGCACCGTCGCGCCCTCGCGCTCGGCCTCGCTCAGCACCTGCCAGCCGGGGCCCAACGGCTCGCTCACCGGGACCTCGAACACGCGCCCGCGCAGTTCTTCGCACAACGCCGCCGTACTCGGATAAGCATGGACGTGAGCGTTCTCGATGAGCACGATCTGACCCGCGATGGTCTCCACGTCGGACACGATGTGCGTGGAGAGGATGACCGTGCGGTCGCATGCCAGCTCATGGATGATGTTGCGGAAGCGCACGCGTTCGCGCGGGTCGAGACCTGCCGTGGGCTCGTCCAAGATCAAGATACGGGGGTCGTTCAGCAACGCCGTGGCGATGCCGATGCGCTGCACCATGCCGCCGGAGAAATCGCGCATGCGCCGGTCTGCCACGTCGGAGAGCCCCACGAGGTCGATGAGGTCGTTCGCGCGAGCCGCCGCGGCGCGCGCATCCATGCGCTGCAGTGCGCCCACGTACCTCAGGAACTTGCGCGGCGTGTAATTGGGGTAGTAGCCGAATTGCTGCGGCAGGTACCCGAGCTGAGCGCGATATTCCTCCCCCAGCGCGTGAATCTCCTCGCCATCCAGGCGTATCTCTCCCTCACTGGGAAACAGCAGCGTGGCGAGCATCTTGATGAGCGTCGACTTGCCGGCGCCGTTCGGCGCGATGAGACCCGTCACGCCCGCGGGGAACTCGACGCAGGCATCTTCGATGATGACTGAGGAGCCGAACGACTTGGAGACATGTTCCATAGCGAGCATGGGACGTCCTTTCCCTGGTAGATAGCGATTACGCGGGACTGCCGCCCGGCCGGCCGTTGTATGGGGCGACCCGGAGCCCTTGCAAGATTTGGACGACGAACAGCGAGGCGGCCCCCACCGCGACAAGCGCGAACATGACCGCAGGCACGCTCAGCACCACGTTTCCGAACTCGGGATCCATGGCGAGGGCGGCGCATCCGCCGAGCCAGACCGCCGGCGGGGCCACAATCGGAAGCGCGACGCCAGCTCGCGACCCCCTTCCCGCGCGGCGCACCCGCATGCGTGAGAACAGGCGCATCAGCGCGAGCGCCATCGCCGCATACACGGACAGGCTCGCGCAGGAGACGCTCAGCATCCACTCGAACGAGGCGACGCGAGCGGAGGCGACCCACATGAACGCCGCGATGGGAACGCAGACCACGACCGCCGCCGCACCGAATGCGAGCATCCTCAAAGCGTCCAATTCACGCGGGGTGACACGGCATGCGGATCGCCACGCCATGGTTCCGCTCTCCACGTCCTTCCAGGTGCAAAGCGCTTGGACAAGCACGTAGAACACCGGCGCGACGATGAAGAGCGCGACCGCGACCTGCTCCGGCAGTCCGGCCGCCCATCCTGCGGGCACCAAGGCGAACAGGGCCGAGACCGTGGCGACGAACACACAGTCCTCCACACCGAACACGAGCATCCCGGGAGTGACGGCGCGCGCGATCTCGCAAAGACGGCTGAGCGGGCGGGCGGGTTCGGGCAGGGCTGCATCGAGGATCCTCCCAACCGCGGCATCCCGCTCGGCCTCTGACATGCCGATGCCATTCATCCTCTTCATCGACTTCACCGGACTTCGACCTCCCTCAGATGCTCCTCCCGCTCGATCTGTGATCGGACCGCCCGCACAGCCCGGTAATACCGCGCTTTCACGGCAGCCTCGGGCATATGCACGACCTCCGCGATTTCACCGAATGGACGCTCTGCACACACGCGCAACCGTACGATGCGCTGCACGTCATCCGGATAGGTGCAGAGGAGCTCGCCGATGCGGACGGCTCGCGCGGAATTCGCGGCGAGCTCCGACAGCTCCCCCATCTCGTCGCATCCATCGGAAACCTCGCGGTCGAGCTCGTCCAGCGACACCGTTGCGGACGTCGAGTGGCTTGATCGCAACCAGTCGATCACCTTGTTCGAGGCGATGCGATAGAGCCATGTGCGAAAGGAGGCGCGCCGCGGGTCGAACCCCGGCAGCCCACGCAGCGCCGCCACGAAAATCTCCTGCGTCACGTCGCGCGCGTCCTCCGTGGATGCGATCTGCCTCAGTGCGAACCGCAGCATCTCGTCGTAATACGCGCGTACCAGCGTGTCCGCCTTGGCGCGCGACCCCGTGCGCACAATCGACCGCACCAGCCGCGCATCGCGCCGCGCCGCCGCGGTCGCCCCGCGGGTCTCACCCGAACCGAAAACGCTTCCCAACTCCATCTCATCACCTCCCCATCTACTTCTATATACGGCTCAGGCGTCTATTCGTTGCAAATACTGTGACGCTCCCGATCTTCAGCCATTCACTCCGACGCCAATGACGAGCACGCCACAAAGCCAGGGCGCATGTCGAGAAACGAACATCTACGTGGCAGAGTCAGCCAGCTCAATCTCAAGCAGATCCTCCATGGTGCAATGCAAGACGCGGGAAAGCGCCGCCACCGAACACGCCTGGGCGCGGTTGATATCCTTGTTTCTCTGCTCGTACATTTGGTTGGAGCGCAGCGACACCCCCGACCGATGCGCCAACTCGCGCTGGCTCAGCCCCAGGCGCTTGCGCATCGCGGCGAGACGCGTCTCCCCTCTCGCCTGCTCGATGCTCTCTGCAACAAACTTCGCCACTCGTTCTTCGGACACGCCGGGGCCTACTCCGCCGCCGCCTCGCGGTCGGAGAACATCATGAAGAACGCCGCGAGCAACAGCAGCGAGCAGATGCCGATGGCGGACAGGCCGAAACGCTCGAGGCACCAATTGCCCAGCACGGCACCGCACACGAACACGGCGATGACACCGAAGTACAGGACCCCGTTCACGAGGAAGCCGCGCTGGTGCGTGATGATGTAGTCGTCGACGTTCTGCAGGGCGCTGCGCAGGTTGCCGATGCACATGGTGGTGGCGATGCCGCGCCCGTGGATCTTGCGGAAGCTCTCGACCTGCATCCCGCAGGCGAGCGAGGTGAGACCGTTGGCGAGCATGTTGTGCTCGGGGGGCAGCAGGCCGACGCCGAGCAAGGTGAGGGCCTCGGCCAAAACCGTGAGCTGACGCCAATGCATGACGCTCGCGAAGCGCTCGTGCACGAGGTCGCTCATCATGATGCCGACGGAGAAGCACAGGACCGGAAGCAGGTAGCGCATGGCGAGGGCGGGGTCGCCCTCTGAAAGGTGCACACCCACGAGCAGGATGTTTCCCGTCTGGGCGTTGGCGAACACGCCGTCGCGGCCGACGTAGGAATAGACATCCATGAATCCGCCGACCAACGCCAAGATGATGCCGAGCTCGATCGACTCGGAAACTTGTTTCGCGCGTTGCATGCGGCCCTCCCCACTCTTTATGCCCGACATGTCATGACGCCTGGCACCCGTACAGCATATGCCATGCACGGCCCATGCGATAGCGCCTCGAAGATTTAACCACCGCGCCCTCGCCGCGCGAACCTCGCGAACCTCGATGAGAAGACGTTGGGCGCCCATCTTCGCATGGGGGCGCCCGCAGTCAACGATCGACGCTGCAATGATTCGATCTGTACCTGTCCCCAATTGGGCGTGTCCCCAATTGGGCGCCCTGACGCCCTCTTTACAAACCTACCTAATTTGTGGATTAGACTGAAATCGTACTTGACAGCCCCGACGGGCGGTCTACACTAGCGTGCGAATCTCGAAGAAGGCCCCGGCCGCGACCGAAAAGGGAGGTGCGTCATGGACCATCCTGCCAGTAACTGCGCCCAGCAGGCCAGCAAACCCCGATTGCGCCGTGACGGTGCCCGCGGTCCGTATCCCCGCCTTCTGATCGGGCGATAAATCCCCGGGCATAGCGGACGCACGGACGCCCTCCGCCATCGCGACGCAACCGAATCGATGTCCCCGCGGCAACCGCCGCGATCGACCCATGCCTGCATGGGCGCATCTCCCCGTATCCGACCACGCACCCGGCAACGCCGGGACAACGTCAAGGAGGTGCCTCATGACCTGGATGAAGCACATCGACCGTATCGAAGCCAACAAAATGGGAGCGGGCTTCCGCATGGCCGGAAGCCGCGTGCGCCGCGGCATCCACCGCGCCATCGGCAGCGTAAGCTCGCATGTTCGCCACAACGCGAGCTCGGTCGCAGTGGCAAAGCGCACCTCGGGACTCGACCCCGAGATCGCGCGCATCGGATCACTCGAAGCCACCGAGGTCATGGGCCTGCTCGGATGCGGCCCGCACGGCCTCACCGAGCAGCAGGCCCATCGCGTCCGCTCGGTGCACGGGGCCAACATCATCGCCCCCGAGCATCACGACCCGCTCTCCGCCCGCCTCTCCCGCGCGTTTTTCACGCCGTTCACCCTCATCCTGCTCGCGCTTGCCGCGATCTCGCTGTACACCAACGTCTACCTCGCCGCGCCCGGTGAGGCCGACCCCTCCACCGCCGTCATCATCGGCATCATGGTCCTCATCTCCGGAGGCATCTCGTTTTGGCAGGACACCCGCGGAGCCGCCGCGGCTGACGCCCTGAAGGGCCTCGTCTCCATCACCTGCCGCTGCGTGCGCGAGGACACCGGGGCCGCGGAGATCCCGCTGGCGGACGTGGTCCCCGGCGACCTGATCGAGCTCGCCGCGGGCGACATCATCCCCGCCGACCTGCGCATCATCTCGGCCAAGGACCTGTTCCTCACCCAGGCGGCCCTCACGGGCGAATCCGACCCCGTCGAGAAGACCCCCGCCGCCATCGATGAGCCCTCCGGGCGGGCGCTCGTCATCGACGATTGCGCGAACTTCGCCTTCGCGGGCACCACCGTGCAGAGCGGTTCGGGCACGGGCGTCGTCGTGACCACCGGTGCGCGCACCTACCTGGGCGGCATCGCGAGCGCGCTCGACGCACGGCCCACCGCCACGAGCTTCGACGCCGGCGTGGCCTCGGTCTCCCGTGTGCTCGTCGGGTTCATGCTCGTCATGTGCCCCATCGTGTTCGTCCTGTGCGGCCTCACCAAGGGCGATTGGCTCGACGCGCTGCTGTTCTCCATCTCCGTCGCCGTGGGCATCACGCCGCAGATGCTGCCGGTCATCGTGACGACCTGCCTGGCGCGCGGCGCTGAGGCCATGCGCGCCAAGGACGTCGTGGTCAAGGAGATCTCCTCCATCCAGAACCTGGGCGCCATGGACGTGCTGTGCTGCGATAAGACCGGGACCCTCACGCGCGACAAGATCGTGCTCGAGCGCCATCTCGACGTGCTGGGCGCGCCCAGCGACCGCGTGCTCCGCCACGCCTATCTCAACAGCGTCTTCCAGACCGGCCTGCGCAACCTCATGGACGAGGCCATCATCGAGCGTGCCGAGGGCCTTGCCGCCGGCGACCGCAGCATGGACGCCCGGGCAGGCGAGGCCGGCGTGCGGACCTCCCCCGAGGCCGCGGCGATCGCCGGCGCGCGCGACCATTGGCGCCTGGTGGACGAGATTCCCTTCGACTTCGACCGTCGCCGCATGAGCGTGGTGGTCGAGGACGGCGCGGGCAAGCGCCAGCTCATCACCAAGGGAGCCGTCGAGGAGATGATCGACGCATGCAGCGCGGTCGAGGTCGGGACTGAGGTCCTGCCGCTCACGCCCGATCAGGCCGGGCAGATCCTCGACCGCGTCCGCGGCCTCAACGAGCGCGGCATGCGCGTGGTCGGCGTGGCACAGCGAAACGACGTGCCGGCTCGCGACCTCACCGCCGACGACGAGCGCGACATGACCCTCATCGGCTACCTCGCCTTCCTCGACCCGCCCAAGGCAAGCGCCAAGGCGGCCGTGAAGGTGCTCGGTGATTTGGGCGTGGCCGTGAAGGTGCTCACCGGCGACAACGCCGCCGTGGCCGCGACCGTCTGCGAGCAGGTCGGCATCGACGCCCAGGGCATGCTCACCGGGGCAGACGTCGATGCGCTCGGCGACGACGAGCTCGCCGAGCGCGCCGAGCGCACGGGGCTCTTCGCCAAGCTCTCCCCGCTGCAGAAGGCCCGCATCGTGCGCGTGCTGCGCGAGCGCGGCGGGCACACCGTGGGTTTCATGGGCGACGGCATCAACGACGCAGCCGCCATGCGCGCCAGCGACTGCGGCATCTCCGTCGACACCGCCGTCGACGTCGCCAAGGAGAGCGCCGACATCATCTTGCTCAAGAAGGATCTCACCGTACTCGCCCACGGCATCGTCGAAGGACGCCGCACCTACGGCAACACCATCAAGTACATCAAGACCACCGCGAGCTCCAACTTCGGCAACGTGCTCTCCGTGCTCGTCGCCGCCGCGTTCCTGCCGTTTCTGCCCATGAGCGCGCTGCAGCTGCTCCTGCTCGGCATGGCGTACACGGTGAGCTGCGCCGCCCTGCCCTGGGACCGCGTCGACGAGTCGTTCCTCGCCCGTCCGCGCACCTGGGACGCGCGCGGCATCGTGAGCTTCATGCTCGGACTCGGTCCCGTGAGCTCCATCTTCGACATCCTGACCTTCGCCGCGATGTTCTGGGTCGTGTGCCCGCTCGTGGTGGGCGCACCCTGGGACGCCCTCGCCGATCCCGGCCAGCGCGCCCTGTTCGCCCTCGTCTTCCAGACGGGTTGGTTCGTCGAGTCCATGTGGACGCAGACCCTCGTGATCCACCTGCTGCGCACCGAGCGCCTGCCCTTTGCACAGAGCAAGCCGGCCGCGTCGCTCACGGCCCTCACGGTCCTGGGCGTCGGGGTCGTGACCGCCATGCCCTACGTTCCGGGCGTGAACGCGGCTCTCGACCTGGTGCCGCTTCCGGGCGCGTTCTTCGGCGTCCTCGCCGTGATGATGATCGGCTACCTGCTGCTCACGAGCATCGCAAAGGCGCTCTACGTCCGCGCCCACGGCGAGCTGCTGTAAACGCGGAGCGGAACGCCCCGAATGGAGCGCCCCGCCCTTCCCGCTGACATCGGGTCCCCGCAGCCATCAGATCCCCGCGCGGCCGAATGCCCCGGCTCCCCCTGTATCAGACGTAGAACAGGATGTCGTCATAAGTCGGTACCGGCCAGTAGTCTGCGGCCACGATCTCCTCCATGGCGTCGACCGCGGCGCGCAGACGCGCCATCGCCGGGGCGACCTCGTGCGCGTACGCGCCGGCCTGCTCCTGGGCGTCCTCGATCGCCTCGACCTGCGCATGCAGCGCATCGAGCGCCTTGATGGACTCGTTGATCTCGGTGATGCCGTCGCAGAGCTTGTTGAGCGTGTTCTGCTCGCACTGCATCGCCGCCTCGGCGCCCGCGGAACGGATGACCTCGAGGCCCTTGGCGACCTTGGTGGCGTACGCGGTGATGACGGGGCGGTACGTGCGGCGCGCCTCGCGGACCATAGTGGTCGCCTCGATGTTCATGAGCTTGTTGTACTTCTCGAGCTTGCAGTCGTAGCGGCAGACGGCCTCGGCGCGAGAGAGGACCCCGAGCTTCTCAAAGAGTTCCAGATTCTTCTCGGCCACGAACGCCGGAATCGCGTCCGCAGCGGTACGCAGGTTGGCGAGACCGCGCTGCTCGGCCTCAACCGGCCATGCCTCGGAATACCCGTCACCGGAGAACAGGATGCGGCGATGTGCGCGCAGGTGCTCGGCGCAGTAGGCCAGCGCGGCCTCCTGGAACTCATCGGCGGGCGTGCCCTCGAGCGCATCGGCGAAGGCCTTGAGCGCCTCGGCGACGGCGCAGTCGAGCACCATGTTCGCGTCGGAGACGTTGGCCTCGGAGCCCACCGCGCGGAACTCGAACTTGTTGTTGG